>CALXQR010000004.1 GCA_944390675.1 uncultured Burkholderiaceae bacterium
TAAACTCTTTTGAAATACGTTTTGCACCCATGAAAATACCCCGTTGGTAAGTTGTCTACCAAACGGGGTACAGTTCACAACGAAGGGGAGATTCATATAAAATTTCAGACATTGTTTCTATTTAATCTGCTCAATTTAAAAGTCAATAGATAATAATTTATAAAAACTAGCTAAAACAAAACTTTAATTTGGATTTTTATCTGATAGTTTTTGAAAAGTTTCACTTCTTTGATTTAGAGGTAAAAATGTTAATAAAGGAATTAAAAAGAATTCTTAAAGATCCTAGTAGGTTAAAAACTCTTTCAGTTGTCCGCCCACACGTCTTTGATGCTTTTGTGAGATATTTAATCAATAACAGGGGAATAATTAGCCAACTTGTCTGTTCAGCGCTGAATATATCATATGTTTTACTAAAAAAAGATATGTCGGCGACTTCTAGGAATATGCCTACCCCCCCCTGCTTATACCTGAAGCAAATAAAAGGGGACATGCTGAGTATCTTCTAACGGATTTATTACAATTCGTTACTCTTAAGCAAAATAAATCTTTCGAAACAAAAAATATATCTTGTACTATCGTTATTCCTGTCTTCAATGGTCTCGAACACTTAAAGCGTTTGCTACCTTCGCTTGAAAGAAACACTCATAAAGACGCTCAGATTTTAATTATTAACGACAACAGCCCAGATAGGAGAGTTATTGAGTTCTTACAAAGATTTAAATGTCATCCTAATTTTCAAATTATCGATAATAAAAGTAATCTAGGGTTTGTTGGAACAATTAACCGAGCAATGTCTTTGATTAAGACTGACTTTGCTGTTTGGTTAAATTCAGATACAGTTGTTCCGGAGTACTGGTTGGAACGTTTGTTAGCACCTTTTGAAAAAGAACCTAAATTAGCCACTGCTACGCCATTTACCAATTCGGGAGTGATATTTTCCTATCCAAATTTTGGTAAAGATAATGAACTTGAATTTTCTTTACAGGAAGTAGATCGAGCATTCCAGAAAATTGAGCCAACGGATAATCAGCTAGAAGAAACATACTCAGGAACTGGTTTTTGCATGGCTATCAATATGAAGTGTTGGAAAGATGTAGGCGAATTGGATATAGAAGCGTTTGGGAAAGGGTATGGAGAAGAAAATGATTGGTGTATGAGGGCAACTCAGAAAGGATGGAAACATAAATTGGTCAATAATCTGTTTGTCCATCATTTTCATGGGGGGTCTTTTCTGTCTGAGGAGAAAAGGGCGCTAAGTAATCGCAACAGGCAAATTTTGATTTCACGATATCCCAAAGTGATGTTAGAAGAAGTGCCTTCGTTTTTTGAACAGGATCCATGGAGGCCCTTTAGGCAGCTAGCTTCTCTGTTGTTGTCAAACAAGGATTTGACACTCTTTATTGATTTAAGCTCACAAAAAAATGATGTTAGTGGTGCTTTAGATTATTCAAAACGTGAGATACAAAATTTAGAAAACTCCGGAGAGAGAGTGATTACTGTTACATTTGAACGATTTTCTGATCAGTGGTCGATTTCCCCTATAAGTGTAGATAAAAACTGTTCAATTAAATTAAAGAGTTTTAGTGAGATTAAGTGGCTTTTCTATTTTTTGGAAGTAAAAAAAGTTATTATCAATAATCTAGCGTTTCTAAAAAATCCCGAGTCGGTTATAACGACGATATGTCGTTTGAAACAAGAAAAGGATTTTAGATTAGAGTACCGATGGCACGACTACTTAGCGCTATGTCCGTCTTTCTTCTTGTTGACATCTGAGAATCGTCCGTGTCAGTTTATCGATACAGCATATTGCCAATCTTGCTTGCCTAAAAATACAAACCGTACAATTTTAAGAGAGGATATTGTACAGTGGAGATTCGTATATAGTCGGCTCTTCAGCATGGTGGACAATGTACGATTCTTTTCAGAATACTCTTTAAAAATAACTATAAAAGTTTATCCTCAAATTGTTGGTAAATATTCTGTTGTAGAACATTTGCCATTAATTCGGAATGAGGACTTAACTTATCAATTACCCAAAATTCAGAAAGATAAACAAATTAATATCGGCTTCATTGGAAATTTTTGTCCAGTCAAGGGAAGTGATTACTTTAACAAAGTATCAATAAAAATTAAGAAGTACTATCCAAATTGTAATTTTTTTATTTTGGGAATAACTGATGGGAGTCAGGAAAAGGACATCGTTTATTTAGGAAAGTATGATCGTTCTAATTTAGGACAAAAGTTAACGGATCATGCCATCCATTTAGTTATTTATCCTTCTCAATGTAATGAGACTTTTTCATATGCAGCTCAGGAACTAATGTTATTAGGTGTTCCTTTTGTAGTATTTCCTTGTGGGGCCCCTGCAGAGAGAATAAAAAAATATCAATACAAATTAGCTGAGGTGGCCGAAGCAGTCGACGAGGAGTCATTGTTGCGTGCGACCTTAAAGTTAATTGAAAAAGTTATTAGAATCTCTGCTAGTCCTTCAGCCCACTATCGGAGTTTGTGATTTTATAGTGAGGCTGTATGACGAATTCTTTTCAGAGGAAATAAACAGTTCGACTTTGAATTCTACCCCAAAAGTAAACCAATTAAGACTCTTGATTTTGGGTTATTTGACGTCGATATTCCCTCGACGTTAGATAACCCAACTTAATCTCTTTGGATACGTCCCTCATTGTAATACTTCACATATACTCGAAGACTCTCTTAGAAACTGGAATTTATTAAGTTAAGATTGCTTACTACGAAATTTAACGACAAGAATCTATAGATCATTTAACGACAAAGCTTAAAATTCTGATTTTTTGTGGCGCGGGTTAAAACCAATATATTGTTGCAGTCGAGAATTGATCAGAAGTTTCTATGATGTTCTTTGGGTATTTTGTTTATTGCATTAAAAGGGTTGCTAAAATTCTGGTATCTAAAATAACAGCTTTTTAAATTTCAATGAAAATCTTATTCACAATTGCGTATCTCGATGGATATCACGGCTCTGTTATTCATGTTTTAGAATGGGCAAAATATTTTATTGGGGGAGGGCAAAATAAGGTTGTAGTTGCAACTATATTTTCGATTAAGGAAATTCAAGACTTATTCCGTAGTTTTGGAATTCATGTTCAGACTGTCACAGAACCGCAAATTTTAGCTTCTGAATACGATATTGTTTTCTCCTATCATTTCCCTACCATAGGCTTATTGCTCAATCGTGGATTGAAATGTAAAAAGCTTATTTTGGGAAGCCTTTCATCATACGAACCTCTGGAAAGCTTTTCTTCGTATTGGAAAAACGCCTCCATACTGTTGGCAATGAGTGAGGAAACTCGCCAATCTCAATCCAGTAAATTTAATATCCCAATTGCCGATATTTATGTGATTGAGAATTTAGTGCCTGATGAATTTTTCAACCATGAACATAAAATCAGTATTCGTGGCCCGCAAAAAATAGCTGTAGTTTCTAACCATATCCCCGCAGAAGTTAAAGCACTTGGGTCTTATTGGAAAGATACCATCAAGATAGATTTCATTGGGCAAGGAGGGGATCGAATCCAGTTGGTAACACCTGACTTACTCTGCCAATACGATTTAGTTATCACTATAGGGAAAACAGTCCAGTATGCATTGGCACTAGGCATTCCTGTATTTGAATACGATAGATTTGGTGGAAATGGATATATTTGTTTAGAAAATGTAGATAAGGAACGGAAATACAACTTTTCTGGCCGCCCGACAAACAGGAAATTAAGTTTAGATGAGTTATCTTGTGAAATTATTGCTGGATACTCGAAAGCCGCTGAAGAAGCGGAGCAATTGAAAGAGTATTGTCGGAACAATTTTTTGTTGTCTTCTAGATTGGGTAACTTACTAGTTAAACTAAAATCTAGTCAAGATTACCAACAAATTTGCTCAAACTCATTTAATGAGGTTGGATACTTAAGCTTTTGTAACTGGACAAGCGCATTGAAGGGTCAATGTTTTGAGTTTTTAGACACTGTTAATAAGTTAAATCAAAAACTGCAGGCGAATGAGAAAATAATAAATCAGCTAAATCAGAAACTGAATTCTGATGAGAGAATAATTAAACAGTTAAACAGTAAATTTCAACCATTGATTAAAAATGGAGCCGATTATCAAAGGTGCATGAAATTCTTAGTTTTAATCAATTTCTTAAGAAAAATTAAACATAAACTGATTAGTATAAGCAGGAGAATTAAAAGATTCTGTACTGAACTTTTAACCCCCCCCGAAGCTGATTGCAATTATTGCAGTGAAAAATGAAGAAAAGTATTTACCAGGATTTTTTAAGCATTTAAGAGAGTATGTTGATGGTTTTATTGTCTTAGATGATTGCAGTACAGATAAAACTTACAGCATTATTCAAACTGAACCGAGGGTTTGGTCTCTTCTTGAAAACAAAGTAAATGTTTGCTCTGTTGGATGGGATGAAAGAGGAAATCGTCAAAAGCTACTTAAAGAGGCCTTAAAATATGGTGATGTTGTGTTATGTTGTGATGCAGACGAAAGGTACTCTTACGGATTTTTAAAAAATCTCAGAAAGTTCGCAAAACAAGCATATATGAATCAGGATACAGCTTATGCTGTTCATGTACGAGAATTATGGGATTCACCAGATCAATACAGAAGTGATGGAATTTGGGCGACAAAGCAAAAAGTTGTTTTGTTTGCGCTTCGGGACAATATGAGTTTTAATGATACGATGAAGCAGCAGCATCACATACCGTGGTATCACGATGCAATCACCAAACGAGTTTTGCTTGAAGAGAGCCTGTTTCACTTAAAAATGATTAATAAAGAAGATAGAGAAAAAAGAGCCGCACTTTACGAGTCAATTGATCCGGAACACAAAATGCAAAAAATCGGTTATACGTATTTAACCGATTCAAAGGGATTAGAGTTAACACAGATCCCTAAGAAAGATTACGATAGAAAATGTATATGAGAATGTTTGAACGAATTCTTTGAACTGTTAGCGGACACATTGAATTGGACCACAACGGTCAAAGAAACTAAACCAATTTAGCGGACAACGGTCATTTGAGTTTTAAACCACACTTTTTTCTAGATGGCCTGATTAAGCCTCAATTTAGCCAACTCGTCGGGTCAAGCCCTTGCGGCTTGACGCGCTACTGATCGTACAATCCGCGGCGCAGCCGGGGCAGAAACTCTGACCGCGGCCTGCCTAGCGGCGAGCGATCATTTCCAGAGTAACTTACTTTAGTTTGTTTTTTGAGGCGTGAATGTAGTTCAATTTTTGGTTTATTTTTGGCGCCAAGTGGCTCTGTTTAAATCGTCCGAATCTGGCTCACTTTAATGTGGTCGCTAACAGAGTTAACAGTATGGCAAAAATCTTTATTCAACAAATATTGGCGGCACCAACGTTGAACAGATCGTATGTTGTACCCAAGTTGATCGGCTACATCTTTAGTTGAGCGTTGATTTTATTTAACTTCAAAAACAGCCCAAGCGACGATTGCAAAATTTGACTTATAACTAGATAGCTGTACCTGTATCGCGCGATAAGCCAAATCGATACTTCCGGATTTTTTGACTTTCCTGATCCAGTTTTTCAATAGACGGCAACTGAGATTGTTTATGGCAGCAAAGCGTTTATAGCCTAAAGACTGGGAAAAATACTTCTCAAGAATCAATCGTTTTTCTTCAATGCTGTATTTACGTCTAGTACCATCAACCCAATCCGTATGACCATAAATTGTCAGGCGTTTCCATTCCAACACTTGATCCAAAGAAAGGGCATAGATTTTTGATAGATGGCTGGCTGACTCTCCTGCTTTAAAACCAGCTAAGACTTTTAAGCGAATATTTTTCACAGGACCTCCAGTATCCAGTAGTCACTTGATATCTTGGTTTTAATGTAAGATGAATCTTTAGAAATTTAAATTGACTCCTAAAAAATAGATAATATGTACGAAAAAGAAATAGATACACGTGCGATCATCATTAATCGTTTAAGAGAGCTTCAGCTAACTCAAAAAGAGGCAGCGTTGCTTTTAGGAATTTCACTAAGTTATCTAAAAAAAATCATTTCTGGAGCCAAACCATTAACGATCAATGTTGTAGAGAAATTTGAATCAAAACTTGGATTGTCATTTTTGCAACCTGTTGACTCCAAAATAAAGATCGCGCACGAAGACTACATTCAAAGCAAAAAAAGCAACCCTATCGTAGAGTTATTATCAGTTCATATTTCTGAGTTTGCTAGGCGTAAATCAGTAAGAGATCGTTTTCCCGTTTTTATAAGACGACTTGTTAAATCCTCTGTCCCAAGCAACTACTTAACATTTGTTGATTTTCACGCTAATGATGAATCCGAGCGACATGGAATTGATGGTTGTGTTGAGAATCAAGGATTTCCCAATAAATATGTTCCCCATGGAATATCTTACTGGGAAATCGGGACAGGTAATAAAGCAAATATTAAGGCTAAAGCTGAAAGTGATTTTGAAAAGCGTACAAATATTCTAGAGAAAAATTCCTTGAGAGATAAAACCTTTATTTTTGTAACGCCCTATTCTTGGGCCGGAATGGATAAGTGGGTAAATGAAAAAAATAAATTAAAAATATGGAAAGAGGTAAGAGTTTACGATGTAAATACACTCGAACAATGGTTGGAAGAATCCCCAGAAGCACAAATTTGGCTTGCTCAGGAGTTGGGACGTCAATTAGAGGGAATACAAACACTAGAAAATTTCTGGCAACAATGGATTCAAAATACTAGACCACAACTTCCTTTAGAAATTTTCCGCCCAGCGTATGAAAAAAATCTCTCCAAAATAACAGATTTCTTTAAAGCGGGACAAAAGGTTCTAACAATTTCTGCCGATTCATCCTCAGAAGCTAAAGCCTTTCTCTATGCTTGTTGCCTTTTCTGTTCCGATGAAGGCATTCGGCAGGAACTTGAAAATACAATAATTTTTAGTTCATCTTGCAACCTATCACAGCTTGAATCTAAGAGTTGTTTGTTTACTGCGATTTACCAAGAACACGAAAGCAACTTTTTTGAAAACGAGACATTCAAACGACGAATTGTTATAAAGCCTTTTGGAGCAATTCACAGTGATATTGTTTTAGAACATTTATCTCCGAACAAATTTTTTGACGCTCTGTTAAAAAGCGGTTTTAGTTATGAAGATATTGTGAATTTGGATAATAAAACAGGTAGGTCAATAACGATTCTGAGACGATATTTACTCAAAGAAATAACTTTATCTAAACCTTTGTGGGTTGGTTGTTCAAATTTATTTGTTCCTATTTTGCTGGCCGGTGGTTTTGAAACTGCAAATAAATGGGATATGGATTTTATAAAAAAATTGGCAGACGGGATAGAGGATGATGAAATTGAAGAGGTGCTGAATAAGTTGATTTCTATTGATGATAATCCTATTTGGATCATCAATAAACAGCAATGGGATAGTTCAAAAAAAATTTATATAACTAACCGTATAGTAGGTGTAAATTCAATTTATGAATCATGGTTTGTTATGGCAGATAAAATCACAGAGCGTCAATTAGGGCGATTCTATGATTTAGCTATTGAAGTCTTAGTAGAACCGGATCCGAAATGGAAGTACAAAAGAGAGGAACGCCTTTACCTGTATAGCATTGAAAATAAATATTCTGAATTTTTAAGGGAAAATATTTTAAATACACTGGTTTTTCTATCGAAATATTCAGAGGCACTTTTCGGTGACAGAATTTCTCTTTGTAAAACATATTCTGAAAATTTGCTAAACCGAGTTCTTATTGCAGATGATAGCTTGATAGGAAGACTAGAGGATCCGGAGATCTTTAAATTAGCACAGATTGCCCCCAATAGTTTTCTTTCATTTTTAGAAAATGAGTATAGAAAAAATCAACTTCAGGGGATATTTAAAGAGTTATTAAGAAAATCAGAGAATAACTCCCTAACTATGCGATCGACCAGTTTTTTATCAGCTTTGGAAGCTATAAGTTGGCAAGATATTTACGTTGAGAGAGTATTGCGACTTCTGTTCAATCTTTCCGAAAAACCTATTAAAGATAATATTTTTCCGACTCCAGAATCCTCTTTTCAGGTAATCCTGAATAGTCTTCTGTTCAGAGAAAGCTACTCTTGGGAAAAACTTAAAACAATATTGGAGGAGTTATATGAAAAGAATTCCCAACTTCTTCAGAAGGTTTTAAGGAGTATTTTGGATGTGAGAACCCACGATATGCCACATGCTCCATTGTGGGATAAATTGGATGCAACTGTAAAGTACCGCAGGGATATTAATGAGATAGTTGCCTATTTTATTAAAACAATAATTCAAGTGTCTTCTGCAACGACAGCAACAGAAATAACAGAATTTTTAATTTCATTTAAGAGGTTGAATCCGATAGACCAGCTTGCTTGGCTTAAAAATTTACAAAATTGGTCAAAGCATGCGGATGATCGTAGCAGACAGAAGGTGTTAAATCAGTTAATTTGTACCTTTAATACCGAATTGAAATACTCAAAAACGAAGTACTCCAAGGAAGTACAAAGAGAAATTTCAAATACTAAGAGATCTCTCGTTTCACAGTCTCAATTATGGAAAAATTTATGGCTATTTTCGAGCGCATATCCTCACCTCAGTAACAGGGAGAATCTGAATTTTGCCGAACAGACTTTGTTGTTAAACAAATTAAGGTTTAAAGCATTTCGTAAAATTTATTCCCAGTTGGGAGAATCTGGTATATGGGATTTGATTAATTTGACGGAAGTTCCTCAACTAGTAGGGAAATACGCATTTTTCATATTGCGTTCACTACCCAAACAAAGGGAAGCATTTATCCATACAGCTCTTAAACAGACTTCATCTTTGACTGAAGCTAAGGTTGTTAGACTGTTATCAGGATTTTTTTCTAAATATGAAAATGCAGAAATAAAAAAAGTTGTAGAAGATTTTTTGAACCAAGGCAGTAGCATAGATCCAATACTTGTATTCAAAGCTCTTCCGTTCACAGGTTCGACATGGCAAATTGTGAATCAGTTAGATATAACGCTTCAACAACGATATTGGAGGGAAGTACCACTAGATCTTGATAATTACCCTGATAGAGATTTGGCTATCCCAAATCTAATTGAAGCCGAACGATACGAGGATTGCTATATCAGCTTTGATAAACGAAAAATATCTAACTTTTTGTACCCTATATTGGTTGGTTTGGCACTATCGAGATCAAAATATAAAAAGGTTTTTATTTGGCAATGTAAAAAGGATGTTATTGGCCTAATACAGTCTGGAAGTATAGGGGAGCAAGAGGCGCTAAGACTGGAATATCTATATCTAGGTATTTTGATTGATCCTTTTGGTAACAATACCGGCGAAGAGGTTCCTCATCTCATTACGTTTTTAAGAGAAGATGCGGCTTTTTTTGAGCAAATCTTAGATTCTGAAAACCGAAAAGTTGCTAAATACTACTTATCGCTTTATCGAAGTAAAAAATTTCTTGAAGATGCCCATATAAATGGAGGGCAATTTGAAACTTGGGTTAGGAAAGTAAGAGAAAACGTCAAAAGTGAAAATCGAGAATTAATAGATAAAACTCTTGGAGAGATTATTGCGCATACAGCTTGCAACGAGGATGGTTCATGGCCGAGTTCCAATGTTGCGAAAATTATTGAAGATATAGGATCAACACTTCTAGCATCTAGTTGCAGATTTGAAATTGTGAATATGCGTGGTGTTTATGCGGTGTCAGATACGGGAGGTGAACAAGAAAGAGCACTAGTTAAAAAATATATGAGTTGGAGAGAAAAGTGTCGAAGTCAATTTGTGAATGACACAATTATTACTCCTTTAATTGACATGTATGAGAAACTGGCTAAAGAAGAGGATGCTAATGCCCGCTTGAGGCGGTATATGTAAATAAGCAGATAAACAGACGGCTTATAAAAAGAGCGCAGATACATATACATTTTTCTTTAAACTAATTTTTACTGCTAAATTAAAGCAGTGAGAGATGGAATTTCTCAAACTAGAAAAACCGCAAGAGTGGGTGAATTTTTACATTTATTTTGACCGCATCCCCAGAAGAAGTTTGAAATTCGCAAAGAAAATTGTCGCAGTAGAAACAAAGGAGAGGAGGCGCACTTTTTTCATTCGGTCTCTGTGAAAAAACGCTATTTTCTGTCCGTTATTTCCTCTATCGTGGACAAACAGAGTTTGACTGCATTTTTAACGTTCGATTGGATGCTACTGAGAAAAACTAGCAAAAGCGCCAAAAGAGCCACCAAATGAACACAACGCTTCCTAAACAAATGATGAGTCCAATTAGGTAGAGAACAAGTTCAATCAATTGCATCCAGATTGGTCGAGAATCTCCGATAGGGAATTTTTCAAAATAACCCCCGAACAATCCACCGACGTATGTTTCTACGTATCTGGGAACAAAAATCGAAAGACGAACAGTCTCTTGTCGAGTCTCATTTCTTTCGTCAGCCATAGGACCGGTCTTAATTTTGTAATCGTAACCGCGGCGTGGATCTTGGAATTTGTGGCGCTTCATTTAGAACCTCTTCTTTCATGTTAACACGATTAGGTGTTTTATATTCCTATAAATATGAAAGATTCCAACTAGTAGCGGTAAGTATCAAAGCAATTTTCTTTCTTTGTTGAAAATCAAGCAAGCAAAAACATCAAAATTTCAGAAGCTGATGGTCTTCAGAAATGAAAATAAAAAAATTAATTAATGAATACGCGGATGGAGAAATTATGCCGCTTGACAGCGTTTATAACCTAAAGACATGGGAAAAATATTTTCCCAGTTTTTTCTTCAAGGCTGTATTTATATCCAGTATCATCACCCCAATCCGTATGACCACAAGTTGTCAGAAGTTTCTATTCCGGCGCTTGATCCAAAGAAAGGGAAGGAATTTTTGATAGATGCCAGGTTGACTCTCCTGTGCTAAAACTAGCTAAGTTTTTTAAGCGAGCATTTCACACAGGATCTACAGAATGTAATTGTCGTTTTGAGGGTTAACTCTTTTGTAGCTTGACATACAGGACGACTATTGGAGAATTACTATGCTGTTTGGTAGCATTGAAACTGTTTTCTTAATTGGTGCTCAGAATAATGTTTGAGTTACAGATTTCAAAAAAGTAAGAGTAAAGGTAAATCAAATTGAATGAGACAGAAGTTAAGATTGCTTTTCTACGTTCAATCATTCAGAATTCGTGTTCAGAAGCAATTGTCGCATTAGAAGTTCCATTTCAATTCAATGAAAGAAGGGCTGACGTAGTTCTGTTAGCTAATGATAAGTTGATAGCTTTTGAAATTAAAACAAAAACAGATAAGACAGAGCGTTTGGGATATCAATTAGAAAGTTATAAAAAAATATTCGACTACTGTTATGTTATTTGTGAACAGGATAATTTGTCAGAAATTAGAAAAGTCGTTTCAAAAAATATTGGTTTAATTACCGTTGATTTTAAATCCGTCAACAAAATTCGTTCGGCTTCAGAGATAGTAAGAAAAAATAAACAAGTTCTAGTAGATTTTTTGCCTAGATCCGAAATTGATAAATTGTATCGGCGAATTTCTTCAAGAACTTTAAAAAATATCTATGAAATGACAGCGATAATCGCAAAAAATAGCACGACAGAGGATCTGAAACATTTGGTTCGTCTTGAATTTAAGAGACGATACGAGCAGAAATTTAAGGTTTTTTTAACAGAAACGAACAATTACCTTACGGCAGATGACATCTCTTTTTTAACAAGAAAATTTGCAAATCATCTTAAGAAATAGATTCATCCCAGTTTCAGAAAAATCCAAAGATAATCCAAAAACTTAATTTGTCTTTCTCAAAAGGACGCGGGTTTTAATGTAGTAGTTCATCCTAACCGCTATCCAAGAAGAAGGATTTAATCTGTACGGCTTGCCTGCAGACGCCTCCTGTATTTTTTCATCTGCCCATGTTTTAAGATCTGTGTAACAACGAGTGTCCTCAATTGTTCGCTTAGCACATCTCACATAACCACCTTCAGACTGGCGATATCGTTTATATGAAAAGCTATTACCGTCCGTTGATGCTACATCAATACGAGGAATAAAACCTCCCCCGGCTCGTTCAATTTGTTCAGTATTTATTGAACAGTAATCACCATAACCAATATCAGCTACTAAATTCTTAACTTTTTGATATATCTCTTCTTCATAAATCCTAAAGCTATCTTCGTGTTCATTCCTACCTTGGGCAACATTTTTAGGAAAAGATGTGCACAGCATAACTTTTTTGTAGATAGAGGCTGCATATTTATCAAGAACTTTTGAGAAGCCAGTAAATAATTCAACGGTTACGGATATGTTTTTTCCAACAAAGCCCGCATCCATTAAGACAATTACTTTTGCTCCTACTTGGGTTAGCGCTGCTTGTAGTTTCTCAAACAAATAAGTTATTTCGGTAGGAGGTAGATCAATAGGTATACGTATCGCAAATAACTTGTTCTTTGTGGGACTTGTTAAAACAAAATCACATAATTGAGAGTAGTCTGTTTGAGTGCGGTCTTCGTTAACATGAATTACAGGTATGATATTCAAGTCTTTGTAAGTGTTAAAAACAAAGCGTTGCCATTCAGAATAACCGTTATTTGGGTCTAACAAGTCTTTAATTTGAGCGTTTGTATACAGCTCTGATGCGGTTAGATCGAGAATGAACGGTAGATTCTTTTGAATGTTTGAGATCCTTTCCATGACCTTGCTAATTGCTCCGTCTGGATCTTTAGTTGTTTTTCTAGATCTGGTAAGCTCGTATACAGGTAAAGTGCAACTAAGCACATCGTTTTCAAGATGTTCAAAACAACGAAGCTCTGAATCTCTAGTTCTAATTAGAGGAAAGTAGCAAAATTTATCGTTCATAGATTGTGACCTCGGTAACCTAAATCTTTTGCTCTATACCTTACGGCTAAAGATGAAACTTGAAAATGTTGCGCAATTTCTCCTACATTGTTAGAGCTGTTTTTTACGAAATTATCAAAAGAGTCTTTTGGCATTAAAAGGTCGGCCGCATATCTGTTGGCTTCCTTTTCTCCATTTTCTGAAACACTATTTCCTCTAAAAAAAGCCTGATCCTCGAAGTTTGATTTCGTTGCGGTGTGTAGCATGAAATGTCCTAATTCATGAGCTATGGTAAAGCGTTGTCTGTTAGGGTGATGGAGGGAATTTACCGTTATGATCCATCTTCCATTTTCCATATTGAGTTTGCCAGAAATTTGTTCGTTCATAACTTCGTAACGAACGGTAATACCTAACTCATTTGCTAGTTTTGCAATATCCAACGGCTCGGTATCGACCTCGCGATTTCTTGCCCATGCGATTAATTCCTGTGCACTCTTAAATCTTGAGTTCGTAGACATCCGGGAGTTTTGACTGTTTCTAATAAAAGCCATAAAAAAACCTCTTCCTATTTGGATATGTTTAGGTCGGATCCGGCTTGCTCATTGTTATCTTTTTGTGAAACCGTCTGGACAAGTGTATCAAGTTTCTTTTCTAACGCTTCTATTTGTGTTTCTATTAATTCAATTCGAGCATAGCGGTCCTTTTCTTGATCCCAAATAGGAGTCATAGCCTTTTCCACCTTATCGGCAATATTTTCTCGCATTAGTGCTTTAAAAGGATCAGATTCTAAATGGTGCGATGCAGCCTCGTAAATCTTATCCTCAGACCTTCTAGAAATATAAAGATATGAAACCAAGCCAAAAATGGAGTTTAAGAAAATTAAGAGAGCGATAATCGTTTGATATAGGGACGCTTGGGACGACCATAATTGATGAATTTCTAAAATGTTTTGGAAACTGTCTGAACCAGAGGTATTAATTTGCACTGTTGGGGGTACAGCCTGAGCTAGGGATAGGGCAATTACGTATTTTTCGGAAAAAAAGGTCAAGTAAATTAACACCGCCAATATTAATACGGTTATCACGCAGTTCAAATAGAAGGCTCGCTGATGGATTGTACAAATATGTTTATTTTCCGTAGAGAAGCAAGATTTCATATAAGTACCACTCTAACTACAAGACTAATCGTTGAGTTTATTTCTTTACTTCTCAAATAATAGCGAGTTAATAAAATTTTTGAAAGAATCACATGTTGGCTCTTAAATAATAATTATTAATGGCTATAATACATGCATCACTGATTTTATTATGCATGTAACATGAAAACAATGAATAGATCAAATAGTGGTTACGCTAGAGCTCACGCTTTAACTAAGGCACAGCGAACAGAATTTGCAGAGAAGGCTGCTCGAGCACGTTGGGGTTATAAGGCTTATCACAAAGGCAATTTTTCAGAGGATTTTGGCATTGATGCGGATTGTTATGTTCTAGATGATGAATTGGGAACTGCAGTGCTAACACAAAATGGGATGGGTAGCCTGCTTGGTTTTTCTGGAGATCGCCCAGGAAGGATGTTGTTTAGATTTGTGTATCGTGATTCTGTTTGGTCTTTCCTTGGGCAAGAATCGCAAGAGAAGATTGATAAGCCAATTAAGTTTCAATACATTGACCGAGGACAAAATGGAGATAGGAAACCTCCTTTTTCTGCCAGTGGTTACGATGCAACAGTGCTAATTGATATTTGCAATTCAATACTATTGGCAAATCGTGTAGATGATGGGATTCCGGATTCTCTTGTTGCCAGTGCGGGAATAGTTACAGCTGCTAGCGCTAAGTTGGGCATTCAGGGGCTTGTATATAAGTTAGCTGGTTATAACTCAACTAAAGCTCAGGTTATTGCAGCCTTTAAACAATATGTTCAAGAAGAGGCTAGAAAATGGGCTAAAGAATTTCCAGATGATCTTTATGCCGAATGGCAGAGAATTTACAACATACCCGTGCCGATTCGTGGAAGAAATTGGGAACATAGGCATTTGACGGTAAGGCACATATATACTCCATTGGCTCGCAGTAATGGACGTTTGTTGACATTGTTGCGTGAGGCAAAAGGGGAGCAAAAAAGCAAGCGTTTACATCAATTCCTGACAGAAGTAGGTGTTAATGCTTTACGGAGCCACATTTGGCAGGTTGTTGGTATTGCAAAGTCTTCAGGATCTATCGAACAGTATGAAGAATCAATTGCACGTGCTTTTGGAGGGCAGTTGCCTCTGCATTTTGAAGAAGATCTGTAAACGAGAAGAGAGGGTTAGTAAAAAGAGTGGGAAGTCAAAAATGGGTCTGTTTATATTCGTCATGCGTGATTTCCTAAGATAGATATTGCGCCAAATTTAATGACAGGAATTTTGAAGGAAAAAGAGCGGGTTACTCTTGAAATTGCTCAAAAAATCTTTCAAGTACTAAAAGTTCTGGGAGCGTCAACGTGGATAACTATCCAAGCCGACTACGATGCTTGGCACGCAAAGAAAAGACAAATATCTTAAGCAATAGGCATTAAGCCTTGAATTAAAACAAATTCCGTTGAAGTTTTTTGCTCAACAAATTCAAAAAACACTACACTGACAGCGTTCTTTATCGCTACAATTCGCCTGTTTGAATGAAAGGAGCCCAACATGGCCAACATTGAAAAAGTCCTGCAAATGATTCAGGACAACGATGTTAAGTTCGTCGATCTGCGCTTTACGGATATGAAGGGTAAAGAGCAGCATGTGAGTATTCCTGCCCGCGCGGTTGATGAAGACTGGTTTGAAGAAGGTCAGCCTTTTGACGGTTCCTCCATGGCAGGGTGGAAGGGCATTGAAGCAAGCGACATGATCCTCATTGCCGATCCCGACAGCGCCCGCTTGGATCCGTTCCGCGAAGAAAGCACGCTTATTTTGACGTGCGACGCGACGGACCCCGCTACCGGCAAAGGCTACAACCGCGATCCGCGCTCGATTGCTAAGCGCGCCGAAGCCTATCTGAAGTCCACGGGCATTGGGGATACGGCTTATTTTGGTCCTGAACCCGAATTTCATATTTTTGACTCAATCGTCTGGGGCACGGATCCGGAACACGCGTTCTTCAAGATTGGGTCCGATGAAGCCGGCTGGGCCTCTAAGATTGATTACGAACAGGGTAACCTCGGTCACCGTCCGGGTCACCAAGGCGGCTACTTCCCGGTGCCTCCTATTGATTCCTTCCAAGATATGCGCTCTGAAATGTGCTTGCTGATGGAGCAACAAGGCGTTCCGACAGAAGTGCAGCACCATGAAGTGGGCGCAGGGCAATGCGAAATCGGCACGCGTTTTGCAACGCTTGTGCAGCGCGCTGACTGGACGCAGATTGTGAAGTACACGATTTGGAACGTGGCAGCAGCATACGGCAAGACCGCGACCTTTATGCCGAAGCCTGTTGTGGGCAGCGCCGGCAGCGGCATGCACGTGCACCAATCCATTTGGAAAGACGGCAAGAACCTTTTTGCCGGCAGCGGCTACGCGGGCTTAAGCGACATGGCGCTTTACTACATTGGCGGTGTTATCAAGCACGCGAAGGCTTTGAACGCCATCACAAACCCGTCCACGAACTCCTATAAGCGCTTGGTGCCGGGTTTTGAAGCCCCTGTGAAGCTCGCTTATTCCGCCCGCAACCGTTCAGCCTCGATTCGTATTCCGCATACGGCTAGCGACAAGGCTCGCCGCATCGAAGTGCGCTTCCCGGATCCGATGGCTAACCCCTACCTTTGCTTTGCCGCGCTTTTGATGGCAGGTCTTGACGGTATTATCAATAAGATTCACCCGGGCGAAGCCGCGGACAAGAACCTTTATGATTTGCCGCCAGAAGAAAACGCAAAGATTCCGACGGTGTGCGCCTCTTTGGACGAAGCGTTGGACGCCTTGGCTAAGGATCATGAATTCTTAACCCGCGGCGGCGTCTTCTCCGAAGACATGATCGAAGCCTACATTGAATTGAAGGCTAAGGAAGTGGAACGCTTCCGTTTGGCAACCGCCCCGATCGAATTTGAAATGTACTATAAGTACTAATCGGGAATAAAGCGATCTTTCGCTAAAATGGGCGTTGAATTTATTTTCAACGTCCATTTTTCTTTTATGACGCTCGAAGACCTTCACAATAAGCTCATCGCGCTTGGCGCCAAGCCCGCGCACTACGGTCATTTTTACCGCGCACTTTTTGGCGTGGTGCCGTGGCCCGCAAGTGACGATCAGCGTTTTCCGAAAAAACTTCGCGAGGCGCTGCCAGCGACTCAAAGGGAAGTCGATCGTGTGCTTGAAGTGGTGAGTACGCACCAAGGAGAAGAGGAAGCGTCATTAAAGCTTCTTTTTAAACTTCAGGATGGCCACACGATTGAAAGCGTTCTTTTGCCAAGAGAGGGCGTATGCGTGTCCACCCAAGTAGGGTGCGCTGTGGGTTGCGTCTTTTGCATGACAGGGCAGTCGGGGCTTATTCGGCAATTAAGCGACATGGAAATTGTCGCGCAGGTGATTGCCGCTAAAAAGCTTCGGCCCGACACACGAAAAGTTGTTTTCATGGGGATGGGGGAGCCCTCGCACAATTTAAGAAATGTGCTCTCGGCAATTGATTTTCTGGGCACCTACAGTCAAATTCCACATAAAAATTTAGTGCTCTCTACCGTGGGCGATCACCGTGTTTTTGATGCTTTAAAGACTTCAAAAGTTAAGCCCGCTTTAGCGATTTCTTTGCATTCAACGATTGAAGAGAAAAGAGCGCGCCTTTTACCGAGAGCTTCAAAGATTTCGGTTTTGGCTTTAATTACGCAGGCAGAAAGTTATGCCCGTGCAACGGGCTATCCCATTCAGTACCAGTGGACGCTCATGAAAGGCGTTAATGACGGCGATGATGAATTGGCCAATATTGAAAAGCTTCTCGCAGGCAAATACGCTGTGATGAACTTTATTCCGGTGAACGCCGTTGCGGGGAGCTCCTTTATACGACCCGATTGGGATCGTTGTCGGGAGATGGCTGTGGTCTTAAAGCGTTCGCGGATTTTGGCGAAATTCAGGCATTCTGCCGCACAAGACGTGGAAGGCGGCTGCGGGCAATTGAGAAGCCGTTATTTGAAAGAAATGGGGGCGGGCAATGATAAATGCGTTTTCTGATTTGGGATTGTCACCTGCCATCGTCGCTTCTGTGCAAAAAGCCCACTGGTGCGAGCCCACTGAAATTCAAAAGAAAGCGATCCCCATCGTGCGTGAAGGGCGAGACCTTCTTGCAATCGCGCAAACGGGAAGCGGCAAGACAGGGGCTTTTTTACTGCCGATCCTTGATTGTATTGCTCAAACATCCGTACGCAGACACAATCCTGCTGTTCTTATTCTCGCGCCCGCTCGGGAGCTTGCGCTGCAGCTTATGCAAAACGTGGAGTTTTTCGCGCCCGCCGTTGATTTATCAGGCGCGCTTTTAATCGGAGGCGCCAGCGCTTTAGTGCAAAAAGAAGCGCTTGAGGCAAAACCTGACATCATTGTGGCTACACCCGGACGTCTTTTGGATCATTTGAGACAAAAAAATCTCACACTTTGCGATATTAAATTCATGGTATTGGATGAAGCAGACCGTATGCTTGATATGGGCTTTTTACCTGATATCAAGCGAATTCTTTCGGTTTGCAATGAAAAGCGCCAATCACTGTTATTTTCCGCAACACTCACCAATGAGATTCATCTTTTAGCGCAAAAACTCCTTAAAAAATCGCGCCTCATCGAAATTAACGCCAACCGTGATGTAGCGACTGTCGATCAAGTTTTCTATCAGGTGCCCCAAAGTGAAAAGCCTCACTTTTTAAGAGACCTGATTGTCGACAATGGCTTAGAGCAGGTTTTGGTTTTCACGCGAGAGAAGAAAAGCGCCGGGGCTCTCGCAAGTCACCTTAAAGAATACGGTTTTTCCGTGGAAGCGCTTCACGGTGACAAAACCCAAGCCGCGCGTCTTCGCGCTTGGGAAGCTTTTAAGGCAGGGCGCCTTCGGGTGCTGGTTGCCACAGATTTGGCTTCCCGCGGGTTGGATGTGAAAGAGCTGCCTGTGGTCATCAACTATGAGCTGCCCTCCGATTCCCATGACTACATTCACCGCATTGGGCGCACGGGGAGAGCCGGCGCTAAGGGCGTGGCTTATTCACTTGTAAGTGAAAAAGACACCTTTAAGTTTGAGGCGCTTCAAAAACTTTTAAAGAAAAAGTTAACGCTTGAGACACCTGAAATCTATCGGTCTTATTTTGAAAAGAACACTTCGCAAAAGCCCGACGTTCAAAAGCGCGAGAAGCCAAGTGCAAAGGCTCATCCCAAACAAAATCGTGAAAAGAAAAAGTCCGAAGATCGAAAAAAGAAACCGGTTGATGAATCGTTTGATTACATTTTTCCCGGCTTTTAGTTTTTCGAAAAACGATAAAATGGCCTTTTAGAAATTAGAACTTCATTAAGAAATGCGTAAAACCCTTTTCATTATTGCTTCAGCTTTGACGCTTGCAGGCTGCTCAAACGGACCTTCGGATCCGCTTTTTGACGCGCCCTTGGGTGAGCGCACGGTCTGCACGGCTGTGAACCCCGTTAAGGGCAATGATATCTTAAGTGTTGTGCCTTTTAACTGCCCCGACTTGGATATTTCCACAACGCTCAATGAACTGCGTGACGCAGGGTGGCGCCTGGAAACCGTCAATATGGGTGAAGAGGTCAAGGACGATAAAGAGCTTGCCTCCGAAGTCTCCATCACTGTGAGAAAGGCCTACTGATGACAGAAGTCAAGAATCGATTATCCGCATTGCGCCAAGCGTTGAAAAGCCTTGGCGCAAATGCTTTTTATGGCGCGCTCTCTGACGCCCATCTTTCCGAATACATTCAAAAGCACGATCAATTCGTTACTTTTTTAATGGGCTTTACAGGTTCCAACGCTCAAATCATTGTCACGGAAACGGAAGCCTTTCTTTGGACCGATTCCCGTTATTGGGAACAGGCCGAAGGTGAGTTAAGAGGTTCAGGCATTACGCTCATGCGAGAAGGCGACAAAGCGGTACTCAAAGTCACTGATTGGTTAAAAGAAAAAAACAGTCAATCGCCATTGACGCTTGCCGTTCCCTTAGAGACTTTTCCTCTTAAGCGTTACCGCGAATTTAAAGAGTGCGTGAGCCAAGTCATCGATTTTCCTGAAAAATCAATTGCCAGTGTCTGGGATGGGAGACCCGAAAAGACCATCAATAGTCTTTATATCCATTACGCAAGTTCCGTTTCGGCGAGCGATAAACTCAAACGTCTTCAGGATTGGATTAGTCAAAATAGTGCGGGAAAAAGCGCGCTCTTACTTACAAAACTTGATGATATCGCGTGGCTCACAAACCTCCGGGGTTCAGACATTGAATTTAATCCTGTCTTTTTAAGCTGGGCGTTGGTGACACAAAAGGACGCGACGATTTTTCTTCATCAAGCTATTCTTACCGAAGCCATCAAGGAGCATTTAAAGACGGCCGGTTGGGAAATCGCTGACTACTCCGAACTTGACCAAACGCTCATAAGCATAAAAGAGGCAGGCGTCAAACTTCTTGCCCGTGAAGATGATTTAAACGCAAAACTCTATTCTTTAGCCGAAAACGATTGGCAATTGATTAAGCACCCCGTGGCGCTTTGGAAATCCATTAAAACGCCCGAAGAGATCGCGGGGCTTCGCGAGGTGATGAAGGCTGACGGAAAGGCCATTGATGACTTCATTGAAGAGCTTAAAGCAAGGCTTGCAAAAGGCGAGTGTTTGACAGAAAACGATGCCGCGGCGATTTTGCACGAAAAACGCGCCGCGATTTCTGGTTTTATCGGCGAGAGTTTCGGCACCATCGCAGCGATTGATGCCAATGCCGCGCTTCCTCACTATGAACCTAAAGAGGGGAAGGGGGCGCTTATCACCGCGCCCTGCGTTTTGCTCGTTGACTCCGGTGCCCATTACGACAAAGGCACAACCGACACCACACGTGTTTGGTTTTTAGGCAATCCTGCGGATTTCCCCAAAGAAAAACTCAAGGAACTTAAACGCGACTACACCGCGGTCTACCGTGCGATGAAAGCGCTCTCTGGCGCAACTTTTAAACCGGGCACCACGGGAGTTGATTTGGATAGAATCGCCCGAGGCCCCATTCATGCAATTGGAGCGGACTTTGGCCACGGTACGGGGCACGGGATTGGGCTTACGCTCAACGTCCATGAGACGCCTCCCACTATTTCGCCCCGCGAGCACGAGGGCTCGCTCACGGCTTTTCGTCCGGGCATGATTGTGAGCGATGAGCCCGGGATCTATCGCCCCGGTCTTTGGGGGATACGGATTGAAAACATGCTTTGCTGCGTGGAAAAAGAAGACGGGCTCTTGGGTTTTGAGACACTGACAAAGTGCGCGATCGACAAGACGCTTTTAGAAGAGTGACGGTTGAAAAAGCCTATTTTTGGAATTAAATTCAAAGAAAAAGACGCGGATTGATATTGGCATGTCAACGGACAAAGACGGTACAAAATCACTCGACGCCGCTAACCGCACCTATCGGAAAATGACGGAAGACCCGGTGGCGTCCCTTGTCATTAAGCTGGGCATCCCCACGATGCTCTCGATGCTTGTGACCGCGCTCTACTCAACCGCATCCACTTACTACGTCTCCTACCTTGGCACTTCAGCCGTGGGCGCCATGGGCGTGAACTTCGCCCTTCAAACCGTGATTCAGGCAATCGGCATCATGATTGGCCAAGGCTGCGCCTCGCAAACCTCGCGCCTTTTGGGTGCTAAAAACTATGTGAGAGCCAATGCGCTTGCAAGTTCCGGCCTTTTCCTTTCGCTCATCTTTTCCGCGGTTTTCGCTGTTTTGGCGATCATTGGTCTGGAGAGCCTATTGAGGGCAATGGGGGCAACGGACACCATCCTGCCTTACGCTAAAGATTACGCGAGCATTATTTTGTTAGCCGCGCCCTTTATGGCGGCCTCCTATACGCTCAATAACCTTTTGCGTTCCGAAGGGCTTGCCATTGTCGGCATGATGGGACTGGGTTTGGGCGGAGTGCTTAATATCGCGGTTTGCCCAATCTTTATTTTTGTTTTTGATTGGGGCATTCGAGGGGCCGCATGCGCCACGGCCATCTGCCAGATGATTTCTTTTGTGATTTTGCTCTCGCACTACTTAAGAGGCAAAGGCTCCATGAAGATGCACTGGGCGTTTATCTCAAAAGAATTTTCACTTTACGGCTCCATTTTCAAAAATGGCCTTCCCTCTTTAACCCGAAACTCTTTGGGCGCGGTCGCTGCCTCTGTCTTAAATCTCATGGCGGGACGCTATGGCGACGCGGGTGTCGCCGCAATGAGCATCGTAGGGCAGGTGATGATGATCACAAATGCCTTTTTGATTGGCTTGGGGCAGGGCTTTCAGCCGGTCTTGGGTTACAACTGGGGCGCGAAGCTTTTCGAGCGCGTGAAAAAGGCGCTCGATGTCACCATTTCCATGGGCACAGTTCTCATGGTCTTTTTGGGGTTGATGGGTTTTGTCTTTGCCCAAGAAGTGGTGGGCTTTTTTGAAGTCAACGACCCTGATGTCATGACAGTGGGTGTATTAGCCCTGAGGCTTCAATGTTCGGTAGCCATCATTGTGCCCGTGAATGTTATCGGCAACATGGCTTTTCAGGTGATCGGCCGCACGGCGGTGGGAACGCTTTTGGCCGCAACGCGCCAGGGACTTTTCTTTTTGCCGTTGATTCTTATCCTTCCCACTCAAATCGGACTTCTTGGTGTGCAGTCGGCTCAGCCTATTGCGGAGGTTCTGTCTTTCTTTGTTTGCGGTTATTTTCTATGGCACTTCAGACAGGAGGTTAATAACCGCATCAGTCTGCAAAAAGGTTTAAATCAAGATTAAAAATATCTCTATATGAGATAATTGGAAAATATCGTTAGTAGAGATATTTTTAAATGTTTCAACGGTGATCTTATGCCTAACGAATGTACCATCAGAATAACTCAGCAATTGGGTACGTTGCTCAGAAGCTATCGGAAATTCAAAAAAATCCCGCAAAAAGAATTTGCGCAAAGAGTTTGTCTTTGCCAATCGAGAGTCTCGTACTTGGAAAATCATCCGGAGGTGATGAGTTTTGAGCAATTAATGCGATGGGTATCTGTTTTGGGTCTGGAAATTAAGCTTGCGATTAAAAACGATAATCCGCCTGAGACAGAGTGGTGATTATTCCGTAAACAGCGCATGTTGCTGAAAAGTTTAAGAGCCATTGAACATCAATTTTATTAAATACTAAAATATTAGCGATAAAACGTTAAAAAGCACCTTAACATCTCAAATGAGCGTAGTTAACAATTTATTGCCGCCTAAAGACATTCGTTTGGATATTGCCGACCGCTTTAAACGCGTGAGGCTCGATCGCAATATGTCTCAGGCGCAGTTGGCCGAGCGCTCCGGGGTATCGCTGGGCTCTTTGCGCCGTTTTGAATCCGAAGGCGAAATTTCGCTCAAAAGCCTGGTTCTCTTAGCCATCGCGCTCAACCGCGCACAGGATTTTGACAAGCTTTTCTACACAGAACCGAAAATCGATTTATTTAGACCGCAGCCTAAACAAAGGAAAAGAGCAACCGGATTGAGGCGCTAGGCGAAATATTCTTCTTTCTCCATTCTCGCTTTCCTCGGGATTTCTCCGAAGAAACACCTTAAAAGAGGGCAGAGCCCGTTATACTTAGAAGATTAATATTGCATCTATTTAAATCCCCGGAGGACACACGCTATGCGTACCGCTCTTAAAGCACTATTGGCGGCAGGCGCCTGTTTGGTTGCCGTCAGTTTTTCCGCGCAGGCCGCGCAAACGATTCGCCTTGCGCATACAGCGGCCACTAGCCACGCGCACCACGCCGCGGCGCTTCAGTTTGCTAAAAATGTGGGCGAGCGCACCAAAGGGGAACTCAAGGTTGAGGTCTATCCTTCGGGTGAATTAGGAGACCAGCCCGCTTTAGCAGAACAAGTGACAATGAGCGCTCTCGACATGGCGGTAGTCTCTTTGGGCAACATGGCGATGTACTCCAAAAAACTAAACGCCATGACCGCGCCCTTCCTTTTTGAAAGCTACGATCAGGCGCATAAAGTCATTGACAGCTTTGTGATGCCCTGGATGAATGAAGGTTTGGCGCAGTACGATGTCGTGGGACTTTCGATGTTTGACTACGGTTTCCGTCAAACGACCACAAAAGACGTGGTGGTGAAAACCGCGGACGACTTAAAGGGCGTGAAGATCCGTGTGCCGCCTGCCACGGGTCTTTTGGCCGCGTTTGATGCGATCGGCGCCAACACCCAAAGCATCGCTTACTCCGAGCTTTATACGTCCCTTAAACAAGGTGTGGTGGTCGGTGAAGAAAATCCTGTTTTCACGATCCTGGCTGATTCGCTTTATGAAACGCAAAATCAGTTGGCGATGACCAATCACTACTTTGACTGCCAGGTGCTCTTAATCAATAAGACCGTCTTTGAAGGCTTGAGTCCTGAAGAGCAAACCATCCTGAAAGAAGAGGCGGTGAATGCGCAAAACCTCACCCGCAAGATGATCAGTGAAGGCGAAAGCGCCGTCGTTGAAGAATTAAAGAAAAAGGGGATGAACGTCACCTATCCCGATCGCCAATCTTTTGTGAACAAGATGGCCCCTGCTTATGACAAGGTGGCGGAACTTGCGGGCAAAGACGCGATGCAGGAAGTGCTTAACGCCGTGAAGACCACAAAATAAGAAGAGGTCTATTCATATGGTGATGTTTGCGATTTTCGCCGGTGTCTTGGTTCTGCTCTTATTGGGCGTGACCACTGCCGTGACGATGGGTTTTGCCTCCATTGCCACCTTTTTGATGGCAGGAGGCGACATGGCAAGGCTTTTCCTTGTGCCTCAGCGCATGTACTCTCAAGTCTCGGGCATCACCTTAATGTCAATTCCGTTTTTCCTCCTGATGGGCAACCTCATGAGTGTGGGCGGAATCTCGCAAAGCCTCTTTGGCTTCGGGCGCGTGTGCCTGGGGCATAAAGCAGGGGGCCTGTCGAACGCCGCCATTGTTGCTTGTATCGTGATGGCTGCGATGTCGGGTTCTGCCGCAGCTTGCGCCGCAGGCATCGGCATGATCGCAATTGCCGAGATGACAAAATCAGGCTACAACCGGGCTTTCAGCTGCGCAACGATTGCCGCCGGCGGCGCCCTAGGGCCCATCATTCCGCCCAGCATCACGCTCATTCTTTTTGCAGGATTGACGCAGACGAGCGTCAACGCTCTTTTTGCCGCGGGCACCGTGCCGGGGCTCCTTTTGGGGCTTCTTTTTATGCTTTGGTCCTCTTACGTGTGCAAAAAAGAGGGCTATACGGTAACGCCTTGCGCTTCGTGGGCCGAGCGCTGGCAAGGGTTTAAAGACGCTTTTTGGTCGCTTTTGACCCCTGTGATTGTGATCGGCGGCATGTTCGCGGGACTATTCACCGCCACGGAAGCCGCGGCGGTCGCCTCTTTCTACGTGTTTATTCTTGGGCTATTTGTCTTTAAGACGTTAAAACTCAAAGACATCCCGTCTATTCTTTGGAATACGGTTGAGCAGACCGCAAAAGTCATGTTTGTGATTGCGACTGCTGGCTTTTTCCAGTACGTGCTTCTTTACACACGCATTCCGCAGCAAACAATCGCTTTTGTTTCGGGCACGTTCTCGTCCGTTGCAGTGGTGCTCTTAATCATTATTGCGATACTCGTCATCATGGGGTGCTTTATGGAAGGCACGGCCATTTTGCTCATCACGGTGCCCATTTTCGTGCCGATTGCAAAAAGCTTTAACTATGATCTCATTCAATTGGGCATTGTGATGTGCATTGCATTGGCCGTGGGGGTGCTGACACCCCCTGTGGGGTTAAATCTCTACGTCATGGCATCCATCACGGGAGAAAAGGTGATGGAGATTGCCAAGCACGCGTTGGGTTACGTCCTCATCATGATTTTGGTTGCGATTGCCGTGGCGTTTATTCCGGGGCTCTCCTTGGGTCTTGCCGGTATTGTGGGGTAGTGCGAAATGATTGAAATTTTAAAAACCGTCGATCATTGGGTCAGCCGCCTCACGCGTCTTATTTGCACGGTGGCTTTGGGCGCCATTGTGGTGATGTTCTTAGCGAACGTCTTTGTGCGCTTTGTGCCGATTTATAACTTCACGCAAACCGATGACTGGATTCAGATCTGCCTCATTTGGATGATTTTCTTGGGTGCCCAGGAGCTTGTACGCACGAGAAACCACTTTGTGGTTGAGGTCCTTACCGAGCGCTTGGAAGGGAAAACCGCCAAAATCTGCCGCGCGGTGGTTTGCGCGATTGAACTCATCACCTACGCGCTTATTTGCTACTACGGCTTTGTGTGGGTGATGCGCGCGCACGCTTATATGCAGTCTATTCCCTGGATGCAGGTGAAAGTCGCCTACGCGGCTATTCCTATCAGCGCGTTTTTCATGACGTGCTATGCGCTTCGTGATTTTATCCTCGCAATTCGTGGGCGCTATGACGATTTTGAGTGTTAAACACCGCTCTTTTTGTAGTTCTTTTCCCGATTTTTCTTAAGATTGAGCTTTGATTTGTTCTCTATCTTATTGTTTTGTAAAGTAAATTAAAAATTTAAAGTTGAAAAATAAATTTTCACTATTAGATTAAACTTGCAGATTCAGAACAACTGCGCTTCTTTCAAGCAATAGCTCGGAAATCCCTCAAGATTCTCTGAAAGGTTCTTTATGTCAGAGTCGTATTCTTTGATATCCGCGAAGGATCATTACTTGTCTCAACCCGTGGTGGCCGACTTTGTCTGTTATTTGGCGGACTATTTAAGCGGAGAGATTTTTGATCCGCCGTATCTCACGCAGACATTAAGACCCAAAGCCTGCTTTTGCTTTACGAGCCTTCAGGATGCATGGGAACAGTACATTCAAATGGCGCCTAACCATGAGTTTCAGGAAAGACTCCTTGCGGTTGAAGCACCTTTTCGCGACGCAGTGAATAAGCGTGACGATGATGCTTTAATCGAAGCGGTGAAGTTTCTCTTTAGTCCCGACAGTCTAGTGCTCAACAGCAACCTCCCGACACTTCTGGCTACAAAAGACTTAACCGAAGGTGTGGCCTACGCTTGTTCCCAATTAGGAGATGACTCGCCTGACGTGGATATTTTCGGCAGAACCTTTGGCCCCAGGATGTCGTCCTTTCATTCAAGAATTTACGCAACACTTATTCCCGGGTTTCTCACGTACGAAAGCCGCGTCTCGGCCGCGCTTTGCTACTTTATTCGGGAATTTTGCCGCGCAAGGAATTTAACACTTCCGGCAGACTTAGCCTTAGGAAGCCTTCAAGGGTGGGGTAAGAGCAAAAAAGACACCGGGCGCGATGCCTCCTGGGGGCAAAATGTTTTCCCGCGCTTGGATACGATTAAAAAGCGTCCGATGCGTGAGCGCACCTTTGCAAGAAGTAATGTGCTCGCCACGTGGTTAGTAGGCGAAGCCATTCGTCTTGCTCTTCAAAAGCACAAAGGCGCCGAGTGGTTGGAAGGCCCGCACCCTGTGCGCAAAATTGAAGGGGCTTTTTACATGCTGGGCGCTCAGCTTCCGCCACTTTAAAAAACGATTGATACAAAAAACGGGCAGGGGATTCCTGCCCGTTAGCGCTTCCAGATGATGTGATTAGAAGCAGGCGATGTGGCCGTCGGTGCGCTTTTCAGTACCCGCGCACAAGATGCCCGTTTCTTCATCGCGCAAAATCACTTGGCCGCGGCCCATATGATAGGGATCCGGCTGCACGACAATTTCGTGGCCCATTCTCTGCAAGAGGCGAATCAAGTGGTTGGGCGTATCTTGCTCAACTTCAACCTTCTTGCCGCCGATCCATTGCCAACGCGGAGCGTCCAAGGCCTGTTGAGGATTCAAGTGGAAGTCAATCATGTTCATGATGACTTGCAAGTGAGCCTGAGGCTGCATCCAGCCGCCCATGATGCCCATCGCAGAAATCGGCTTGTCACCCTTACTGATGAAGGCCGGAATAATTGTGTGATACGGACGCTTGCCGCCTTCGTAAGCATTGGGATGCTTTTCATCGAAGCGGAAGTTTTGCGCGCGGTCATTCAGAGAAATGCCCGTGCCCGGAATCACGATGCCGGAACCGAAGCCACGGAAGTTGCTCTGAATCATGCTCACCATGTTGCCTTCGGCGTCGGCCGTGGCGAAGTACACGGTGGAGCTGTAGCGCGGATCGCCCACTTCAGGCATCAACGCCGAATCAGGCTTAATGAGTTTTCTGCGGTCATCGGCATACTTTTGGCTCAAAAGCTGTTCAGCCGTCACCAACATGTGGCTGGGTTCAGCGACATATTCCATCGTATCCACGAAGGCCAACTTCATCGCTTCGATTTGCTTATGCATCGTGTCGATCGTGTCGCGTTCGCCGAAAGTGAAGCCCTTCAAGATGTTCAAAGCCATTAACACCGTAATGCCGTGGCTGTTGGGCGGAATTTCCCAAACGTCGTAGCCGCGGTAGTCGGTCTTCAGAGGCTCAACCCATTCGGGGTGATAGGCCGCGAGGTCTTCGGCGGATAAAAAGCCGTTATGCTCTTTCATGAAAGCGTCGATCTTTTGGGCAAGCGCGCCGCGGTAGAAGGACTCACCCTTGGTGCGGGCGATTTCACGAAGCGTTTCGGCCATGTCATGGCTCTTAAAGATGTCGCCCGGGCGCATCCAGGTGTTGTTCGGTGCAAAGGTGTCAAACCAGCCTTTGAATTCCGGACGGTCACGGTACTTGCTGTAAATCGTCCAGGCTTCTTCCCACAAGCGGCTGATGTTGGGTGAAACCGGATAGCCGTTTTCCGCGTAGTCAATCGCAGGCTGCATCACTTCTTCCAGGGGCAGACGGCCAAAGCGTTCATGCATTGCCATCCAGCCACCCACAGCGCCCGGCACGTCAATGGGCTCAACGCCATAAGGCGGAATGCTTTCAAAGCCGCGTTCTTTCAATTTTGCAATGGAGGCAGCTTTGGGCAGAGGGCCGGAACCGTTGATGCCGTAGAGTTTGCCTTTGTACCAAATGAGCGCGAAGCAGTCAGCGCCCAAGCCGTTGCCGGTGGGTTCAACCACGGGCTGCGCGCAGGCCACGGCCACCGCCGCGTCAATGGCGTTGCCGCCTTTCAACAAAACCTTCAGGCCCGCAGCGGCGCCCGAAGGGTTGCCCACGCAGGACATGCCGTTTTTGGCGTAGACCACGTGGCGCTTGGAAGCGTAGGGATAGTCTTGTGCGTCATACTTAAACATGATTCACCTCTGTCATTGACAATAAATTCTTTCCTTAGGGGACGATGAAGGTTTCAAACACACCGGCAATGATCACCGAGACCGAGGTCACGGTCGTGAAACCGGCAACGAGGTACTTCGACATAATGGCATCGAGCACCACTTGTTTTTCTTCTTCATTTTCAGCCGCGGCTGTGGCTACTTCGTTGGCAATCAAGTAGGTTGCCGGGAAGCCCAAAAGCTGGGCCGCTGCCACGCCCAAAGCGACGTTTTTGTGACCTTGAATCTTCCACAAGGGGAGGATGCCGAAGCAGACATAAAGGAGCGCGAAAACGACGATAAAGACGATGACGGTGCTGTAGCCCAACACGATGAGGTCACCCAATTCAATCTTGGCTAAACTCGGGATGATGGAAGCGAACACGGCAACGTTAAAGATACCGCCCGACTTGGCTTGAGCAAGAATGTTTTTCGGCACAAGACCGGTTGTAGCCATGATGGCGCCCAAAATCAAGCACCAAATGGTGTAGCTCAAGCCCGTCATCTGACCGATGCACCAAGCCACCCAAGAGAAGAACGCTGTGATGCCTAAGCACACGAACTGACCGTAGAACTTTTTGTGCGTGTCAAAGAACGTGGGTTTGGGTTCTTCGCCGGCTTTGGGTTGAGCCTTATTGGGGTTCACACCCGTTTGACGGTAGACCGCCAACACTTCGCGGGCTTCTTTCAGACCAAAGTAAGAAGCAAAGGGGGTGCCGAAGAATTTTTGCACGGCGTAGAGAATCGTGCCCAAGGCAGCGGCCATTTCAAGACCGTTTTCCATGGCAGCCGACGTCATGATCTGTGTGGCCACAATGCCGCCGTTGATAATCGGAATCGCAACGATCGTTTCGTTATAGCCGATCAGGGGAACGAGCACGAGCATGCCGATCCAGATCACTGCCATCGAAGCGCAGGCGGTGGCAACCGTGCGCCACTCAGCCATCAATTCTTTCATGTTAATCGTGGTGCCCATGCCGAAGACCACAAAGCCCACGGCCCACTTGCCGATTTGCGTAAGACCGGCCTGATTGATCACATCATCAGGGATCCAGTCGGCCATGAAGAAGATCAGGAACAAAAGCAGGCTCACGAACACCGAGGAGACTTTTGCTTTGGTTGCGACACCCAAGAAGTCGCCGATCGCGAAAAACGCGAGGCAGACGAAAATATAAAAAAGCATGCCTTCAAACATGGGTAATTCCTTTCAGAATAGTTTGTTTGTCTTCACGGGAAGAAGTCCCATTTTGCCCATCGTACCGAAGTGTCTTTGGACAACAAATAAGGAGAATTCCCAGTTATAGGCAAAAGTATTTAGATGGGGGAGATGTTTTAGAGAAGAGAAAGCCCGCGCGATGGCGGGCTCTCTAATGGACTTTTCGAGCGCTCTTAATGGGTTTCGCCTGTGGGTTTATCCGTAGCAGCCTTTGTCGCAGCGGCGCGCTTGGTGCCATTTTGACGAGGTTTGCGGCTCGGGCGTTTTGTCGAACGCGGCTTGCGCGTTGCTGACTTCTTGGCAGGAGCCTTCGATTCTTCAGCGCCAGCAGGTGCCGGCTCTGCCGCCTCATTATTAACTTGAGCGACAGCCTTATTTTCCGTTTGCGCTTTAGCGACGCGCGGTTTGCGGGGCGCAGGTTTCTTAGCTTTGGCGGGCTTTGCGGCCGTTTGAGCGGCAGGGGTCTGCGCTTCTTCAGCAGCTTCGGGTGCCGGGCGTGAGATAGGCGCCGTTTGGCGCGTGCGGGGGCGTCTCGGTTTGGGAGCCGTCTTTTGTTTAGCCGCCGCTTCACGCTTGCGGTGCGCTTCTTTTTGCTCAGGCGTTCTTTCGTCCGTTAAAAGAAGCACTTGTTCTTCCACGGTTTCGGTACTGCGGGCAATATAGAAGATAACTGCCGCGGCGACTGCGACAAGCAAAATCCAAATGGAATCGGTGGGCATTAAGAAACCGATAATAAAGAAAATGAGCGCAGCCCAAAGCGCCCACTGCCAAGGCACGCGGTTTTTATCCATGCGTCCCTTTTTGCTCTTAAGAGTCTTGAGACCGAAAATGTCGCCGAACATCGCACCGTACTGCGGACCGGCGGCTTTTGTCTTTTGGGATTTTTTCATGACATCTCTTCCAATGATCAATCCATTAGCCAATATATCACAGGGAGGCTGATGCGGTAAGAGTCTTGTTGCGGGGGCGGTCTTTTCTTGCGCTACAATTTCCGAATATTTTCGGATTAAAAAAGAACTTCTCGTAAGCTTTCATCGATGCTCTCGTACGCCTTTGTCTTACTTCATTTGTCGATTTTGCTCGCAGGCTTTACGGGCGTCCTGGGGCGCTTGATTACGCTCAACGAAGGACTTCTCGTTTGGTATCGCGTGATGTTTGCCAGCGTCTTTTTCCTCATGTACCTCGTGGTGAAAAACGGACAAATCAAAGTCACGGTGAAAGACGCGCTTCGCATCGCCTGGGTGGGACTCCTGCTTTCGATTCATTGGCTTCTTTTTTACGGTTCCATTAAATACTCCAACGTTTCGATCGGTGTGGTGTGTTTTGCAAGCGTGGGCTTTTTCACGGCCATCCTTGATCCGGTTTTAAGTAAACGCGCTTTTTCCGTTCGAGAGGTGGCTTTCAGTCTTTTGACGATCATCGGTATCGCGCTCATCTTTCATTTCGACACACGCTATCAGCTGGGCATCGTATTGGGGGTGCTCGCAGCGCTTGCCGCAGCCTTCTTGACGATTGAAACGCGCCGCGTGGGATCGGACTATCCCTTGATGACGTTTCTTTTCTATGAGATCGCCTCAAGCTTTGTCATCATGACAGCGATCCTTCCGATCTATTTATCGTTTTTCCCGGTGGCAACGATTGTTCCCTCTTGGTCAGACTTTTGGTACCTGATTTTCTTAGCCTCTTTCTGCACCGTGGGGATGTTCTCGCTTCAGGTGGAGGCTTTAAAGCGCTTGTCATCTTTCACGGTTAATTTGAGCTATAACCTTGAACCCGTCTACAGCATCATCCTCGCGATGATTATCTTTAATGAAGCCAAGGACTTGAACTTTTCTTTCTATGTTGGTTTAGCGCTGATCTGTGCGTCAGTCATGCTTCAAAGCTACTTTCATTGGAAGACGTATCAGAAAAGTTTTCCTTCTTCCAAGAACTAACTCTCAATAGAAAAACCGCCGGACTTTTGAGTGTCCGGCGGCCTCTTAGCTATTGCAAAAATCGGTGCTTATTAGCGTGCGCGTTTTTGCAAAATGCCGTGCGTGACGTCTTTCACACCGCTTAATGCGCAGACCATGAGGAACGCCAATTGCGGGCCTTGGTAAGCATCAACGTGTTCGTAGACTTCATCCAACGTGTGCATCTTCCAGTTGCGGCCGCCCGCGCCCATGGCAAGACTCGGAATGCCCATGCTCAAGGAGACGTTATGGTCGCCCGAGGTGGAAGCGTACATATGAAGCGGAAGGCCAAGAGCGAGAAGCCCTGCGCGGATTGCTTGGCAAACCGGGCTTTCGTAGGGCTGCTGGCCGGCCGGACGGTTGCCGATGGGGGTGACCGTCACTTTGACCTTGTTGGCATCGTCCGTGATGCCCCAGTGCGCGTTTTCTTCTTCGGCGGCCTTTTCAAAGCAAGGCAAAATCTTGTCGCGAAGCGCCATCAAAGAGGCGTTTTCGGTGCTGCGCATGTCGATATCCATGGAAGCGTGCGCGGCAATCGAATTCACCGTCGTGCCGCCCGTGACCACACCCACCGTGTAGGTGGTCTTCGGATCCTTGGGTACTTCGAGGTCGCAAAGGACTTTGCCCGTGCGCATGAGCGCGTGGATAGCAGAGGGCTGACCGAAACCAAGATAGCTGTGTCCGCCGGGGCCGTCGAAACTTACACGATAGCGCAGGCTGCCCGTTGCGCCCACAATGGCGTCGCTCGGATCGCACCAGTCAAGCGAGATAAATGCATCCACGTCCACATTCGGATCGCGGAAAAGGTGCTTCACACCGCGAAGATCGCCTTCGCCTTCTTCGCCCACCGTTGCGACAAAGAGGATGTCGCCTTCGGTTTCAATTTTTAATTCCTGGAACATGCGAATGACTTGCAGAAGGCCTGCGAGGCCGCGCGAGTCGTCACCAATCGAAGGCGCGTAGTAGCGGTTGCCGTCGCGGCGAACCTTGAAGTTCGTGTCCTTGGCAAAAACGGTGTCCAAGTGTGCCGAAATGATGAGTTTAGTGCGAGGTTCGGGACCGACGCCGGGACGCAGACCCAGGACGTTACCCACTTCATCCATGTGCACATCCAAAAGACCGAGCTCTTTGAAACGCTCCACAAAATCTTTGCCGCGGATTTCTTCACCGAAGGGGGAGGAAGGCGTTTCGGTGATGGCGATTTGTTCTTCAAGGCACTTGGCGTCTTGATCGACAGCCAACTGCAAAGCCTTTTTGACAATCTCGGCCGCCATCAGCGTGTCCATGACGGTCTTCGTTTCAGGAAGCAGGGGAGGAAGGCCCGGCTCCAAGTCTTTTTTAAGTGTGCTCATGGGTATTTCCTTTAAGCAGTTATTGAACTACTGAATTTTAACGCAGAGGGAATTTAACTTGTTTTCAGAAAAAGATGAGAAAAAATCACATCTAATGTAAAATGCAATTGATCAAGGAGAAGAAGATGCTCTTATATTTTTCTGTGTCCAATTGGGGAATGATTCGCGATGAACTGAATTTTTCCATGGTTGCTGAAAGAGAGCAGGCGCATTCCGGGCGTCTCTATCCGCTCTCAAAATTCAAGCGCCGCGTTTTGCCTGTTGCTGCCATTTACGGTGCTAACGCAAGCGGAAAAAGTACGCTCATTGAAGCGCTGAGATTTGCTCAAATGTATGTTTTGATCGGACCGCGAAGCCGCACCGATAGGATTGCTCGGAAATTTTATCGTTTGGATAAAACATACCAAAACAAACCGACTGCTTTTTCGTTTGTGTTTGAAGTTGATGAAGATGTTTTTGAGTATCAGTTTTCTGTCAATGACGAAAGAGTTGTCGCTGAAGGGCTAAAGCAAATTCTGTCCAACGATGAAAAGGTGATTTTTTCGCGTAACGAGAATGGGCTCGTTGAAATGAATGAGCCTCTCAAAAGCAGCACTAACGCTAAGGCCTATATTGAGGGATGTTCGTCCAATAAACTGTATGTGACAAACTTAATTAATCAAGGCAACACAGCTCTGAGTTTTGTCAATCAATGGTTTGAAAATATCCGAATTTTGACCCCTGATCAGATTTTTGGCGCTTTTAATTACTACGCAACCGATAACAGTCCGCTTTCCACTACGGGGAGTCAATTTTTTGATGTATTAAAAACCGGTATATGCGGTTTTGTAAGAGAAGAAGTCCCCGCCGAACAATTTCCTGTTCGTGAAGAAATGAAAGTTTGGCTAAGAGCAAATCCAGATAAAGAGTTGCCGATAATGTCTCCTATGAGGGATATGTTCGTTGCTCGTTGGGACAGTGTTGAGCAAAGGGTTCGTTTGTATCAAATCAAAACGACTCATAAATCTCTTGATGGTAACGATGTTACCTTTAATGTCGGATTGGAATCGGACGGGACTCGTCGTTTGATGGATTTGCTGCCTATTTTTATGGGTTTGATTCAGACCAATCTTCAGGCAAGACCTTTTATTTGCTTTGTTGATGAAATTGACAGAAGTTTGCATCCGTTGTTGCTCAAGAGAGTTTTATCGGACTATCTGGGTACGCTTAATGGCGATTGCCGTTCGCAACTTGTGTTTACTACGCACAATGCAGAATTGATTGATCAAAGCATTTTGCGTCGCGATGAAATTAACTTTTTGGAAAGAAATGCACAGGGAGCAGCCTCATTGAGCCGCTTGTCTGATTATCGTGATGAGAAGGGGAAGGCCGTTCGATTTGATGCTTTGCTTCAAAAACGCTATATGCGAGGGGATTTTGGGGGAATTCCTGATTTGCCCATGGTCAATATTTTTAGTTCTAAGCGCAACGATTAATAATTAATAACGAAGGGGTTGAATATGAAATTTGCTTTACTTGGAAACGAAAGAATTGTTGCTCAACCTCATATTAAGGGGGCGATCTGTCCTAAGTGTCATACAGAAGTTATTTCTAAGTGCGGTGAGATAAGGGTTAATCATTGGGCACATAAAAATAAAATTCAGTGCGATGAATGGATGGAGGAAAGTCAGTGGCGTGAACAGTGGTTAGACGAGTTTCCTTCTGAATGGCAGGAACAAATCATTGAAAGAGGAATGGAAAGCCATTTTGCTGATATCCAAACACCTAACGATACAATCATTCTTTTACACCAATCACATTTAACCACTGAGATTATCAAAGAAAGGGAGGATTTTTATTTAACACCGGTCTGGTTAATTAACGCCGGACGATATAAAAAGGATGTCAATCGTTTTCTTAAATGTTTTGAACAAGCTTTCATCAAGGAACCCAAAAAAATACCAGAGAATCTCCGGTACTCTTTTTTACTTCTTAGTGAATTTAATGTAGATAAAGTATTTCATAGAAGTTGGTTAAGCTGTCATTTCCCAGTCTTTTTAGATTACACGACAGCAACAGCAGGAAGGGATCATAGATACGCAGAGCAATTGGATTACTTGTGGTGTCTGATGCCTTATTCTGTTCAAGGATTCAGAATTTTATTTAAATTTACCAAACAGCAGTTAATTGAAAAGTTGATACACATGAAGGGAAGAACACTCGAGGAAATGAAACAACTTGAGCAAACTTTCATTAAGAATCATCCGCATCTTTACTAGTTATTTTTTCATAAAAAATGAACGCTGATGACTTGGTAAAGAAATAAGTGTGTTATTATTGTTAACAAACTTGATAACAAACAGAACTATGTACCAGATTGTTTATTACTCAGATGAAGTTTATGAAAATATTGAAAACTGGCCTGACAAAATAGCGGCTAGTTATGCGAGGATCACTGATAGGATGGTCGAAAATGGACCTAACTTAGGTATGCCATATACCGAGGCAATTGGTGAAGGATTATTTGAGATTAGAGCCAGAGGGAAAGAAGGTATAGGAAGAGCCTTTTTCTGTACATTAATAGGTCAGAGGATAGTTGTTCTTCATGCCTTCATTAAAAAATCTCAAAAAACTCCCAAAAAGGAGTTAGAGCTGGCTCGTAAAAGAATGAAGGAGGTCAAAGAGAATGTTTAAATTTTCGAGTAAAACACATGACCAACTGATTAAAAAATGGCGAGAAAATCCTGAATTTGTTAAAGCTTATGAGGATTTGGAAGAAGAGTTTGCTTTACTGGATGAAGCAATAAAAAGTAGGAAAGAACAAAACCTAACACAAACAGAAGTCGCCTCAAGAATGGGAGTGCCTAGAAGTGCGGTCTGTCGTCTTGAGAGGGGCCTCGTTTCTGGGAAAATGCCTACTTTTCCCATGCTTAAGCGTTATGCGAAGGCAATAGGGAAAAAAGTAGAAATTAGGTTGATTTAAAAATTCTTTGAATTGGTGCTCTTATGCTGAACTTTAATTATTGCAATCCCACCCGCATTCTCTTCGGGCGCGACGAACATAAAAAAATCGGTGAAGCTCTTAAAAAAGAGGGTGTGGGCAAGGTGCTGATTGTCTACGGGGGCGGAAGCGCCTTGAAAAACGGCACGATTTCCGCAGTTCAAACGTCTTTGGAAGAAGTCGGTATTGAATACTTCACGATCGGGGGCGTTCGTGCAAATCCCACGCTTGAATTTGCCGGTAAAGTGAAGAAGATTGCCCTTGACTCTCAAGTAGACGCCCTTTTAGCTGTGGGCGGCGGCAGCGTCATCGATACCTGCAAGGTCGCAGCCGCTTGGGCAAAGTACGAGGGCGACGCATGGGACTTCTTCACGAAGGGCGTTGCCATTAAGGATGCCATTCCTGTGGCCTGCGTGCTCACGATCCCTGCGGCCGGAAGTGAGCAGTCCATTCGCATGGTGATCAATCACAATGATTTAAAGCTCGGTACCGCAAGCGAAAAAATCCGCCCAATGATCTCCGTTGTCAACCCTGAGCTCTTTTTCACGCTGCCTGAAAATCAGATCACAGCCGGTGTCGTGGACATGATCAGCCACATCTTTGAGCGCTATTTCACCAATACTGAACACGTGGAATTCGTGAGCGGTCAGGCCGAAGCCGCTATTCGCACCGCGCTTGAAATGGGCCCGAAGCTTCTCGAAAATTCCAAAGACTATGACGCCTGGTGTCAGATCGCCATGGTGGGCAGCTGGGCGCACAACGGCTACTACGGTTTGGGTCAAGTCGAAGACTGGGCGTGTCACGCGATGGAGCATGAGCTCTCCGCCTTTGATCCGACGATTACGCATGGGGCAGGCTTGGCGGTCATTACACCTGCTTGGCTGCGCTATGTCGCCTCGGTGAACCCCGCGCGCATGATGCGTTTTGCCAAAGAAATAATGGGTGCCGAAAGTGTGGAAGAGGGGATTGCCAAGCTCGAGGCCTTCTATCGCACGATGAAGATGCCTTCTAAACTCTCTGAATTCGGTTTAACGGAAGAGGCGCTGCAGGCATGTGCCAAGAGCGCCTGCGCCCGCACGGGCACGATCGGCCAGTTTAAGAAACTCACGTCTGACGACGTTTTGGCTATCTACAGAAGTGTCTTTTAGGCACAACGCCTCAGAAGCCTTCTTTACAAAGCTCTTTGACGGGGGCTAAAATACCCCCATCAGTTAAATAGGAAGATTCAAGTGACTTTGATGCGATTGACCGCTCGAACTACAACGACTCGTTAACAATTTGCTAACGAGCCCGCTTGTGTTGCTTGAAATTATCCAATCTTAAAAGTGTGGCTTATCGGTAAGCCACATTTTTTTATATATAAGTTACCGAAAGAAAAAGGAATGGAAAAATGCTATCCGTAACGCTTCCAGACGGTTCCAAACGTGAATTTGAATCGGCTGTGTCCGTGGCTGATGTCGCCAAAAGCATCAGCGTGAGTCTTGGCAAGGCGGCGCTCGCCGGGCGCCTTGACGGCAAGTTGGTTGACACTTCTTTTGTGATCGATCACGACGCGACGCTTTCCATCATCACAGAAAAAGACCCCGAAGCGCTTGAAATCGTTCGTCACTCCACGGCTCATTTGATGGCTCAGGCTGTCAAAGAACTCTATCCGGATGCCCAGGTGACGATCGGACCGGCAATTGAAAACGGCTTTTACTATGACTTCTCCTACAAGCGCCCCTTCACGCCCGAAGATTTGACGGCGATTGAAAAGCGCATGGATGAGTTGGCCGCGAAAAACATTCCCATCGTCCGCAAGGAAATGAAGCGCGAAGACGCGATCGCCTTCTTCTTAAAGGAAGGTGAAAAGTACAAGGCTGAACTTGTTGAAGCTATTCCTGAAGGCGAAACGATCTCCCTTTATGAACAAGGCGATTTCATCGATTTGTGCCGTGGTCCTCACGTGCCGTCAACGGGCAAACTCAAGGTGCATAAGTTGATGAAGGTGGCCGGCGCCTACTGGCGAGGCGACGCTAAAAACGAAATGCTGCAGCGCATTTACGGCACGGCATGGTTGAAGAAAGACGACCTTAAAGCCTACCTCACGATGCTTGAAGAAGCTGAAAAGCGTGACCACCGCCGCTTAGGCAAAGAACTCGATCTCTTCCACCTGCAGGAAGAAGCCCCTGGCATGATTTTCTGGCACGCCAAGGGCTGGGCGCTGTGGCAGCAAGTTGAAAAATACATGCGCACGATCTATCAGGACAACGGCTACGACGAAGTGAAGGCTCCGCAGGTGCTGGACCGTTCGCTTTGGGAACGTTCCGGCCACTGGGCGAAGTATCGTGAAAACATGTTCACGACGGAATCCGAAAACCGTTACTACGCCTTAAAGCCCATGAACTGCCCGGGCCACATCCAGATCTTTAATTCTGCGCTTCGCAGCTACCGCGATCTGCCGATGCGTATCGGTGAATTCGGTCAGTGCCACCGCAACGAACCGTCCGGTTCCCTGCATGGGCTGATGCGCGTGAGAGGCTTCACGCAGGACGACGGTCACATTTTCTGCACGGAAGATCAGATTTTGGCCGAATGCGAATCCTATTCGAAGCTCGTCAAAGAGGTTTATCACACCTTTGGCTTTGACAACATTTCCTATAAGGTTGCCACGCGCCCTGAAATGCGCATCGGTGAAGATGCCGCTTGGGATAAGGCCGAGGCCGCTTTGATGCAAAGCTTGGATGCGTTGGGCTTGAAGTATGACATTCTGCCCGGCGAAGGCGCCTTCTACGGTCCGAAGATTGAATATCACTTAAAGGACTGCTTGGGCCGCTCTTGGCAGTGCGGCACGATCCAGGTTGACTTCCAAATGCCGGGCCGCTTGGGCGCCGAATATGTTGCCGAAGACAATTCGAGAAAGACGCCTGTGATGCTGCACCGCGCCATCATCGGTTCGCTTGAACGCTGGATCGGTATGCTGATCGAACACTATGCGGGTGCGATGCCCGTGTGGTTGGCGCCGGTTCAGGTCGCGATTGCCAGCATCACCGAACACCAAAACGGCTACGTTGAAGAAATCGCCCAGAAGATGAAGGCGGCGGGTCTTCGCGTGCAAAAAGACGAACGCAACGAAAAGATCAACTACAAGATTCGTGAATTGAGCTTGCAGAAGATCCCCTACATTGTTGTGGTGGGTGACAAGGAAATGCAGGCGGGCACGGTCGCTGTGCGCGCCCGCGGCGGCAAGGACTTAGGCGTGATGCCGATTGATGAGTTCATTGCCCGCGTGGTTGAAGAAAACGACAAAAAGGTCAATGGCTAAGCCTTGGTCTTTTAGTTAAGACTCCCGGCCGCGGCGACAGAAGATGTTGTTTCGGCCGGGTTATTTTTTGCTCGCGTGACCGCAAAATGTTGTTTTTTTGCGAGTAAGTCTGCAAAATTTCGGACGAAAGTGGTAAAGTGAGCGCTTCGCGCCGCTTTGCGCGGACTTCAATAGAGTTTTTAGGAGAACGATCATAGCTCAAGAACGTACGCACCGAATCAATCGTGAGATTCGCGTGCCTGAAATTCGCTTGACGGGTGTCGACGGCACCCAAATCGGTATTGTGCGCACCTCGGAAGCTTTGGCGATGGCCGAAGAAGCCGGTGTGGATTTGGTGGAAGTGGCCGCCAAGGCCAATCCTCCTGTGTGCCGCCTCATGGATTACGGCAAGTTCCGCTATCAGGAACAAAAGCGCCAGCAGGAAATCAAGGCTAAGCAAAAAGTCATTCAGGTCAAGGAAGTGAAATTCCGTCCGGCCACCGATGAAAATGACTACCAGACGAAGCTTCGCGCGCTCACCCGTTTCTTGGGTGACGGCAACAAGGCCAAAGTGACGCTTCGCTATCGCGGCCGCGAAATGGCGCACCAGGATTTGGGTCAGGACGTGCTCACGCGCATTCGTGAAGACCTCGCTGAAATCGCACAAGTCGAGCAGTTCCCGAAACTTGAAGGGCGCCAGATGATTATGGTACTTGCGCCCAAACGTAAAAAGTAATAAAATCCGCTTTTTTGCAAGCCGAGTCATTCTTCAAGAATCCTCCGCGGTGCGGTTTTGCGCGCTGCGATACGGTTGAAATGGGACTCGGCTGATAACAAGTGAGACCCGGCCGACAAGTCTTTCGCGGGGTGCGAAAGCGCCGGTGATCATCTAATAACAAAAGGAAATCGGTCAAAATGCCGAAGATGAAAACGAAAAAGGCTGCCTCCAAGCGCTTTAAGGTGCGTTCCGGCGGCTCCATCAAACGTGCTCACGCCACCAAGCGTCACATTCTTTCCCATCGTACGACGAAGAACAAGCGTCACCTTCGCGGAATGGTCACCATTCACGACTCTGACAGCAAGTCCATCCATCGTATGTTGCCCTACGCTTAATAGTTGAGGAGAGAAAGATGCCCAGAGTAAAACGTGGTGTAACCGCTCGCGCTCGTCATAAGAAGATCATGAAGCTCTCGAAGGGTTTCATCCTTCGTCGCAACAATGTTTTCCGCGTTGCCAAGCAAGCGGTGATGAAGGCCGGTCAATACGCTTATCGTGACCGCCGCAACAAGAAGCGCGTTTTCCGTCGTTTGTGGATCGCTCGTATTAATGCCGGCGCTCGCGCCAACGGCATGAGCTACAGCGTGTTCATGAACGGCTTGAAGAAGGCCAACATCGCTTTGGACCGCAAGGTTCTTTCCGATATGGCGATCTTCGACAAGGCCGGCTTTGCCAGCCTCGTGGAAAAGGTGAAAAGCCTCTAATTCGTTCAAAACGAATCACTGAAAAAAGCCGAGAGCCTCAAAAAGCTTTCGGCTTTTTCAATCGTCTGCGAAATCTCTTTTTTGTACTTCTTCACAGCTTTTCACAAGATTTCCCAAAGTTGTCCACAGCGTTGTGCACAAATTTAGTGGAAAAGTCCACGGCCAGTATTTTCTAAATATTAAAAGTTTGTTCGCAGCGCGAACGTTCGCGACTCGAACGTTCGTAAGGCGAACATTCTGTTGTTTTTTCTCTGATTTTGATTCGTGCTGATTGCTGTGGCTTATTTCAAAAGGATTTTCTGAGGAACTTCCTAGACGAACGCCTGTCGATGGCTTAAAATCAACCAATTCGTTTTAATTGTTGTTGATACAAAAAATGAAAGAAATTCGCACGCGTATCGCACCGTCTCCGACCGGGATGATGCACTTGGGCACCGCCCGCACGGCCATTTACTGCTGGGCCTACGCTCGCCACTTTGTGGGCGGCAAGTTCCTGCTCCGTATTGAAGACACCGACCAGGAGCGCTCCACGCAGGAAGCCGTTGATGTGATCATCAACGGTATGAAGTGGCTTGAACTCGACTATGACGAAGGCCCCATCTATCAGATGGATCGCTTAAACCGCTACAAAGAAGTGGTCGATATGATGCTCGAAAAGGGCTTGGCCTATAAGTGCTACGCCACCAAAGAAGAGCTCGATGCCCTGCGCGAAGAACAGATGGCTAAGAAGATTAAGCCTCGCTACGATGGCCGCTGGCGTCCTGAAAATTGCGTCGGCCGTCCGATTCCGGAAGGTGTCACGCCTGTTATCCGTTTCCGCAATCCTGATACGGGATCGGTGGGCTGGGACGATATGGTCTATGGCCACATCTCTTTTGAAAACACTGAGCTCGATGATTTGGTAATTATGCGCGGCGACGGCATCCCGACTTATAACTTCGCCGTGGTGGTCGACGATATTGATATGAAGGTGAGCCACGTCGTGCGCGGCGCTGACCATATCAACAATACGCCCCGCCAGATCAACCTTTATCGCGCTTTGGGCGCTGAAGTGCCGGAATTTGCGCACTTGCCGCTCATCAATGGCCCGGACAACCGTAAGTTGAGTAAACGCAACGGTGACGCAAGCGTCATGGACTACGAAAAGAAGGGCTATCTTCCCGAAGCGTTAGTGAACTATCTCGCCCGTTTAGGCTGGGGCCATGGCAATGACGAAAAATTCACGAAGGCGCAGTTAGCCGAGTGGTTCGATCTTCGTCACTGCTCGAAGTCGCCTGCGTGCTTGGACCCGAAGAAACTCAATCACTTAAATCACCTCTATATCGCTGAGGCTGATAACGATCGCTTGGCTCGCTTGGTGCGTCCGCGCATTGAAGCACGGGGCGGTGTGATTGACGGTCATGCGGATTTGGCCCGCGTGATGGAAATCACCAAGCAGCGTCCCGAAACGCTTGAAGCGTTGGCCGATAACTGCATGATTTTCTACCGTCCCTTGCAGCGCGACGAAGCCCTTGTACGCGAAGTGCTTTCTAATGAACAAAGCCTTGCCGCCGTGAAGCTTTTCTTGGAACGCGCCCGCAATGTTGAAGTCTGGAACGCAGAAAACATCTACGGTGTTTTAAAAAGCATCATGGATGAAATGGCGATCAAGATGCCGGTGGTGGCTGTGCCTATCCGCGTGTTGGTGTTCGGTGAAAAAGTTTCGCCCGTCTTTGATAAGACGCTGGAACTTTTCGGCAAAGACACCGTGATTGCCAATATTGAAAGCGGCTTGAAGATGCTCTAATTGAAGTTTTTATTAGGACTTCCAATCCCGTCTCGGAAAAATACCGGACGGGATTTTTCTTTAACGTTTGAAAAAACGAAGACCGCGATGATCGGCAGGAGAAATAATGCCTTTTTCTTCAAGTGTGTCGATTAACCCTTGAGCGCGTTTGGAATCAATGCGAAGCTGCGCCTGAAGGATTTCAAGCGTGCGTTTTTCATCAAGAACAAGAAGGCTTCTTGCGGCATCAATGAGACCGTCGCCTGTGGCATTTAAATCAAAGCCCGCGCGCTCAAAGGCTTCACGCACAGAAGCCGACAAGCTTCTGACATACTCTTCGGTTGTATTTTTCGAGGGTGTCGGCAGCACCAGGATTTGCGCGTGTTCAAACCGTTGCTCAAGGGCTTTTAGCCTCATCGTTGTGATGCGGCGAGGGGGATAGAGAGCCTTGCCGATGACCGCGCTGATGCGGGGCGCCAAAGCGTCGCTTGCCATCGCTTCATAAAGATAGGCGCTTAAGACAAGAATGACTTTGGGGCGCGTTTCTTCAATCACCTGAGCAACCTTTTCTCCTGTTTGTATGAAGTGTTTGACGGTTTGCGGACCGTGAAGTTCAGCCGGTATTGAATCGCACCACACCACTTCTGTCGTATGGCGTTCAAGCCAGGTGGGATTTTTGGTTGAGCCCGAGAGCGCGATGCCCCAAATTTTGAACCACTTCACGAGCGCGTCGCGAATTTTGCCTTGAGCCGCCCGCGGATCAAAGTAGTGCGAGCGAAGGGGGCCCACCGCGCCCTGATCGGGGAGCGTCACAATCAATAGACCGCCTTCGGGCAGCGTGTGAGACTCAGCCATGTTTTGCCTCTTTTTCGATTTCTCTTGCTTGCGCCATAAAAAGCTTTAAGCGGTTCGTGAAGTTGGCGTGCGAGGTGCCGGCTTCAAAGTCTATCGCGCAGAGGTTGGCATTGGGATAAAGCTGCCTGAGCACACGCATGACGCCTTTACCGGTAATGTGGTTAGGCAGACAGGCAAAAGGCTGCAGACAAAGCACGTTCGGAGCGCCCGTTTCCAAAAATTCAATCATCTCAGCTGTCAAAAGCCAGCCCTCGCCAGCCTGCTGCGCAGGCGACATCAAGCTTCTTAAGCGACTCAAGTGTTCTTTGAGCGTGGGCATTTCAAAGTACCCCGCGGCTTTGAGTCCCTCATTGGCGTCCGCTCTGAGCGACTCGAAGTATCGCACATAAAGGCGCGAGGTGAGCGCAATCATCTTCGGGCCCTTCAAGGCTTCGGCTTGAAAGATTGGATCGTAGAAGCAGTACAAAAGGAAGCTTGCGATATCGCCCAAGCGCGGTTCTGCTCCTTCGGCAAAAAGCTCTTCAAGAATATTGAGGTTGGCCTGCGGGTGGTATTTGAGCAAAATCTCGCCCACAATGCCTACCTGAGGTTTCTTCTCATCACTCTTAGGCACTGCGGCAAATTCGCGCGCCATCTCGCGTGCGTTCTTTTTGAGTCCCGCGCGGCCCAACTCTATATCGCGGCAAGCAATCGCCTGCCACTTCTCAAGGAGCTTCTGCGCTGCGCCTTTTTCCGTTTCGTAGGCGCGCGTTTTAAGGTAGAGCGTTTGCAAAAGATCGCCGTAGACAACAGCCAGCACAATGCGGTTTAAGCCCTTTAAGCCTAAAGGCAGCTGATCGGTGCCGCTCACTTTATGCGTGGAAATCGTGATGACGGGGAGATCGTCCATGCCGAGATCTCTGAGCGCCCACTTCAGTAGCGTCGCGTAGTTTGTCGCTCGGCACGGTCCGCACGTCTGCGCCATCAAAAGCGCGCTCGTGTCTTTATCAAAATCTTTTGCGGTAACCGCTTCGAGAAGCTGCCCGATCACAACGATTGCCGGGTAACAGGCGTCGTTATTGACGTAGCGCAGCCCCAATTGAATCGCCTCGGGCGAAACCGTGGGCAAGACCTTTGCGTTAAAGCCCAAGGTATTGAGCGCGCGCTCCAGAATCGGGAAGTGAATAGGCGCCATCTGCGGCACATAGATCGTTTTGACGGCTTTGGCATCAAGCGGTTTTTTATCGCTCTTTTTTTCACTTGTATGCCAAACAATAGGCGCCTCAGGCACAGATGCGTTTAATTGACGGCGGTCTTTCACCGCGGCAAAAAGTGAGCGCAGGCGAATGCGCGCGGCGCCCAGCGTGTCGCCTTCGTCAATTTTGAGCATGGTGTAGAGCTTACCGGCGGGTTCCAGAATGCGTCTGACTTGTTCAGAGGTGATTGCATCGAGTCCGCAGCCGAAACTCACCAAATGCACAAGCTCTGCCCAAGGTTTGTCACGTGTGAGTTCGGCAGCGCGATAAAGGCGGCTGTGGAACGTCCACTGGTCAATCACGTCAAGCGAAGTCGTATCGGGTGCCATATGCGCGATCGAATCTTCCGTGACGATATCGGCGCCCATCGAAGCAATAAGCGTGCAGATGCCGTGATTCACGAAGGGGTCCATGTGATAGGGGTGCGAGGCAATCACCACAAGAGGAGCCTTGGAGACTTCATGCTCACGCCAGCACTGCTCACCCATCTGGCGCACCTGTCGTTGATAGATCTGCTGTGCGCTCTCGGCGCTTTTAACAGCTTCGCGAATTTCAGAAGCGGGGATTTGCGGGAATGCTTCTTTAATGGCACGCTCGACGGTCTTGCCTTCATTGAGATCAACAAAGGGCGTAAGCAGTTTCGCTTCAGGGTGCGTGCATTCAAAATTAAGTTTCAGTGCTTCCGGATAGCCGCCCACCACTGGGCAGGCAAAACGGCCCGGGACATTGGTGAAGTTTGTTCTTTCTTTAGGCACACACGGCAGCCAAATGGTTTTCACACCTTTTTTGGCAAGCCACGTCACGTGCCCGTGGGCGAGTTTCGCGGGCAGACATAAGCTCTGCGAGGGGATGCTTTCGATGCCAAGCCCGGCGATGTAGTGATCGGAATAGGGCGAGAGCTCCACGTGAAAGCCGAGTTTTGTGAAAAGCTCAAACCAGTAGGGGTAGTGCTCATAGATATTGAGCACACGCGCAATGCCGATCGTGCCGCGGGGGGCTTTGTCTTCGGCAAGGGGCTCCCGGTTAAACAAGAGCGCGCATTTTTTATCGATGAAGTGCTCAGCGTTTTTGCCCTCGACACTCTTTAGAGCAAAGTCGCAGCGGTTGCCGCTCACGTGCTTTTGACCGCTTGCAAAACGGTGCAGGGTGAGCAGACAGTGGTTGTTGCAGCTCTTGCAGCGAAATTCTGTGGTTTTAACGTCTGAGAGATCAAGCGCTTTGGCAGAAAGATCAAGTTCAGGCGTATCCGCAGTTGTTCTCTCGCGCGCGATCAGTGCGGCGCCGTAGGCACCCATGAGGCCCGCGATATCCGGACGGATCACGTCCTTGCCGATATAAAGTTCAAAGGCGCGCAAAATTGCGTCATTTAAAAATGTCCCGCCTTGTACGAGCACATGCTCGCCCAACTGTTTCGTATCGGCGATGCGAAGCACTTTATGAAGCGCGTTTAAAACAATTGAGTGGCAAAGGCCCGCGGCAATATCGGCGACCGTGGCGCCCGCGCTTTGCGCTTGCTTGACCTTCGAATTCATAAAGACCGTGCAGCGCGTGCCCAGGTCGCAGGGATTGTCCGCATGAAGCGCCTTATCGACAAAGTCCGAAAGGGTGAGGCCCAGTTGTTTTGCGTACGTTTCAATAAAAGAGCCGCAGCCCGAGGAACACGCTTCATTGAGTTTGACGTCAGAGATGGCCCCGCCCGTGACCTTCAGACACTTCATGTCCTGGCCGCCGATATCAATCACGTAACTTGTTTCGGGGTCAAAAGCGACCGCCGCGCGCTGGTGCGCAAGCGTTTCCACTTCGTTAAATTGACTGCCGAGAGCCGCCTGAGCAAGGCTTGCGCCATAGCCCGTTGTGCAGATTGCGCGGATCTTCGCACTTTGGGGAAGAGCGTTAACGAGTTCGAGCACTTTCGGAATGAGTTTTGGCAGCGGATCGCCTTCATTGTGGCTGTACCAATCGGTGAGAATCTCGCCATCGTTATCAATTAAAGCGAGTTTAACGGTGGTGCTGCCCAAATCGATGCCAAGGAACAAGTTACCAGTGGCACTCATTAAATCTCCGCGGCGAGCTTTGTGCTGAGCGTGGCGATTTTTAAATTGAAGAATCTCTTCTTCATCTTTGAAAAAGGGTGCGAGATGAGCCGATTCACCGGCGATTGTGTTGATCGCGGAAATTTTGCGAAGAAAATCGTCAAGCGTGGGCTCATTATCCAACGCGTTTTCAAACGCATCAAGCGCCGCGCCGTACGCGACGGCGTATTGGGAATTTTCAAAGTGCTCAAACGTTGTTTTTTCGGCTTTGAGTTTGCGCTCAAAAGCAAGCGCTAACTGCGGCAGAAAGTGAAGGGGACCGCCCAAGAAGGCCACGCGCCCTGCAATCGGGCGCCCGCAGGCAAGTCCGCTGATCGCTTGATCGGCCACGGCTTCAAAAATGCTTCGGGCAATTTCTTCTCGCGGCACACCGCTATTGAGAAGCGCCACAACGTCGGTTTTGGCAAAAACGCCACAGCGCGAGGCAATCGGGTGCGAGCGTTTGGCGTTTTCCGCGAGCCGGTCAAGGCCCACGGGATCGGTGTCAAGGAGCGAGGCCATCTGGTCGATAAATGCGCCCGTGCCGCCCGCGCACGCTTCATTCATGCGCAGTTCCACTCCTTGGGTGAGGTAAATGATTTTGGCGTCTTCGCCGCCCAATTCCACGGCGACGTCTAAGAGGGGATCGTTTGCGCGCAGATAGGTGCCCGCGGCCACCACTTCCTGCACAAAACGGGTGCCCGTGGTGCCTGCGAGAATGAGTGCACCGGAACCCGAAAGGCGGACCGAAGCGGCGCCGCTTTCGGGATGCTTTTGATGGAGATCGGTTAAAAGGGTTTTCAATGTCGCGGCCACGTCGCTTTTATGACGCTCGTAGCGCGAAGCGATGATCTTTTTTTCACTGTCAACGAGCGCGTATTTGATCGTCGTTGATCCGATGTCAATGCCCAAAGACAAACAGGCGGTTTCCAACTGCATAAAACTTTTTAATTTTTCTAATAAAAAAGACCCACAAACCCCTCTCGGTGCTCTTTCTCAGGGTCTTCCGATACCTGAAATTTTATCGGAGCGTGGTCCGGTTGGATTGCCTAATTTTTAAGCAAATTGTTATTTGCGAACATCATTAAAAAGCCTGCGTTTGAATTCAAATTGCCTGGTTACGTCAAAGATATTTGAAGAAGCGATAGAGAAAGCATCTATCTTTGTGCTTTGTCAGCTGCTTTCTCGCAATGGATTTTCCAGGTTGCAAACAAAAGCAAAAAGCCGATGCCCGCGAGCGCTCCTCCCGGTACGCAGGCCCAGTTTTCGTGATAGCCTGCCTCAATCGGCAGGCCTCCCAGCCATGCGCCGACAGCGTTTCCGAAGTTAAAGGCGACTTGTCCCATGGCGGCAGCTAAAAGCTGGCCTTCTTTGGCATTTTGAAGGATAAGAACTTGTTCGGGGCCTGAAATAAAGAAAACGCAACCGGCGGCGATGACGGTCAGTCCAATCGCAACCCAAGTCAAATGCGCACCGAAAAATAAACAAGCCAGCGAGCAGCAAAGAACACCTTGCCCGATGCAAGCCAATCCTGCGTTGCTGACTCGTCTTGAGAGTTTGGCCGCAAAAAGATTACCGCAAACCATACCCAAACCAGCCAGTGTGATCACTGCGCTCATCAGCGATGCCGGCACAGAGGCCAAATTCTCCATAATCGGATTGACGTAGCTGTAGTAGGCAAAAAAGCCCCCATTGCCAAAGCCAATAGCTCCCAACACCAACCATGGTGTCAAATGAGTCAGAAACCTAAATTGAGCAGAAAATCCGTGATCGGGTAATGCCGGCAAAGCAGGAACCCAAAGTTTGATGCCGATGAAGACAAGGGCCGCGACCGCGGTGACAATCATAAAAGCGAGCCGCCAGGTGATAGCCCAAGAAAGAAAACTTCCCAATGGTACGCCGATAAGATTGGCAACCGTCATGCCGGCTACCATGAGACATACATCCTTAGAAGCTTCGCCTTTTTTTGCCAATTGTGTCGCTACAATGGCGCCGACTCCAAAATAAGCTCCGTGAGGCAGGCCGGCAATAAGGCGGGCGCAGAGCATGCTCCAATAATCAAAAGCAAATACTGTTAGGCCATTTCCGAGAAAAATAAATCCGACAATCAACAAAAGCAAGCTTTTGAGTCCGAGATTTCTTGCAAAGATGACCATCAAGAGCGCGCCGATGCAAACACCGCTCGCGTAAGCGGAGACAAAGTGACCGGCTTGCGGAATACTGACATTGAGGTCAGCTGCCACATTGGACAGAATGGACATCATGCAGAATTCGGCAATGCCCAATGCTAATGTGCCCAAACTTAAGGCGATCAAATGTTTTTTCAAAAAGAGCCCCTTTCCTTGATTGCGTTTGCCAGAATACTCTGATCGGATGCTTCTGAGACTTTTTTTTCCTAATTAATTTTCTCTATTCGAAGATGAATTTTTTATAACGCCAGATGAATTGGAAAAAGTTTTCAGGCACAAAAAATGCCGGATTTCAGTGTTGAGATCCGGCATTGCAAAAAGGTTAACGATGAGCGATTAGTCTTCGATCACTTCAGCCTTTTCAATAATGACGTTTTCTTTGGGCACATCATCGTAAAAGCCCCAGCGGCCGGTTTTCACGCGGGCGATTCTGTCGACCGTGTCTTCGCCGGCGATCACTTTGCCGAAAACGGCGTAGCCCCAACCTTGCGGGGTGGGAGCCGTGTGGTTTAAGAAATCATTGTCAGCCACGTTGATGAAAAATTGCGCGGTGGCGGAGTGCGGGTCGCTCGTGCGGGCCATGGCGATCGTGTACTTGTCGTTGCGAAGGCCGTTGTCAGCTTCGTTTTTTATCGGGCCGCGCGTTTTCTTTTCTCTCATGCCGGCTTCAAGGCCGCCGCCTTGGATCATAAAGCCTGCGATTACACGATGGAAAATCGTGTTGTTGTAAAAACCGTCACGAACATATTGTTCAAAGTTTTTGCTCGTCGCAGGCGCGTGCTCGTAGTCGAGTTCGAGATCAATCACGCCCATATTGGTGGTCAAACGAATCATCTTCTATTTTCCTTTAACAATGGTCATTTTCTTAATCACAACGTCACGGATGGGCACGTCGTCAAAGTAGCCCACCGAGTGGGTTTTGACGCGAGCAATCGCATCCACCGTGTTCATCCCGGCGATCACCTTGCCGAAAACCGTGTAGCCATAGCCGTCACGCGAGGCGTTGGCGTTCAAAAAGTGGTTGTCCTTGACGTTAATAAAGAATTGGCTTGTGGCCGAATTCGGGTCATTGGTGCGCGCCATGGCGATCGTGCCGCGGGCATTGGATAAACCGTTACGGGATTCTATCGGAATCGGCGCTCGGGTGTCTTTTTCATCCATGCCGCTCGTAAATCCGCCGCCCTGAATCATGAAATTGGGAATGACGCGGTGAAAAAGCGTGTTCTTATAAAAACCGCTTTTCACGTAGGCCAAAAAGTTGGCAACGGTTTTGGGCGCGGCTTTTTCATTTAATTCAACCGTAAAGGCGCCCATGTTGGTTTCAATTTTGACTTGAGGGGCAGCCTGAGCGGCAATGGCGGCCGGCAAAATCGCAAGAGCGGCCAAGGCGCCTGCAAATTGTCTGCGGGAAATAATCATGACGTTGTAATCCTAAATTTACTTTTGAAGTTCTTTTTTAAAGTTTTGCACTTTACGCGTTAAGCGCCTGTCTTTGGGAGTGAGCGAGAGCGCTTTTTCATAGTATCTCAACGCCGCGCGCTTATCCGGGCGTTTGCCTTCGAGCGCCAAATCGCCCAGATTTTCAAAGCCCAAGGCAAAATTCGGATTGATGGTCACGGCTTGCGTGAGAAGGTCACGGGCTGCCTCAAGGTTGCCTTCCGAAGCGTAGATTGCCGCGAGATTGTTGTACGGTTCTACAACTTCAGGGTAGCGGTCGATAAATTCTCTGAAAAGGCGCTTGGCTGTGGGCTTGTCGCCCATGCGGGTGTAGACCACCGCGCGTTTGAATTTAAGCTGCGCGTTTTGCGGGTTTTCTTTTAAAGCGATCGCAATGTGCTTGAGCGCTTCGCGCCACTCTTTGTCATCAATTAACTGATCAATGAGCGTGATGCGCTGCGCCTCGTTTCGCGGCTCTTCATATTCAATAGAGGCTTGAGCGGGCAGGCTTGCCGCCGCGCAGGCCATAAAAGCCGCGGCGCCAATCGCGAGTATTTTGGGCAAGGTCTTCATTATCGGATTCCGGCACTTAATTTCAATCGCATTATATCGGCAGAAGCGCACCCCCGACGGTTTTCAAATGCAACCAACCGTATCCGAAATTTTTGTGTTTCGTTCAAAAAGCGCAAGCACCGTTCCGACGCCTTCTATATACTTTGAAAATTAACGTTTTTAGCTAAATACTGATTGTCATCATGGCTCTTGAACTTTATTCAACGCTTACCCGCACCAAGTCGGCTTTTAAACCGTTGACGGCCGGTGAGGTGAAAATGTACGTCTGCGGTGTGACGGTCTACGACTACACGCATATCGGTCACGGCCGCACGTTCATTTCTTTTGACATTATCCGCCGCTGGCTTGAAGCGTCGGGCTACAAAGTCACCTTTGTGCGAAACATCACCGACGTCGATGACAAAATCATCCGCCGCGCGGCCGAGCGCCACGTAACGTGCGAAGCGCTTACCGATGAATTCGCCCGCGCAATGCAGGAAGACATGATTGCGCTCGGATGTTTGGCGCCGACCGTGGAGCCCCGCGCCACGCACTTTATTCCGCAGATGCTGGGCATCATCGATAAGCTCGAGAAAAAAGGCTTGGCTTATCAAACAAAAAGCGGGGATGTGGCCTACGCTGTGCGTCAATTTAAGGACTACGGCAAACTCTCCGGAAAATCCATCGATGACTTGATCAGCGGGGAACGTGTGGCTACGGACGAAACCAAGCGCGATCCGCTTGACTTTGTGCTCTGGAAGAGCGCCAAGCCCGGTGAGCCGCAATGGGACAGCCCCTGGGGCAAAGGACGTCCGGGCTGGCACATTGAATGCTCGGCGATGAGTTGCCACTATTTGGGTGAAACCTTTGATATCCACGGCGGCGGCCCCGACCTTATCTTCCCGCACCACGAAAATGAAATCGCTCAAAGCGAAGGCGCCAACGGCAAAACGTTTGCCAATTACTGGATGCACACCGGTCCCTTGCGCGTGATGAACAAAGAGGGCAAGGAAGAGAAGATGAGTAAGTCGCTCGGCAACTTCTGGACCGTGCGTGATGCGATCGCTGAAACCGATGATAAGTTCGGCAAGGGTAACGGCGCTCAGGTGCTGCGCTTTTTCCTGATGCGCACGCACTACAGAAGCCCGATTCTCTTTGGGCCTGACTTGATCGTGGACGCTTATCAAAGCTTAAAGCGCCTTTACACGGCCTTAAAAGATGTGCCCGCTGACGATTTGCCGCTCGATTGGAACGAAGAGTGCGCCAAACGTTTTGCCGAAGCGATGAACGATGACTTCAATGTCCCCGTCGCTGTCGCGCAGCTTTTTGAATTGGCTAATCGCGCGCAGGCTCAAAAGAGCGCTGCGATGAGCCGTCAGTTAAAGAAACTGGGCGCGATTCTCAATATTCTGCAGGGCGATCCGGAAGTCTTCTTAAAGGGCTCGACCGAGGGGCTCGATGAAGCGGCTATTGAAGAAGCGATCGCCGCGCGCGCCGCAGCCAAGAAGGCCAAGGACTACGCCAAGGCTGATGAAATCCGCAAGCACTTGGCTGAGATGGGTGTGATGCTCACCGATACGCCGCAAGGAACAACCTGGCAGCGTGTGTTGGTTGAAAAATCTCATTAGTTTCAGATGACTTCTGAAAAACAAAATACGAGCGCCTTTCCTTCTTACTGGAGTGAGGCGCTCGTTTCTTTAAGCGCGAAAGACTCCGTCATGCGCGAGTTAATCAAGCGCTACCGCTGCGTGCCTTTTACCGCTCACGCAAGTGTCCTTCAGTCCATTCTTCGCGCCATTGTCGGCCAGCAAATTTCCAATAAAGCCGCGGCAACTTTGTGGGAGCGTTTAAGTCATGCAAAAGAGGGCCGCTGGGAATCCTTTTTGCTTGTGACCCCTACCGAAAAACTTCGCACTCTGGGACTTAATCCCAGAAAGATCGCCGCGATGAAGGAAGTCGCTTGGCGATACGCCTCAAAGCGCTGGAGTGAGGAAGGGTTTGCAGCGATGACTGACGAAGAAGTCGTCTGTGAAATCGAGAGCATTCGGGGGCTTGGCGCCTGGAGCGCGATGAGTGTGCTGATTTTTGCATTACAGCGCCCGGACGTTTTTCCGCTCGCTGATTTCGGAGTTCGACAGGCCCTCGTAAATCTCTATTTTCCCGATCAAAATGTCATTTCTGTGGGGCGCAGCGCCCTAAAAAGCCGTGTAGAATTATTGGCTAATGTTTGGGCGCCGTATCGAACCGTCGCCACGTGGTTTTTATGGCGTTCCCTAGAAAATACGCCCCTCGATAAAGAGAGTGAATAATGGCAAAACAAGTATTCTTAGAATTCGAAAAACAAATCGAAGAGCTGCAAAGCAAGATTGATGAATTAAGCGAAATGCAGGAAAAGGATGAAAAAAAGATTGACCTTTCATCCGAAATCGAACAGCTCAAAAGCAAAACCGAAGAGCTCCTGAAAAAGACCTACGCAGAGCTCACCCCGTGGCAGACTTCGCTTGTTGCCCGCCATCCGCACCGTCCCTATATGCTTGACTATGTGCAGATGGTTTTCACCGACTTTCATGAATTGCACGGCGACCGTGCCTACGCTGACGACCCCTCAATTGTCGGGGGCTTGGCTCGACTGGCAGGCCAGCCCGTTGTTGTGATCGGCCACCAAAAGGGACGTGACACCAAAGAGCGCATGATGCGCAATTTCGGCATGAGCCGTCCGGAAGGCTATCGCAAAGCGCTGCGTCTGATGCGTATGGCTGAAAAATTCTCGCTTCCGGTCTTCACTTTCGTGGATACCCCGGGGGCTTATCCCGGCATCGGCGCCGAAGAGCGCGGCCAATCGGAAGCGATCGGCCACAACCTCTATGAAATGAGCCACTTGAGAACGCCCATTATCGCCACGATCATCGGTGAAGGCGGCTCGGGCGGTGCCTTGGCAATTGCCGTGGCCGACACGATTAATATTCTTCAGTATTCCGTCTACTCGGTGATCAGCCCCGAAGGCTGCGCTTCCATTTTGTGGAAGGATGCATCGCGCGCGCCTGAAGCCGCACAGGCCTTGGGGTTGACAGCGGACCGCTTGCGCGAATTGGGTCTGGTTGACCGCGTCTTGTCTGAACCCTTGGGCGGCGCGCACCGTGATCCCCAATTGATGGGCGCAAGCTTAAAGAAGACGCTTACCGATCAAATGCGCTACTTCCAGGCGATGGATACTGATGAGCTCGTTGCTCGCCGCTTGGAGCGCCTGCTTCAGTACGGCAAGTTTGAAGAAAAGGATCTTCAAATTGAGCTCGATCCTATTGCAGCGCCTGACGCCTTGTTAAAGAAGAAGGCAGGTGCTGAGCATACGGCTAAAACCACGAAAAAGCGTGTGACCCATAAAGTTCACGATGCAGAGAAAGCCTCAGAAGACAAGTCCGAAGCCTAAGCGCTCGGCATCAACCCTTTCGCTTCGCACGGTTGAGGCAAAAATCCTCACCGCGCTGCGAGAGGGTGTGGCCCAAGGTTTGGGCCAAACCGATCAGACCAATCTCTTTAACGCCCGCGGCGCTCACCGCGCAAGAATTACAGTGGGATTTTCCGGCGGCCGCGATTCGGTCGCGCTTCTTAAATCCCTTTGTGTGCTGCGTGATAAACGCACCAGTCCCATCGAAGCCATCGAAGCTATTCACGTTCACCATGCTTTAAGTCCCAACGCCAACAAATGGGCGCGGTTTTGCCGCCGTATGGCTGAAGACTTGGGTGTGGAATTTAAAGTCGTCTATGTGCGCGTGAAAAAAACGGGTGACGGTGTAGAAGCGGCCGCGCGCAAGGCTCGCTACGAAGCGCTTTTTAAAGCTGCGAACGTCTTTAACGCCGATATGGTGATGACCGCTCATCACCAGGATGACCGTTTGGAAACGTTCTTGATCCAATGGATGCGCGGAGCGGGAGTGGACGGCTTGGCGACATTCCCGGTTGCACGAGACGTTAAAGAAGAAGGCGTCCGCTTGGTGCGTCCCTTGATGCATCTGCCGCGTGCGCTTCTGGAGCGCTACTTGGAACTTTATCAGATCGGTTGGGTTGAGGATGAAAGCAACGCCGATACGGCCTACCTCAGAAACGCCATCCGCCACGAAGTGCTCCCTGTGATGGAAACGATCCGCCCGGGATTCAAAGAGGCCGCTGCGCGTTCGGTTGAGCTTGTCGCGCAGACCGCGCAAGTCTTGGGTGAAGTCGCGCAGGAGGATTTGCAAAAAATCCAAACGACTGATCGCGATCTATCTATTACCTCTCTTACCAAACTTTCTGTGGCGCGTCAGGCGCTTGTCATTCGCGCTTGGATCGAAAGCTTTGGGCTTTTGGCGCCCAGCAAAGCCAAGCTCGATGAAATTCTTCGTCAGGCAAGCCTCACCGGCAACGACACAAAGCTCAAGATTAAAGCCGGTACCAATATGGAAATTCGCCGTCATGCGGGAAAACTTGTCATGCGTGCGACAGCCGGCCGCAAAACGGACAAAACGCGCTTTGAAACGCTTGACTGGACGGGCCCGGGACACTATTCACTTGCCGCTTGGGGCGGGGAGTTGGTGATCACGGAAGTCACGGGTGATGAAGCGGGCGTGCCCGAATCCTTCTTCAAAGAGAAGCTGTTGCAGGTTCGCCCGCGTCAGGGCGGCGAAAAGTTAAAGCTATACCGCAATCGGCCGAGAAAGCATCTCAAAGATCTTTATCAAAAAGCCGGTATTGCGGAATTTGACCGACCGAATTTACCGCTTCTTTGGAGCGGGGAAGATCTGCTTTTCGCGGCAGGCCTCGGGATGGATGTGCGCGCGATGACTGATGATAGCCAATTGCGCCGGTTCAAAATCGAGTGGAAGCCTGATGCGACGCTTCTCACGTTGATGCAATCCTAAAAAAGAATCGGGCGGAAGTTCCGCCCGATTTGCACTTCAGAGTCTTTGCGAATTTAACCCAAGTGCTTCAACACGAAAGCCGTCATGACCTTGACGCCGTTGACGAGTGTTTCGGGGTTGAGCTTCATGTCGGGGTGATGCAGACCAGGCGTAGCGCCTGCGCCCACACCGATGTAAGCGACGCGAAGCGAAGGCTTTTTCACCTTAAAGAAGTGGAAGTCTTCACCGCCGCCGATGCTCGTGGCGCGAAGCTTATCGGCGCCCAAGGTTTCAGCGATGCAGTCGCTCATCTCTTTGACAAGGTCATCATCGTATTCGCAAGCAGGAATCACGTCGCCCATGAGCTTCATCGTGGCTTTGCCGCCAAAACTTGCAGCCGTGTTTTGCGCGCAGCGTTCAAGCTTCTCGAGGATTTCCTTCATCAAGGGGTTGGTTTGCGCGCGCACGTCATACATGCAGTAGCCCTTGTCAGGAATGACGTTGACGGCGGCTCCGCCCACTTCGATCTTCGTGCACTTCATCGACCAGGTTAAAGTCGGCGCGAATTTCAAGAGGCCTGAATTTTGAACAATTGCGGCGAGCATTTCAGCGCAGTTGACGCCTTGGTGGGGGCGTGAAGCATGCGCGGAAAAACCTTCCACGTCGATTCGCACAAAGATGCTCGCTGAGTGCATCAGCGCGGCAGCGATCGTGCCTTCGGGAATGTCACTGGCCGGACGAATGTGAAGGCCCAAGGCCATGTCGACATCTTCCAGAACGCCCGTGTCAATGACTTCAAGGGCGCCCTTTAAGGTTTCTTCTGCCGGTTGGAACAAGAGTTTGAGCTTGCCTCGCTTGATCTTGCCTTGAAGTCGAGAGGCAATCGCAAGGAGCATGGCGCTGTGCGAGTCGTGACCGCAGGCGTGGATGACTTTATTCTCACCGTTGATCTTAAAAGGAAGGGCGTCCATGTCGGCGCGCACCATAATGCAAGGGCCGGGTTCGGCGCCCGCTTCAACGGCGACCACACCGGTCTTTGCGACACCGGTCGTGACCTCATAGCCCATTTCCTTGAGCTTTTCAGCAATATAGGCGCTCGTTTTCACTTCTTGGAAACCGAGTTCAGGAATTTTGTGCAGGTCGTTATAAACTTCAACGACATTGAGTTCTTGAGCCATGAGTCTGTCTCCTAAATTGATTGGTACAACCATCAATTTAAAACAACTCATGCGTTAAAAACAATAAGTAATAGTGGGTATATCGGAAAATGAGAGACGGAAATGATAAAGGGAAGCTTTTTGAGCTTCCCTTTTGAATTTGGTGCGCCGGGTAGGATTCGAACCCGCGACCCCCTGGTTCGTAGCCAGGTACTCTATCCAACTGAGCTACCGGCGCGTAAGAACGTTATTATGCACACTTTCAGTCAAAGATGCAAATCCTGTTCAAAACTGTTTTTTTTAGTAGTGCTGATTGACCATTGTAGCGCTATTTTCAAAGCAAAAGCGAAATAAGGTTTTCTTGTTTACCCGTAAGGGTTTACCCAAAAAATTCGTAAAGACGCATTTACAAATTGATTTTGAGCATTTTCTGTAAATTGTGCCGAGAAATCAATGGATAGAGGCTCCTAGAATGGGGCAAAGACAGAGGAAAGCGAATGGTGGCCTCTGTCTTAACAGATTGATTTCGGTCGTCTGCACAACAATATCCCGTATCTCCCGATTTTTGGAGTATCACTATGGTTTGGCTACATTTTATTTTCCTCTTTGCCATTATTATCTACGCCGCTAAACTAGGCGGTATCGGCGTTGGCATGGCGGGCGGCCTCGGTATGGCTGTTGCTGTGTTCCTTTTTGGCATTCCGCCCGGACCTATGCCCCTTGACGTGATTTTGATCATTATGAGCGTGCTCTTTGCATGCTCCGTGATGCACGTCGCCGGCGGCATGGACTACATGATTCGCGTGGCTTCGCATATTTTGAGAAGTAACCCGAAGTACATCAACATTTTGGCTCCGGCAATCGCCTTTACGCTGACGATCTTCTCCGGCACCGGTTTCACCACGATGGCTATTTTGAACGTGGTGCAGGAAGTCGCTAAGCAAAACGGTGTTCGTCCGTCTCAACCGTTGACCTCCGCGGTGGTGGCTTCTCAAATCGCCATTTCCGCCTCTCCCATCTCCGCCGCAACGGCCGCTATGTACGTTGTGGTTGAAAAGATGGGCGTTTCCTTCGGCGACGCGTTGATGGTGATTTTGCCCGCCGGTTTGTTCGGCGCAGCTGTTGCCTCGTTGATTTCTTCGTTCCAAGGCGTTGACCTCGCCAAGGATCCGATCTTCCAACAACGTATGAAGGAAGGTTTGGTTTCCATGACGAGCAAAGAGGAATTGGAAAAGCCGTTGCCTAAGGGCGCGAAACTCTCCGTGGGCCTGTTCCTTTTGGGTGTGCTCTTCATCGTCTTGATGTTGCTCTTTAAGCAAGAAATCGGCCATACCTTGGGCTCTCGCGACATCATCGTGATCACGATGCTCTTCATCTCGATGCTCATGTACTGGTTCTGCGATGTTAAGCTCACGAAGATTAAAGAATCCACCATCTTCCACGGCGGTTATGAATCTTTGGTTGTGATTTTGGGTATCTGCTGGTTCGCTTCGACCGTGATCGATATCTATGTTCCCGCTATTAAGGAACAAGCGACGGTCTTGCTCGGTCAATACCCGGGTCTCTTGGCCTTGGCATTCTTCTGCGTGTCCGCACTGCTCTTCTCGCAAGGCGCGACCTCCGCATTGCTCGTGCCGGTGGCTGCCAGCCTCGGCTGCGACGCCCCCATGATTTTGGCCTGCTTCGTGGCTGTCTCCGGTATTTTCGTGACGAACGTGTACCCGACATCCGCATTCGCCGTCTCTTGCGACGACACGGGCTCTTATATGGGTAAATGGAGCGGTTCGTTCGTGATCAATCACCCGTTCTTCTTGCCGGGTTGCTTGGGTCTCTTTGCCGCTATTCCGTTTGGCTTCCTGCTCGCAGGTATCGTCTTCTAATTTCTAGGACCATCAGTAGTCCTTATTAACCCAACTTCCGGAAAGATCGAAAGATCTTTCCGGTTTTTTCTTTTTGGTGTAGAGAAAATTTGACGCTTCTGTGAGAAACAGAAATCTTCAGCTGAAAGAATTTTTTGATTAAGCCGATTGATCAGACTTTTTGTCTTCTTTTTTGGGCGGACGGTTCAGTTGATCGAGCATCGCGCGCGACACCATCCGTGTCAAGAAGCGGGGAGCGATTTGGGCGGCGGCCGTGAGCATCTTATTGGTAAAGCCGCAGGTGGCGACGGCGCGTTTGGCAAAAAGCGCCTTTAAGCCGTATTCGGCGACTTTTCTTGAGTCCATTACGGCAAAATTAAAGCTTTCCATCTCGGTGACGCCCGCGCGAGCCCAAAAGCCCGTTTTCACGGGACCCGGGCAAAGCGCCGTGACCGTTACGCCGCTTGATTCAAGCTCATCGTGCAGCGCCTCGGAAAAACTCAGCACATAGGCTTTCGTTGCCGCGTAGACGTTAAGTTTCGGGCACGGCATAAAGGACGCAATGGATGCGACATTGAGAATGTAGCCTTTTTGCGCCTGCTGCATCTGACGGGCAAATTCAAGCGTGAGTTCCGTGAGCACGCGCACATTGAGATCAATCATGCTGAGAGACTCTTCGGATTCTGTGGCAAGCGTCATACCATAGTGACCGAAGCCCGCGTTGTTGACGAGCACTTCAGGCACGATATTGAGTTTCTTTAAGCGCGCCACGAGATTGCGGATGCTTCTTTCATCGGTGAGATCACCTGCGAAGGCCAGGCGCACCTTCGGAACCGTTTGGCAAAGACGGGCAAGCTTGGCGGAGTCTCTGCCCGTGATAATGAGGCTGTAGCCTCGCGCGGCAAGAAGCTTGCAGAATTCCTGCCCCAGGCCCCCTGTGGCGCCTGTGACAAGAGCCCAAGTTTGTCCGGATTCAATGACTAACGACATACTTCAGAGACCTGCGGCAGCGTCACCACTTTGCGGGTGCCGTCGGGCGAATAAAGGTTGTCGATCGCGGACTTGACCATGTAGGGCAGGATGTCGTTAATGGTCTTACAGCCGGCCTCATTTCTCACAACCGCGTTAAAGACCGTGGTTTGACGTTTGCCCTTCATTTCGATCAGCTTTAAGTCAAGTTCACGCATGTAAAGCTGCTGGGTGTAGACGCGCGAGACAAAAGCGGTCTGCGGCATATAGATCGGGTGCGGTCCGACCCAGTGACGGCGATGGCGCGGCGGAGGCGGAGGCGGCGGGAACATGCCAAAGCCCGGGTGCGGCCCGTAAACCGTTACCGGCACGCTTTCGGTGCGGCGGATAATGCGCGAGGGTTTGAGCGACCAGTCCACGCTCATGCGGTACTTTTCACCGCTGCCGGCGTTCACGACCTGCATGTGCGCCGCAGTTAAAAGATTCTGAAGACTTCCGGCAATCGTCCGATAGGTGGCGTCATTTTTCTTTGCCGATGAGCTCGGGACAATCGCAACCGTATCGCCCCAATCGGGCATGGCATGAAGCCCGGGATTGAGGTCAGGCGTCATGGACAATTTGGAGCTCACGCTCACGTTTGTTTGCACTGTGGGTGTTGCGCAGCCTGAAATTGCCGCGAATGCGGCAGACAACACACCGATTTTTAAAAGTTTACAAAACACAGCTATTACCGAAAGACTATTGAAATAAAAATGAATTTTAACAAAAGCTTTGCGAAGCGAAATTTTTCGTTTGTTGAGAGTTGTATCAGTCGGCCTGAGCGTGTTTTGTCAGATATCGTTTTTGAAGTTCCGGACCAAAAATTAAGAGGATGATGGAGAGAAATATGAAAGTGATTCCTAAAACGCTGTGAAGCGTGCAGGGTTCGTTAAGAATAAAGATGCCGATCAACGCCGCTCCCATGGGTTCGCCCAAGGTCAATGTTGAAGCGATGAGCATCGGGGTATTTTTGAGTCCCGCGAGCTGAAGGCTAAAGGCAAGCCCAGCGTTCACAACACCCAGCATACTCACGCAAAGCGCGCCGCGCGAAGTAAAAAGCCAGTCGGTAGGGAAAAGAAAGAAAAAGGGAATCATCAAAAGCGTGGAGAAGAACATCACAAGCGCCATGCCCTCTTCGGCTGAATGCGTCTGAGAGACTGACTGACCCGCCATGACGTTGATCGCGGTGCAAAGGCCAGCCAGTAGCGGCAGGAAAATCGCATACCACGCAAAGTCCGCGCCTTCGACCATATTGACCAAAATGAGCCCGGCAATCGCTAAAACTGTTGCAATGATCCAAAGCGCATCCGGTTTTTTTCTAAAAAGAATTGCTTGGATGAGGCCAGCAAAAATAGGCGTTGAGCCGATTGAAATTACCGTGCCGATCGCCACACCAATTAATAAAACACCGTTAAAGAAAAGAATTTGATAGAGCCACAGGCAAAACGCGTAGACAAGAACGGCCTTCCAATGCCAGCCCGTTAAATGGATTTTGTGATAACGAATAAGGCACCAGAGTCCAAGCGTCACCGTGCCGATGAGTAGGCGCGCCGCGCCCACAACGTAAGGCGTTGCGCCTTCGGGCGCCACCGCCTGCCAAAAACCGTTTGTGGAAAAAAGCAGCACCCCGGCCAACATCGTCAAGGGGCCGCGCAGACTCGTTTGCATGACTTTCGTCCAATCGGAGCTCAGTTCTATTTTGAAACGGTCCGTTCAAAAATGAAACCGCTATGAACGTGAGTCATAGAGAAAATTTGTTTTTTGAATTTTGTGCGAGCAGGACTAACGGAAAGAGCAAATTTCCCAGCCAGAAGTGGTCTTGATGAGGTAGCCGCCCCGATAGTCTTCATCGTCGTGGAGCTTCCAGTCGGGGAGCACGTAACGCGGGGTGTTGTCGAGGTCACTGTAAAGACCCGGACGGTGAGTGTGGCCATGAATAATGACCGAGCACTTAAATTGTTGGGCCTCGCGCTTCACAGTATCCGCATCAATGTCCATGAGCGTCACATCTTTTTTTACCTTGCTTTCTTTTGAGCGGGAACGCGCGTTTTGAGCAATCGATAAACGTTTTTTTAGAGAAAGTCTTAACACCATCCACTGCCACCAAAAACTTCTGACTTTGCGCCGTACCTTTTGATAGTCAAGATCATTGATGCACCAAATATCGCCGTGCGATAAGAGAAGCTGTTCGTCAGAAAAGACAGCCACTGTCGGATCACGCAAAAGTGTCGCACCCAGACGATCAGCCAGTGTTTTACCGATCATGAAGTCACGGTTACCGTGCATGAGGTAAAGCGAATGCTTTTGAGCCCAATCTCGCAAAGGGTTCAAAATACCTGCGGCCGTTTCCCAGGCGTCATCACCCACCCAGTAGTCAAAGAAGTCACCCAAAATGACAAGTTCTTTATGCCGTTCGGCGACTTCCTTTAAGAAACGAACAAAAAAGTCAGCCTGCCTCGCGGACTCTGCACTTAAATGCAGATCCGAAATAAAGCACGGATCGGTGAGTGTGATCCGATTGGTTTGCGCTTCAATGGCGGGGCAGGAAAAAAGTGACATAGATAAACAGTAATTTTCTATGGTTGCTCATTTTAGCCGAAAGCGCCGGAGACAAAAAACTAGTCTTTGAGCGTTTCTTTTTCTCCGAAGAGATCACGGGCAATTTTCATTGGGCAGAACTTTGGTCCGCACATGGAGCAAAAGTGCGCTTCGTTGGCTCCGCTTCCGCTCAGCGTTTCTTCGCGCATCGCTTGTGCTTTTTGGGAATTGAGCGCAAGTGCGTACTGATCGCGCCACCGAAATTCAAATCGCGCGATGCTCATGAGTGCATCCTGCAGCTCCGCGCAGGCGGTGCCCCGAACGATGTCAGCGGCGTGCGCTGCGATTCGGAAGGCCGCCATGCCTTCTCGCACATCAACAGAATTGGGAAGACCGAGGTGCTCTTTTGGTGTGACGTAGCAAAGCATCGCGGCGCCGTGGCTTGCGATTTCTGATGCGCCAATTGCAGCCGTGATATGGTCGTAGCCCGCACCGATATCACACACCAAGGGGCCCAGGGTATAAAAGGGTGCTTCTTCGCACCAAATTTTTTCCAATTGGGCGTTAGCGGCAATATCGGACTGACGGATATGGCCCGGTCCCTCAATCATGACCTGTACGTCAAACGCTCCCGCCCGACGGTTAAGCTCAGCGAGCGTTTGCAGTTCTGCTAACTGCGCGGCGTCTGTACCGTCCAAAATCGAGCCCGGCCTGAGTCCGTCGCCAAGCGAGAGCGTGATGTCGTAGTGACGGGCAATTTCTAAAATCTCATCGAAATGCGTGAATAAGAAATTTTCCTCGTGTTTTAGGTGCATCCATTGCGCGAGAATGCCGCCGCCACGCGAGACGATGCCGCAAAGTCTCGTGCGTGTTAAAGGCAGGTGAGACAGCAAAAGACCCGCGTGGATAGTCATGTAATCGACGCCTTGTTTGGCTTGCTTTTCCATCACATTGGCAAAAAGGCTCCAGGAGATGTTTTCAACGCTGCCTGCGCGCTCAAGCACTTCGTAAATGGGCACTGTACCCACAGGCACCGGACTGTTTCGAAGGATGGCCTCACGGATGCGCACAATATCTTTGCCGATTGAAAGATCCATCACGGTGTCCGCGCCGTTATCAATTGCTTCGCGGAGTTTGGTGAGTTCTTCAGAGTCGCCTTTCTTTTTGATGCTGTCTGAAGTGCCGATATTGGCATTGATTTTGGTTTTAAAACGCGCGCCGATAATCATGGGCTGCGCTTCAGGATGCAGGAAATTAAGGGGCAGCACCGCGCGGCGCGCGGCAATTTCCCGGCAAACGGTTTCTTCTGTAACGGGTGCGATCCGATTGAGTACGCCATTGAGTTTGCCGGCGAGCGCCCGATTGCCCGTTGTGTTTAGGTTTTCTTTAAAACGCTCAATCAGCATCGATTCTCTTAGCGCGACCGCCTGCATCTCGGGAGTGATTTCTCCCTTTCTTGCCGACGCTAACTGTGTGGGAGAGCCCGGACGGGGACGGACACGTCTGACAACAGTTCCCGCAGAAGAAATGAGTGGCACGTAAAAGTCAGGATTTTTCCCGCCGCCGAAAGCTTCGGGTGTGTCGGTTTGTTGAATAACTTTAAAAGGAATCGCTTCGCCCGATGCGGTTTTTTCAAAAATGACGGACGACTCGGAATGCGTGTTTAAAGAAACGATATTTTGCATGGCTGCCTCCAAAATAGGGGAGGACTTCCAATGCGGATGGCACAGTTAGGAAAAACGTTTCGCGCCGCAGGTCTTAACCTGATCCGCTTTTGGGAGTATCTCTCAACGGCTCGTTTGGCCGTACCTCCAACGTTTCAGGCGCTAGCCTAGCAAATTGCAAACAAAAAAGCTTCGGATTTTGTCCGAAGCTTTCTGCCTGATGAGTGGTTATTTTTCTTACCACTCATGGAAAATGATGTAGGCCGCGGCCATGATCATGATAAAGCCCACGACATAGTTCCATTTCAGGGGTTCGCCTAAGTACAAAACGGAAAATCCCATGAAGATGGAAAGCGAGATCACTTCCTGAATGGTTTTCAATTCTGCGGCGCTGAAATAGCCGTAACCGTAACGGTTGGCAGGCACCTGGAAGCAATATTCAAAAAAGGCGATGAGCCAGCTGATGATGACCACGTGCCAGAGCGTGACCTTTGGGAACTTCAAGTGTCCGTACCAAGCGAAGGTCATAAAGAGATTGGAGCACAGCAAAAGCCCGATGGTGACAACAGGGACAGGCAAGTGCGACAGCATGATGAAAAAATCCTTACGGTCTAAAGCTTTAAATCCGATGCGCGATTATAGAAGGGGGCGTGAAAATGTGAAAGGGGAGCGCTTTTTAAAAAGGCTCCCCTTTAGGAATTTGGTGCGCCGGGTAGGATTCGAACCCGCGACCCCCTGGTTCGTAGCCAGGTACTCTATCCAACTGAGCTACCGGCGCGTGAGAACGAGATAGTACGCACTTTGACGGAAAATGTCAAATCACGTGATCAAAAATGGAAGCAGGCTTCTCGCCCACTGAGCAAATCGCCATGATTTTTTCCTCAGGCGCAAGCTTCATGAGTTGTCTGGCTTTGGCATCATCGGCCAAAATGCGGCACGTGCAGCCCAAGCCCATGGCGGCCGCAGCAAGGTAGACAGCTTGGACCTTGGTACCCACATTGATCGCGCGGGCCCGCTCATTTAATTCACCTTCAGAGAAATCCACTTTGAAAGTCTTTTGCACAAGTTTTGTGCTGAAAGTCTTGGTTTTTCTCGCGTCCGACACAAAGACCAAGTGTTGGCTTGCGAGCTTCATCCAAGTTTTGATTTCGCCGAAATGCTCACGCTGATCTTTGCCTTCAATAAAAAGAAGGGCGTGACGCTTGGGGAGATACTTCCAAATGCCGTTGCCTTGAACGACGTAGACGCTTACGTCTTGCCAATTAAGAGCCGAAGGCGTGGTGCGCTTAAAGTTTTTGCGGTTGATGCCGTTGGCGGCCCAAAGAAGGGCGGCGACCATGTCTTCAGCGATGGGTTCACCCGAAAAATCTCTGAGCGAGCGCCGTTTTTTAAGCGCTTCAGTGAGCGTCATATCGAGTTTTCGCGGCTCAGGCAGCATTCTTAAAACATCGTTTTCGCCGATGGGCTCCAAGGGTTCATTTTCTTCCTTGTAACGATCAAGCATCGCCTGCAGCTCATCGATATCAAAGCGATCGAGCCACTGATCGAGTTTTTCGCGAGATCGCGTTTCCACCTCGTCCCACTCGATCATGAATTCATCCTGCTTGGCTTTCACTTCGCGGCTAAAGAGTTTCTGGCGGGCCTTAAGCTCACGCTTGGCTTCTTCCCACTCTTTCGTCCACTTTTCTTGTTTTTCTTTTAATTCACCTTTGAGGTTTTCAAGGGAATTTTTCAGTTTCGTTTTAACGGCCATGGTCGACCTCTTTTTTCTTCGCTAATCGGTTGCGAGGCTTCTCAGGGGCCTCTTTTAAGTTTTTAATCAAATGTTCCGTGGTCAAAATCGGGTGCTGAAAAAGCATCCGCGGCCCTTCCTCACGCATGATAACCCGCACGGTTTCTTTTTCTTGAGCCCGATAGCAGTGAATTTTGCATTTGGCGCACGTGGGCTTTTTTTCGCCGTAAGGGCAACAAGCTAAACGAGTGAGCGCGTAGACCAAAAAGGCTCGGCAGTCATCACACAACCCTTTGGGGTCATTGTGGTGCCTCTTGCAATAGTCCCTCACCATGGCTTCAAGAAGCACCGCTTCGCGTTTTAAGGCGCCTTTTTCGAGCCGCTCAGGTTTAACCGTGGGTTTGATTTCATCCATTTTTTGGCTCAGAGTCTCTTTGCAGCTTCAATAATGAGGTTCCAAAAGCGCTCGCGATCCAATTCGAGCGCGACCGATGTGTGACAATCAGCAGGCACTTTGCCTCGAAGGTCGGTGACGGTCATGCCGGCCGTGTAGTCGCCTCGGTACTCAACATGAATCGGCGCGGAAACAGCCTTAACGATCGTCTCATCAATCACACGGGCTACCGCGCAGGGATCATGCACGGGCGGCTCATCAAAGCCTTTGGAGCGTTTGTAGTTTTCTGAAAAACGCGCAAGCACCTGTGTTAAAAAGCGCGCAGCAGGTGTGTCAATCTCGGCGATTTTCTCTTTAACAGCGGCAGTAGCCAGAGCCTGATACGTTAAATCGAGCCCCACCATGACAATCGGCCACTTTTCTTCAAAAACAATGTGAGCGGCTTCGGGATCGTTTTCAATATTAAATTCGGCCATGGGTTTGATGTTGCCGATGTGTGCGCCCCCACCCATGAGAACGACTTCTTTGACGCGATCAACGATTTTAGGTTCTATGCGCGCGGCAAGAGCAATATTCGTCAAGGGGCCGATGGGTACAAGAGTGACGGTCTTTTCCGGCTCCCGCATCACAACGTCAACGATTAATTGTGCGGCATGCCGCGGATCGACTTTGTATTCGGCCTCAGGCAGCGTCGTGCCGTCAAGACCGGATTCGCCGTGGATGTTCGCGGCCACCGTCACGGCTTGGCGCAATAGGGGGCGCGAGGCGCCCGCTGCGATCGGAACGTTTTCCAAATGCGCGAGCTTTGCGATGCGAAGGGCGTTTTTTGTGACTTTTTCAATCGTTTGATTGCCTGCAACGGTGGTGATTGCCAAAAGGTCAATCGCAGGGCTGCCTGCGGCAAGCAAAATCGCTACAGCATCGTCATAACCCGGATCGCAGTCAATGATGATTTTCTTTTTATCCATACGTTAATCCCCCGTCTTGGGAGCGACTGTTAACTCATTAATCTTTGGAATAGAGGGCACCGCGCCTTCACGCGTGACGCTTGTCGCAGCGGCAAGCATGGCAGTTTCAATTTCTTTTTTAAAGACTTTGATGTCCTTCGTTTCGCGGTAGGTCATCAGAGCGCGAACCGCGTAACCCACAAAGGTGTCGCCCGCGCCTGTGGTATCCACCGCTTTGACTTTGAAAGCTTCAAAGCTCATTGGGGCAAGGCCCTTTTTTAAATCGCATTTCATGCCCTTTTTACCCAAGGTTAAAAAGATTGCGGCATGAGGAAAACGTTCGCGCAGACTCTTTAAGATTTCATCGTCATCTTCTAAGTCCGCACCTAAAATGCCTCGTGCTTCCGTTTCATTGACGATTAAAACATCAACCTTATCCAAGGGATAGTTCAAAACCTCGGGCGAATAGGGGGCGGGGTTGAAAACGGTGACAAGCCCCAGCTTTTTGGCTTCATTTAGGAAAAAGGCCACATCATTGACTTCGTTTTGCATGAGCACAAAGTCACCGGGCGAAAGTGTCTGAAGCGCCTTTTTGACGAGCTCTCGGTCAATGGCGTGGTTGGTGCCCGCGAAATACAAAATGGCATTTTCCGCATCAGGCGTCACCTGAATGACCGTGTGACCAGTGGGCAGCGTGTTATCCGTTTTGAGAAAGCGGACGTCAATGCCTTCAGTTTGCATAAAGTCACGCAGAAAAGCGCCGTCAGCGCCTAAAACACCTAAATGGATGACGTCAAGGCCCGAACGCTTGGCGGCGACGCTTTGATTTAAGCCTTTGCCGCCCATGAAGATCGCGCGGTTAGCCGCTTCAAGTGTCTCGCCCGCTCTCAGAAAGTGCGGCACCTGATAGACATAGTCAATGTTGATCGATCCGATATTGAGAAGTCGTGTCATGGCTAAGTTTTTATAGTGAGACGCGGATATTGTAGCCGAAGCGTGTTTCGCTCAAGAAGCTAAAGGTAACAAAAAACCTCTGCCTATTTTTTAAGCAGAGGTTTTGAAGTGACTGATTCGAAAAATCGAATTACTTCACGCGGGAGCGGTATTCGCCCGTGCGGGTATCCACTTCGATCTTGTCGCCCGTTTCAACGAAAGCGGGGACTTGGAGCACATAACCCGTCGTGAGGCGAGCCGGCTTCATCACCTTGCCGGAGGTATCGCCCTTGACGGCCGGTTCCGTGTATTCCACTTCGCGCACGAGGATCGTGGGCAATTCAACGCTGATGGCACGGCCTTCGTAGAACACCACTTCGGCGGGCATGCCGTCTTCGAGGTACTTCAAGGCGTCTTCCATCACGTCGGCTTCAACTTCGTATTGGTTGTAGTCAGCGTCCATCCAGACATAGTGCGGATCGGCGAAATAGCTGTAGGTCACTTCCTTGCGGTCGAGCACGAGGTCTTCAAACTTGTCGTCAGCGCGATAAACCGTTTCGGTGCCGGCACCGGTGAGCAAGTTCTTCAACTTCATCTTCACCACGGAGGCGTTGCGGCCGCTCTTGGAGTATTCAGCCTTCAACACAACCATCGGATCCTTGCCGATCATCACCACGTTGCCGGCGCGCAGTTCTTGTGCAATTTTCATCTTAAATTTATCCTCTATGAACCGTTGGCCGGAGAGCCTGTCCAGGAGCGACCCGGATGACGAAACCGGCAGCGGTTCTTTTTAAAAATCACTAGGGAATCAAACCCTAACAGAAACGTTTCTCTTTTCGCGTCAGTGCGAAAACGCGTTATTTTAGCGTTTTCTGATCAATTCGGAAAGTTTTGCGGCAAGCGACCCCAAGGCCCTTAAATCACGGGCAAAGGAGACAGAGGCCTTTTGCCATTTGTCGTGCTTTTCAAGGAGCACTTTAAAAAGGTCACAATCAAAAGTCCCGTTATTCATTTTTTCCTGCAGCTCGCACCAGGCGGAAAAAAGCGCTCTGTCCGTGAAGTGTTTTTCAAAACGCTTTTCAAGCGCCTTGAGTTTTACCATGTGCACGTCTTCGTCTTGATGGTAGATGTGCCAGAGAAAGGGCGTGCCCGCAATCATGGCGCGCGCGGCGCTGTCTTCGCCTCGCACAAAAGCGATGTCAGAAGCCCAAAGAAGTCGGTCGAAATCTTTTTGCGCGACAAAGGGCAATGTCTTAACGGTGATGTCTTTGCTTTCTGACTTCAAAAGCTCAGCCGACAGAAGCCTGCCGGCTTCGCATTGAGAAACAGAAACTTCGAGCTTTTGTCCGCAGTGAATCATGGCGTCGGCCATTGACTCAATCGGACCATAGGGGTAGGCGAAAAAGAATACGCGAAGAGAATCGGTCGCGTTTTTTGCAGAAAGACTCTTTTTATAGAGAGATTCCTGCGCTTCATAATCTTTTTCGATGACAAGAGAGCCCGAGCGAGGCGTGACGCCCGGGAAATAATTGATTTTCACAAGTCCCGTCTTCGGTTCAATGGAGGGGACAAGGTGACAGGACTCAATCCAATCCTCTGCGCTGAAGTAATCAATATTGAACCAAAGAGGCTTATTGAGAGCCATTTTGCGCTCATAGTCTTCAGGCAGTCGACAGGCAAAACCTTCGATGACGACTTCTGCGGGTTCAAGCGGACACTCGCTACAATCCCACGCTTTTTCCCAAAGCACGACATCAATGGCTTCATCTTTGCCAATTAAGTCCGCGGGTGTTTTTGCAGGTAAGCCCGCAAGCGCGCAAAGCGTATCGGTGTCATCGATAATGAGGCGCACGGCAAAACCTTCGGCCGTGAGGCTCCTAGCCAAACGCCACATCACGCCCGCGTCGCCGAAGTTGTCAATGACGCGGCAAAAAATATCAATTTTGATAATTTCAGAGGGTTGAGCTTGAGATGCCATACGTTAAAATAAACGCAAATTTTTGATTTCGGATAGTTTAAGCGAAGCGAGAGAAAAATGGCGTTTGATGCCAAACCCATCCTTCAGAATCTGCCGGGTCTGCCCGGCGTCTACCGCTACTTTGATGAGGCGGGAAACTGCCTTTATGTCGGCAAAGCCCGCGATCTCAAGCGCCGTGTATCGAGCTACTTTCAAAAAAATGATTTAAGTCCGCGCATTGCGATCATGGTTTCTCAGATCGCTCGAATGGAAACTACGGTGACGCGTTCCGAAGCCGAGGCGCTGCTTTTAGAAAATAACCTCATTAAAACGCTCTCGCCTAAGTACAACATTCTTTTTCGGGACGATAAAAGCTATCCCTATTTAAAAATCAGCGCCGATGAATTTCCTCGTGTGTCTTACTACCGAGGAGGAGTGGATAAGAAAAGCCGTTTTTACGGACCTTACCCCAATTCGCAAAGCGTCAAAGACGCGATCCAAATCCTGCAGAAGGTTTTCAAACTTCGCACCTGCGAAAACCCTGTCTTTAAAAATCGCTCGCGGGTTTGTCTTTTGGCGCAGATCGGACGATGCTCCGGGCCCTGTGTGGGCGCGATCAGTCCCGAAGATTATGCGCGTGATGTTGAGCGCGCCGAGCAATTTTTAGACGGCAAGTCCGAAGGCCTGATGGCCGATCTTCAAGCGAAGATGCTCAAATTTTCTGAAGCGCTTGAATTTGAAAAAGCGGCGGTTGTCCGAGATCAGATCGCTGCGCTCTCAAACGTTCTTCACAGACAGAGCGTGGAAACCACAGGGGGCGATGTTGATGCCGATATCATCACGGTGGTCAACGACGGCACAAACGTCTGCGTGAATCTTGCGATGGTGCGCGGTTCCCGCCATTTGGGTGATCGGGCTTATTTCCCGACGGTGCCTAAAGGCGAAGAGCCCGATAAGCTTGAAGTTTTTGAAGCGTTTGTGAGCCAGCACTATGAAACGATGCCTGTGCCCACGCTCATCATCACCGATGTCCCGGGTGAAAAAGAGGAGCTCGAAAGCGTGCTCTCAGAATTATCTGAGCGGCGCATTACTGTGGTGCATTCGCCTGTGGGCGTGCGGCGCGAGTGGCTCGCAATGTGTCAGACCAACGCCAGGATTGCCTTAGCTCGTCATTTGGCGCTTGAAGGCTCGCAGCTCTCGCGCTTAAAGCAGCTCTGCGAAGTGCTCGACATTACCGTGCCTAATGATGACTGGATGAAGGTTCGGCTTGAATGCTTTGATATCAGCCATACATCCGGCGAAGCCACACAAGCTTCTTGCGTTGTCTACGAAGGCGCCGGCATGGCGCACAACCTCTACCGCCGCTTTAACATCACAGGGATTGAACCGGGTGACGATTACGCCGCAATGCGTCAGGTCATCGAAAGACGTTATGCGCCTGTAGCGCGAGGCGAAGCACCGCTGCCCACAGTGGTGTTGATTGACGGCGGCAAAGGCCAAGTGAAAATGGCTCGTGAGGTTTTTGAGGAATTGGGGCTGGATTACTCGGTGATTGTGGGTGTGGCCAAAGGCGAAGGCCGTAAAGTGGGGTTGGAAACGCTTGTTTTTGCCGATGAGTCTCGTGAACCGCTCACTCTTGGTCGGGAATCGCAAGCGCTCATGCTTGTTGCGGAAATCCGAGACGAGGCGCACCGCTTTGCGATCACCGGCATGCGTGCCAAGAGAGCGAAAACCCGCAATGCATCCAAACTTGAGGATTTTGAGGGGATCGGCCCCAAGAGACGGCAAAAATTATTGAGCCGTTTCGGGGGAATGAAGGGACTGAAAAACGCAAGTATCGAAGATATTGCTACAATCGAAGGGATATCGCGCAAGCTTGCCGAGCGAATCTATCTTCAGTTACACGGGCAGGCACCATCAGTTTTACCAAATAGCAATGAGTCGTAAACGTTTACCGGTTAATGTGCCGATGATTCTCACGTGGGCGCGCATCGCCCTGATTCCGTTAGTCATCGGCGTTTTTTATGTGCCCGATCACATTCTGTCGCCTTTCATGCAAAACGTTTGGGCGACGGTGATTTTCATCATCGCTGCGCTCACGGATGCCTTTGACGGTTATTTTGCGCGCCGCTACAACATGGAAAGCGCGATCGGCGCCTTTTTGGATACCTCCGCTGACAAACTCATGGTCTGCGCCGCGCTCATTGTCTTACTTGACTTTAACCGCGTGGACATGCTCGTTGCACTGATCATCATCGGGCGCGAAATCACGGTGACGGCTCTTCGTGAATGGATGGCCAAGGTGGGCGCTGCCGCTCGCGTGAAAGTGAATTGGTACGGGAAATTCAAGGCGATTGCCCAGATGGTCGCCATCCCCATGCTTTTATTCTATGAACCGGTTTTCGGCATCTCCATGGCATGGCTCGGCACAATTTTGATCTATGTGGCCGCCGTGCTGACGGTTTACTCCATGATCGTTTATTTGAAGGCCGCGGGTCCCTATTTAAGCTCTGAGCCCACCACGCGCCAAGACGGTTAAGCGCATTTTTTGATTGATTGCTAAAAAGCCTGAGTCTGCGTGATTCAGGCTTTTTTCTTCTCCGTATTCTCAAAAACTGACCTTTTTTCTCATTTTTCTTTGAGATTTCAGGGAGTTGCCCTTGTTTTCCTGATATCCTTCGTTAAAATAACCCACTTTCTCTTTAACCTTGTTAGAGGACTCCAAAGAATGGATCCGTTTAATGCTGGGTGGCTCTCGATTCTGCCGCCCGTGATCGCCATCGTGTTGGCCCTTTGCACGAAAGAAGTGATCTCTTCGCTTCTGATCGGCATCATGTCGGGTACTTTGATTTACGCGGTGGGCACCGATCACTCCAATTTGCTGATGGGAACCGTTGAGACGGCTTTCCAGCTCATGGCAACCAAAGTTGATTTCAATATTTTGGTTTTCTGCACGCTCTTGGGATCGCTCGTTTATGTGATCAGCATGGCGGGCGGCTCTCGTGCCTACGGTGACTGGGCAATCCGCCGCATCCGCAGCCGCCGCTCTTCGCTTTTGGCCTCGGGCGGCCTGGGCGCCTTCATCTTCATCGATGACTACTTCAACTGCTTGACCGTCGGCACCGTGATGCGTCCCGTGACGGACACCTACGGCGTCTCCCGCGCAAAGCTTGCCTACATCATTGACTCCATGGCCGCGCCCGTGTGCATTATCGCGCCGATTTCTTCTTGGGCGGCCGCTGTGGGCAGCAGCCTTAAGTCCACCGGGGCTTTTGAAAGTGACTTTGCCGCGTTCGTTTCCACGATTCCCTATAACTTCTACGCGCTTACCTGCATCTCAATGGTTTTCATCCTTTGCTTCTTTAAGCTTGACTTCGGTCCGATGCGCCGCGCTGAAGAAAAAGCCGAAAAAGGTGACGTGGGCAGAACCGATACCGCCACCGATCAAATGAAGGTGAGCGAAAAGGGCACGATTTGGGACATGGTGGTACCGATCGGCGCGCTCATCGTTTTTGCAGTTTTGTGCCTGATGTATTCGGGCGGCTACTGGGGTGAAGACCCGGCTTACCATACGTTTGCCTCCTCTTTGGGCAACAGTTCCGCTTCTCAAGCGCTTGTCTGGGCCTCTTTCGGCGCCATGGTTGTTGCGTTTGTGATGTTTGTGCCGCGTAAAGTCGTGGGTTTCCGTGAATTCATGGACGGCTCTGTTGAAGGTATGAAGATGATGCTGCCTGCCAACATCATTTTGGTTTTGGCCTGGACGATTTCGGGCGTGTGCCGCGATCTTCTTCAAACGCCTTTGTTTGTGGAGTCGTTGGTCACGGGCGGCGGCTTCTCCGCTATGTGGCTGCCTGCTGCCGTTTTTGCTTTGGCCGCTTTCTTGTCCTTCTCGACGGGCACGGCTTGGGGCACCTTCGGTATCTTGATCCCGATTATCGTTCCTGTGGCGCAAGCTTTGGATCCGAATCTGATCGTTGTGTCGCTTGCCGCAACGTTGGCGGGTTCCGTTTTCGGCGACCACTGCTCGCCCATTTCCGATACGACAATTCTGTCTTCGGCCGGTGCCGGGTGCTCACACATTGAGCACGTGGCTACACAATTGCCCTACGCCTGGGTCTGCGCCATTGCGTCCTTTATCGGTTACGTGGTGGCAGGCTTTACCGAAGCCAATGCTTACTTAAGCCTTTGCGCATCCGCTGTGAGCTTGGTGGCGATGATTGTTGTTTTGCACCTGATGGGCAACAAACGATCCGCTCAGACCGCTTAGCGACTAGATGCAAAAATAGGGGAGGAGCTTCAAAACTCTTCCCCTAGTTTTTTGGGGGACGGCTTCGTCCCCCTGACTTTAGCTGCGTCTCACAAATTTCTTTTGCCTTATTGGAGGCGCTTGGCGTCAATCGCTTCCAATTCCATCGAGACCAAGTCCTTATCCACTTCGGCGACGATTTCCATCAAAGCGTCTTTGTGAACTTGAGACCAGTTTTGATCATCATCGAGTTCAACCACAATGGTGTCGCCCTTGGCGTCCGTGAATTCAAACTTGTCCTTGCTCAATTGCTTGGTGAAGCGCCCTTGGAGCGTGACGAGCTGATCATCGTGGGCTTCTTTTTTCAGCTGAGCGATGGAATTCATCTTCTGGAGCGTGAAGCCTTGCGGGGCGCCCGGACGTTCTTGAGCACCAAAACCCGTAGGACCTGCGGCAAGCGCTGCGAACGGAACGGTCAATGCACAGAGGGCGGCGGCTAATGCGATTTTCTTTGTCATGGTGGATCTCCTATTTTCGATCAATCTTCGTTTTTCTTAACCAGCAGTTTAGAGGGTCAAACTTAGTACAAAAATAGGGAAAACTTAGCGCGTCCTAAGTCAGTGCAAAAAATTGCAACAAGACTATTTTTAAGGCGATTTCTGCCTTTTTTGAGAAAAAAGCTTGATATGGCTTGACAAGGTAAGTCTCATCATTAGAATAGTGACTTCTTCGACGCGGGAATAGCTCAGTTGGTAGAGCGCAACCTTGCCAAGGTTGAGGTCGCGAGTTCGAGACTCGTTTCCCGCTCCATCCTCTTTTGAGAGTGTGATGGCGCGATAGCAAAGCGGTTATGCAGCGGATTGCAAATCCGTATAGAGCGGTTCGACTCCGCTTCGCGCCTCCAGCTTCCTTTGAGGAGTCGAATGCGGGAATAGCTCAGTTGGTAGAGCGCAACCTTGCCAAGGTTGAGGTCGCGAGTTCGAGACTCGTTTCCCGCTCCAGATTTCTTAAAGTAAGCCGACCTCGTGTTGGCTTATTTTTCACCGGTTTGGTTGGCCGAGTGACGGAATTGGTAGACGTAGCGGACTTAAAATCCGCCGCCCTTTTAAACGGCGTACGGGTTCGATTCCCGTCTCGGCCACCAGAAAATGAAAGCCTGAGGATCTCGGATTCTCAGGCTTTTACTTTAAAGACTTGTCGCACAAGGGTTACTCCCTCTGGAAGTAACCCCAACCCGTTAAGGTTTCGTGCGGATCACACACAAAGCAATAACCATGATGACCGTTAGAATCTGCAAGCGCAAATCAATGATCAAAACAGCATTGAACTGTGTTATGATCTGACACGAGGAAAGTAAGTTCGTCATACATAACCTCATATCAAAAAGACTTAGGCTCAGTACGGTAATACTGGGCCTTTGTCATATCAATACCCATTTCTGGGGTCCTTACGGCTTTCGCCGTAATCTTTTACGCGCAAAGAATTGAAAGATTCGGACCCAAAGTTTTCAGGGCTGAAGTTAGTACGCCGAAACGATCGACGTGCCAGCCGACATTCTAACGTACAGAGTTCGTCTCTTTGTCTTATTTTTCAAGGGTTGGACGCAAGATAAATTTTGACAAACCAAGTCCCTGAGCCAAACAATGTTGTTCAAATTAAGCTCGAAGAGGAAATAGCTGATCTGTAGCTTTCTAGGGAACTGATCTTAATTAAAAAGGGCTTTTGCGCGCCGCTTTGATTAAACTAGTCGCTTGCCTTTAAAAAACTTCAGGGAAATGACAGCACTTAATCCTATCGCTATTACTTTTTGCGGCTATTTGCTGTTAATGGTAATAATCGGTTTTATCGCCTGGCACTACACACGTGATTTCAATGATTATGTTCTGGGCGGAAGACGTTTAGGGGGACTTGTCACGGCTTTGTCGGTCGGCGCAAGCGACATGAGCGGCTGGCTTTTGATGGGGCTGCCCGGCGCGGTCTTTTTATCGGGCATTTCGGAAAGTTGGTTGGCGATCGGACTTTGCATCGGCTCCTTTGTGAACTGGAAAATCGTTGCGGCAAGGCTTCGTGTTTATACAGAACGCTGCAAAAACGCTTTGACGTTGCCTGATTATTTAAGTCATCGTTTTGACGATGATAAGCGTTTGCTGAGCATCATCTGCGCAGTTGTCATTTTGATCTTCTTTACGATTTACTCAGCAAGCGGCATGGTTGCCGGTGCGAGACTTTTTGAATCCACCTTTGATATCTCATATTCGCACGCTCTGTGGATCGGCGCCGCGGCCACGATTCTTTACGTTTTTATCGGCGGATTTTTAGCTGTCAGTTGGACCGATACCGTGCAGGCAGCCATGATGTGTGTGGCGCTCGTTGTTACTCCGATTGTGGTGATGACGGAGCTTGGCGGTTTTTCTGAAACGATTGACAAAGTGAGCGTCATGGATGTTTCCATGCTGGATATGTTCAAGGGGCAAACGGCGGTCGGCATTGCTTCGCTTTTGGCTTGGGGGTTGGGTTATTTCGGACAGCCTCACTTGCTTGTGCGTTTCATGGCGACAAAGTCTATTAAGGTTATTCCGACAGCCTGCCGCACTTCCATCATTTGGATGCTTTTCTGTTTAGCTGGCGCCGTCAGTGTGGGTTTTTTCGGTTACGCCTATTTTGCAGAACACGTCGCCCAAGGCGCCCCCGTTAATGCCAATCCCGAATTGGTGTTCATTGTCTTAACGCAGGTGCTTTTTAATCCGTGGATTGCCGGTGTTTTGATGTCGGCAATTTTGGCGGCAGTCATGAGCACACTGTCTTGTCAGCTGCTTGTCTGCTCTTCAACTCTGACCGAAGATTTCTATCGCGCATTTATTCGTCCTCAAGCCTCCACTCGTGAGTTGATTTGGTTCGGGCGTGCGATGGTTTTGATGGTCTCTTTAGTTGCCATCTTTATTGCGATGGATCCGCAAAGCAAAGTTCTCGGCTTGGTGAGCTATGCCTGGGCCGGTTTCGGCGCTTCCTTCGGGCCGGTCATCATCATGAGTTTGTGGTGGAAGAAAATGACCAAAAACGGTGCATTGGCGGGCATGATCACGGGCGCTGTGACTGTCATTGTTTGGAATACTTTCGGCTGGTTTGGGCTTTATGAAATTATTCCAGGTTTCTTCCTGGCGCTTCTTGCTATTGTCGTTTTCTCACTGATCGGACAAAAACCGTCGCAAGCGATGAAAGACATTTTTGATGAAGTGCAGATTTCTGTCCGTGAAGAGCGTGATCTGTCCTGAAATCAGCCGAGAGCGTTCATTTTTAGGTTGTTTCACCTAATAGTTTGAAAAAATGAGCACTTTTGCTCATTGCTTCCGGTTTTATTTTGATGAGAAAATCATTGACAACCAATCTCGAATGAGACCGAAAGATGTCAGCTCAAGTTTGTTTGAACTCCTTAAAGCAAAGCAGTGCGGCTAACCAGTCGCTCTCTTGCTGTTCGGTCTCTATCATCAAACCCATTAGCCTCGCGAGTGTCTCCCGCAAGGCTATTTTTTTCAGCTTTAGCATCGGGAAACGTTAATTTTTTCGACGTTTCCCGCTTCCTCCGTTTGTCGATTTCAATCTTTTGAATTCGACGGATTCACAAACTGAATCCACTCAAACGGTCTGAATCACAAAACCCTATTAAAACTCGTGCATTCAGACATTTTCAAAATCTTGAAAATTTGGAAGTTGCTATGTATCCGAGACCAAGCGGTTTAGCTGAAAAAAGATTATCCAATAGCGGTTTAACGCTTAATTTCCGTACTCAAAACGTATGCCTTGCCTGCTGCGCAAGGCTCATGCGCGCCATGCGCCAGGTCGGTCCTCCGGTTTATCGATTTAGAAGCTCAAACACGAACGACTTTCAATCGACAAACTTTTACAGATGAACAGGATGAACAAAATGTCTGACAAAGAATTAAAACAAAACGAAGAAAAAGTTACGGTGGGCTGTTATGTATCACTGATTTTAGCCATTGTCTTTTTCTCCGGAGTGGCCGCGGGCGGCAGCTACGCCTGGAGTGTGCTTGATTTCTCGACGCTGATGGGCAGCGCGGGCAAGATGGTAGGCAGCGTTGTCGAAACTCCGGAAGGCCTTAAAACAACCCTGACGACGATGCGCGGCATCGGCGGCTCAGGCGCCATTGACGGCTTTATGATGGCGATTTCTTTGATTGTGCCGGGCGTCATGCTGGCCATGGGCATGATCGCGGTGTTTGAGCATTACGGCGCGCTCCGTGCCGCCAAGCAGCTTTTGACACCAGTGCTGCAATTTTTAATCGGTGTGCCCGGAACGGCTACGCTTGCGCTTATCGCTTGTCTGCAATCAACAGACGGGGGAGCGGCACTGACGCGTCAGCTTAAAGACTCCGGTGCGCTCAATTACCGTGAAATCAATAATTTCTCCGCCTTTCAGATGGTCGCCTGCGCGCCGATCACGAATTTCGTGACTTTCAGCGCAGCGATATTGGCGATGACGGCCGCTGACGGCACCAAACTCGTGCCGCTTACGATGGGAATGGGTTTGGCCGTTTTGCTCGCAGCGAAATTCATCGGCGCCAACATTATGCGTTTGATTCAATGGCGCTTGGCTAGCCGAGAAAACTCTGCCTCCGTCGGTGCATTAATTGAAAAGCCCGCCGTGTTAACGATTGAAAGGAACTGATCATGACCGCCATTACCAATGAAAAACCGCTTATTACCGATGTGTTCGTTAAGGGCGCACGCCAGGGCTGGGATTTGGCTACTAAATCCATGCTCCCCAATCTCGTGATGGCGTTTGTGCTGATCAAAGCGCTCAATGTGACAGGGCTTTTGCACTATATCGGCTTGGTTTTTGAACCTATGATGTCTGTGTTCGGACTGCCGGGAGAAAGCGCGATGATTTTGGCGAGTTCTTGGCTATCGGTCGGCGGCGGATTGGGCGTGCTGATTGCTTTCATAACCGAAGGCGTGATGAGCGGGGAGCAGGTCGCGATCATTCTGCCTTCAATGTTCATCATGGGCGGTCAGCTTCAATACATGGGCCGCTGCTTAGGCGTGATCGGTATTAAAGACAAGATGCTCTACGTCATCATGCTCATTCCGATTGTGATGGCTTTTGCTGCGCTCACCTTCATGAGCATCATCGTTTAACTGAAAAATTGCGCCCGGTTTGAGCCGGGCGCGAGATCATGAGTTAGATAGCAGCCATTTTTTAGAAGCGATACTCAACTTGAGCCTTACCGCTTACGCCTTCACGCTGGCCGACGTAACCGCGGATTTTAAGATCCATCACCCAAGGCGATTCATCAGACTTGTAGCGAAGACCCAAGGAGCCGATGCCCATGGAGCCTCGCATCGAAGCGCCGTCGGCGATCTTTTGGCCATTGACTTCTACACGCACGTCAGGCGTAAAGTCATACTGGTAGGCCAAGCCCGTGTAAGCCCAAAGAGACTTCTGAAGCGGGAAGTAAATTCGGCCGCCCGCGCGGATTCTGGAGCTTGAAACCGAGTCAAAGTCAAAGCGGTTATTGACGCCGTCGGCTGCGATGTCTTCACTGTCATCGGGCAAATACGTGTAGAAGTATTTGGCAAAGAGATCGAGCTTGCGATCGCCGCCGATTTCAAAAATCTTGCCTAAACCGACGTGAGCGCCAAAGTAGCTGCCGGAAAGCTCATAGCCGTGTCCCTGACCATTGGCGTCAATGAGACCGCGCTTGACATCGCTTTCCATGCGGCCTGCGCGAAGCGAGCCCTCCAAGTACCAGCCCGCGGGATTTTTAATGCGAGCCGAAAGCCCCGCGCCGTAGTACTTCATCTCGCCGCTAAAGCGCCGATCGATATTTAAGTACGACATCTCTTCGCTGTAGTCCCCCTTGCCGGTTTCCACAAAGAGGTTCAAAAGCAGGGGATTGCCGCCCGCCATGACGGAATTTGCAAGGCCCGCAGCGGCCGTGAAGCCGTGCACGTCAATATGGCCCTTTGTGCTGTAGTTGCTCTGCACACCGTCAATGGAGGCAAAGGTTCTTAAACCCCAGTGGTAGTCGCGCGAAGTGGCATCCAAATTATCCAAAATGAGTTCTGCGCCGTGGTTGACGAAGAAAAGACCCATGTTGCGGTTATTGGAAACGAGCTCAAGCTGACGGCTCGGCACCGTGCCTTCCAGACGGAATTCAACCGAGTTTTCTTCCGGATTATTTTGAATGACGCCCGTGGAATCTTCAGTGAGCGAAGAGGGGATGGCAATCGTCTGGCCGTTGTCATAGGCGGGATTAAAATCCAACTTTTCATTGGTACCTTGGACCAATGCCATCTTTTCACCGAAATGATCTTCCAATTTCCCTTCAAAGCGGATGCTTTGCACATCAACATCCAAATGAGTCGAAGCAATCAACGCTTCATTATTAACTTTTAAAAGTGTCTCACCGTCTTGCCACAAGAAGTTTTTAAACGCAATGGTGTCGAAATTGCGGACTGAGCCGACCGCGCCTCTCCAATGATTCAGGATGAGAGAATTATCATGGGCATTGGCGAAAGTTCTTGCACCCCAAAAGTTTACTTTTTGGTAGTTATTTGCATTGAATTCGTCTTTTGCCGATTCGAGAATAATTTTGTTATTAAAAACATCAATGTTCGCCCATGTGCTGCCACCCGCGTACACATGAACTTCTCCCCAGTCTTCGACGTCAATTTGAGAATCGATCAGATGGACGGTATTTCCGCTGATGTTGAAATTCCCACTCTCACCCTCAGACATACCACCGGTTATATAGGAAAGATTTCCGATCTCTTCCTCTTCGTCACCGGTGAAAAAATGAATGGGTTTTAAGTGTGAATTGGAGATGAGTACAGTTCCGTTAGTCACGCCGCCGTAGTAATTTTCGCCGGAAGCAATACTGCCGAAATACAAGGTTGAGTTTTCAACTCTGACTTTGTTGCTGTCTAAGACGCCCTCTAGGTCATAGCTCGCTGAATGAGCACCATTTAGAGTACTTACGACGAGGTTTTGGCTGCCAACAATAGTGACGCTGTTGTTTTTAGCATCACCGCTGTCAGTGAAAGCTCCGCTTAACATCGAAAAAGCACTGTCGTTGAGCTTTTTAATCGTTACAGAGTTGTTAAATGCCTGGCCTGATTCAACATTGGCGCCATAAATACCGGCGGCGCGTTCACCAACCATAGGGTGATCTGAATCGTTAAAGTTTTCCGAAGGCGCAAACTTAAGCCCGCCGGAACTGCCATCAATTAAAACGGAATTGTTTTCGGCCGTTTGAAAGTGAGTTGAAGATTCTGCCGAGTCTGCAGCGATCACATCTACATTGCTGTAGAAATAGCCACCGGTAATAATCACCTTGTTATTCGTTAAATTACCGTTGTCACTTCGAGCCGCTACGAATTTACCGAAGCTTTGTCCATCGTCGTTTTTTCTTTTAGCGTAAAACGCGCCGGATCTGATTTCCAGACAGTTATTATCTACATCACCATCTTTAGAATAAGCGGCAAAAAGCATCGCGTCAGAAGATGCATCTTTGCTGCCGATATTGCCTGAATTCCAAACTAAATGATTGTTTACAAGGGCAGTGGTGTCCTCGTCATTATAAGCCGCATAAAGCTGAAGTCCATTGAGAGTGGGGTTTTCAAGCTCAATTTCATAAAAATTATTTTGAAAGCTGTCGTCGACCTCAACAAAGTAACCGCCGTTATCGGCCGCATGCACATAGGACTCAAAATCGGCTATTGAATGAATTTCAGTAGCGGTTGCAGCCAAGGCAACAGATGTCAGCGCCATCGACACAGCCGTGTGTAAAGCAGATTGTTTGAAAGCCATGTCGGTCTCCATTTACAGTAAATGTGAGGGATTCTATAGTTATTTGAAAAATAAATGTTTTTCACAAATGAATATATAGTTTTAAACATATGATGCCAATAGACTTTCGTATATAAAAAATCTAAATATCTTTGACTATTTTTGTTATAGCCATCTGAATTAATTGAAGTATTTCAAATAAGTAATTTTCACAGAATCATAAAAACGAGTAGCATTATTTTTCTTTGTAACGGAACGTAAGAAAGACCCATCATGATTTTTCTCATCATCACAGTGGCGATGCTCATCACGCTTTTTTTATTGCGTCGCCATCAGCCGATCGGCATCGCCATTTTGGCGGGCGGTCTTTTTATTTGGCTGTGCACGGATCCGAAATTAGACGAACTCACGGGCGCGGCTGTGCAGATGTTCACCTCACCCAGAAGCTACGACTTGGTGGGCGCGCTCTACTTGGTGATCTGCTTAGAAATTGAATTGAGAAAAAGCGGGTGCCTGGCGGGTATGGTTGAAGCGCTCTCGCGCATGTTCTCAAGCCGCCGTTTTACGCTTGCCGTGATGCCTGCGTTCCTGGGGCTTTTGCCTTCCATGGGGGGCGCCCGTTTTTCTGCGCCTATTGTTCAGGAAGCTTCGAAAGGTTTTGAAGCGACGCAGGAAGACAAGGCCGCCATTAACTTTTGGTTCAGACACATTTTTGAATTCTCCAGCCCCTTGGTGCCGGGCATGATTTTGGCCTGCGGCATCGCCGGCGTGAAAATCGGGGATTTAATTGTGCACCTGGGGTGGCTTACCATCGTCGCCTTCCTTTTGGGGTGGATCGTGATGGTGCGAGGCCTCAAACAAACCTCTTTAACCAAGAACACGGTCACGGGTGAAGAAGCCAAGCGCCACAATTGGGACTTTGTGCTTTCCCTTACCCCTGTGATTGCCAACGTCGTTTTGATGGTCACGCTCGGACTTCAAGCTTCGGTTTCAATGATCATTGTGGTCGTCGCGATGATTCCGCTTTTGATGCTCTTTAACCGTCATGTGAGTGTGAAGGAAGTGTTTATCGGCGCGCTCGACTATAAGATGTTTGCCAACGTGATCTGCATTCTTTTGTTTGTGGAACTCTTGGATACGACGGGTGTGCTGGCGCTTTTGGTCGCGGCTTTTGAATCGTCTCCGCTGCCCGTGCCGGTTATCATCGGGTTCTTGAGCTTTATCATCGGGCTTCTCACCGGCATCTCTCAAGGCCACGTGGCAATTATGATGCCGATCGTCGCTGGTATTTCCATGGGGGACTTGGATTTGGTCGGTGTGGCGATGGTCTTCGGTGTCGCAGGCCAAATGGTCACACCCACGCACTTGTGTCTCACAATCACCGTGGATTACTTTAAGAGCGATTTCTTCAAAACCTTAAAGCCCGTGCTTTTGGCTCAGATTCCGCTCTCACTTATTTTTATCATTGTTTCTTACTTTACCTGGGAAAAGACCTTCTTCTGATTTTTCTCCAACAGGCAACAAAAAAGCGCGGCTTCGAAACCGCGCTTTTTGTGTTTAAGGCGAAGATCAATCGATCTTGTGCGCGTTATGGAGATTGAGTTCAGCCATGATGGTGGCCGAAATTTCTTCAATGGAGCGGCTCGTGGAGCTCAACCACTTGATGCCCTCGCGGCGCATCATGCTTTCTGCGGCTTCGATTTCGTTGCGGCAGTTTTCAAGCGAGGCATAGCGGCTGCCGGGACGGCGTTCGTTGCGGATTTGAGACAGGCGCTCGGGCGAAATGGAAAGTCCGAAAAGCTTATCGCGCTTATCGTGCAGGACTTCGGGCAATTCACCGCGCTCGAAATCTTCAGGGATAAGGGGGTAGTTCGCGGCCTTTACGCCAAACTGCATGGCAAGGAACAAACTCGTCGGCGTCTTGCCCGAGCGGCTCACGCCCACCAAAATCACGTCGGCTTCATTGAGGCCCTTGTTCATTTGACCGTCATCGTGCGCGAGCGTGTAGTTGATCGCTTCGATGCGGCGGTTGTAGCGCTCTTCGTCCTTGATGACGTGGCTTCTGCCCATCGAGTGGGCGGACTTCAGTCCCGTTTCCTGTTCAATTTCTTTAATGAAGCTGCGGAAGAACTCAATTCGGAAGCCCTGACACTTTTCCGTGAAGGTCTTATGGATGTTCACGTCCACAAAAGTGGAGAAAACGAGCGGACGAACACCCGTGCGGATGTAGGCGTCGTTAATCTTTTGGGCTGCCAGAACGGCTTTTTCCGGCGTATCAATAAAGGGGATTCGGATTTGGTCGTATTCCAGATCCGTAAATTGGGTGAGCACCGAGTGGGCGAGCGTTTCAGCGGTGATGGCCGTTGCGTCCGAGACAATGAACACGGTGCGCTTGCCCGTTTTATGCGGAGTTTCTTCTTTTTCAAGAGTATTGAACATAAAAAAGCCTGTGCTAGAAAAAATTACCCGAAATGAATCGGTTGTCGCTACAATTCAGATATTCTAACAATCCAATCCTTTTTGGGGGAAGAAAATGCCGCAAGGTCGTTATGTCTATCCGTTTAGCCAGCTGCGTATGACCGACGTCGATCGCGTTGGCGGTAAGAACGCCTCTTTGGGTGAATTACTTAGCCAATTGACGAGCGCCGGGATCCGTGTGCCTGACGGTTTCGCCACGACTGCAGAAGCGTTCCGCTTGTTCCTGACGGAAAACAAGCTCGAAGAACGCATCAATGACCGCTTGAAAGGTCTCAATGTTGAAGATGTGAAGGCTCTTGCCGAAGCCGGTGCTGAAATCCGCAAGATGATTGAAGAAGCACCCTTCCCCGCAGAGCTTGAAAAAGAAATTCGTGAATTCTACGAATGGTTAAAGGACGGCCAGGAAGAAATCAGCGTGGCCGTTCGTTCTTCTGCGACCGCAGAAGACTTGCCGGATGCTTCTTTTGCCGGCCAACAGGAAACCTACTTGAACGTGGTGGGCATCGACCAAGTGTTGAGCCGCATGCGCGAAGTGTTTGCTTCCCTCTATAACGACCGCGCCATCAGCTACCGCGTGCACAAGGGTTTTGATCACTCTGAAGTGGCCTTGTCCGCCGGTGTTCAGCGCATGTGCCGCTCTGACAAGGGCGCCGCAGGCGTGATGTTCACGCTCGATACCGAAAGCGGTTTTGATCAAGTGGTCTTCATCACAGCAAGCTACGGCTTGGGTGAAACCGTTGTTCAGGGCGCTGTGAACCCCGACGAATTCTATGTTCACAAGCCCATGCTCGAAAAGGGCAACTTCCCGATCATCCGCCGCAACTTGGGCAGCAAGTTGATCAAGATGGAATTCGACACCGATGCCAAGAACGGCCGCAGCGTCCGCACGGTTGACGTGAGCGACGCAGACCGCCGTCAATTCGCCATCACTGACGAAGACGTGATCGAATTGGCCAAGTTTGCCACCATCATTGAAAAACACTACGGCCGTCCGATGGATATCGAATGGGGTAAAGACGGTATCGACGGCAAGATCTACATCCTGCAGGCTCGTCCGGAAACGGTTAAGAGCCGTCAAAACGCTGCCGACGTCCAACAACGCTTTACCTTAAAGAGCAAGGGCCGCGTGTTGGTCACGGGCCGCGCCATCGGTCAAAAGATCGGCTTGGGTCCGGTTCGCATTGTTGAAGACGCAAGCGAAATGGAACGTGTTCAAGCCGGCGACGTGCTCGTTACCGACATGACCGACCCGAACTGGGAACCGGTGATGAAGCGTGCGAGCGCTATTGTCACGAACCGCGGCGGCCGCACCTGCCACGCCGCCATTATCGCCCGCGAATTGGGTATCCCGGCCGTTGTGGGCTGCGGTGATGCCACCGAACGCTTGGCCGAAGACATGGAAGTGACTGTGTCCTGCGCCGAAGGCGATACCGGTAAGATCTATGAAGGCCGCCAAGAAGTTCAGGTTGAAGAAGTCAAGCGCGGTGCGCTGCCTGAAATTCCCGTGAAGATCATGATGAACGTGGGCAATCCGCAGTTGGCCTTCGAATTCCAATCCATCCCCAATAAGGGTGTGGGCTTGGCTCGTTTGGAATTCATCATCAATAACAACATTGGCATCCACCCGAAGGTGGTGTTGGATTACCCGAATGTTGACGGTGAATTGCGTGACGCAGTTGAACGCTTGAGCGCCGGCTACAAGAGCCCGGTCGACTTCTTCGAAAAGAAGATCGCCGAAGGTGTGGCCACGATTGCTGCCGCTTTCTGGCCGAAGAAGGTCATCGTTCGTATGTCCGACTTCAAGAGCAACGAATACCGTAAGCTGATCGGCGGCGACCGCTACGAACCCGATGAAGAAAATCCGATGTTGGGCTTCCGCGGAGCATCGCGCTACATCGCCAACTCCTTTGCTGAATGCTTCCGTATGGAATGCAACGCAATGAAGTTTGTGCGCGACACGATGGGTCTTACCAACGTTGAATTGATGGTTCCGTTCGTTCGCACGATCGACGAAGCCCGTCAAGCGATTGAAATCATGGAACGTAACGGTTTGAAGCGCGGTGAAAACGGTCTTCGCATCAACATGATGTGCGAAATCCCGTCCAACGCCGTCTTGGCTGATAAGTTCCTCGACTACTTCGACGGCTTCTCCATCGGCTCCAACGACATGACTCAGCTCACGTTGGGTCTTGACCGTGACTCCGGTCTTGTGGCCGCAGGCTTTGATGAACGCAACGAAGCTGTGAAGATCATGCTCTCGATGGCAATCCGCGCCTGCCGTGCCCGCGGCAAGTACGTCGGCATCTGCGGTCAAGGGCCTTCTGACCACGAAGACTTGGCTCAATGGTTGATGGACGAAGGTATTGAATCCATCTCCTTGAACCCCGACACGGTTGTCGATACTTGGAGACGTTTGGCAGCTTCTGCTAAGTAATCCGTCGATTATCTGTCGATAGTCAAAAAGCCGGCATAAAAAAATGCCGGCTTTTCTATGCAAAATAATTGCTAGCGGTTATATACTGAACAATTGTTTTGCATTTTTCTTACTCAGTAAAACCATGCCCGATCAAGTAGAACTTATCACCACGTTGGCCTGGGGTTTGGGCCTGTCGTTGATTTTCGGCTACCTGGTGAGTCTTATTCGCATGCCCGCGTTGGTGGGCTATCTGCTTGCGGGTGTCTTTATCGCGCCCACCACGCCCGGTTTTGTTGGCAACCTTGATCTTGCCAGTCAGCTCTCCGAGGTTGGTGTCATTCTTTTGATGTTTGGCGTGGGGCTGCATTTTTCATTGAGAGACCTGCTCCAGGTGAGGGAAGTCGCCATTCCCGGCGCCATTTTTCAGATGGCGGCAACAACGATTGTGGGTACGCTTGCGGCTTATTTTGTATGGGACTGGACATTTGTGGGGTCGCTTGTGATCGGTGTGGCGCTCTCCTGCGCCTCAACCGTGGTGATGACCAAAGCCTTAGATGCGCGCGGCATTTTGCAGACAGTGCGCGGCAGACTTGCTGTCGGTTGGCTTGTGGTGCAGGACCTTGTCACCGTTCTCGTTTTGGTGCTTTTGCCGACGCTTGCGGCTTTTTCTACCGATCAAGGCATTTCTTTTTCCCAGCTTTCCGCCCAGCTTTTTATCACGGCCTGTTTAGTGGTTGGCTTTGTGGCGAGCATGGTGATCATCGGCCGCCGGGTGCTGCCTTGGGTGTTGATGCGTGCGGTTAAGACCGGTTCTCAGGAGCTCTTTACGCTTTGCGTGATCGCTATCGCCATTACGGTGGCCTACGCTTCTTCAACGATTTTCCATGTCTCTTTCGCATTGGGTGCCTTTTTTGCCGGCATGATGATGCGTGAAAGTGAATACTCGCACCGCGCTGCTCTTCAAACGCTGCCGCTGCAGGACGCATTCTCCGTGATCTTCTTTCTCGGTATCGGGATGCTCTTTGATCCTCAGGTTTTGATTGATCACCCCTTCAAAACAATCTTCATTGTTTTAGTGATTTTGTTTTGCAATAGCTTTGCCGCCGGTTTTTGGGTGCGCCGCAAAGGCTACCGTTTTATTGATGCGGCAACGGTCGGTCTTTCGGTCTCTCAGGTCGGGGAATTCTCTTTCATTTTGTCAGGGCTTGCTGTCTCGATGGGCATCGTCGGACGTGAAGAAATCTCGCTTATTGTCGCTGCGGGCCTCATCACCATTGCGATGAATTCCATCGCTTTTGCGGGCTTTCGTCCCTTCATCCGCCGCTTTTTCCCGCATTGGGCTCAGAAAGCCGAAAGCGAATCGGAAGCCGAAGACGGGGAGGGCACTGGCCGCAATCGTGTGCTTATCGTGGGCGCGGGTTTAACAGGGCGTGAACTCTACAAAATGCTCAAAGACACCGGGCTTGACGTATACATGATTGAAAAATTACCGGACCGTTCGATGCAAAACGAATTGGGTGATCACTTTATTTTTGGTGACGCGACGCATCCCCTTATTTTGTCAAAGCTTAATTTGGCGAAGACCCGCTGGGTGCTCAATACGAGTTCCGACCCCTTAATCTCGAGAACAGTGGCCGACCAAGTCGCCAAGATTGACGCTCAGGTGAAAGTTTTGGCCCTTTCGGATAAAGAAGGCGACCGTGATTTCTTTGTCTCGCGTACAGGAGAAATGGATCCCAATGTGTCTGCTCTCATTGAGACACGAAAGGAAATTGCGCGCAGTATTTTCGATTTGGTGAAGGCGGATTTGCCGACAGCGAAAAAGCGTCCTGCCAAACGTGAAAAAAAGATACAAAAAAACCAAGATTCGGCCTCTTGAATGCGTACAATTATCACTTGAATGCTCTTGAGACATTCAAGGGTTAGTTTGCGCTTTTTTCTTTAACCATTCCTTTAGTTAGGACTACGCCTGTGCATCACGAATTTGCACTGATCGCAACCTTGGCCTGGGGGTTGGGGTTAGCCCTTGTGTTGGGGTTTATGGCCGCAAAAGTTAAGCTCCCTGCGCTTGTGGGCTATTTGCTTGCCGGTGTTTGCATTGCACCCACCACGCCCGGTTTTGTGGGTGACATGGATTTGGCCTCTGAATTGTCAGAAGTCGGCGTGATGCTGTTGATGTTCGGCGTGGGTCTGCATTTTTCCCTCTCTGACCTTTTGCGTGTCAAAAAGGTTGCGCTGCCGGGCGCCATCATTCAGATGGCCATTGCCACTTTTATCGGTATGTGTATGGCCCGGTGGTGGGGCTGGAGCTGGGGCGAGGCGTTCATTCTAGGGTTGTCGCTCTCGTGCGCCTCCACCGTCGTGTTGATGAAGGGTTTGGAAGCCAAGGGCTGGCTGCAGCGCTCGCGCGGTCAATTGGCTGTAGGCTGGCTTGTCGTCGAAGACTTGGTGACGGTGCTCTTGTTGGTGCTTTTGCCCTCCATCGCAACGTTCTTTAAAGGGGGCGACGCGGCCGCGGACGGTTCCATCACTATCGCGATTTTAGAAACCACGGTTTTGATTATCGGTTTTATCGCCTCGATGCTTGTGATCGGACGCCGCGTTTTGCCTTGGGTGCTGATGCAGGCGGTGAAAACCGGTTCTCAGGAAATTTTTACCCTTTGCGTGATTGCCATTGCAATTGGTGTGGCTTACGCAAGTGCCCAGATCTTTAATGTGTCCTTCGCCTTAGGCGCGTTTTTTGCCGGCATGATGATGCGTGAAAGTGAATACTCGCACCGAGCCGCTCTTCAAACGCTGCCCTTGCAGGACGCTTTCGCCGTGATCTTCTTCCTGGGCGTGGGTATGCTTTTTAACCCGATGATCATCATCGAAAATCCCCTGCATGTGTTGGGCATTGTCTTTGTGATCGTGGTCTGTAAGAGCGTGACCGCAGCCGTTTGGGTTAAAGTGATGGGGCGCGGCTATAAGGATGCGCTCACGGTCGGCGCGGCGCTTGCGCAGGTGGGTGAATTCTCGTTTATTTTGGCTGGCCTCGGTCTTAGCCTCGGCCTTTTGCCTCGTGAAGGTATGAGCCTTATTTTGGCGGGCGGCATCATCAGCATTGCGTTAAATCCGCTCCTTTTTGCGTTGGTTGAGCCAGTCTACAAGCGCTACTTCGAAAAAGAAGAGCCCGAAGAAGAGCAGGATGAAGATGATATCGAAGAGGCTAAGGCCGCCAAGCGCGACCGCGTGATCATCATCGGCGCGGGTGTCATGGGGCGCGAGCTTTGCGACAGCCTCTTGGCTAAGAAAATCAATGTGACGGTGATTGAAAAGAACGTCGACCGTTCGATGAAGGATCTTTTGGGTGATAACTTTATTTTGGGTGACGCCACGCAAAAGCAAACGCTTGAATTTGCTGATATTGAAAGCGCTCGATGGGTGGTGGTGTCTACTACCGATCCTGTGAGTTCGCGCAAGATTGTGGATGTGATTGGGGAGACCGATCCCGAAGTTCGCGTCGTGGCTATCGCTGATAAAACCGGTGAAGAAAAACTTTTTATGGACGCCAATGGCGAATTGCCGGTTCATTTGGAACATTTGCTGCAACTTCGCCATGAGGCGGCCAAGATTGTTTTGGGTTACATTTGCGGCTCCCGCGGCCTGCGTACGGTGGCCAAAACGATGAAGCGGCAGCCTGAGAAAACGGCCAAGGAAACGAAGGTGAGCGCGGAGTCTAAGCGCGAGACAGCAACAGAGACCGCCTCTGAGGCAAAATCATAAAAAAGTAGAAGTCAGGAGTGAGAGTTTATGACATTGAGTGCGACGACATTATGGCTGATTTTGGCCGCTCTTTTGGGTATTGTTGAATTAATCGCCACGACCTTCTATTTGCTGGTGCTGGCCGCTGCGGCTCTTGTCGCTTCCGGTGCTTCTTGGTTTGGCCTCACGCTTGAGTGGCAGATCGCGCTTTTTGCCGTGATCGCGATTATCGGCTCCGTTTGGGTTCGCTGTATTCGCTCCATTCCGACCAAAAGCGATGCGCAGGCACACGCCCTTCAGAATTTGGATCAAGGCCAAAAGGTCACCGTGACGCAATGGAATGAAGCCGGCGAAGCCGAAGTCGAGTACCGCGGCGCCAAGTGGACCGCGCGCACGCTCGAGGGCGAAGAAAAAGCGGCCGGTGTCTACGAAATTGCCAAAATCGAAGGCAGTGTTCTTTATTTAAAAAAATCTTCCTAATCATAGGAATCAGAGAAAATGAGCGGATTCATGATATTTACGTTGGTGTTGGCTGTTTTGGCCATCGTGTTTGCCTTCCAGGCAATCAAGGTCGTTCCGCAGCAGTCGGCTTGGATTGTTGAACGGTTGGGAAAATTCCACGCTGTGCTCTCACCGGGCCTCAATGTGGTAATCCCGTTTATCGACCGTGTGGCCTACAAGCATTCACTCAAGGAAATCCCGCTTGATACGCCGAGCCAAGTCTGCATCACGAAAGACAACACGCAGCTCTCAGTCGATGGCGTGCTCTTTTTCCAAGTGACTGATCCCACGCGCGCAAGCTACGGCACGAGCAACTACGTGATCGCTATCACGCAGCTCGCGCAAACCACGCTCAGAAGCGTGATCGGTAAGATGGAACTCGATAAAACGTTCGAAGAACGTGATCTCATCAACCGTTCGGTGGTAAGCGCCATTGATGAAGCGGCTCTGAACTGGGGCGTGAAGGTACTGCGTTACGAAATCAAAGACTTGACGCCGCCCGCTGTGATTTTGCAGGCTATGCAGCAGCAAATTACCGCTGAGCGCGAAAAGCGCGCCGTGGTTGCCGCCTCTGAAGGCCGCAAGCAAGAACAAATCAACCTCGCAACCGGTGCCCGCGAAGCGGCGATCGCCGAGTCTGAAGGTGAAAAGCAAGCCGCGATCAACAAGGCAGAAGGTGAAGCCGCAGCGACGCTAGCTATTGCCAAGGCCACGGCCGAAGCGCTTCGTCAGATTGCCGACGCCACCCGTGCTCCGGGCGGCATGGATGCTGTGAACCTGAAGGTTGCGGAACAATACGTTCAGGCCTTCGCTCAATTGGCTAAAGAAGGCAATACGATTTTGCTGCCTTCCAACATGAATGACATGGGCAGCATGATTGCGTCTGCCATGAGCATCATGCGCGGCACCGATCCGAAAAAGGTTCCGACGGCTCAAACAACGACTGTGGTGCCGGACTCTTTTAAAGTTAATCCGTAATTGGTAAATCACTCAGGGGAAGCGGTAGCTTCCCCTTTGGTGTTTTCAGAAGATAAAAAATGACAAAAGAGCTTGATTTCAGACCCGGGGTGATGAACCTGAGCGATCCCTCGCAGCTTTACTCCTTTTTTGACGGCTTTTTAGACAGCACCTTGGAATTCATGGATGAGGCAAAAGACGCCGAAGCCTTCAGCGAAGCGATGTGTCAGCACGCGTTGTTTTTAGCGACGGCCTTTACCGAAAAAGTCCCGATGGTGATTGTCGACGACAAAGATTTCGGTGAGGCCCTAGGCAGCCGCTTGAGAAACTCTTTGCATAAAGAGGGCCTCGTGCTTGAAAATTCGCCGATTCTGCTTTCTGCGAAAGCGCAGGATTTCGTTTTTTATGCCGCGACACTTATGACCAAGCAATATCTTGATCTCATTCAGGATAGTTCTGCTCAGAAAGAAAGTGAAAGAGTCTTTGATTTGCGCCGTGATGCCTTCATCAGCCAATGGGTGGATCGTTTTTTAGGGAAACGTTAATGTCTGAAGCAACAAAAGAAAATAAAGGGCAAGAGCCCGCGATCGAGCGTTTCAGCTTGGCCGATCTTTCGGTTTTAAATGAGCTTTTTGAAGTCGTGCTCTACGATGTGGTGAGACGCTCGAAGATGGTGGCCGCGGGCGAACTCAAAAAAGAAGAAGCCGTGGCGATGGATAAACAGTCGGCAGCCTTTTTGTCGGCGGTGCTTGCGGGCAAAAACGAGCAGTTTATTGCTAAACCTTATTGGACAGGCGATCCGTTAGCAGGCTACTTAAAGCTTTTCATGAAGGAGCGCTTTGAAAAGGTGGGCGTGCCGCAATCCGATCTTGCGGACACCCGTGGTGTGCTTCAGGCCGCGGCCTTTGAGTTTGTGTGTGATGCCTACGCGCTCATGAAGGAGTTTGCCAGCAAAGAGAGCGCCGAGGGTTTTCAGGGTGAAGCCAAGCGTCTTTGCAACATGTGGGCCGAGCGCATGCTCGGGCGCAAAGAAAGCGATCCGATTGTTTTTGATTGAGTCTTTGATATGTCGTGCCCCTTGCGCTACGCCACCAAGCGTCAACTCGAACCCAATATTTCAAGCTACCCGGTTGCGCGTGAAGTGATCGCGCAGGCTGTTGCGAACACGTGGGACAGAGCTTTACGGGTCTCCGCCGGTGAGATGACGCTTGAAGAACTGGAAAAAGCCAATCTTGACTTAGTGATTTGGCTTCAGGAGACGTTTACCGGCGCCAATCCGCACTTTTCCTGTGAAAGCGAGTTCAACGGTCGGCGCTTGGCCGAGCTTATGCGTGATAATATGCGCTCGGAAATTGAGGCATCAAACCCCGCTGTTGATTTTGACGATGATGAATCGGTCATGTTTTCCGTTTTTGCCTATTTTGTCTCTGAGATATTTGTTGTCTTAAAAGACGCGCAAGCGGCAACTCGGGGTTTGAAGGGCAATCCTCAAGTGGAAGGTTTTATTGATTTTTGGAGCTTGCGGCTGACGGGCGCGCCCTCGGCAAGTGATTTTAAGAAGGAGTAATGCATGAGTTGCAGCGGAAATTGTTCATCGTGCGGCAGCGACTGCCAAAAGCAGCCCCTGCGTCATCCCAATATCACCGGGGCCATTCTCGGCCAATTTATGATGGAGATGGCGCACCGCTCTAAGCAAAACGCCACCGGTGAAATCACCGAAGACGTGATGGATGAGATGGACCGCAAAACCATGAATTGGTTGGGCGCAACCTTCAGCGGTCAAAACGGTCAGTTTGAAATCGATCCGGATTGGTATCCGGTGGGTGTCGCGGGCAATCTGCGGATGAAGTTGGGCAATGAATTGGCTCAAGCTGCAGGCGGCAAACTTCCCGACGACAACGCCACGCTTATTTTCTCTGCGATGGCTGTTTTCATGGCTGAAGTTTATGACACGTTGGCTGCTGTCACGAAAAAGGGGATTGAACCTTTGGGTGAAGTGCCCGCGCCCGAGCTTCTCGCGCTTTTGAAGCGTTGGACAGAAATTTTGGTGGGCTATGAATTGAAGTGGCGTGATCCTTCTGAAGAAAAAACCGCCGAAGAAAAAGAAGACACTCAAAAGGAAAACGCCTGATACGAAAAAGGCCGCCTCAATAAAAGCGGCCCGGTATCGTTTAAAAGGCTTTGCGTTTGACTAGCGCGAAGCCTTTTTCATTAAGCGTTCGCGATCGCGCTCCCATTGCTTTTTGCTTTCATCGGCGCGTTTTTCATACTGACGTTTGCCCTTGGCAAGCGCCACCGTCAATTTCACTCGGCCGCGCGAAAAGTGCATGTCAAGGGGAATGAGCGCATAGCCCGAGCGCTCGACCTTGCCGATTAATTTATTGATTTCGCGCGTGTGCATCAAAAGTTTTCGCACACGCGTGGGATCGGGCTTGGTGTGAGTGCTTGCGGTTTTAAGCGGCGTGATATGCGCGTTTAAAAGGTAAAGCTCACCCGAGCGTACAATCACGTGCGCTTCTTTAATCTGTGCGCGCCCTTCGCGAATGGATTTGACTTCCCAGCCTTCAAGCACGAGGCCGGCCTCGTACTTTTCTTCAATGTAGTAGTCAAAGAGCGCTTTGCGGTTGACGATATTGGCCACGGTTATTCTTTTCTAAATAGCTCTTGTTGGAGCGTCATTCTAGCAAGCGAGTCAGTGTTTGAGAAAAATCGAGAAATACTTTTGTCTTTGCGAAAGCGAGGATTGACTCGAAAAAATCACAGTTTTACCATCAACAATGGCTGTTTTTGTGCACCTGATTAGTCAATTAATTTTGAGAAAGAATAGCATCATGGAAAATAAAGCTGAACGCGTTAAAAAGTTCACCGACGTGATGTCAGACTTCACGGCTTACTTTGGCAAGCATCTTCCCGATGACGTCCAAGCCAAGCTTGAAGAGCTGCGCGCTGAACAAAAGACGGATATGGCCAAGATCATTTACGATGCGATGTTTGATGACATCGCTTTGGCCAACAAACTCGACCGTCCGATGTGTCAGGACACCGGTGTGATTCAATACTTTATCGAAGTGGGTGATCGTTTCCCGATTTTGGGTCAGATGCCCAAGGCGCTCGAAGAAGCTACGCGCCGCGCCACGGTTTCGGCACCGCTGCGTCACAATGCGGTTCAAATTTTCGATGAAAAGAATTCCGGCGACAACACCGGCCACCGCATTCCGTGGCTCGACTGGGACATCATTCCCGACAGCGACGAATGCGTGATTTACGCTTACATGGCGGGCGGCGGCTGCTCGCTCCCGGGCACTGCTAAAGTCCTCATGCCTGTCGAAGGTTACGAAGGCATCGTGCAGTACGTTTTCGACACGATGGTCGAACGCGGCATTAACGCTTGTCCTCCCGTGCTCGTGGGCGTGGGTATCGCAGGCAGCGTAGAAGTGGCGGCTCGTTTGTCAAAGAAGGCCCTGATGCGTCCGGTTGGCTCCCACAACCCCAATGCCCGCGGTGCGGAATTGGAACGCTTGCTCGAAGAAGGTCTCAATAAGCTCAACGTTGGTCCGGGCGGCTTAACGGGCATGAAGAGCGTGATGGGTGTTAATGTTGAAGACGCTGCTCGCCATCCGTCATGCCTTGCTGTCGGCATTTCCATGGGCTGTTGGGCACACCGCCGCGCAGGCATCAAGTTTAAAGCGGACATGAGCTACGAGCTTTTGTCTCACAAGGGGGTGAGATTATGAGCAAGAAAGTGTTGACCACGCCGATTCAGGATAAGGACCTTGAAGATATCAAAATCGGTGATGTGATTTATTTAACGGGTACGCTCGTGACCGCGCGCGATGCAGCGCACACGCGCTTGGTGAAACTTGGCCGCAAGCTTCCTGTCGATTTGAAAGGCAAGGCCATTTTCCACGCCGGTCCCATCATGGTTCACCGCAAAGACGATCCGACGAAATTCAACGTTGTCTCAATTGGTCCGACGACTTCCATGCGTATGGAAAAATTCCAAAAGCAATTCTTGGAACAAACCGGCACGAAGCTCATCGTCGGCAAGGGCGGCATGGGTCCCAATACGACCGCGGGTTGCAAAGAAACGAAAGCTTTGCACTGTGTGTTCCCCGGCGGCTGCGCAGTGGTGGCCGCTGAGTGCGTTGAAGAGGTCGAAGACTGCCAATGGCCTGAACTCGGCATGCCGGAAGCCATGTGGGTGATGCGTGTGAAGGAATTCGGACCGCTCGTGGTTTCGATTGATGCGCACGGCAACAACCTCTTTGAAAAGAACAAAAAGCACTTCAATGAATTGAAGGATCCGATTGTTGAAGAAATCAACAAGCACGTGAGCTTCATTCAGTAAGGCTTTTCGTTAAAATGGAAACTCGGTTGGACTTCTCTTTGGTCTGACCGAGTTTTTTTATGGGAGAATCCACATGCAAGTTCTGGTGGCCCGAGTCGATCGCGAGGGTGTGAAACTCAAGGAAATTGATGTTGAATCGGGAACGACGCTAGCTCAAGCGGTGAAAATCGCCGGTTGGAATCTGGGTGCCAGTCAAAGACTTGCCGTCTGGAATGTGCTTGCCGATCCGAATGCGTTTGTTAAAGAGGGCGACAGAATTGAGATTTTGCCCGAACTCACCGTTGACCCCATGACCGCGCGCAGACTTCGGGAAGAGAAAAACAGCGCTCCGGCTAACGCCTTGCGTCAAGGGCGCCACGGCGGCAAACACCGTCTGATTTAGAGGCAAATTTTGCTCAAAAACTATTGCAAAATAGGCCTTAAATAAGATAAAATGCCTCGTTAATCTTTTTACGCCGTTCTTCAAGGCGACGCCGAATTTTTTCCACATTTTTCGACTGAGGTTAACATGCGCATTAGACAAAAGGCTCTGACTTTTGATGATGTGTTGCTCGTTCCGGCACACTCCACCATTCTTCCCCGCGATACTGATCTTCGCACCAAAATCACCCGCGAACTGACCTTGAATATTCCGATGGTTTCCGCCGCTATGGACACCGTTACGGAATCGGGTTTGGCTATTGCCTTGGCCCAGGAAGGCGGTATCGGCTTTATTCATAAGAACATGAGCCCGAAGCAGCAGGCCGCTGAAGTGGCCCGCGTCAAGCGCCACGAAGCCGGCATGGTTGCTGATCCCATTACGGTTCAGCCCGGCATGACCGTGGGTGAAGTGATTCGCTTGAGCCGCGAACGCCGCATTTCCGGTTTGCCCGTGGTTGACGGCAAGCGTGTGCTCGGCATGGTGACCTCCCGCGACTTGCGTTTCGAAACGCGCATGGATATCCCGGTTTCTCAGATCATGACGCCGGCTGAACGTTTGGTGACGGTTCGCGAAGGCGCAAGCCTTGAAGACGCCAAGCGCCTGATGCACCAACATCGCGTTGAACGCGTTTTGGTCGTTGACAAAGATTTCAATTTGACCGGTTTGATGACGGTGAAAGACATCATCAAGGCCGGTGAACATCCCAACGCCGCTAAAGACTCTCACGGCCGACTCCTTGTGGGTGCCGCTGTGGGTGTGGGCGAAGGCACTGAAGAGCGCATTGAATTGATGCTCGAAGCAGGTGTCGACGTGATCGTCGTTGACACGGCTCACGGTCACTCTCAAGGTGTGCTCGATCGCGTGGCTTGGGTGAAGAAGAACTATCCGCAATTGCAAGTGATCGGCGGCAACATCGCTACCGCTGAAGCTGCCCGCGCCCTGGTTGACGCAGGTGCCGACGGCGTTAAGGTCGGTATTGGCCCGGGTTCTATTTGTACGACCCGTATCGTGGCCGGTGTCGGCGTGCCTCAGATCACGGCTGTTTCTGACGTCGCCGCCGCTCTTGAAGGCACGGGCGTACCGTTGATCGCTGACGGCGGCATCCGCTTCTCGGGCGATATCGCCAAGGCTTTGGCCGCCGGCGCTTACGCTGTGATGATGGGCGGCATGTTTGCCGGTACCGATGAAGCTCCGGGCGAAGTGGTTCTCTACCAAGGCCGCTCTTTCAAGAGCTACCGCGGTATGGGCAGCTTGGGCGCCATGAGCAAGGGCTCGGCTGACCGCTACTTCCAAGACAACAACTCCGGCAACATCAGCAAGTTTGTTCCGGAAGGCATCGAAGGCATGGTGCCCTACAAGGGACCGCTCTCTCAGATCGTCTATCAGATGATCGGCGGTTTGCGCTCCTCCATGGGTTACTGCGGGTGCCCGACGATCGAAGATATGCGCCATCGCGCTGAATTCGTTGAAATCACGGCCGCCGGCTGGCGCGAATCGCACGTACACGACGTGAGAATCACGAAGGAAGCTCCGAACTATCGCCAAGAACACTAATCGTTCGGCTGCCTGACGATGAAAAAAGAGGCGCGAGAGAAGTTTAATCGGTAAACTTACTCGCGCCTTTAAAATTTTCGGTTTTCTATTTTTTATTTTTATAAACGACAATGACTCACGATCGTATTCTTATTTTGGACTTCGGTTCTCAGGTGACGCAGTTGATCGCCCGCCGCGTGCGTGAAGCTCACGTCTACTGCGAAGTGCATCCTAACGATGTCTCCGAAAGCTTTATTCGTGAATTCAACCCCAAGGGCATTATTCTTTCGGGCTCTCACATGAGCGCCTATGAAGAAAGCACCGACCGGATTTCCGAAGCTGTGTTTAATGCCGGCGTGCCTATTTTGGGTATCTGCTACGGCATGCAGACGATGGCTCAGCAGTTGGGCGGCAAGGTTGAAAACATCGGCAAGCGTGAATTCGGCTACGCCGAGGTCACCAACCTCAACAATTCTGAATTGCTGAGCGGCATTGAAGATGCGAAAAACGAAGCGGGCGAATCCATCATGAAGGTTTGGATGAGCCACGGCGACAAGGTGACGCAATTGCCTGAAGGCTTTAAGGTCATGTGCTCGACGCCTTCTTGCCCCATTGCCGGTATGTGCGACGAAACCCGCCACTATTACGCCGTGCAGTTCCACCCCGAAGTCACGCATACGCTCCAGGGCCGCGCGCTTCTCAATCGCTTTGTGCTCGATATTTGCAAGGCCGAACCCTCTTGGATCATGGGTGACTATGTGAAGGAAGCCGTTGAACAGATCCGCGTTCAAGTGGGCGATGAAGAAGTGATTCTCGGTCTTTCGGGCGGTGTGGATTCTTCCGTGACCGCTGCGTTGATCCATCGCGCGATCGGCAAGCAGCTCACCTGCGTCTTTGTCGATAACGGTTTGCTTCGCAAAAACGAACGCGAACAGGTTCGCGAAACCTTTGAAAAGAACATGGGCTTGAAGCTCATCGTGGTTGACGCTGTTGACCGCTTCATGGGTGAATTGGCTGGCGTCACCGATCCCGAACAAAAGCGCAAGATCATCGGCCGTCTTTTCGTGGAATGCTTCCAGGAAGAAGCTGCAAAGTTGCCTAACGCCAAGTGGCTTGCTCAAGGCACGATTTATCCTGACGTGATTGAATCGGCCGGCGCCAAGACGAAGAAAGCCAAGACCATTAAGAGCCACCACAATGTGGGCGGCTTGCCCGATACGCTGCACCTGAAGCTTCTCGAACCGCTTCGCGGTCTCTTTAAGGACGAAGTGCGTGAATTGGGCGTTGCCTTAGGTTTGCCCGCTGAAATGGTCTACCGTCATCCGTTCCCGGGTCCGGGTCTGGGAGTGCGCATCTTGGGTGAAGTGAAGAAGGAATACGCCGATCTTTTGCGTGAAGCCGATGCGATCTTTATTGAAGAACTTCGCAAAGCCGGTCTCTACGATAAGGTGAGCCAAGCCTTTGTGGTGTTCCTGCCCGTAAAGAGCGTCGGCGTTATGGGTGATGGCCGCACCTACGAATGGGTGGTGAGCCTGCGCTCGGTTGAAACAAGCGACTTCATGACGGCTCGTTGGTCTCATCTGCCCTATGAATTGTTGGGCACCGTTTCCAACCGCATCATCAATGAAGTGCGCGGCATCAACCGCGTCTGCTACGACATCAGCGGTAAGCCCCCTGCTACGATCGAGTGGGAATAATTCAATTCGCTTTAAAAGCTGATTGATCGAAAAAAGGATTGAAGTCGATGGCTCGATTTTCAATCCTTTTTGTTTTATAAGTTGTTTGCTTTAACGACAAGTGATCAGATTTTTTGACTGAAAGTGACTTTTAAACCCTTGCCGTTTTGAGCTTCAGAAAGGGCAACAGAAAGTCCGTTTCGTTCGGCGAGTGTTTTCACGATAGCCATTCCTAAACCGGTGCCCGAGACACCGGTGCCCAAAACCCGATAGAAGGGATCAAAAATTCTTTCCCGATCCTTTGGCGAAATGCCGGGCCCATCATCATGAACATTGATTTTGAAGGGTGCTAAGGATTCAATTTCCACGCAAACGGTGCTCCCTTCAGGGCAATACTTAATCGAGTTTTCAACGAGATTTCGCAAAATCGCGAAAAGATCGTCTTCGGCGACGGGGACTTCGGCCGCACCGTCCGGATCCAGCTCTTCAAAACCTTTGGCTTCAATTTGAATGTTTTTCTTTTGAGCGTCTTCCCAAACGTGTTCAATCACCGCGGAAAGGGTCTGTGAGAGCACAGCCTTTTTGTCTTCTGTCTTCACATCGATTAACTGCGCGCGCTTTAAGGAAAGAAGCTGCGAAACCAAGCGTGTTGCGCGATCAATGCTTGCGCGCAAATCATGCAGTTGTTTTTTAGCGTCATCGGATAACGCCGTCTTTTCAAGCCGCTCGGCTTGAAGCGAGAGCGCGGCAAGGGGAGAGCGAAGCTCATGCGCGGCGTCGGCCACAAAGCGCGATTCGCTTTGACGAAGTTCATTGATTCGGCCAAGCATGCCATTGAAGGCCCTGACCATCGGCAAAAGCTCTTTGGGCAGTCCCTCGTCATTAATGGGTGTTAAATCCTCCGGTTCGCGCCGGTTAATACGCGCGGTGAGCGCATGGATGGGTTTCATGGAATACCAAAGAAGAGCGGCGAGGATAATGAATAAAACAATCGACATGCCCAAAATCGGCAATGAGGCGGCAAGCGCTGTCTGGCGAGCGATTTTTTCAATTTCGCGCATCTTTTGCGCGACCGCTATGTGTTGGCCGCCTGAGAGCGTGCGAAGATAAAGCCGATACTCGGTGCCTGAGATAAATAGCGTCTGAGCGCCGTCATAGAGATCTTTATCGAAAACGGCGCGAATGGTCTGACCGCCTTCGTGAAGCGTTCTCACGAGTACTGTGGAGCCCGCGGGCGCGATTGATTGAGGCGAATCTTCATCGAGCGTGAACCAGTCCTCAAAATCGTCATCATCCATCCAAAGCGCGCTGGGGTGTCGTGAGGAAACATCAAGTCTTGCGAGCACGCCTGCGACCTCTTCCAAAAGATCATCCTGCTCATCACATGCTTCGTGATAGGAGGTGATAAAAAGCGCCACGGCCGCGGCTAAACTCATTATCAGGGCAGCGCAGCCGCCCCAGGTTAAAAGGCGTCTGACAAAGCCGTAGTGTTTGGGAGATGCCTTTGTCATGACCCCGATCCTTTTTCAACCATCCAGCCTAAACCGCGGACGTTTTTGATCACTTCGGGCCCGAGTTTTTTTCTCAATGAGTGGATGAGATATTCCACCGCGTTGCTCTCGGGCTCTTCGCCCGGCTCATAGATGCTTTCTTCTATGCGTCTGCGAGAGAGAATGCTGCCGGGGCGAGCCAAAAGCGCGGCCAAAAGTGCGTACTCACGCCGCGAAAGCGTGATAGGGGAGTCGGCGCCCGCAAGCGTTGCGGTTTTCTCCGACGTATTGAGCGTCACCAAGCCGTTGGTGAGTGTATTTTCTGTGCTCTTATTTTTTCTTCTGAGCACGGCGCGGATTCTCGCAAGAAGCTCACTCATGTGGAAGGGTTTGACAAGATAGTCGTCTGCGCCCGCATCAAGCCCTTCAAGTCTGTCGTCAAGGCCGTCGCGGGCGGTAAGAATGATGACGGGGATCGATTTCTTTTCCCCCTGGGCGTTTGCGCGAAGCGTTTTTAAAACGGTCATGCCGTCAACACCCGGCAAACCTAAATCCAATAACAAAAAGCCGTAATCATTGACCGAGAGCATCATGAGCGCGTCGCGGCCGTTAGCTACATGCTCCACCGTATACATTTCATCGGCCAGTGCCCCTTTGACCGCTTGGGCGATCATCGGATCGTCTTCAACTAATAAAATCCGCATTTTCTTTAATCGTTTATCTCCAATACCGTTAATTCTAGGAGAGTTCAGTTTATTTGGATATCATTTTTGCATTTGGTTTCTGAGACTTAGGACGAGCTAAGTTTTCTCTAGGTTTTCTCTAAGTTTGGCTCTGTACACTGACGCTTAAATAGAAAAATTTTTCGGGAGACCATGATGACAAAAATGACTGTTGCCGCCGCCCTTTGTGCTCTTGCGATGCCTTTTGCCGCGTTTGCTCAGGCGCCGTCCGGTTTTACGGGTTCAGCCTCGGCTCAGCCCCAAGGCTTTTCGCTCACGACCTTAAAGTCGATTGAAGAGGTTCGCAAAAACAGCTACGACGAGCAGCTCGTTGTATTGCGCGGCCGATTTACTCGTCAAGTCACGCACGACAAGTACGAGTTCACCGATGAAAAGGGCAACACGATTGTGGCCGAGCTCGATGATGACAAAAACTGGTCTCACGTGGCTAAAGACGCCTTAATGGATATCTTGGCTGAAGTCGATCGCGATCGCTATAAAGTTGAACTTGAAGTGTTGGAAGCTAAGCCTGTTCGTTAATGCAAAAGAGGCAAAAGGATGCGTTTTGAAATCACGGGCGGCGTTGATCCGCTACTAAGTGTAGAACTGGAACGCGGCGAAAAAGTTTTAGCTGAGTCCAACGCCATGGTGGCGATGGACGCAGACTTAAGTCTAAAAGGCAGAACGCGCGGCGGACTCATGAGTTCCATTGCTCGGAAATTTTTAAACGACGAGAGTTTCTTTCAGCAATATGTTGAAGCTGAAAAAGGACCGGGCCGTGTGCTTTTAGCGCCCAATATTCCCGGTGACATTCGATTGCTGGATGTGGGCGAGCGTCAATACATGGTCTCTGACGGCGCGTTTCTTGCTGCGACCGAAGATGTTGAACTGAATGTGAAGTCCCAAGGCTTGGGTCGCGCGGTGTTGGGTGATTCGGGCGGCTTTTTCGTCATGAAAACAGACGGCTGCGGACAAATCGCCGTCTCAGGCTTTGGCTCTGTGAGAGAGTTGGAAGTCAAAGACGGGCAGGCGCTTGTCGTTGACAACGGCCATTTGGTGGCTTGGGATGCTGAGCTTGACTACGAGTTAAGCCTTAACACTTCGCACAGCGGCCTTTTTGGGAAACTCGTCAACAGTCAGATCACGGGTGAAGGCATTGTGCTTAAATTCAGAGGATGCGGCAAAGTCATTGTTTGCTCGAGAAACAAAGGCGGCTTTCTCGATTGGATTTTTGCCAACAGGCGAACGGAAAAAGCACCGGAAAACGACTAGGAAAAAAGAGAGCTCGGCTGCGGCCGAGCTTTTTCGTCAGTGCAGCGTCACGCTTTCGATGGGCTCTGCGCTTTCTTTTTCAATGGGAAGCGTCAGATAAGTCACTTTTGAGAAGTCAATCGTCTTTAAATCAAGACAGCGAACACGGGCGTTATTCATCGTTTTGTAGTAGAGCTTTCCATTTGTCATATCCGAGGCGCTCGTCCATTGGGTCGCTGAGAGCAGTCCTGTGGGGTTATTCCCGTCTTCTAATTCCAGTCCGATCGGAATTTCAAAGGCGTTCAAAATCTTGAAACTGTAGAGAACAGTTGTCTGAGCGTCCTTTAGGGCGGGCGCGGTAGAAACCATAAAAGCAGCTCTCACAAAACGAGAGGGTGGCGTGATGTCGCCGGGCAGTCCTGTCATGCCGCTGCCGATCCCGGGGGATTTAAGCGTGACGTTGTTCCACTTAACGTCCGGCGTGCGGCCGGGTTTCAGATTCATGAAGTTATTGAGGTTTGTCATTTGCCACTCAAAGCCCGGGGAGTTTGTGAGCACGCCAATGGGATTGTCGAAAATGCGCATCTTTCCGTCCACAATTTCGACGACAATCTGCTCGCCCGTTTTGTCGGCGATGCGGTAGTGTACGGTGCCCGCGCCTTTAAAGCGCTCGGCGACGCGAATGTCGGGCAGGGCTGCTCTGGCGGCTTTGACGCTTTCAAAATTGCCGAGCAACCAGGCGACAAATTCCATATCGGAAAGCGTTTTATCTTTTTGGGCGGCGTCATAGATCGGGTATTGTCCGTAACCCGGGAAGAAAAAGAGTCCTGCAGAAAGTCCCTTTTCGTTGAGCCCTTCCACCACAAAACTCTTATCTTCAATACTCAGTCCCGCGTAGCCGATCGTGTTTTTGTACTGCATGCCCGCGCCTGAGGCTGTTTGGGTTTGAGAGGGCGTTCCTCGAGGCACCACGACAAGCGTGGTGGGCAGAACAGATGACCCCCATTCGATCGATCGGGCGGTGACGCGGCTGCCGTCGGTGCCGTTAAGCGTAATGCCGGTACAGGCGAGCGCCTGTGCGGATACCGCCAGTGCAGCGGCTGTTAATGCATAGTGATGGAATTTCAATTTCTGTCTCTCAAAAAAAAGATTGGATGAGTCCATGTTAGAGCTTTTCTCTGATCTCGTCTCAATATGAGGTGCTTTTTTACATTTGCTTTCCAGAAAGAAAAGAGTCAACGCTTTAAAATAATTGATTAGGTTCGCATTTACGCGGCTGTTAAGGAGTACACATGAATCAAGATCTCAAGAAAAAAATTGACGAACTGATCCCGAATTTGGCTAAAGTTCGCCGTGACCTTCATAAGCATCCGGAATCCGGCTGGACGGAATTCCGCACCGCCTCCATGGCCATTAAGAAGATGCAGCAATTGGGCTACACCATCACCATGGGTGAAAAAGCCGTTTGCCGTGAAGCCATGATGGGTGTTCCTTCAGCCGACGCGCTGCGCGCTCATATGGAACGCGCTATCTCTCAAGGCGCCGATCCTGAATTAGTGGCGAAGATGGAAGGCGGCTTGACCGGCTTCTGGGCTGATATGGATTTCGGCGGCGACGGCCCCTTCTTGGCTGTTCGCTTTGACATGGACTGCAACGACGTGAGCGAATGCACGGACGCTGATCACCGTCCCAATGTTGAAGGGTTCGCTTCTGTCAACAAGGGCGCCATGCACGCCTGCGGCCACGACGGCCACATGGCTATTGGCTTGGCTTTGGCTGAAGTTGTCGCCTCCATGCGTGACCAATTCAAGGGCAAGATCCGCTTCATCTTCCAACCGGCTGAAGAAGGCGTTCGCGGCGCCATGCCGATGGAAAAAGCCGGTGCTGTTGAAGGCGTTCAGGAAATCTTCGGTATGCACATCGGCTTCCAAGCCAACAACATGGGCAAGGTGATTTGCGGCACGAAGAACTTCTTGGCCACCACCAAGGCTGACATTACCTTCACAGGTGTTCCCGCTCACGCCGGCAACGCTCCGGAAGAAGGCAAGAACGCATTGCTCTCTGCCGCTACGGCTTTGCTTAACATGCACGCCATCCCGCGCTCCGGCAAGGGCGACACCCGCATCACCGTGGGTAAATTAAATGGCGGTGAAGGCCGCAACGTGATTCCGCCCAAGGCCGTCTTGGTTCTCGAAACCCGCGGCATCACCTCCGCTTTGGACGAATACATGTTCGGCGAAGTGCGCCGCATCGCTAAGGCTGCCGCTGAAATGTGGGGCTGCGGCTATTCGATCGATATCAAGGGCGGTACCAAGAGCGGCGAATCCGACCTCGAAGTGGCCAAGGTTGTGGCTGAAGAAGCCCGCGACATGGGCTGCTTCAACGAAGTGATTGAAGAACAAAACTTCGGCGCTTCCGAAGACTACTCTCACTTCATGAGCACGGTTCAGGCCGCAGGCGGCAAGGGCACGTACGTTCAAGTGGGTTCGAGCCTTCGCGCCGGTCACCACAACAGTCACTTCGACTTCGATGAACAATCGCTTGCCAACGCGCTCGAATTGATGAGCCGCTGCGTTTACCGCACGCTTGCGAAGTAATTAACCGTTAGGGTTAAAAGAAGGCCGGGTTGAGAAATCAATCCGGCCGTTTTATTAAGGAGTTTTGAGATTGGCAATTTTGCCGATGAGCGCATCAACCGTTTGACTCTGAAGCTCTTTTTGCATGCGCTGCGTCACTGCGCTCTTGATGCCGAGCGTCACGCCATCCGTGCCTTCATAAAGTGTTGCTTTAACAGCCTCTTTTGCGCAGTCCTTGCCTAAAAGTCTTAAGACGACTGTTTGAGCTTTGCTGCTCGTGCTATTGATGATGCTGGGATCAATGCGCACGATTTCTTTGGCGGCTTGGGTTTCGCCAAGCATCACAAAAGCCCATTGCGTGAGAACTTTCGTGTCGTTTGCTCCTGCGTGCTTCACAAGGCACCGTCCGAGTTCGTCAGCGTATTGCCCGGCGGCAGCGGGACCGGCAAGGACAGCTGAAAGGGCAGCTAAAGCAAGAAATTTTTTCATTGGGTTTCCTTTCAAAAGATTAGGGGTAATTCTAAATGCTCTTCGTAGGTATCGTTTTTCAAAATCGTTAAAATACACAAGTCACTATGGAGAGTTTGTGCTGTGAAGCGATTTGTAGAACTGACCGTCAGAAAAGGAAGCACGCTGGCTTCTTTGGAACGACACAATCCCGAAGATTTGCACGTGGTGCTTGAGGCATTTCTGACTTATCTGCCTGACGATCTGATTTCCGCTTCAACGGCGCTTACCAAAGCACAGGAATTTTTGGACGGAGCAGGGGACTGGCTCAAAGAAACGCCCGTTTCGATTTTGCTTCAGTCTTTGAAAAAAGGTCTTATTTTCGAGGCGACCGTCGGCTACAGAAAAAATAGCCGAGACCGTTATACGCGGGCAGAACTTGAAGACGCGGTGCTTTTAGAAGAAGAGCGCCGTGAGACGCTTCGCAATGTGATGCAAAAAGCGCTTCAGCAGCGCAACCGCGAGATTAACTCCAAGAAACGCCAAACGAGTCCGCAGGATCAGCAGTTTATGCGTGAGGCGATTGAATTTGCCCGCGAAGCCAAAGAAGCGGGCGAAGTGCCCGTGGGCTGCGTGATTGTTAAAGACGGCGCCATTATCGGTGTGGGACGCAACCGCTCGATTGAAGACAATGATCCGAGCGCGCACGCCGAAGTGATCGCCATTCGCCAGGCTTCCCAAGTGCTCGAAAACTATCGGCTCACGGGCTGCACGCTTTACGTGACGCTTGAACCCTGCGCGATGTGCGCGGGCCTCATCGCTCACGCCCGAATCAGCCGTGTGGTTTTTGCCGCGCGAGATGAAAAAACGGGTGCCTACGGCGGCGCGTTTGATTTGCAAAACGCAGCCAAACTCAATCACCGCGTTCAGGTCGACAGCGGCATTTGCGCCAAAGAAGCCTCTAGTCTTTTAACCGAATTCTTCGAGGATAAGCGTCATGCCTAAGTATCCGATTCGAGTAGGTTTTTGCGCGCCTTCGCGCGCGGTGATGGACATTTCCACTCCGGCGCTTGCCAAGCTTTATTTCACGGATCGCGGCGCCGATGTCATTTTGCACGACACCGTTTTTAAAAACGTGAAGCAGTTTGCGGGAACCGACGCCGAGCGCGTTGAAGGCTTGATGAGCCTTGCCTGCGACAAGGACATTGATCTGGTGCTTCCGATTCGCGGCGGATACGGTCTGTCGAGAATTCTCGATAAGATTGATTTTCAGGCGATTGCCAATCGTGCGCCTGTGATGTGCGGGTATTCCGACTTTACGGCTTTTAATCTCGCTTATTTAGCCAAGACCGGCATGGTGAGTTATCAGGGCCCCAACGGTACGGATTTTGTCGATACGCCCGTTTTCATGACGGAAAAAAGTTTCCATAACGCTCTTTTTAACGAAGAGTGGGTGGCTTCTTTCCCCTGCAAAGAAGCGCCTGATTTGGATTTTGAAGGCACGCTTTGGGGCGGCAACCTTTCTATGCTTGTGTCTTTGCTGGGCACGCCCTATTTCCCGCAAATTGAAGGCGGCATTCTCTTTTTGGAGGACTGCAACGACCGAGCCTACCGAATCGAGCGTCATATGGCGCAGTTGGAGATGGCAGGCGTCCTAGGCAAACAAAAAGCGATTCTTTTCGGTGATTTCCGTGACGCCGATCCCGCTCATCCGCGCGAAAACGATTTTCTCTTTTCGGATGTTTTGGCATTCTTGCGTGAAAGATTGCCCGGCATGCCCATTTTGCACGGTCTGCCTTTCGGTCACTCGCCCGTGAAAATCACGCTGCCCGTGGGCGCGCGCGTGAGAATGCGCACCGAAAAAGGCTATGTGGTGCTCACGACAAAAGAGCATCCGCGCGTCACGCCTCGTTTTTGATTTGCACTAAACAATGATCAGCTGGATTAAATCCCAGTGGTACCGTTTCATCACAAACGGTGAATTCCACGGCGAAAACATGACGCTTGAGCAATGGCGCAAACGTCATTCCCGGCTCCTTGTTCGTCAGATTTTCAGCTCATTGAAGCTTCAGCCTGTGGCGCTTGCCGTTGAGGTGACAGGTGCCTGCGTCACCGCAATGTTCTTGTGGCCGGTGCTCAACCCCATCTTTTTAGTTTTTTGGCTGATGCTTGTCGCGGTGCATTTGTACGGCGCCGTGGATTTCAACCGCCGGTTTTGGGCGGACCGCTACCGTCACGCAAGAATTCACTTTTGGATGCGCGCCTGGATGGTGCTCGCTGTTGTGGCAGGTATTATTTGGGCGCTCGCCGGCATGGTTTTTGCAATCAATGTGGGTAACGACTCTGCCTCGCAGGTCATTTTGTTTTCCATTATTTTGACCGTCACCTTTGCTTCCTGGCCGGTTTACGCCTGTTGGCTTCCGAGTCTCGTGGTCTTTACGCTGCTTTCCGTGACGCCTTTGGTTCTGCGGCTTGCGCTTATTTTCGGCTGGTCACGTTTGGCCATCGCTTCGCTTTTGGTGATGGTGGTGGTCTTTATGTTTTATTCCGGACGCCGTTTCAATGAAATCGTGCAGACCTCAGTGAGAAACGACCAGGAAAACGAACTGCTTGTGAAGCGTCTGACGCTGGAGAAAAATCTTGCTGAAAAGCTTCGCCGCGAAACACAGGAACAAAGCCGCCTTCGCAGTCGCTTTTTCACAGCAGCCAACCACGACATACGGCAGCCTCTTCAGGCAATCGGTATCTATATTCAGTTATTAAAGAAAAGCGAAGATCCCAAAACACAGGCGGTTGTGGCCCAATTAGAAAAAAGCACGAAGGGCCTGCAGACGCTTGTCGGTCAAATTCTTGAAGTCTCAAAACTTGAGACAGGGCACACAACCGCCCATGCCGAGCCTTTTAAACTTGCGGCACTTTTAGATGAGCTCGCCCTTGAATTCGGCCCGGTCGCTGAAGAAAAGGGACTTCGGTTTCGGCTCAAAAATCTGGATGTCAATGTCTGCACGGATCCTCAGCTCTTAACCCGCGCGATCCGCAACCTGATCATTAATGCGATCAATTACACACAAACAGGTGAGATTTATCTCGCAGCGCGCTTAATCGGCGGCAAACGTGTCAGCATCTGCGTGATTGACAGCGGCTCAGGGATTGACGAGAAAGAACAAAAGCGTATTTTCGACTACTTCTATCGCACCGAATCGAGCCGCTCCAAAGCTGAGGGCTACGGATTGGGGCTTTCTATCGTGAAGGCGATCTGCGAGCAGCTTGAGCTCAAGCTTTCCTTTAATTCAAGATTGGGCCGAGGCTCCATTTTCAGAATTGAATTACCCGTGCATGAGGCCGAGCAGGCAAAGATTTTCAATCAATTGTCCCGCCGACAAACCGGCATCGGACAGATAAACGGCAAAATCGTTTTGATTGAAGACAACACGCCAGTGCGAGAGAGCTTGGCGGCGCTTCTCAGAAGCTGGGGAGCCGATGTTTATGAGGCTGAGGGCTATAGCGATGAAGTGGCCGAGAAAGTAAAAGTTTGGGGGCCGCCCGAAGCCATTATCTCGGATTTCAATTTGGGTGAGGGGCAGGCGACAGGCCTTGAGTGCATCCTGCGCTTATCAATTGCCGAAGGCAGGGCTGTACCTGCGCTTCTTCTTACCGCGGTGTCCTCAGATGTCATTGACACGCACTACGTGCGCACACTTCGGGTGCTGGGTGAGCGTGAGGCCGCGCTTTTCGCGATGCCCAGAATTCTTCAAAAGCCTGTGACAGGCGATGCGTTAAACAGCGCCGTTCGTGAGCTTTTAGGCGAAAACGTTAATTAGATTCCGACATCAAAGCCGTGGCGGCGCGCTTCAAGAAGCGCCTCGGTGCGGTTGTTGGCGCCAAAAGCGCGATAAATAGCCGTCACGTGCGTCTTTACCGTGCCTTCGGAAAGGTTGAGTTCTTTACAGATGCGTTTGATCGGCGCGCCCTTGGCTAAAAGTTCCAGGACATCTTTTTGACGGTCGGTGAGGTGGACGCTGCCGGCTTCGCTTGCAGGCTCTCTTGCCGTTAAAAGACCGCTCTTTTGCGCTTGGTTTAAAAGCTTCACAGGAATGTAGACGCCGCCCTTGAGCACAAAGCCGATTGCAGAGGAGAGCAGCTCCGCGTCAAGCGACTTGGGGATGAAACCTGCCGCGCCCATTTGAAGAACACGCACGATGCTTTGCTGATCCTGCAGTCCGCTCATCACCAAAATCTTGAGCGTGGGGTGCGCGGCCACAATTTCTTCCATGAGGGATGTGCCTTGAACGCCCGGCATCGATAAGTCCAGAATCATCAAGTCGGCCGTCTCGCCGTACTGATCGGCAAGCGCAATAGCGTCTTCTTTGGTGTTGGCGCTGTAGACCGTGTTTTCCTGATTATCAAAATCTTTGAGGAGCATTTCGAGCGCCATCGTCACGATGGAGTGATCGTCAACAATCAGAAATTGCATCGCTTAGTTATCCTGTGAACTGAATCTCTTTATTGTAAGACATCAAATGGCAAAAAAACGGTCGTAAAAACGTCAATTTTTATCTCAAAAGTTCGCAAAAAAATCAGTTATTTTCTGTCGTTGCTACAATGCGTTGGGTATTTGGTGTTTTTTTATGATTAATCCCAAGACTTATTACTTTTCCTTTGCGCGATTCATTCCGCTCTTGCTTCTCATTTCAGTGGCCAGCATGGCCGCGGCGCTGTTGTGGATGCTGAGCTACTCCGATACCACCGCGATCGGTCAAGCGGATATCTACTGGGTGTTCTATCTGCATATTGCAGCGACCATCGTTGCGCTTATCTGCTACACCGTGATGGCGGTCTCAAGCCTCATGCATTTGAGCAACCCTGAGGCGCTGATGCCGATTGTGATTTCGCACGGCTGCGCGCCAAGCGGCTTTGTGATGACGATTTTCGCGTTAGGTTCGGGCGCCCTTTTCGGTCGTCCTCTCTGGGGCGCTTACTGGATTTGGGACTCGCGTTTGACCGCGCTTTTGATTTTGCTCTTCTTCTTTGCGGCTTTTATTTCGCTTTCAGCTTCACGACTTTCGAGCCGCCGGGAAGTCAACGATAAAAGAGCAGCGGTCTCCGCCATTATCGGTTTTATTCTGATTCCGCTTTTGTATGTGTTTTTTGACCTTTTCACGCCGATGGCGCATGACTTGGACAACAGTCTTTTGCGATCCAACGGGCGCGACGCCTACATTCTGATGGCGCTATTCGGGGTCAATCTCATCAGTTACTCAACGGCGATGATTTGCAGCCGCTGCCGCACGGTGATTCTTGAGCGTCAAAGACGCGCGGTTTGGTCTCAGGAAGCTGCGCTTGAAGGGGAGTTGTGATGCCGGACTTTTTCTTATTTGATTTAAGCGATCAAGGGCGCAGCGTTGTCAAGGTGTTTCTTTTGGCTGCGATTTTAGCGGCCGCAGAGATTTGGTCACTGAAAAATCGTCGCGGCAAAGCTTACCACGCTCTTTTGAGAGAGGCGCGGGCTCGCTTAAGCGAAATGCGCCTTCGCAACGATTAAAGAGCACTTTTCGCCGAGCAGAAAAAAAGTCGTGGCAACGGACCGATTGTTGCCACGACTTTTGTGCCTGAAGTACCCGAAGGCACTCCCTTCACGCTTTGTAATGTAGCATAAGTTTCTAATGGTTTCTACCTATCTCAACTGAAGAACGGCCATTGTTTGAGAAAAGACAAACAAATAAGCTCGCCCTACAAAAGTTCAGATTTTCTTAAGAAAGATTGCCCCCAGAGAAGTCTTGGTTTTCACGTGACCGGTGAGCGTCATTTCGCACTTTTTGCAGTCAAAGGTTGCGCGATAGGTATTCGGGCCTGACTTCAAAATGAGGGGATCGGGCCGATAGCGATCTTTTAGCGTTGGATCGGCTTTCACTTTCTCGATATTGTCTTTCAGACAAAGCCCCAAGGCGTAGCGCACACAGTGTTTGGTGAGCATAAGCGGCACATCGCGCGTGACGCTTCCGGTCTCAAGCGCGGGTTCTGTGATAGGCGCGCCGTGCCTGGTGTAAAAATCAACCGCAGCGCTGTTCAGAACATTGGCTCGGTAGTCCGTGGGATCCGGATAGGGGAGGTTTTCATCAATTTTTTCTTGCGGCAGGCGTTTGAAATGCGCTTTGCGATTCGCTTCAAGCGCATCAAGCGCGACACGTCTCATTTGATTGACAATGCTTGCCGGTGCAAAAAAGTCCTCGCCTCGGATTTCAATGTCCGTCACCTCAAAATCGGTTTCGCCCGTTTTGCGGATGTTTTTTTCGATATTGGCGCGGTTGCGTTGGATATCGGCAGCCTTTTGTAGACTTTCGGGTTTTGCGAAAGCTTTGCCTTCATTGCCTCTGGCGTCAGAGAGCGTGAGCGAAAAGCCGCGATCGGCTGCTTCCCAAAGCGCCCGCACAGCAATTACGCGTCGGGCGGTGGGTTTGGAGAGCGCATCATCCCACGCTTGGTCACGGTTGCGGTAAAGGACAACGCCCGGAGCGAGTTGAGGATGTTTTTTGAATATGGGGCGATCACGAAGCGTCAGGCGCCAGCGGCCGGGCTCTAATTCTTCAGCACGGTTAACGGCAAAGCCCATGAGGGTTTTCTCACGCGTGAGGTACGTCAGGCCGTCAGCGTTGTGAAGGGGGTCAGTGCTCGCAACGATCAAAGCGTCCGGTGTGATGCTTACGATTTTTCCGATTCTCTCGCCGGTATTTTTCGGCGTTTCAAAGACGGCCATGTCGTGGTGACGTCCGCAGGTAAAGTAATCGGTAAAACCGCGATTGAAGGATTTCTGCGGATTGGGGGTAAAGCTCACACGGCTTATGCCGTCGCTTGAACGCGTAAATTCAGGCCGTCTTGCGAGAATTTCATCAATCTTTGCGCGGTAGTGCGCCGTGATGTTTTTCACGTAATCGGCGTCTTTCAAACGCCCTTCGATCTTGAAGCTTCTGACACCTGCGTCAATCAGAGCCTCAAGGTTTTCAGTTTGGTTATTGTCTTTTAAGGAGAGCACGTGCCGGTCGGCGATAAGCTCTCGTCCGTCTTCGGTGTAGACGCTGTAGGGCAGGCGGCAAAGCTGAGCACAGGCGCCGCGGTTGGCGCTGCGGCCCGTTGCCGCAAAGCTTGCGTAACATTGCCCGGAGTAGCTCACACAAAGCGCGCCGTGGATAAAAAACTCAATGCGAGCTCTTTGAAGAGCATCATAAGAGCGCTTGATTTCTTCCAAACTCATCTCGCGCGCAAGCACCACTTGAGAAAAGCCCACGCTTTCTAAAAAGCGCGCTTTCTCAGGCGTTCTCACGTCGCATTGGGTAGAGGCATGAAGCTGAATGGGGGGAAGGTCGCTTGACAAAATCCCCATGTCCTGAACGATCAACGCGTCGACTCCGTTTTCATACGCGCGCCAAGCCAGACGCACGGCGTCTTTGAGCTCTTCATCGTTCACAATGGTGTTTAGCGTCATGTAGACGCGGGCATTGAAGCGGTGCGCGAAATCGGTGAGCTTTTTAATGTCATCGAAGGCGTTGGACGCTTCCACTCGAGCTCCGAAACCGGGCCCGCCGATATAGACGGCATCGGCTCCATGCAAAATCGCTTCGATGCCGACTTCGGCATTTTTAGCGGGAGCCAATAACTCAAGTTCCATTGATTTTGTCACGGATTGCCTCCGGGGGCGGTCTGAATGGGAAGAGTGTCAGCGGGCGCGGAGGGCTCTTCGGATTCTGTTGATTCAGAAGTAGGCACTTCAGGCGGCGGCCAGGGGGCGCAGGAAGCAATTTCAAGCTTCTTTGCCATAGCGCTGTCGCCGCGTTTTTTAGCAATGGCAGAAGGGCTGATGCCTTGGTCGTTGCAAAGCGTTTTATCGGCGCCGGCTTCTAAAAGCGCATCAACGGTGGGCGTGGCAATAATGCGCGCGGCCATGTAAAGAGGCGTGACCCCGCGCCGGGTGCGCGCGTTGACATCCGCGCCTTTCTTAATCAAAAAGCGAGTCATTTCGGTTTGACCGGTGCTTGCCGCGTAGTGAAGAGCAGTCCAGCCATAATCAGCTGTGACGGAAGCGCCCATGCCGATTAATTTTTCGGCCAATTCCTGATCACCTTTGATGGCGGCGAGCATGAGCGGCGTCTCGCCTCTCAAGTTAGGGACTTTGACGTTGATTTTGAAACTTTTGAGCAGCACCTGATTGGTGCTTACCTTCGCATCGGTTCGGATCGCGAAAACAAGCGGCGTGTCACCGTTGGGCAGATAAAAATTGGGGTCGTAGGCGAGCTCGCGAAGCATGTAGGCAACCTTTGCGGCATCGTCTCGGGCGATTGCATCTTCGAGCTGCTTAGCAAGGGGCACGTTGGGCGCGACGCTTTGAGCGCCTGCGGCAAGACTCGTGGCTAACAAAAGAGCGGCGACACTATTTTTAATCATTTTTTATTCCAAAAAAGCGATTGGCATTTTGCATTGTAACGCGGGCGATTTCCTCGACAGTTGTCCCTCTCAGATCGGCTAAAAACTGAGCCACATGCGGAACAAAGGCGGGTTCATTGCGCTTGCCGCGCAGCGGAACGGGCGCAAGGTACGGACTGTCGGTTTCAATAAAGATACGGTCTTCTGGGGCTTTTTTAGCCACTTCTTGAATATCAAGCGCCGTGCGGAAGGTGACGATGCCCGAAAAAGAGAGAAAACCGCCCATATCGAGCGCGCGGCGGGCAAAGTCCCAGTCGCCGCAGAAGCAGTGAAGCACAAAGCCGCAACGATCGGCATGGTTTTCTTTCAGGATGGCGATCGTGTCATCCTGCGCTTCGCGCGAATGGATAATAAGAGGCTTATTGATCAGATTGGCCGCTTCAATGTGCGTGGCAAAGCGCTTTCTTTGCCAATCAAGCGGCTCATGGCAGTAATGGTAGTCGAGCCCGGTTTCGCCCACGGCGACCATTTTGGGGCGGCTCACGATCTTTGCGATTTCCTCTGCAGTCAAATCAGGGAGTTCTTCATCCTGGGGGCTCACGGCAAAGGCTGTATAAATTCCGGCGTTTTCACGGGAAAGCGCAGCAACGGCGTCAAGTTCCGCCACTTCGGTGGCGACGACGACCGATTGCGTGACCTGAGCCTCTCGCATACGTTTGACAACGTCCTCGCGGTCGTTATCAAACTGCGGCATGTGAATGTGGCAATGCGTATCAAAAAACATCATTTTTTTAATTAAAGGGGGCCGATTGTTCGGCCCCGGTGCGGTACGTAATGTTCAAACGATTAACGCTTGCGCGGCGATTCGTAAAGCTCTTCAATTTCTTTAGCGAAACGCTCGGCGATCTGACGGCGGCGCAGTTTCATCGTGGGTGTTAAAAGTCCGTCTTCTGCTGTCCAGTGCTTGCGCAGAATGTAGACATTGCGCGGCACGCCGTATTGCGGGAAGTGGCGTGCGGCAAGGCGCACGCGTTTGACCACTTTGGCGCGAAGATCGCGGCAGCGGTTAAGTGCGGGGCTGTCGGGCGTGATGCCCACTTCCTGGCAAAGAAGCTTAAAGAGCATATCGTTGACGACAACAAGCGCCGTGATGTAGGGACGGCCTTCGCCCACCACCATCACTTGTTCGAAAAGGTGATCTTCTTGAATCGCAAATTCAATGTCAACCGGGCAGATCTTTTCACCCGTGCTCGTGACGATGATTTCTTTGATGCGGCCCTTGATTTTGACACGGCCCCCATCGCTTAAGTCCACTTGGTCGCCGGTTCTGAGCCAACCGTCTTCGGTAAACGTTTCAGCAGTTTCTTTGGGCAGATTCCAGTAACCCTTCATCATGCTGGGCCCGTAGACCTGAAGTTCTTCATTTTCGCCCGCGCGCACTTGGCAGCGGGCAAGCGGCAGGCCGACCGTTGCCGGGTGGTTGCCCGTCATCCCGTTCATGCTGATCACCGGACTGTATTCAGTGAGACCGTAGGCCTGACGGATATTGAGTCCCATCGCGCAGAAGAATTTCGCGACCATGCCGTTTAAGGCGGCACCACCGCTCACAATGTACTTAAAGCGGGGACCGAAGAGTTCGCGCACGGGCTGGGCAACCTGATCAAAATAAAGCGCTTTGATGACGGCGTCCATTTCGGGCAACCCGTCATTTTCAAGCGGCAGATCGTTTTCGCGGCAAAAATCACGCCAGCCTGCGGCCACCACGCGGTCAGCCATTTCCTGAGCCGAAGCTCCTTCGCGGGCGTACTTGGCCTGAATCTTGGCGTAGAACTGCTCAAGAATTCTCGGCACCGAGCACATTAACGTGGGGTGGATGTCATTGAAGTCTTCAGCCAACTGCATCGGTCCTCGGCTGAATACAAGCGTGGCGCCGTGGGCCACACAGTTGTAGTACGTGGCCGTGCGTTCAAATGTGTGAGAAAGCGGCAGGTACGACAAAAAGAGATCATCGTCGTCCAAAGGCATTTGTTTGGCGATGTCCTGGACATTGGAGAGCACCGCTTTGTGCGTGAGCATGACGCCCTTGGGGCGGCCGGTGGTGCCGGAAGTGTAGACAATCGCGGCAAGATCATCTTCGGCGGGGCCTTCAGGCAGCTCGGATTCTTTCACATCTTTGCCTGCCTCAAGCCACTTGTTCACGCCGCAATAACGCGTTTTGCCGCTAACGCCCTCTTCCTCTTCGGTCGTGAAAACCACTTGTTCGAGCGTGGGAACCGGTGTGTCGGAATTGAAAATGGCATTCCAACGCGCCTTGGTGGTTGTCACGAGAAAGCGGCAGCCGCTATCACTCATGATGTAGGCGGCTGATTCCGGCGTGTCAATCGCGTGAAGGGGAACAGGCACAAGGGCGTTTGCAAGCGCGGCTTGGTCAAAGGTGAGGGCGTCGAGCGAATTGATCAAAAGCATCGCCACGCGATCACCTCGGTTGAAATTCATGGCAGCCAGCGCCTTGCGCCACTTCATTACGCGTTCGCCAAACTCACGCCAAGAGACGCTTGTCCATTTTTCCTGCTCGTAGTCGTAGTACCGGTAACCTTCCTTTTCAGGCTTGGTTTGAAGGGTGTGCACGAGCATCTCAGGCAGCGTTTTGAAGTCATCAATGTATGTATGGCCGACCATTTTGATTGTCTTTACTTTAAGTTTTTTCTAACCGATCCATTTTATCAGGATTGATCGCGGAAATTAGATCAAAAAATCGCTAATTTGAAACTGAATGTGCAAACAAAAAGCAGAGGTTTTGAGGCCTCTGCTTGCGCTGTGAAGGAGGTTTTGCCTTAAGCGGCGTGCGTTTCGTAGAGCTTGGTGATTTCGTCCTGATAGCGGGCTTTAATCACGCGGCGCTTGATTTTGAGCGTCGGCGTAAGCATCCCGTTATCAATCGTCCAGGCCATCAGAGTCGGAATCACGGCGCGAGGCACTCCATACTGCGGGAAGCCGCGCGTAAGTTTCTTCACACGGCGCACAAGTGTTTGCTGCAGAGCCTTGGCTTCAAGCGATTTCGGATCGTCGGGATCCAAATTTAACTCGCGTGCAAGCGCTTTCCACTGATCGGGATCAAGCACTGCGATCACGCTGATGTAGGGGAGGTCTTCGCCCACAGCCATCACTTGAGAAAAGAGCGGATCGTTTTCGATTGCCATTTCAAGATCTGCGGGCGGAATCTTCTCGCCTGTGCTCGTGACGATGATCTCTTTAATGCGTCCCTTAATGCGCACCTGCCCGGAGGGGAGGATGTCGGCCTGATCGCCCGTTCTGAGCCAGCCGTCTTCGGTAAAGATTTCGGCGGTGGCGTCGGGCCGCTTCCAGTAACCCTTCATGACGCACGGGCCTTTGACTTGAAGTTCGTCATTGTCACCCAAACGAAGTTCTATGTTAGGAAGCGGCGCGCCAACCGTGGACGGATCGTTGTGATGTTCTTTATTGACGGTCAGAATAGGGCTCGTTTCGGTCATCCCGTAGCCTTGGTAAATCGTAATGCCCAGACCGATAAAAGTGCGGGCAACGTTTTGGTTCAAAGCGGCGCCCCCTGAGATGAACGCATGGGGTTTGACGCCTCCAAAGACATCACGAAGGGTAGAGCCTACTTTTTCATCAAGCCAGTCGCCCACAAGACCGTCCAAGAATTCGCGCCAAGAGTGTTCAACCGTCAGACCGTTTTCTTTGCAAAAACGCCGCCAGCCCACTTCAACGGCCCAATTAAAGACGTAGCGTGTGAGGGCGCCTTTCTTTGCAAGCTTTTCGGTGAGTTTCGCATAAACCCGCTCGTAGATTCTCGGCACCGACATCATGATGGTGGGCTTGACGTAGTGCAGATCGTCAATGATTTGCAGGATGTTGCGGTTAAAGTAGATTTGATTGCCCATGCCCATCGCTAGGTAGTAGCTTGTGGTGCGCTCAAAGGTGTGCGACAAGGGCAGGAAAGAAAACCACGTGTCATCGGGATTGGGACGAATATTGCCCATCACGCCTTTGGCGTTTTCCAAAATGTTCTCATGCGTGAGCATCACGCCTTTTGGGCGGCCGGTGGTGCCGGAGGTGTAAACAAGCGCGGCTAAACCCGCCGGGTCAATCTTAATGTCTGGAATAGGAACATTTTCCGCGGCATCGAGCCAATCAGCCAAGGCGCAGACATTGACGCCTTGGTTATTGACCTGATCGTCTTCGGGCACTTCGTCATCGGTGATGATGACCGCCTTTAAATTGGGAAGCGTGTCGGCCTGACGGATGCCTTTCCATTTGAGGTACTTGGCTGTCACCAGCACGCGCGCTTCACTGTCATTTAAGATGAAGGCGCTCGAGCCCGGAGTGTCCACAGCATGCAAAGGAACGGGAACTAAGCCGCAGGCCAAGGCCGCCTGGTCAAAACAAATCGCGTCAATGCAGTTGGGCAAAAGCATTGCCACACGGGATCCCGCTTCAAGATTAAGTTTGACAAAGGAGCGGCGCCAGCGCTGCACTCTCTCATAAAGCTCACGGTAGGTGAGTGTTTTCCAGCTCTTTTCGGCCGAAATATATTGCGTGAGAGCGGGGAGATCGTCGTGGCGGCCCAAATGATGGGTCAAAACTTCGGGAAGCGTTTGGATTTTCAGGAAATCTTCGTAACGCGATTGTGTGGTTTCCATGACTGTCTTACACGATTTCTTTTAATAATGATTAGGTAAGAATACTGGGATTTGTACTTAATGTTAAGACAATCATCCGAACGGATTACCTTTTCTAGAACTTATTACGAATCAGAGATTAGAGAAATTTTTCAATTTTTCTGAGTAAAACTAACTAATTTAATATTCAAAAATAGGTGAAAAGACCTAAAAAATGCAAAAATTATTCATAAAAAACAAATACATGGTCTTGCAAAAGAGAACCTATCCGATAAAATGAACAACAGATTTTCCATAAGCATGTAAGCTCCTCAATCCTGTAAGAGCGAATTCAAGGCCTGGTCAGTTTTGAAAATCCTCTTACCATGCTTAAAAAAGGTTATCGAAGTGCGGCAAAAACTTCGGTAACCTTTTTGCTATACGAGCTGATTTTCAGCAACTCATTCTTTTTCTTAACAAAATAAAAAATCAAGTCTTTTTCTACCAGTAATAGTTTTGAAAAAACCGTAAAAACACTAAATGTTGTGTAATAGGGAAAACCCGTAAATTAAGCCCGAATGAATAATAATCAGCCAAATGCTATTCATTTGCAGTGAGGCGTTTTCCAAAATATTGTGGCCTCAAAAAAATGCCTAAAAATTAAGCAAAAAAAGCAAACCATCTTCGATAGAGTAATTGCATCCGGATCGCTCGTGTTGTGTTGAGCGATCTGCCTTTTGGAGTACCCTCGATGTTAGAGAAGAAGTTGTCGCACATTATCAAGCGTGATGGCAGCGTGAAGGATTTTGACCCTTCGAAAATTGCCGCAGCCATCGCCAAGGCGGGCAAAGCCACCGGCGAATTTGACGCCGCCCGCGCCGATCAGATCACAGAAGAACGCGTGCTGCCGGCCTTAACGGCGCTCAATTTAGTGACGCCTCACATTGAACAGGTGCAGGACGCCGTTGAACACGCCCTTTTTGAAGAGGGCTACTTCAAGACGCTTCGCGCCTATATTGTTTATCGCGAACAGCGTCAGAAAGCGCGTGACGCACGCCAAAGCTGGGTCAATGTGGAGTCTTCCATCAATGAATATCTCCAGCAGCTTGACTGGCGCGTCAACGCTAACGCCAACCAAGGCTACTCATTGGGCGGCCTGATTCTCAACGTCTCGGGCAAAGTGGTTGCGAACTATTGGCTCAATTACATCTATCCGCCCGAAATCGGCCGCGCTCACCGTGAGGCTGACGTTCATATCCATGACCTCGATATGCTCTCGGGTTACTGCGCCGGGTGGTCCCTTCGCACGCTTTTAACCGAAGGGCTCAACGGTGTGCCGGGGAAAGTGGAAGCGGGTGCCCCAAAACACTTGTCATCGGCCACGGGTCAAATCGTGAACTTCTTGGGCACGATGCAAAACGAATGGGCGGGCGCTCAAGCCTTCTCCTCTTTTGACACGTATCTTGCACCTTTCATTAAGAAAGACAATGTGCCCTATGAGGATGTGCTTCAAAGCATTCAGGAACTCATCTATAACCTGAACGTTCCGTCTCGCTGGGGCACGCAAACGCCCTTTACAAACCTCACCTTTGACTGGACCTGTCCGGATGACCTCAAGGATCAGCATCCAGTGATCGCAGGCGAAGAAATGCCCTTCACGTACGGTGACTGCAAACGCGAAATGGACATGATCAACCGCGCCTACATCGAAGTGATGACCAAGGGCGATGCCAAGGGCCGTGTGTTCACCTTCCCGATTCCGACCTACAACATCACGCCGGATTTTGATTGGGACAGCGAAAACGCCGATCGCCTCTTTGCCATGACGGCGAAATACGGCTTACCGTACTTCCAGAATTTCATTAATTCGGAACTCAAGCCCAACATGATCCGCTCGATGTGCTGCCGTCTGCAGCTTGACCTGCGCGAACTTTTAAAGCGCGGCAACGGTTTGTTCGGTTCTGCCGAGCAGACGGGTTCGCTTGGCGTCGTGACGATCAATTGCGCTCGCCTGGGGTATTTGTTCAAGGGCAATGAAAAGGGTCTCTTTGATCGCTTGGATCACTTGCTTGATTTGGCAAAGACGAGTCTTGAAATCAAACGCAAGGTGATTCAGCGCCACATCGACCAGGGGCTTTTCCCGTACACGAAGCGCTATCTCGGGACGCTGCGCAATCACTTCTCGACGATTGGTGTGAACGGCATCAATGAATGCATCCGCAATTTCACCAATGACGAACACGATATTACGGATGATTGGGGCCATGCGTTTGCTCTGAAACTCCTCGATCATGTGAGAAGCCGCATGGTGGAATTCCAGGAAGAAACCGGTCACATGTATAACTTGGAAGCAACGCCTGCCGAAGGCACGACGTACCGCTTTGCCAAGGAAGACCGCAAGCGCTTCCCGGACATTATTCAGGCGGGCACCGAATCCAACCCCTACTACACCAACAGCTCTCAGCTGCCGGTGGGCTTCACCGATGACCCGTTCCTCGCGCTTGAAATGCAAGATGATCTGCAGCGCAAGTACACGGGCGGCACGGTGCTTCACCTTTACATGGCCGATGCCATCAGCTCTTCGAAAGCCTGCAAGGAATTGGTCCGCCGGGCGCTCTCGAGATTCCGTCTACCGTACCTTACGGTCACGCCCACGTTCTCGATTTGCCCCAAACACGGCTACATCTCCGGGCGGCATGATTTCTGCCCGATTTGCGACGCAGAACTCATTCGCGCCAAGAAAGCCAAAGCGGCCTGCAAGGCTGATTGCTAAACAATAAGGATGAATTGAAATGGATAAAAAAGACGAAAAAATTGAACTGAAAGACAGCGAACGCCAACCCTGTGAAGTGTGGACTCGAGTGATGGGTTACCATCGTCCTTTTTCCTCCTTCAATACTGGTAAGAAGGGTGAATTCTATGAACGCAAGTGCTTCGTTGAAAGCAAGTGCGGCTTAGATAAATAATTGCTTGTCTCAGACGTCGGAAAGCTGCCAGCGTTTCCGGCGTCTTTGTCTTTTCAGGATGACACTCATGGATCAAAAGCGTGTCGCAGCAGTGGCTGATGAACTTAAAATCGCGGCTATTACGCCTTACACCAGTATCGATTATCCGGGCTGTTTTTCCGCGGTGGCTTTTATTCAGGGCTGCCCCTGGCGATGCCGCTATTGCCACAATCCGCATATGCAGCCGAGAGAATTTCCGCCTCAATACCTGCACTCGAGTTGGGGCGAACTCGTCACGCTTTTAGAGCGCCGCAAAGGACTCCTTGATGCGGTTGTATTCTCGGGCGGCGAGCCCACGCTCGATCCTGCGCTTCGCGATGCGATGCAGCGGGTGAAAGAAATGGGATTTAAGATAGGCCTTCACACCTCGGGCTGCTACCCGGAGCACGTCGCGCAAGTGATTGATCTTGTCGATTGGGTGGGGCTTGATGTGAAGGCTTCATTGACGGATGCCGAAGCCTATCGTTGGATCACGGGACTTAATAAATCCGATCCTGCCGATCACGTTTCTCAAACGCTTGAGTTGATCCAAAAGACGGGTGTCTCTTATGAGTGCCGCACAACGGCACATCCGGCATATCTGCCTGACGAAAAAATTCTGTCTCTGGCAAAAGAGCTTCGAAGCCGCGGCGTTGAAACTTTCGCGCTTCAGGTCTACCGCAAGCCTAAAGAGCTGGATTTGCCCTTTGCCAACGTCGGCCACGAATATCCGGAACCGGAAACCCTTGAAGCGTTGCAAAAGCTTTTCCCGCGCTTTGAATTAAGGCGCGAATAGCTAAAGAATTATTCGGGTTCCGCAGCCCGCCCAGTCCACATCGTCGAAGACTTTTGCCATGGCCGCTGCGGCCTTAAATCCCGTGCAATGATTGGGGCGCCAGCGCTTGACATCAAAAGCCTTGAGCGCCTCAATCCATATCGGAAGCTCTTCGGCTGAGGCAGCACTTAAATGTGTGCCGCCTAAAACCGTGTCAAACGAATCCACGTTAAAAGTCTTTTGCGCGTAGCGAAGAATGTTGGGCAAGCCCGCGTGGGCGCAACCCAAAACGACGCTTGCGCCGCGCTCGCCTTTGACAAGAAGCGACACATCGTCTTTGAACGTATCGGGAATTTTTTGACCGTCAGGCGTTTCTTCCCACATGTTCTTTGAATTCACAAAACGGTGATCGCGCTCAGCCGCAGGAACTGTGAAGGCAATGACTTCGTCTGTAATCTGCGCCCAAGTGTCAAAAGGATCGGTGAGGATGTTTGCAAAGAGGGGGCCGCCACCGCCGTTTCTTTTTTGATCAGCGTCTGACCATCTCTGAACGCTCATGGCAGATGACCCCCAGCGGCGGGCAAGAGGAGCGGCAAGAATGGCGTCTACGAGGCCCCCTGTGTGATCAAAATGCGCATGAGAAAACACGATGTGGTCAATGCGTGATGGATCAATTTTGAGCACGCGCAGGTTGTGCATCAGAGAATGCATTTCAGAGCCCGTATCGAGTAAAAGGCGTGTTTTGTCACTTTCCAAATAAAGACAGTAGCCCCACTCCGCTTTCAAAAGGCGGTTTGTGCAAAAATTTTCAACGACAACAGTGAGTTGCATCAAAATTTCTCCCAAAAACAGACGCTTTGGTGCTAATATAGCGCCGCTTTTGCAAAGATTGGCGGCTTTTTTCGCTAACTCTTTAAAAATTCAGCGAAAAAAAAGGGCAGTTTGATCTTGCAAAGGCGGTGATTATCGATTACAATCGCCTTTTTCTGTCCTTGCCACACCGGAAATAGACGCTCCGGGTGGCTTTTCCCGTAAGGAGACAATTCCAATGCGTCATTATGAAATTTGCTTTATTGTGCACCCGGATCAAAGCGAGCAAGTGCCCGCTATGATCGAACGCTACAAGGCTCTCGTCGCTGAACAAGGCGGCAAGATGCATCGTGTGGAAGACTGGGGCCGCCGTCCGTTGGCCTATCCGATTCAAAAGTTGGTTAAGGCTCACTATGTTCTCATGAACGTCGAATGCACGCACGAAACGCTCGCTGAGATCGAAAACGGCTTCCGCTTCAACGACGCCGTGTTGCGTCATTTAACGATCAAGATGAAGAAGGCTGAAACTGCTCCCTCTCCGATGATGAAGATCGTCGAAAGAGAAGAACAGAAGAAGGCTGCCAGCGAAGCTGCTCAGGCTCAGGTCCAAGCCGCTCAAGCTCAAGAAGCTGCCGCTGCTTAATTAATTTTTTATCCCTGTCGAAAGAACAAGAAGACGCGCCGTGAACACAATCCGATTAACTGGTGAGTTCACTCAGAAAGCCCAGATGCGGTACACACCCGCGGGCCTGGCGGTTTTAGAAGTGGTGTTTCACCACGCAAGTGTGGTAAAAGAGGCATCTCAAGAACGTAAATTGGTTTTTGATTTTGCCGCAAAAGCCTGTGGCGATATCGCCCTGGCACTGGATAAAGAGCCTTTGGGATCGGTTTTTGAGATCTCCGGTTTTTTAGCCCCGCGCTCGCAGCGTTCACGACAGATGATCGTTCATATTACGCAATACTCACAAGGAGTTTAAAAATGGCTTTTGGTGCAAAGGGCAAGGGTAAGCCGCGCCGTGGCAACCAACAAAACGCGCTCTTTAAGCGCAAGAAGTTCTGCCGCTTTACGGCTGAACACGTCGAAATGATCGACTACAAGGATGTGGAAACGCTCCGTGACTTCATCCAAGAAAACGGCAAGATCATGCCGGCTCGTTTAACGGGTACGAAGGCTCACTATCAACGTCAACTCGACACGGCCATCAAGCGCGCTCGTTTCTTGGCTTTGTTGCCGTACACGGACAATCAATAATCGAGTGAGGAGTTAATCAAATGCAAGTTATTCTTCTTGAAAAGATTACCCACCTCGGTGAATTGGGTGACATCGTTAAGGTTAAGGATGGTTACGCTCGTAACTACTTGATCCCCACGAAGCGTGCCAAGCGTGCTACGCAAGCTGCTATCGCCGAATTCGAACAACGCCGCGCTGAGCTCGAAAAGGCTCAAGCCGAACGTATCGCTGCCGCCGAAGCTGTGGCCGCTAAGTTGAACGGCGACGTGGTTGAAGTGGCCAGCAAGGCTGGTGTTGACGGCCGTCTCTTCGGTTCCGTCACGAACGCTGACATTGCTGAAGCTCTTCAAGCTCAAGGTTTCGACATTAAGAAGTCTCAGATTCGTTTGCCGAACGGCCCGATCAAGGCTTTGGGTGAAACCCCGATCGTTATCGGTTTGATGACGGACATCACCGCCGAAATCACCGTGCGTGTCGTGGCTGAAGCCTAATCGATACCTCGATTAAGACGGAAGGCTCGGTTCCTTTGGAATCGGGCCTTTTGTTTTAGATTGAAACAAAATCAGCCAAGAGAATCAGAGTGTCTCTGCTAAAATAACTCGTCTATTTAAAGTACCTGTTTAATAACTGAATCAGAATAATGGCTGAAGAAAAAACGAACGATTCTGTCCGTCTGCCGCCTCATTCGACTGAAGCCGAACAAGGCCTTTTGGGCAGTCTTTTAATTGATAACCGCGTCTTTGATATGGTCAATGACGTGGTGACGCCCGAAGATTTCTATCGAGGCGACCATCGTCGTATCTACGAACATATAACGCAGCTGATCAGCCAAGGGCGTCCGGCTGACGTCTTAACCGTGCATGATTCCATGGCGGCTGTTGGTTTGGGGCAGGAAGGCACAAAGAGCTTTTTAAACTCTTTGGCGATGAATACGCCCAACTCCGCCAACGCACGGCGTTACGCAGAAATTGTCCGCGACAGAAGCATTCTCAGAAGTCTTGTTAATGTGGGCTCCCAAATTGTGGATTCTGCCCTTGATACCAAAGGCGTGGAAACGAAAGACATTTTGGATCGCGCTGAAAGCTCCATCTTCAAGATCAGTGAAGACGCGCAGGTTGCTGGTGCCGGACTCAAACCCGTGAAGGGCGCTTTAAATGCAGTCGCTGAACTTGTCACAAAGCTTTATAACTCCAAGAGTCAAAATCCTGTGACGGGAGTGCCCACGGGTTTCATTGACTTGGATCGTTTGACAAAAGGCATGCACCCTGGCGAACTCATCATTGTGGCCGGACGCCCTGCTATGGGTAAAACGACCTTTGCGATGAATATCGCCGAGTACGTGGCGATGCGCGCGGAGATGCCCGTGGCGATCTTCTCCATGGAAATGCCTGCCGAGCAGTTGGCGATGCGTCTGATCAGTTCCTATCAGCGCATTCGTTTGGAACACTTGAGAAACGGTCGTTTGGAAGGGGACGAATTCCAAAAGATGAGCGCGGCGGTGACCGATATCGCCAACTCCAAGAACATCTTTATTGACGATTCGTCCGGTTTGACCATTTCTGACTTAAGATCGCGTGCGCGGCGCCTGTCACGTGAAGTCAAGCAATTGGGTTTGATTGTCGTTGACTACATCCAGTTGATGAGCGGGGACGGACGAGGCGAAAACCGCGCGCAGGAAATTTCAGACATTTCCCGCGGTCTGAAACTTTTGGCTAAAGAACTTAATTGTCCGATCATCGGCCTGTCGCAGTTAAACCGCTCGCTTGAACAGCGACCCGACAAACGCCCGATGATGAGTGACTTGCGTGAATCCGGTTCTATCGAACAGGACGCCGACGTCATTATTTTCCTCTACCGTGACGTCGTCTATAACCAAGACCTCAAAGACACCGATCAGGAACGGGACGCTGAAGCCATTATCCGTAAACAGCGTAACGGTCCGACCGGCACGGTGGAACTCACATTCTTCGGTGAGTACACTCAATTTAAGAGCAGAGCGAGGGTCTGATCATGGATGCATTGATCACCTATGGTTTGTATGGCGTGGCTTTTTTGCTGATCCTTGTGGGCGTGGCGGGCACGATTGTTCCGGCGCTGCCCGGGATCCCCATGATTTTCGCAGGCGCCTGGCTCATCGGCTATATGGAAGACTACCAGTACTTCGGCTGGGGTACATTGATCGCGTTGGGTGCATTGACCGTTATTTCGCTCATTATTGATTGGGTGAGTCAGACAATGGGGGCGCAGAAAGCGGGGGCCACAAAGCTCGGACTCTCAGGCGCATTCCTCGGCACGATTATCGGTATTCCCTTCGGGCTCGTAGGGATTTTCCTTTTCCCCGTGTTCGGTGCCTTTATCGGTGAGATGATCGGTCACCGCGATATGAGAAAAGCGGGTAAGGTCAGTTGGGCCACCTGGATCGGCATGATCGCGGGCATCGCCGCCAAACTTGCCATCGCCTTTATCATGATCGGTATCATGTGCGTGATGCGATTTGTATAGCAAGTTGAGATCGTTTTAATATTATTATGATGGCGCCTTCGGGCGCCATCGTTATTTTTGGGCCAGGCGGTCCGCCAAACCGCTTGCGCGCTCCGTTCTTGTTAGAACCGAACGTTCAATGCTCGTGAGCGATCCAAACACTGCCGCTTCTTTTTGAGCACGCGTCACACCGGTATAAAAGAGTTCTCGGCTGCAAAGGGGATTTTCGGCGTCGTTTGGCAAAAGCACAGCGACGTGCTCAAACTGCGAGCCCTGAGATTGGTGAATCGTCATCGCAAAAGCCGTGTCGTGTTCGGGTAAAAGCCCCGCCGGAATGCGCTTATCACGGTCGCCGATAAAAAGCTCATAGCGAGATACGTCGCCTGCTTGTTCAATAACGATTCCCACATCGCCGTTATAGACATCCAGGCTCGGCGTATTTTTGCGGATAATCACCAGACGGCCCGGATAAAAGAGTGCGTCTGACGGTGCACCCACTTCTTCTCTTACTAGACTTTCGGCGTAGTCATTGATGGCGTTGACGCCGTTTGTGCCGACTCGTGTCGCACAGAGCACTCTGAAGCGCTCGGCTTCAAGCCAAAGCGCCTGAAGGCTTGGTCCATCTTTTTTCTTTTGATAAGTTTTAAGCGCCATGAGGTAATCGTCAAGGTGCGGTTTCATCCAAGCGCGAAGCGAGCGATCGACAAAGTCGTTTGCGTGATAAAGCTTGATGCTCACCTGATCCTTGCCTTCGCCTCGTAATTTAAATTCATCGATAAAGCTTTTGATGTCAAAGGGCTTTTCGGCTGTTTTAATTTCAGAAGCTAAAAGGCCGACGTTCGAGTCGCTCGTGAAGCGATGGCTGATGGTGAGTTCTGCCACATTTTTTGCCATCGCTCCGTCTTTGGCGGTGAGATCTCCCAGCACAGAACCTGGACCCACGGCAGACAGTTGATACTTGTCACCCAGCAAAATAAGCCGAGTTCGGTTTTCATCAATAACGCTCAGAAGTCTCTTGGCTAGCCGTAGATCAATCATCGAGGCTTCGTCAATAATCATCACATCCACATCAAGGGGCTGTTCCTCATTGGGAATTTTGCCTTTTTCATTCGGGCTCAAAAGCCATTTATGAATGGTGCGCGCAGGCAAGGAATCGGCGTTGATTCGTTCGATCACATGGCTGAAATAGTCCGGGAAACGCTGTGTTGAATTAATAAGCGACTGCATAATGCGGGCAGTGGCTTTGCCGGTCGGCGCGGCAAGTGCAATTTTGAGCGTCGGATTTTCGATAAGGAGGCACTCCAGAAGTTTTGCTACAACGGTTGTTTTACCCGTGCCGGGGCCGCCTGTGATGATAAAGAATTGATGCTTTAAAGCTTCGGCAACGGCGCCTTGCTGTTCAGCGCGGGACTCTTCATCATTTTCTCGTGCCGGTCCGTATTGAAGCTCGTTAAAGCCAAGGAGCGCTTTCTTAACAGGCGCTTTGAGAGCACCGATTTTCTTTTGACTCATTGCCAGAATACTGAGCGCGACCTCGCGCTCCTGCATAAAGCGTCTTTGCGTATAAACGCGAGTCACCGATGACTGACGGTCGAGCACAAAAGGAATCTCTTGGTTGCCGCTTTGCTCTAGTTTTTCAGGCTTTTCAGTCAGAAGCCCATAGTCTTTAAGTTCTTCACACTCTTTGGACGATAAAACAGCCTTTTGTTTCTTGCTCCACTGAACGCAGACGCTGCCTTTTTCTTCGCTTTCGGCCAAGGCATCCATCAGTCTGTTTAAACATTCAGGCGTCTCTTTTTGGATGGAGCGCGCCCGACAAAGCGTGTTCCATAACGCCTGCCCGATCGTGCGGTACGCCAGCTGCGTCTCACTTAATTGAACGTTTTCGTCTTGCTGCATAGTCGGACCTGTTTAGGAAAAGTGGTTGCCGGCGATATCCAGACACGTCAATCCGATTTCGCGCCACATCCGAACCACGGTATCGCGATCATCAACGGTGAAAATTACGTCCGCATACGGTTCAATCAGTTCTCGGTACATCTTGAGCTTGAATTCCGGGTCGGTCAGTTCCGGGTAGTTGCTCAAAATCAGTTGATCATAATGGATATTGTTTTTTGCGAGCCACTCTTCGGTGAGCGCTTTAAAGCGAGCAGGGCGCGCAGAGAGCAAAATCACGTTGATCTGCGAGGCTTTGGCCATGTCAATAATGGCGGCCACCGAAGGATTAACGGTGTCGAAAATGCAGGCCGAATGAAATTCGTCCCGACGTTTGGGCCGCTCCTGCATAAAGTGCTGACGATGTGTGCACTCGCATAGCGTTCCGTCCAAATCCAAAATAATGGCTTTAGGTTTTCTTCTGACCATGGTTAAATTCCTTCAGTTCGTGTGGCGGCAGCCCATGCCTCAACGGCTCCTGCGTGGTAGCCCTTTGTAAAGAATTCATCGAGGCAGGCGACAAGCGCTTTAGGGGGCGCAGCGACAAAAACACCGTAGGGTTTATCGTCAGCTGCGCGGATGCCGCGGATAAAGGCGTAGATGGCGCCTGCGATTTTTTCATCAGGATTTTCAATGCCGTTTGCCGCCAAGTGGCGCCTCAAAGCCACCAAATAGATTAGGTATTGGAGACTGTAGTGGTGGCGCTTAATTTCGCTTACCATCCGCTCCTGAGTGAATTCCTCCGGTGTCTCACCGAGCTTTGTTCCCTTCCAGTCGAGTACGAAGTATTTGCCCTCGAACGCAAAGCACAGGTCAATCGCGCCCGTTAAATAGCCGCGAAGCTCACGATCGTTTTCAATGTCAATGTGATAAATCTCATCAAAACGCGACAAGAGCTTGCTTAAATTTTTTGCGGTTACGGGCTTTCTGCCTTCCTCTGGCTCACCGATCGCAATCGTAAAGCCCATTTCGGCAGTTTTTGACTCGTCCTTTAAATCGCAAAGATAAAGGGGGTTTTTAGTCCCGAAGACACTCTTATCCACAAGCTTCGCGCAAAGCACATCTTTAAGCAGCTTGTTAAAGATGGGCAGGAAGGCCTCCGGTCCATAAGGCTGAAGATGGTATTTAAAGGGCATCATCAAACGCATGAGCATTTGATTAAGCGTGTTTTCTGCTTCAGAAACACCATCCTTGGCGTTTTTAACAACGGTGTAGTTTGCGCGTTCAAAGAGCAAGTGTAGGAACGTTCCGCTCTCAAGCCCTCGCTCAAAATCCATGATGGTCAATTGCTGCGGATCTTTTGAGACGACCGGGGCGATCTTCGCGGACTCTTCAATGAGCTCATCTTCAGAATCTTCTTTTTCCTGCATCAAGGTGAGCGCTTCGGTGGTTTCCGCTGCGCCGCGAGCGATTGCCGTGTAGCTTGTTGGGAACCATGAGGTGCCGATGACGCGCGACGCTGCGGCAGAAATCGAGCACTCCTTCATGTCCTTATCAACGTTAGGGGCCTTTTTAATGGCGTGCCACTCAAGCTCTTCGGTATTGTCGTCGATTCGGCGGATATAAATCTGCGAGCCTTTCGTTTGAGAAAGCTTGTTTATTGCGCGCTCAAAGTCTTCAGGCTCAAGTGAATCGGAACCGGTGAGCGCACGCGTGTAGCCGTTATCAAAGCCTTTGACTGTTGTTTTGCCGCTCTTAAAGTACGTAAGGGGCAATACCAGGCGCTGAGACGCGCGGGTCATCGCGACGTAGCCCAGACGCAAAAGTTCAAGCTCTTCCTCGTGGTAAAGGGCTGGGAAGATGTTCGCATTGACTTTTGCCAAACTGAAATGATGCTCAATTTTCCCGTTATGAATCTCTTTAAACGTGCGTGTGCGTGATCTGCCGAGAGTCGGCATTTCAAGCTCGTTTGCGTAGAGGAGGAAAACAACGGGGAATTCCAGGCCCTTACTCTTATGGATCGTCATGACATTGACAAGATCGGCGTCACTGTCAAGCCGTAAATAAAAGCGTTCGTCATCGGGCGGATTCTGGATTTGTTGTTTAAACCATCGTGCCAAACCCGAAATGTTCTTAAAAGCGCTCGAAGCTTCCTGAAGCACCTCGATTAACTGCTGGTAATTGGCCAGACGCCGTTCGCCGTTTTTAACCGGCAGAAGCCTTCTTTGCGTGTCGCACTCAAACATGACTTTGTTAACGGCGGCTGACACACCGCGTTTTGTCCAAATCGCGGCGGCCGAATCAATGAGTTCCCGTGCTTTTAATGCGGCCTGATCATCAATGCCGTCTTCATCTGCGCTCACAAAGGCTTCGGGAGCAATCGAATTGACGCTTTCACCCATGAGGCGCGTTGCGCGCGCGAAGTTGACGGTGCGCACATCTTGAGGCGACTCCATCGCTTGAAACAAAGCGAGCATCTCCTTGGCTTCATCCGTAGCAAAAATGTTCGACTCATCCCGAAAGAGCATTCGGATGCCCCGGTGCGTAAGAGCGTCTTCCAAGAACTTAACGTGGGTTTTGGCACGTACTAAAACCGCAATGTCACTGGGCTGCAGCTTCTTTTCTGGCGTCTTATAGACATTGCCTGACAAAAGCGCCTCAATTTCAGAAGCCACCAATTCAGCCTGCTGGCGTCGGTTACCCTCGGGGTTGAGCTCGAATTTTTCCTTTGTCCAGATTTCAAAAGCGGGGAGCGGCTCGAACGTTTCGCCCTTTTTGATAAGAAGGGGGCCCTTTTTCGCACCCGCTTTAGTCGGACTGTATCCGACACCTGAGTCTAAGAATGGGTTCTCAGCGAGACTGTAGAAAGCATTGATGCCAGCAAGCAGTTCGGGGCTTGAGCGATAGTTCACCTGCAGTTCACTGACTTCACCGATATCGCTTTGAGCCGCCAAATAGGTGTTTAAGTCCGCATTTCTGAATCGATAGATGGATTGCTTGGGGTCGCCCACAAAAAAGACCGATTGTGCCGAAGAGTCTTCAGACAAGAACAGGCGCTTAAAGATTGTGTACTGAATCGGGTCCGTGTCTTGGAATTCGTCAATCAAAATACCGTCGTAGCGGCTTTGAATCCGTTGGACAAAAGCCGTGTTGCCGAGTTCGGCGTACATATCCAAAAGCAAATCATTGAAGTCTCTCAAACCTGCGCGGCGCTTTTTGGTCTTTAACGCTTCGGGCGCTTTTTCGATAAAGCGGGCAAAGATCGCATGAAGCGCGGATTCGGTTTCTTTATCGTCGTCATTGACAGGCCAGTTTTTATCGTGTTTGCCCGTTACCGGGTTCACATTCAGCAAATCGTCAAGCATGGCATGCTTAGCGGATTCAGGCGCTGAGGTGAGCGCTTTTAAGATGTCCTGCCAAACCGTTGTCTTGTTGTTTTGCTCATTGGTAATACACGATTCAATCAATATTTTTTTGACTCGATCGCTAGAAGCGTTGGTTAACTCTTCTCGCAGGAATTCTTCAATAACTTCGGTTTGCAGATCAGCGCTGTTGCCGATTTCAAAATCAAAGCCTTCGGAACTCGAGAATTTATTTTCTTCGAGCATCTTTTGGCAGAAACTGTGGATTGTGCAGACCGACGCGTCATCGAGCCTTTCAATGGCGCGGCTGAAAATGTCAGCGGAAACACCCGCGGCACGCCACTTTTCAATTAACTCAAGCAACGTCGCGTCGTACCGGGGGTCATTTTTTGTCGCCTCCGCGAAGGCCTCCGCGGCCTTAATCAGAATGCCGCGAATGCGAAGCCTGAGTTCTGCCGTGGCGTCCTTGGTAAACGTGACGACAAGAAGTCTTTCAATCGGAATTTGCTCTTCGACAATCAACCGCAGCACAATATGAATGAGCGAATAGGTCTTACCGGTGCCGGCGCTTGCTTCAATCAGGTGACGTCCTTTGATCTCAGAGCTCACCACATTAAAAATATTTTTTTTCATGATGCGGCACCTCTTAGGTCGTCGAGAGAATTTTCAAAATTTTCGAGTTTCTTTTGACGATCAGTCTTCCTGCTCTTTTTTGGCGGATAAAGATTCAACGGAGCAATCAAATCGTCGGCACGGCTGAAAAATGCTTTGGTTAGGGATTGAGTTTCATCCAAATCTCTTCCGCGCATGAATATTTTTTGCACGTCTTCATCCCATCCCTGACTGATTAAGCCGGGGTTATTGAGCGTTTCAATCATGAGGCCGATAATGGATTGAGTAAAAATTCCGCAAAATTGCGCATCCGGCATCATCAATACCTTCAATGGTTCATCTGCTTCGAAATCAATCAAAATCAGATTGGCGCTCATGCCCATAAAGGAGAGCAAAGCGGCTTTGACAATCGCCTGCTTGACAGACGAGCCTGAGGTGCAGATTTCGATCAAGTAGGGTTTGTCTTTTTCAATCACATCAGACCAACGACCTTCTTCTTTTTTCAGATCATCGAAGTAGTAACACGTGATCGCCTCAGCAATGAGTTCGTTGTAGGGAGCACTATTGCCGAGCGCCTTCTGATAGTTCGCCGTTTCGCATCGTGCCGATTGAATGATCTCTTCTTTCATGCGGAAAGCTTCTTCAACACTTGCGGCGAGACTTTCATAGCGAAGAACACGGCTTGTTTGCGTGCCCTTTGTCGGGTCGAACGCAATCTTTTTGAGGACATCCTCACGGCTCATGCCGGCTTCATACATCTTGAGCGCCTCTCGTTTGAAGAGGGCCACTTCAAGACGATCCTGAGTGCCGATTAGGGGAACTTCATCGTCTTCGCTTTGGGCAGGCGCCTTGAAATTTAATTTGTCCTGCAGCCACTTCGTCGGATCTTTGTAAAAAGCGAGAATTTCTTCAATGTAAAGAGGCTTAAGGTCAGCGTCGGCAAGAGCCAAAGGTCCCGTGAGACCGAGAGGTTCCTCATTTTGGTAGCCGCTTTCACGAGCAACCTCAAGTGCTTCAAGAGCACCTTTCATAAAACTCTTCCAATAACGTGGCTTGGGCGAAACGAAATTGGAAATGTCTGTGTCGGTGAGGGAAATTTCAGCCGAAAGCGCCGCAATCATCCGCTCTTTTGCTTCAATAGCAGTTTCCTCAGCTTCCTGTTTGGCGTTTTGCGTCAGAAAGTCGAAGAGGTCGACTACGACTGGGGAAGCGTTTTTCGGCGCTTTTTTGTTGCTTCCGATCGTGTATGAGCACACGAAACGCTTGCGTGCAGCCAAGAAAAGATCCAAAAAGACGTTTCGATTGTCCGAGCGGCTGTCTCTGTCGTTTTGTCGCTTTAAGTCGTCGCTGCCCATGAGGTCAAACTCTTCAAAGCGCTGATTGCCCGGAAAGCCCGACTCTTCACCCATGCCGATTGCGAAGATCACCTTAAAGGGCAGACCCCGGAATGTATTCATCGGGGCCAACGTAATGCGGCCGACGGCCGGATTACGGTCTGCGGGTTCCGAAATTTTGTCTTCGAACGCTCGCCAAAATACCGAAAGCGGCATCGTGATGGGTTCCGGCACGGTTGTAAGCGCAATTTCCTGCACCCGCAGATCGTTTCGCAAACTCATAAGCGAAACCTTGTCGGTGTGCTGCGCAAAGAACGCTTCAACAAGGCCATGGGCCCAAAGCGAGAGATTGGCAGGCAGCGCCTCATCACCCAGCTTTTGCATCTCTTCAAAAGCCGTGTTGAATTTTTCGTACAAAAGACAAAGTTTCAGGAAAAGCGGCTGGTTTTCAGAAAGGGTATTGAAGCGATTGGAGCCATGCTCCACGGGCAAAATGTCGCACGGACAAGCATCGGTTCCTTCATCCAAGACGTAGCCCCAGCTTAAGCGCTCGATGGCACGCTCAAGCGTGCCGTCGGAAGCTTCCGTTAAGAGAGCGTCGTTTGCCTCAGGGTGCGTGGCTTTGAAATGATGGTCGTTAAGCCCTGCGCGAAAGCCTGCCGTGCGCAGCCAATCGTGCAAAATATTGAGGTCGTCAAGCGTCAACCCAAGACTTTGCGCCGCGATCGGGAGCTCCAGCCACGCATTTAGCCTATCGAGCGTGATCCCATCCATCAAAAGCTTGCCCAGATCGACAAGTGCCCGAGCGGCCATCAAAGACGGGGAACCCGAGCGCCCAAAAATCTGGTAGTCAATTCGGCAGTCGGCCGAAAGTGCCTGCATGCAGGCTTCAAAGACGGGCGCGGTCTTGTCGATTTCTGGCGTCACCAGCAGCACGTCTTCAGGCTTCAGGTTCAAATCTTTTTCCGAGAAAAATGCCTGAATCATGTTGATCGCGTTTTGCACCTCGCGGGTGAGTGTCGGTGCTTTGATAAGCCGAATTGTGCGGTCATCTTCAGCCACTTTGTCCGGAAGAATGGCTGATGTATTTTGCAGCAGCGCATTTTGCGCGCGATGTAAGAGCGTATCGCGATCCTGCACAAGGTCTAGGCGCTCCGTTTCTCCGCGTGTCCAGATGTCGAGCTTTTGCAGGGGCGCTTTCGTGAGATCGGGAAGCTTTTGCGGTTCGTGGCCCGAGTCTTCGCGGCCTTCAGGCGTAAACGTCCAGAAACGGTTTATCATCGCCCGGGTGGAAGCGGCGTTTTTGCGCAAATAGCCAAGCGCGCTTTCTGTTTTTTTGTTCGTGTCGGCGAAAGAATCGAACCAATATTCCACACACGGATTCAGAAGGTAGACGTATACCTTGTGCCCATGCTCGGACAATAGTTTGATCACCGGAAGCATCAGGGGCGATATGCCCATCGGCGCAAAAAAGTGAAGCGTTTCCGGTTCGTTGTCAAACTTGATTTTTAAAGACTCCGGGTTTGCGTAAAGCTTGAGCGTTTCGCGTCCAGCCCAGACCGTTGTTTGAGAAAGCTTCTCCCAAATAGCTTTTTGCCATTCGTAGTCAGGGTGCGCAGTGAGCGCTTTTTCTTCTTTAGCGAGGAGTTTCTCGTCTACACCTTGATACAGTGTTTGAGCTTTAACTTGAGTTAAGCCCATCCAACGCACCACCCAGTCAAAGCGATAGTTAACGTACTTATCAAATACGGAGGCGATTTTGCCCGCAAGTTCATAGCGCGCCAGGGCTTTTTCGGCGGTCGATTCCCTGTGACTGAAAAAGGTTGCCAGCCGAGGGTGCTTAGCAATAAATTCGTCAGTTAAAACCGACCAAATCACCCAAAGAAAGTCCTGCGCTTCTTCGGGTTCGCCCACGCCGATGCCTGCGTAGTTATGAAACCATGAGGCGGTTGTCCAGAAGTCCACGCCTGAGCAGATGCCGGAACTTTGCGCGATGTGCTGACGCAGGCGGTTATTGATCGCGCCCGAGGATGAAATCACGCGAATACGGTCAAAAGGATTGGCCCCTGCCTTTTTGTCTTCGGTAAGCTCAGCCGTAAGGTACGCTTCAAGAATTTCGTAGGCGTTGCTGTAGACGGTTTTTAACATCGCTTCATCCTAAAGAGTTTTCTTTTCTACGCTCACAATGCCTGCGATATCGCGCCAGGTGTTGATCCAGCCGTCCAAAAGCAGCGAGTCTTCGATCTTAACGGTCAGGCGATAGCGACCGTCTTCAAGTTTTTCAATTTTCTGTGTCCTGTTAAAAGGCGCTTCGGTTAAATTCAGCGCTGTCGCTTCATTGGTGAAGACGAGCGTGAGCCTAACCATCTTGGTTTCACTGTTGCTGTAGTTGAAGTGATGCTCTTTAACGTAAGTTTTGATATCGAAATTGAATTCTTTCTGCGCGGGTTCCGTCAAAAGTTCTGCATTTCTGATGCGGTGCAGCGCCAAGTGGCGGATATCCTGATAGCCGTCAAATCGGCACACGAGGTAAAGGCGGATATCCTGCTGGACCAGTCCCATGGGCGAGACGGTCTTGGTTTTTTCTTTGCCCTCTGCGTTGTGATAGGTGATTTTGAGTTTTTTGTTTTCAAAAAGGGCGTTGGAGACCGCCTCAAAAATTCTGGGTTTAATCGAGGGCGGAATTTGAGGCAAGGTGTTTGAAACCACGGCCACTTTGTTGAGCCACTCGTTTTCATGCGTGATTTTGCCTTGGGTTTCGGAGAGCGTTTGGCGCGCGGCGTCAAAAAATGGCTCCATCGCTCTATTGAGCTTGCCCGGCAGCTGATAGTGAAGATTGGCTTCAATGAGCCGAAGCATTAAGGCTTCCTGAGGCGAGAGCTTGGTAAAGGGGAAGGGCGTGGAGTCCGTTCCCATTCGATAGCTGAATGGGCGCCCGTTGTCGTTTCTCTCTAAAGGAAGATTGCCGCTTTCGTAGAGCTGTTTCAGATAGCGCTGCAGCGTCAGAATCTGCACGTTGATGCCTGAAGCGCGGAGACTATTTTGAATTTCGATTGTGGAGATGAAACGGTGACGGGGAATGCGCCGAATCACTTCCAAATAAAGCATTGCCTGATTAATTGCGTTCATTTGTCTGGCCATAGTGTTTGTCTCCGTCTAATACTTTCATAGATTCTATCAATTTAAGATGGAGGAAAAACAAAAAGACCTGCATAATTTCCTCAAAAGTAATGAGAGAATACGATGGATCTGTTGACAACATTCGGCTGGGTAGCAGCCGGTACTGGCTTTACCTTTTTGATGACCGCGTTGGGCGCGGCAAGCGTCTTTTTCTTTAGAAAAAAGATTTCGGAAAATATTCACCGCATGGCCTTGGGGCTAGCCGCAGGCATCATGATCGCAGCTTCGGTCTGGAGTCTTTTGATTCCTGCGATGGAAGCGGCCGAAGAAGCTGGCGGCTCCGGGTGGTTGCCGGCCGCTGGCGGTTTTATTTTTGGTGTGGCCTTTTTGCTCTTTTTGGATGAGATCCTTCCTCACTTGCATCCCGGTTCCAAAGACCCGGAAGGTCCGAAATCTGAACTTTCCCGCGCCTCTCTTCTCTTTTTGGCCGTAACGCTGCACAACATCCCCGAAGGCATGAGCGTGGGCCTTTTGTTTGTCGTCGCTGCGCAAACGGGTGATCCTGTGGCGCTCTCTGCGGCCTTTGCCTTGGCGCTTGGCATGGGAATTCAAAACGTACCGGAAGGCGCGGCAGTATCTTTACCGCTTCGTCAGGAAGGCTACAGCGCCCGTCGGGCATTCGCCTTCGGTGCTTTTTCCGGCTTGGCTGAACCCGTTTTCGGTCTTCTGGTCGTGCTCTGCGCGGCTTGGATCACCCCTTTTATGCCCTGGCTTCTCGCTTTCAGCGCAGGCGCCATGATGTATGTGGTAGTCGAAGAATTAATTCCTGAAGCGCATTTGGGCGAACACTCCAACATCGGCACCTTAAGCGTGATGGCCGGTTTTGTCATCATGATGGTGTTGGATTGCGCTTTGGGCTAAAGAAAAAACAGTCCCGGTTTTTGCCGGGACTCGTGTTAATTAAAGCGATTCGCTTGCGAAATCCGCCAAGCGGCTTCTTTCACCTCGCTGCAGGGTTACGTGGCCTGCATGCTCCCATCCTTTGAAACGATCCACCACATAGGTGAGGCCCGAAGAGCCTTCGGTGAGGTAGGGCGTATCAATTTGAGCGATATTGCCCAGGCACACAATTTTGGTGCCGGGACCCGCGCGTGTGATGAGCGTCTTCATTTGTTTGGGTGAGAGGTTCTGCGCCTCGTCGATAATCACAAACTTATTTAAGAACGTGCGCCCGCGCATAAAGCTCATACTCTTGACCTTGATGCGGCTGCGGATAAGGTCGTTTGCCGCGTGGCGGCTCCAGTCGCTGCCGGCATCAATGTTGTTGAGCACTTCAAGATTGTCTTCCAAAGCACCCATCCAAGGCAGCATCTTTTCTTCTTCCGTGCCCGGCAAAAAGCCGATTTCTTCTCCGACGCTCACCGTCGCGCGCGTGAAGATGATTTCGGAAAAGCGACGCATATCAAGCGTCTGCGTTAAAGCGGCCGCCAACGTAATCAACGTTTTGCCAGTGCCCGCTTGACCGAGGAGCGTCACAAAATCGATATCCGGGTTCATCAAAAGGTCAAGCGCAAAGCACTGCTCGCGGTTACGTGCGCTGATGCCCCAGACGGTGTGCTTGCCTTGCATGTAGTCGCGCACAACGCAAAGCGTGGCTGTTTTCCCTTCAATCTTTTTGACCTGCGCCATAAAGGAGTTGTCCGGCAGGTAAACAAAAAGGTTCGTAAACCACTCGCGCACCAAGGGACCGGTGACTTTGTACCAAGTTCTGCCGTCTTCCTTCCAGCTTTGCATCTTCTTGCCGTGCGTGTCCCAAAAATCTTCAGGCAGCTCCATGCGGCCCGAGTAGAGCATGTCGGTGTCATCGAGCGTTTTGTCAGAAAAATAGTCTTCTGCCGCAAGTCCCAACGCCGTCGCTTTAATGCGCATGTTGATATCTTTTGAGACAAGAACCACGGAGCGGTCTTTTTCTCGATTCTGAAGCGCCTGCACAACGGCCAAAATTTGGTTGTCGGCCTTGCCTTGCGGCAGCCCTTGGGGCAACTCAGCGTCCAACGTATGCGTTTGGAAAAAGAGCTTTCCGCTTGCTTCTGTGTGCCCAAGAACGTTGAGCTCAATGCCTTTGGTGATTTCACCTTCGCTATGACCCAAGAGCTGATCGAGGTAGCGGGAGACCTGACGGGCGTTGCGTGAGACGTCGCTCATGCCTTTTTTGTGGCCGTCAAGTTCTTCAAGCGTCATCATGGGTAAAAAGACATCGTGCTCTTCAAATTGGAAAAGAGACATCGGGTCGTGCATAAGCACGTTGGTGTCTAGCACAAAAAGCTTTTTGCCGTGCGTTTTCGCACGGTACCCTTTGGACTTCTTGGTCTCTTCTTTTGTAATCGGCGCAGTGGCTTTTACGGGCGTTTTCGCTGCTTTCACCTTTGGTTTTGCGACGCTCTCTTTGATTGTCTTTTCAGCAACTGGCGCCTTTTTAGTTTTCACTGCTTTTGCTTCGGGAATATCTTTCACGGAGGCTTTTTCAAGAAGCTCACTATCTTTCAAAATTGATCCCATCTGAGTGGGCAGGGGAGGCAATGGCATAGAGGCTCCTTAAAGATTTTGAAGATGTTCTAAAACAGCCCGGGCGTGGCCTGCGACTTTAACCTTTCGCCATTCGCCGCAGATTTTCCCTTCGGGGTCAATTAAGAATGTGCTTCTTTCAATGCCCATGTATTCGCGCCCGTAAAGCTTCTTTAATTTGATCACGTCAAATGCTTTGCAAAGCGATTCTTCCGCATCACTGATAAGCGCGAAGGGAAAGCCCTGCTTATTGCAGAAATTTGTGTGGCTTTTGATAGAGTCGCGCGAAACGCCGATCACTTCAGCGCCGGCTTTTTTAAATTCATCGTACAACGCTGCAAAGTCACGGCCCTCCATCGTGCAGCCGCTTGTATTGTCTTTAGGATAAAAATAAAGGACTGTGTAGTGTCCTTTAATGGATTCTGAGGTGATTTCACCGGTCGTTGCCTGAGCGGTGAATGTCGGAATAACACTGCCTAACGTTACGCTCATTTCGAATTCCTTTTTTTTAATGACACTGAAAGCATAACAAGCTTTTAGTACTTGGCGTACAATCATGGCAATTTTTTGTGAAGGTATCATGACAAAAGACGGACCTCTTTGGCTTGTAGTAATCAGTGTTGCCACGGGCGCCACCTTGGGTGCGATGCTTCGGTGGTGGCTCACGTATGCCTTCAATGGCACGGTCTGGTTTTTGTCTTCGCCTTTGGGTACGCTGTTGTCCAATCTCTTTGCTGCCTACCTGATGGGCATGGCGCTTGCCTGGCTTTCCACGCGTCCCGAAATCAGCCCCGCTGTGCGTCTTTTCATCATCACAGGTTTTCTTGGCGCATTTTCCACTTTGACGGCTGTTTTGGGTGAAAATCTTCACTTTATGCTGACCGGTCAATGGCTTGCCGCGCTTGAACATTTCTTTATGCACATCGGCGGTTCATTCATCGCTTTGGTTCTCGGTGTTCTGACGATCCGCGGCCATCTCTAGGCCAATTTCTGCTTTTTCTGTGACAATCTATTTCTGTATTTATTAACCCTTTGAAAAATAAGGATTAAAAATCAAATCTTGAGCTCTTGAAATTTTCTTAGTCTCCCCCATATAGGGTGTAGAAAGGAATGTTTCGCCGGCTGGTTAATGCGGTGAAGCAGAAGGAACAAAGACAATGAGACAAGATAAATTAACGACAAAATTCCAACAAGCTTTGGCTGACGCACAATCGATCGCTGTTGCCAACGACAACCAAATCATGGAGGACCTCCATCTTTTGTCCGCGTTTTTGCGCGACGAAGACGGATCCACGAAGTCGCTGCTGCAAAGAGCGGGTGTCTCGGTTCAAAAACTCATTCAGGAAGTCGAAGACACGATTCGCCGCTTGCCTAAGGTAAGCGGTACGGCTGGCGATATTCAGCCCGGCCGCGACCTGATCAATTGGTTGAACCTTACCGAAAAAGAAGCGATGTCGCACGGTGATGAATACATCTCCGTCGATATGGCTATGCTTGCCTTGACCGAAGCGCAAGGTGAAGCGGCCCGCATCGCAAAGCGCTGCGGCTTGACCAGGAAGGCCCTTGAGGCGAGCATTTCTGAAGTGCGCGGTGGTGACTCGGCTGACAACCCCGATGCCGAAAATCAGCGTGAAGCGTTGAAGAAATACACGATTGATTTGACCCAAAAAGCCCGCGAAGGCAAATTGGATCCGGTGATCGGCCGTGACGATGAAATTCGCCGCGCGATGCAGATTCTGCAGCGCAGAACGAAGAACAACCCTGTTCTGATCGGTGAACCCGGTGTGGGTAAGACCGCTGTGGTTGAAGGCTTGGCCCAGCGTATTGTGAACGGCGAAGTGCCCGATACGCTTAAAAATAAGCGCATTTTGAGTTTGGACATGGCTGGCCTCATCGCAGGTGCCAAATACCGCGGTGAATTCGAAGAGCGTCTGAAGAAGCTTTTGAAAGAAGTCACGCGCGCCAACGGTCAGATCATTCTTTTCATTGATGAACTGCACACGGTTGTGGGCGCGGGCAAAACCGAAGGCTCTATGGACGCAGGCAATATGTTAAAGCCCGCCCTGGCTCGCGGTGAACTGCATGTGATCGGTGCCACAACTTTGGACGAATACCGCAAGTACGTCGAAAAAGACGCCGCCCTGGAACGCCGTTTCCAAAAGGTGATGGTCGACGAACCGAGCGTGGAAGACACGATCGCTATTTTGCGTGGTTTGCAGGAAAAGTATGAAGCGCACCATGGTGTGGAAATTACCGACCCTGCGATTGTGACTGCGGCTGAGTTGTCTCACCGCTATATCACTGACCGCTTCCTGCCCGATAAAGCTATTGACTTAATCGATGAGGCGGCCGCGCGCGTGAAGATGGAAATTGACTCTAAGCCTGAAGCGCTCGATAAGCTTGATCGCCGCTTGATTCAATTAAAGATTGAACGCGAAGCGATGAAGAAAGAAACCGATGACGCAAGTAAAAAACGGCTGGCTGCGATTGAAGATGAAATCACAGAGCTCTCTAAAGAGTACGGCGATCTTGAAGAGGTTTGGAAGAAAGAAAAGATCGAAGCGCTCGAAGCCAAGAAGGCTCGTGACGAAATCGATAAGACGCGGCATCAGATGGAAGAGTATCGCCGCCAGGGCCAGTTTGAAAAATTGGCTGAATTGCAATACGGCGTGTTGCCGAAATTGGAAGAAAAGCTTCGCAACGAAGAATCCAAGAAAGGCGAACGCAAGCTCCTGCGCACAAGCGTGGGCGCTGAAGAAATCGCTGAAGTGGTTTCTCGCGCCACCGGCATTCCTGTTGCCAAGATGATGGAAGGGGAACGTCAGAAACTTCTGCACATGGGTGAGGCGCTTGAACGGCGCGTTGTGGGTCAGCCCGAAGCTGTTAAAGCGGTGGTTGAAACGATTCTGCGCTCGCGCGCCGGCTTGTCCGATCCGAATCGTCCGTACGGCTCGTTCCTCTTCTTAGGCCCGACCGGTGTCGGTAAGACGGAATTGACGAAGGCTTTGGCTGAATTCCTCTTTGATACGGAAGACGCCATGATCCGTATCGACATGAGTGAATTTATGGAAAAGCATTCTGTCGCTCGTTTGATCGGTGCGCCTCCGGGATACGTTGGCTACGAAGAAGGGGGCTATTTGACCGAAGCGGTGCGCCGCAAGCCCTACAGCGTCATTCTTTTGGATGAAGTTGAAAAAGCGCACCCGGACGTCTTCAACGTCTTGCTTCAGGTGTTGGATGACGGCCGTATGACTGACGGCCAAGGCCGCACGGTGGACTTTAAGAACACGGTGATCATCATGACAAGTAACCTCGGCTCGCACGAGATTCAGTCAATGGTGGGCGAAGGCAAGGATGCGATCCGCTCGGCCGTGATGGCGCAGGTTCGTGAGCACTTCCGTCCTGAATTCGTCAACCGTATTGATGAGATTGTGGTCTTTAACGCTTTGGGTGAATCGGCGATTAAGGATATCGCGAAGATTCAACTGAAGAAGCTTGCCGCCCGCGTTGAAGCTCAGGACATTAAACTTGCGGTGAACGATGAGGCCCTTGCCGAAATCGCCAAGGTTGGCTTTGATCCGCTCTACGGTGCTCGTCCCTTAAAGCGCGCGATTCAAGACCATATCGAAAACGGTCTGTCTCGCTTGCTCTTAGCGGGCAGCGTAAAACCCGGCGACACGGTCACCGTGGGTGCCAAGGGCGACGAATTCACGTTCGACGTGAAGTCAGCTGACGCCTGATTTAGATTTTTCTAATCTAAATTGCTTAAAAAACGGCTCGAATTTAAAAATTCGGGCCGTTTCTTCTATTTACAAACAAAAATGATTGGGGTTAAATTTAACCTCAAAGTTGATAGAGGCGCGACGCGAAAGAGTATCTTGCCCGAGGGGACACCCGAAGACAGCTCGAGAAAGGTCAAGTCGCCGAAACGATGATTCCGGTGGGACTCACCAGTTGGGCATGGGAAGAATATTTCCATGACTCCTGCTTCCGGGAATGGAAGTGGAGGAGCTATCGATCGCAAACGGCTGTCATCACCTTATTTGATTGACAAAAGCAAGGTTGCATCGATGGATGCAACTTTTTTTTATGGCTTTTGTTTTCAATTGATAATAAGGATTAAAAGATGACGACAAGCTCTGCTGCCAGTCACCTGCAAAGTGAAAAGACTGAAATGCGTCGTGACGTGACGCTTTTCGGCGGTATCTCTGTTTTGGCAGGTATCATGATCGGCTCCGGTATTTTCTATATCGGCGCCATCGTTCTTCAGCGCGCGGGCATGAGCCCGGGCCTTTCCCTTCTTGTGTGGATCATCGGCGGTTTAGTGACGCTTTTGAGCGGTATCTGCTTTGCCGAATTAGGCGCCATGATTCCGAAAGCGGGCGGCTACTACGTTTACCTTCGTGAAGCGTACGGCGAACGCATCGCCTTTATGTGCGGTTTCGGTAATTTCTGCCTCTCCAACCCCGGTTCCATCGCGGCTCTGGCTGTGGCTTTCGCCGCCGCTTTGAATTCGATCTGGACAATTGATCCCATCGCTCAAAAGGTGATCGCTATTTCAACGGTGCTCCTTTTGACGCTTATTAATATTCGCGGTGTGGGCATCGGCAGCCGCCTGGGCAATGTCTTCATGGTCTTAAAGATGCTGCCGATTCTTCTCATTTTGTTCGCCGGTCTCTTCTTGGGTGAAGAATCGCCTGACCTTTTCATGTACCCGGGTGAAATGCCTTCGATTTCGACCATTTTGTCCATGATCGGTTTTGCCGTTATTGCGACCTTGTGGGCTTATGAAGGTTGGACGAACCTCAACAACATCGCCGAAGAAATCAAGAACCCGAAGAGAAACATTCCGTTGGCATTGATTTTGGCCATTGTCGGTGTTGCGCTCTTGTACGTGCTCTTTAACTACGCCATTTTCCGCGTTGTGCCCTACGGCAAGATCGTTGAAATGGTCAATTCCGGCAACTACTACTTAGGCACAGAAGCCGCCAATATGCTCTTTGGCAGTGCAGGTCTCTACATTGTGGGCGCCGCCATGATCTTGGCTATCTTCAGCTCTTTAAACGGCTGTGTGTTGGCTTTCCCGCGCATGACTTACGCCATGGCTCGCGATGGCGCCTTCTTTAAGCCCTTTGCGAAGCTTCACCCGACGTATCGCACGCCTGTGAACGCTCAGCTTGCTTCTGCCGCTCTTGCAATTGTGCTCATTCTCTCCCGTACGTTGGGTGAATTGACGAGTCTTGTGGCTTTGTGCGGCATGATCTTCCACGGCATGACCTTCTTCTCCGTGATTGTGCTTCGCCGCAAGTATCCGGATCTCGAACGTCCGTACCGTGTCTGGTTCTATCCGATCCCGATTTTGGTGATCTGCGCCGTGATGATCGGTTTGATCATCAACACGATCGCCAACGATCCGATCACTGTTGTTTTAGGTTTCATTGTTCCGCTGCTCGGTCTTGGCATCTATGAAGTGATGTTCCGCAAGCAGCACGATGCTCAAGTTGCCGCTCAGGCGAAGGAAGATGGTGAATAACATGTCGACATTGATTTATAACGCCAATATTTATGTTCAAAGAGGCGTTTTCGCCCAGGCGCTCCTTGTGGGCGATGACGGAAAGATTGCAGCCGTGGGCACCGAAGACGAAGTGCGCGCAGCGTGCACGGGCAGCGAAACGCAGTTTGATGCGCAAGGCCGCACAATTGTTCCGGGCTTTAACGATTCGCACCAGCATTTGTTCAATACCGGTATCGCGCTTGCCGCCGTGCGTCTTCAAGGGGTTACCTCCATTGCGGAAGTTATTGAACGCGGCCGTCGCTATATTGAAGAAAATCATCCGCAGCCCGGTGAAGTGATTCACGGCATGGGCTGGAATCAAGACTACTTCACGGACGAACATCGTCTTTTGACGCGTCACGATTTGGATAAGATCTCCACGGAATTTCCGATCATCTTTGATCGCGCCTGCGGCCATATTTTGACCTGCAACACGAAGGCTTTGGAAATGGCGGGTGTTACGACCGAAACGGTTCCGAACGCAGGCGGCGCCATTGACCAGGAAAACGGTGAACTCACGGGTGTGGTGCGTGAAAATGCCCGCGCTCAGGTTCGCTGCCTCATGAGCGAACGCTCGCTTGAGACGAAAAAGCGCCTGCTTCGCACGGCCATGAAGCACGCAAGCGAAACCGGTGTTACGTCCGTTCAAACGTGTGACGTGCGCTTGGGCGACTGGGAATCCACACTTGAAGCTTATCGCCAGGTGAGTGAAGAAACGCCCACCGTGCGTGCCTATCACCAGTTCAGCTTCATGGAACCTAAGGGCCTTCAGGAATTCTTTGATAAGGGCTATCACATGGGTGTGGGCTCGGACTTTAATCGTATCGGACCCTTGAAGCTCTTTGTTGACGGCAGCCTCGGCGCTCGCACGGCTTATATGCGTGAGCCCTATGCCGATGATCCGACGACGCGCGGCATCGCAACGCTCACGCCCGAAGAAATCGACGTGTTGGTCGACATGGCTGTTAAACACAATACCGGTGTTGCCGTTCACGCCATTGGCGACGCTGCTATTGAAAATGTGCTCAATGTCTACGATAAGGTTTGCGAAAACGGTCAAAACCCGCTGCGCTTGGGCATCATTCACGTGCAGATTACCGATCGTCCGCTTCTCGAACGCTTCACGAAGAACGATATCCTTGCGTTGGTACAGCCGATTTTCCTGCACTATGACACCGCTATCGTTGAAGATCGTGTTGGCCGTGACTTGGCCGCTACGAGCTACGCCTTTAAGACCCTGATGGATTTAGGCGTGCACACAAGCTACGGCACGGACAGCCCCGTCGAAGACATGAATCCGATCGACAATATCTACTGCGCTGTCACGCGTAAGAACCTGCGCGGTGAACCCGCGGGCGGCTGGCATCCGGAAGAATGCGTGGATATCTATTCTGCGATTGACGCCTACACGCTCGAAAGCGCCTATGCGTCTTTTGAAGAAAACGTGAAGGGCCGTTTGATGAAGGGTTATTTCGCGGACTTAGTTGTTTTAAGCGACAATATCTTCACGGTCAATCCTGATGATATCCGCACGGTCAAAGTGGATGCGACGATGGTCAACGGCAAGTTCGTTTATCAACGTGCTTAAGAGTTAACTCTTTAATCGCTAACGAAGCGCCCGGAAAATTTCCGGGCTTTTTCGTTAGTTTAACTGGTAAAGGGTAGGGGTGAGGTAGGAGGATTCCTCACGGATAAAGGGTTCGTGAAGCTCACCGTCAAAGCCCGGGTAGCGCGCTTCTTCATCATCGTCTTCAAGCATGAAGGTGCCTTCGGCGACGAGTTTGACCTGATCGTGTGCAAATTTATGCAGCAAAAGCGAGGCTTCAAGGCTATTTAAAATTTCAGCGGGATCATCAAAGAACACGGGCCAACCAAGTCCCTGATAGACCTTGTCATTTTCGCCCTTAAGACTAATGCCGATTCTGAATTCTGCAACTTTGGCTTCGCCGGGCGACGTTGCTTCATAAAAAGGGGAAACCGCGATCTGAAGATCTTTGGTCGCGTAGCCGTCGGTTTGTTGCAGTTTCGCAAGCGCCTCTTTGAGAGAAAAATGTCTGAAAAGGCGCCCCGCTTCCATCATGGAGGCGATGCAGGGCATCATCAGATTCGTGTTGTAATCATTGGGATTATCAACTTGAGAGATGTACTGTTGCATCTCTTCAGACGGGTACTGAAGAAATTCCAAGTGTGTTGCCGGATAGTGTTCCGTGAAAATTCTTCTGAGTCCGTAGACGAGATTTTTCTGGCGCTTTTTCAAAGTCACTTCGGGCACAAAGGTGCTCAAAGGCAGCTTATTGATGGGCGTGCTGACAATAAAGGGAATGAGCCGAATGTCGGCAACGAGTTCGGTCATCTCCTCACGAGTTTCTTCAGACGTGATGAAGCGGCTGATGCCGGGTTTGCTTTGCGCGAGCCACAATTTAATCTTGTTTTGCATCTCCAGCGGATGCAGCGCAAAAGTTTCCGTGTTCACCATGTCACGATTGATGCGGATTTCGTACTCCGGAGTAAAGAGCGAGCGCAAAAATGCTTCGATTTTCTTTAATGCTTCTTCGGGAATTTCACCGAAAGGCAGCCCATAGGCGCTCGAGGCCATAAAGGGCATCACCATGAGCGAATGAGTGTATTTGTCATCGGTCACATTGCATGACAGACACTCAAAGAAAAAAGTCCAGCGCATCAGATGGGGATATTCCATCCCTTGCTGCTCAAGTTTGCGGATCACGGCCGAGATGAAATCAATGGGCAGCTTCGCGTAAGCGTCTGCCACGGCCAATTGAAGCTTGGTGTAGGTTTTGTATTTTTTATCAAAATCCTTCTCAGCATCGGCCTTGACGATGAGCTTGGCGAGTGATTCGACGGTTTTCTCAAAGAGTTTATTTTCTGTCACGATTCGATACAGTAAATGGAGGGCGAGGCCTAAAGACCATCGCCCTCCAAGAGGGAGTGATTACAAGTTAAAGCGTCTTCGTGTGCACTTGAATGAGCGGTTCTTCGCTCAAAGGCGGCAGAACTTTGCGCGGACGTCCCGGATAAATGACGGGCGAATAGTCCACCGGATGCACGAGTTCTGGACGCGTGTGAACAACCGTTAAACCGTTTTTCTCAAGCGCTTCATCCAAACCGGCGGTGAGGCGTTCAAGAGCGTTTTCGCCCTTTTCTTCGGTTTGAGAGACGACTTCCTGAGCTTGAACTGCAGGCTCTTCAACGGGTGCTTCAACTTCTGCTTCAACCGTTTGAGTTTCAGCAGGTTCTTCGGCCGGTTCAACAGCCTTCGGGCGTTCAGAAAATGCTTCGCGCTTCGGATTGGCGATCTTGCTTTCCACATTGACGTGGCGCGGTTCAATCGTTTCAACCGGCGCGGCCTCTTGAGCGCTGATCGGCCCTTCAATCGGAGCGGTGCGAAGGGTACCTTCCTGCATGTATTCTTCAGGCGGCACGATCGGCGCACGATTCATTTCTTCGGCTTCCACTTCAGGCGGAATACGATCGCGGCGGCCCATCGGCTCATCGTTTACACGGCGACGGCGGCGCGGACGGCGCTCGGCCTGCGTGCGGACTTCTTCAGCCTTTTCCTCGAGAGCTTCAACGGGCTGCTGCGTCGTCTTTTCAACGCTGGGCATATCGTCGGTGGCAAAGTTGAAGTCTTCGTCATCCTTTACTTCAGGGGCTTTGACTTCTTCCTGCGGTTTGGGCAGAGCCACTTTCGTCTCAGGTGCGGGCAAAAGTTCCGGCGCGGCTTCGTCATTTTTGACGCGGCGGCGCGGACGTCTGCGGTTGGTGCTTTCGCGCACGGCTTCTTTTTCAGCCGTCTGCGGCTTATCTTCAGTCTCCGGCTTGGCGGCTGCGGCCTTCTCTTCATCCTTATCCGTGCGGGTGCGTTCGCGGCGCGAGCGGCGTCCGGACGTATCCTTTTCACGTCTGTCACGAGGCGAGCGGCGGGAACGACGATCTCCGCGGGTCTTCTTTTCCTCTTCTTTCTTTTCCTGAGCTTTTTCTTCAGAGCTGCCGAAAAGGAAATTGATCAGACGGCGGATGAGGCTCGGTTCCTGAGCGGCCTGTGTGCGCTTGGCGGCCTCTTCACGGGCGGCGCGCTGCTCAGCCTTCTTGTTGATCAAGCGATCGGCTTCATTGTGTTCCGGCGCCACTTCAGGCATGAAGTTGCGAAGCACAGGTTCCTGGCGTTTGGCGGCAGGTTTTTCTTCGGCCTTCTTCACGCGATAGGGATCGGCCGTGATGTCATCGGGCTGAATTTCTTCGGCGCGCTTGTAGCTTGCCACTTCATCATCGAGTCGTTCGTCATCGTAGCGCAGACGTTCGATATGATAGTGCGGCGTTTCAAGGAACTTATTGGGGATCAGCACGATCGGCAGACGATGACGGTGCTCGATCTTGGCAATATCGCGGCGCTTTTCGTTCAAAAGGAAGCTTGCGACGTCAACCGGCACTTGAGCGTGTACGGCACCCGTGCCTTCCTTCATGGCTTCTTCTTCAAGAATTCTCAAAATCTGCAGCGCGCAGCTTTCGGTGTCACGGATGACGCCTACGCCGTTGCAGCGCGGGCAGGTGATATGGTTGCCTTCGGCCAATGCCGGACGCAGACGCTGACGGGACAATTCCATCAAACCGAAGCGGCTGATCTTAGCCATTTGAACGCGTGCGCGGTCATATTTGAGCGCGTCCTTGAGGCGCTGCTCAACCGCACGCTGGTTCTTCGGATCGTTCATGTCGATGAAGTCGATCACAATCAAACCGCCCAAGTCGCGCAAACGCATCTGACGGGCCACTTCGTCAGCAGCTTCGCAGTTCGTTCTGAAAGCGGTCTCTTCAATATCGGAGCCTCGCGTGGCGCGAGCCGAGTTCACGTCAACGGCGACCAACGCTTCCGTGTGGTCGATCACAATCGCGCCGCCCGAAGGAAGGGGAACGGTGCGGGAGTAAGCCGTTTCAATCTGATGCTCAATTTGAAAGCGCGAGAAAAGCGGCGTTTCTTCACGATAGCGCTTCACGCGGCCCACCATGTCGGGCATCACGTGCGCCATGAATTGGCGAGCCTGATCATAGATTTCGTCGGTGTCGACGAGAATTTCACCGATTTCCGGCTGGAAGTAATCGCGAATGGCGCGAATCACGAGGTTGCTTTCTTCAACAATGAGGAAAGGCGCGGGATTGGCGCGTTTCAAAGCTTCGCCCTTGGGGCCGGTGGCTTCGGTCACATATTTCGTGACAACACGGTTGCCTTCACGGGTTTGCAATTCATATTGCGGACGGGCGGCTTCGGTAATAGCTTCCCAGAGCTTGAGCAAATAGTTCAAGTCCCACTGGAATTCGTCCACCGTGCGGCCGATGCCTGCGGTGCGGGCAATGATGCTCATGCCGGCAGGCAGCTTCAAGCGGTCCATCGTCTCACGGAGCTCTTGACGTTCTTCGCCTTCAATGCGGCGAGAGACACCGCCTCCGCGGGGATTGTTCGGCATCAAAACCAGGTAGCGGCCTGCCAAAGAAATGAACGTGGTGAGCGCTGCGCCCTTGTTGCCGCGTTCTTCTTTTTCAACCTGAACGATCAGTTCCTGACCTTCCTGAAGCGCATCACGGATCGTAGCCGTGCGTACATCCACGCCTTCTTTGAAATATTGGCGGGAAACTTCTTTAAAGGGGAGGAACCCGTGACGATCTTCGCCGTAGTTGACAAAGCAGGCTTCAAGGCTGGGTTCGATGCGGGTGATAATACCCTTGTAGATATTGGATTTGCGTTGTTCACGGCCGGCTGTTTCGATATCAATATCGATGAGCTTCTGGCCATCAACAATACCCACGCGCGTTTCTTCAGCGTGCGTGGCGTTAAATAACATGCGTTTCATTGAACACTCCGGCTGACAACCACTGTCGCAGGTTGTCAAAGTCAGCGTGCCGAGGCTGAAACAAATCCGTGTCGCAGAGGCAGGCGAAAAAGCGTTCGGCCTGCATAATCTTTCTCAAACAACAAAACCTCCCGATGACATGGGCCATCAGGAAAGTGTTGAGAAAACAAATTGTTAGACGTGTGTCGCTTCTTTATCCAAGCGGTAGGGAGAGCACCGAAACGAACGAATTCAAAATAGTTTCGCTATTTTGCATCTATGAGCTCAATCCCTCACATGCTGTCTAAATATAAAAACTGTTTCCAACCGACAAATCTGATCTGCCAAACATAAGCGGCTCGATCCCAGTGGGATTTGTCCGACCACGGATTTCTTTCTCACGGCAATCAAAACACTCGCCTCACCTCGGACATTTTCTTCCGACGGGGCGATCAACAAATACCGTTTGCTGCATATTTCACGTCCTTAAACTCAGACGCGGGCTTCACAGTTCGTGACTGTTTTTTCACGACTCCGCCGATTCGCCTGAAAAAGCAGCACTTTTCAGGCACACAAAAAACTTTATTGAATGCCTTCAATAAAGAAAATATTTCATCAAAACACGGCTACAATGCACATGTTGATTTTTTAGCGGTGACCGATACGGACGAATCAAGATTTTCAGTCCGCTTTCAGTCAGCCCCACATTATATAGAGTTATGGCAAATTTAGTCGGGAAAAACCCTGTATTTGTTTCATCGTCTGAAGCTGTAGCAAAAACGGACGCCGTCGTATGGATTCGAATCGGCGAAGACGCCGATGGACAGCGCCTGGATAACTACCTCTTTAGGATTGCAAAAGGCGTGCCTAAAAGCCACCTTTATCGGATTGTTCGGGCTGGGGAAGTCCGCGTCAATAAAAAAAGAGCCACAGTAGACACCCGCCTGAATCTTGGTGATGAACTTCGGGTGCCGCCCATCCGTGTGTCAGCCGCTCCCAAAAAGGAAGTCGCGCGTCCCATAGATGATTTGGAGCTGCCGGTCTTATACGAAGATGAGCATATTCTGGTGGTTGATAAACCGGCGGGGCTTGCCGCTCACGGAGGCTCAGGCGTCAGTTTCGGACTCATTGAACGGATGCGCGCGGCGCGACCCAATCAGCCTTTTCTTGAATTAGTTCATAGGCTTGACCGCGACACAAGCGGCGTGATGATGCTTGCCAAAACCCGAAAAGCACTCGTGAAGCTCCATGAAATGATTCGCGAGGGGGAATTACATAAATCGTATAAGACGCTTGTTTTAGGCGACTGGGTCAATGACCGCCAGCACATCAAGGCGCCTTTATATAAATTTGTGAGTTCCAACGGCGAACGCCGCGTCTGCGTGGATGCCGAAAAGGGGCTCCCGAGCCACAGCATTTTTCAGCTCATTGAACGTTTCGGACCGGTCTCCTACCTTGCAGTTGATCTGAAGACCGGCCGCACACACCAAATCCGTGTTCATGCGCAGTACGCCGGTCACCCTCTGGTGGGTGACGACAAGTACGGTGACTTTGAAGAAAATAAGAAAATTGCCAAGGGCAGTTTGGGTGTCCCTTTTAAGCGAATGTTCCTGCATGCCTACCGATTGGAATTCAAACACCCGATCACGGGACGCAACCTTTGCATCACGGCGGAGTTGCCGCCCGAGTGCGCTGATTTAATAAATGAATTAAAGAAAAGAAAGGAAAACCGATAATGCTTGTGCCGAAATTTGACCTTTTTGTTTTCGATTGGGACGGTACCGTCATGGATACGACTGAACCGATCGCGGCGGGTATCTGTCATGCTTTTATGGCCTTGGGCTACAAAGACCCTGGCATGCAGGCGGCACGAAATGTGATCGGGTTGGATTGGCGAAGCGCGATTCTGACGATTGAACCGGACTTTCGGTTCGATCACTATGATCAGTTTGAACAGGCTTATCGTGAATACTATCTGGTTAAGGAAAAAGAGATCGGCATTTTCCCCGGTCTTGAAGATCTTTTAAGAAAAATGAAAGCCGCGGGCCTTCGCTTGGCTGTAGCTACCGGTAAAAGCCGCAGGGGATTGGACCGTGTTTTTGGTCAGACGGGCGTTGGCGATTTGTTTGAAGCGACAGTGACTGCGGATGAGAGCGCCGGCAAACCCAATCCGCTCATGCTTCAGATGTTAAGCGAAGAGACGGGCGTCGATATCAGTCAAATGGTGATGATCGGAGACACAGAGCACGACTTGTGGCTTGCGAAAAACGCAGGGTGCGCCGCTGTGGCTGTGAGCTATGGGGCGTTTCCGAAGTCTGAACTTCAAAAGTGGAAAGTCCCTGTGGTCGACGATGTGCCGCAGCTTGCCGCCGCGCTCGGTGTAGATGAACTGCTCAAGTAGAAAAGAGGCGGTCATTGCCGCCTCATAAAAATAAAGTTTTTAGGCTTGGCGCCAGAAGGCGCCTTGTTTTTTATGAAAGACTGTTTTTGAATGTGCCTTCTTTTCAGTCTTTTGAATCGGTCGGGACAAAATGGCAAATATCGTAGGCAATTTTGGCAGTGCCGTCTTTTCCTTTAACCATTCACCGGCTGTCTTCGTTTTAATGAATTCTGCGTCGCCCGTGATGTCGCAGGCAACGGTGATGCGGGTGTCGGCTCTAAGCGTTTGGGCGAGAAACTCAAGAAATGCCTGATTGCGATAGGGCGTTTCGATAAAAATCTGCGTTTCGCCTCGTGCGCTTTGTTTTTCGCAATCTTTGAGACTTTGCGTTCGAGCGGGCTCCTTTATGGGGAGGTAACCCAAGAAACGGAAGTGCTGACCGTCAAGGCCGCTTGCCATCAATGCAAGCAAAACGGAGCTCGGCCCCACAAGTGGTTTGACTTTGATATTTAAGGCTTGCGCGCGGGCGACGATTGTTGCGCCCGGATCGGCGACACCGGGGCAGCCCGATTCGCTCACGATCGCCACATCATTGCCTTCAAAGAGCGGTTTGAGCCACTCATCGATTAATTCATTTTTGGGTTCGTGCCCGATTTCAACGATACTGAGTTCAGCGATCGGCGTAGGGTGGCCGGCCGCTTTGAGATAGGCACGGGCGCTTTTAGCGTTTTCGGCTAAAAAGCATCGCGTCGCGCGAAGCACTTCAAGCGTTGAGGCAGGCAGCGTCTCCTCTACGGGTCTTTCCGCAATCCGATTGGGTAATAAATAGAGCGTTGCGGTCATTGAACGTCCTCACCGATGCCGGGAATGATTTCGAGTCCCGCCTTGGCTAAAAGGTTGACGGTTTCAATAAGGGGCAGCCCGATTAATGCCGTGGGGTCGGTGGACTGCACTTCTTTCATTAAGGCGATACCCAGCTTTTCAATTTTGGCCGATCCCGCGCAGTTAAGAGGCTGCTCACGCTGAAGATAGTTTTCAATCGTTTTGCGCGAGAGCTTTTTCATCGTGACCACTGTGGGCACCATGGTTTCATAGGCGCGGCCTTCTTCGTCCAGCACGCAAAGCGCGGTAAGAAAGTAAACCGTCTGACCCTGCATGGCAGAAAGCTGTTCAATGGCTTTTTCAACCGTATGAGGTTTGCCAAGGATGCAGTCGCCTAAAACAGCCACTTGGTCGCTGCCGATAATGATGGAATTCGGACGCAACTCTCTGACTTTCTGAGCTTTTTCTCGGGCCAGGCGTCGGCAAAGTTCGTCAGGAGATTCATTTTCCTTTCGGCTTTCGTCAATATCGGCCGAAACACATTCAAAAGGAACGCCCAAGCGCTCCAATAATTCTTTTCGATACGGGGAACTCGACCCCAGAACCAAATTCTTCTGTAACATACGGCAGTAAACCTTTTGGGAGTCATGATGTCGAAAGCGAATCAAAATTATTCCACCGTCGACATATTTTCGATTGCTCGGAATCGTCAGAAGATTAACACAACGGTGGCTGTTTCGGAGATGCCGGAGTTGGCAGGGACGATTGTCGATGCTGACGCCTGCAAGCCTTTTGAAGTTCAAATTGAAGGCACGGACGGCATTAAAGGGTTGCCCGCCGCAATCCTGACGGTTAAGGGCTGTGTTCAGATGCTTTGCACGCGCTGCACGAAGCCCGTAGAAATTGCGATTGACCGTGAAGTGCCGTTTCTTTTTGTGAAATCCGAGGCTGAAGCCAACCGATTGCCCGTTGACGAAGACGAAGAATGGGAAGTGGTGGTAGGTTCCGAACATCTGAAAGTGGCCGATTGGGTGCAGGAAGAGGTGATTTTGTCGTTGCCGACTTTCCCCAAGCACGAAGATTGCGAAGCGCCGTACAGCGATCATCTGCAGGCAGACATGCAAGAGGCGATTGAAGAAAAACCGAAGCCTTTTGCTAATTTGCGAGAATTATTGAAGAAAAACTGATATAATCCCAAAACTTTTTTTCAAGCTTTAGGTATTGGCATTGGCAAGATGCGCATATCTAGGGTATAATCGCGTGTTTTCAAAAAGTGGGGTATTGCTATGGCAGTCCAACAAAATAAAAAATCGACCAACAAGCGCGGCAACCATCGCGCTCATGACTTCTTGACGAACCCGGCTACGGCTGTTGAACCGAAGACCGGTGAAGTTCATCTTCGTCACCACATCAGCCCGAACGGCTTCTATCGTGGCAAGAAGGTCATCGACGTTAAGGGTGAATAATTTCGCTTTGCTGAGAAACGCGCTTTGACGTTTTCTTGACTTTAGCCTTCGCCGGCAACGCCGAAAACCCCACAGCCAATGTGCAAAACGTTGCGGTGGGAGACAAAAACGGGAAGATCATCAAGGTAGACTTTCTCAGGGTCGACAAAAAAGGGAATCCGATTTGGGTTCCCTTTTGTTTATCCAAGGCTTTTAATCCAAGAACGCCTTTAATTTTTCTAAAAAGACTTTCGGGCATTCTTCCTCTGGACTGTGTCCGCAGTCCAACGCTTCTCCGCTGACATTGAGCGCCTTGTCTTTCCATGTGGCGACCACGTCATAGAGTTTGCCGACAGTGCCTCGCGCGCCCCAAAGCAGATAAAGCGGACATTGAATTTTCTTCTCGCTGTCAGCTTTGTCGTCTTCTAAGTCAATCGTTGCCGCCGCACGGTAGTCCTCGCAAATCGCATGGATGGTTTGAGGGTTTCGGTAGCAGCGAAGGTATTCCTGAAAAACGCTCTCTTCCAAGACGCCTTTGATCTTAAGCTGCCCGTTAATGTGGTGATGCAGGAAATATTCCGGATCAAAGCCGATTAACTTTTCAGGGAAAGGTTCCGGCTGAATCAAGAAAAACCACCAGAAGTACTTCGTTGCGAACTCTTTGTTCGTGAGTTCGTACATCGTGGCGGTGGGCGCAATGTCAACGAAAACCGCTTTTGTGACAGCTTCCGGATAGTCAAGCGCTAAGCGGTGTCCCACACGTGCGCCGCGGTCGTGTCCGACAAAGGCAAACTTTGCTAATCCCAGTAACTCCATAAGCGCCATTAAGTCTTTCGCCATCTCTTTTTTGCTGTAGGGGCGATGATCCGGTGTGCTTTCAGGCTTATCTGTGTCGCCATAGCCTCTGAGATCGGGAAGGATCACGGTGTGTTTTTTAGCCAATTCCGGCGCCACCTTTCTCCAGATGACATGCGTGTGAGGGTGGCCATGCGCGAGCATGATAGGGGTGCCGGAACCCGCCATCGCAAAACGCATTTTGATGCCGGTCCTTAGGTTCGCATTAAAAAGCTTAAATTCAGGCAGGAAAGGAGATTGGCCGACTTCTTTGAGAAATTTGTTTTGCATTTCAGTTCATACCATAGGTTGCATAAGTTCCTAATAAAAGCAGGACTTTTTGTTGTTTATTTTTGACATTTTAATTAATTCCGAATGGCGTTTGATTTTGATCAATATCTGATTCTGGGGGGGGGTATCGTGCCATCAATATCCCATTTTTTTTTCGGAGGAGCGGATATGCAACACAGATTTATAAAGACAGCAATCGCAATGGCGATTTCTGCAATGTCGTGTGCTTCAATGGCAGCGACTTGGGGAACAGTTTCTGTTGATGGTGAGACTGTTGCTCAGGGTATTGAAGAAGCTTTAAAAAATACATCCAATGCAACAGTGGTATTGACTGGGGAGGCCGGTTCTGCACTTTCGGTGAAAGATGATCAAGAAAACGTAAGTATTCGTGGTCAAAACATTAGCCTTTCTTCTGCTATTGCTGCTACTGATACCGTTTCTGTTTCGGAAGGTGGCCAAATTGTCATCGGCGGTGAAGAAACACAAAAATTATCATTGTCTTCAAGTGCAACTGGCGGTTATGCAGCTTTGTTTGCCTCAAATACGGATGCTAAAGGAGCTGGACCACAAATCACGATGACAGCTAAGGAAGTGGTCATTAATGCCGTTGACGCCGGCATATGGCTTCAAAATAATACTCAAACAGAAACAACGCCTTCAGACGGGACTCATTTAACGATTTCGGCTGACAATACAGTGATTAAAGCTGAAGGTGCCGGCATCAGAGCTTTTTCTAACAGTCAAGTAGACATCTCCGGTAATTTAACTGTAGATGCTCCGCTCGCTATAGATACTCGTGGTAATTCAATAATCAATATTAATCAAGATGGAAAAGGCAAGGTAGTTCTCAATGGCGATATCTTATTTGAAACACCTAATGCACCCGGCGATGCTCAAAATAGTGGAAATATCATTAATTCTGAAGTGAATCTCAATCTTTCTTCTGCTGATTCCAGTTGGACAGGGAGAGCTTATCAAGGTTATAGAGAAAAAAATTCTGATGGGACCTATTCTGATATTGAAAATGTAGAACTCAATGCAGATCCCTATTACGGTAACGTTACCGATTTTACTGTTTTCTTATCTAATGGTGCTCAGTGGAATTCAAATGGTGACAGTTTCGTCAATAACTTAGAAGTTGCTGATGGAGCGTCAGTTAATATGCAAGCTGACGCAAAGGTTTTAAATGTCGACGTAATGAATGTTGACAACGCGACCGTAAGCATGCAAGGCGGCGCAGACCAAAAAGTTTCTGTTAATACTCTTAAGTCGAAAGCTGCAACACTCAATATGAATGCTTCGACTAAGGACGGCAAGAGCGTTCAAACAGGTAAATTTGAAGTCCTTCAGTCTGTGGAAGACGGTTCCGATTTGGATGTTCAATTAAGCGGCATTACTGCTGACGACATTGAAGATCCGCAAGCAGCAATGGATTCTGTGAAAGATTCTGTTGTTGCCAAGGGCGCGACGATTGATAAGACCATTGCAGAAGGTGATGTTAACGGTGCTATTACTGAAACAACGTCCGCTGACGGTACTCGTGCAACAGTAAAAGTCGCAGAAAACACGAAGTTGGCATCCATGAAGGGTGTTAACGCCGCTGCTCTCGTGGCATGGCGCGACGAAGTCGCTTACACCAATCAGCGTATGGAATTCCTGCGTGATCACGAACACGCCTACGGTGCTTGGGGTCAAGTTTACGGCGGAGAAAGCACCTACGAAGGCAAGGTTGACTTAAAGACCACAACTGTTCAGGTTGGTGCGGATGCTGCCGTGGGTGATTGGGTTGTTGGCGCTGCCTTCTCTTACATGAATGGCGATGTTGATATGCATAACGGCAATGCGGACACGGACGCCTACACTGTTTCTCTCTATACATCCCGCATGTTTGACTCCGGTCTCTTTGTGAACGGCTTGGCTCGTTACGGCCGCTTATCCACGGACGCCACAGCCGGAAACATGGACGGTGAATATGACAATGACGCCTTCAGCATCGGCGGCAATGTCGGTTATCGCATCAACTTCACTAATCAAGCCTTTGTTGAACCGACTTTCGGTTTGCAATACGCCTACGTCAAGGGTGATACATACACGGCCGGCAACGGTGTCAAAGTCGAGCAAGATGACTTTGATGCTTTGATCGCGTCTTTGGGCGCTCGCGCGGGCTTTAATTTCCCGAACGACAGCGGTCGACTCTTTGCCCGCGCATCGGTTAACCATGACTTTATGGGCGAAATCGACGGCACGGCTTCTAAGGGTACGGTGGCCGATAGCATGTACGTTGACCTTGGCGGAACTTGGTTCACCTATGGCGTGGGTGCTCAATTCGATGTAACCAAGAACTTGTCCTTCTGGGGCAACATCGACCGCACAACAGGCGGTGAAGTTTCCACGAACTACATGATGAACGCCGGTTTGCGTTACGTCTTCTAATTAGGTTGTGCCTTGAGGGGTTCCTGAATTAATCGGGAACCCCTTTTTCAAATCCCTATGCCGACGTATTCATCTTTGTCCCGAGCACAAAGATTAAGCATTTTGAATTCTTTTAAGTCTGGTCTTGGTCCTGACGACTTAAAGGACTATGTAAATGTAGAGTTCAAATTGCTTGCAGCTTGGTATGCGCAATACCAGGCTGGAGACTTTACTTGGGCGGGGATCACGGATGAAGATTACGAAGACAGGCGTGAAGCCTATATGCTCTTTTCTCAGGGCGTGGGCTACAAAAAGGCGTCAAGGCTTTTAGAACTCAATCAAACCAAAGTTAAATATTGGCTAAAGGTCTTCAGAAACGGCAATACCGATTTTTTTAAAAGAGGCCGATACGCGATTGAGAAATACAGTCCGGAATTGAAAGAGAGTATTAGAGAGGCTGTGAAAAGCGGCAAAGAAACGAAAAAGTCCATTTCAGAACGGCTGCATATTCCGCTATGTACCATTTCGAAATGGACTCGAGATGACTAATTCTCAGCAGTAAATTAGCGAAGGAATTCTTTCTTCAGATTCAGAGCGTTATCTTTGTACTGAGCGCCCTTTTCGTCTAACAGCTTCTTAGCCTTTAGGTATTGTTCTGAGGACTTTAATTCATTTTTGAGATTTTCGTAGCCGTTTTTAATGCAAACTTGGGCTACGTTTTGCGCTTTTTCTAAACCTTCTTTTTGTGCAATCTCTTTAATGTTGCTGATAGAACAAGTCTTATCGTTCACAGCCACGTCTTGAGCGTAAGCTTGACCCATCAATAAGACAGAGGCAGCGAGAGCGGAAAGTAAGCGAATATTCATTGGTAGACTCCTTAAAAAAAATTTCGGGCGTAGGTTGGCATAATTTTTATGTAATGTTGTCAAATTTTGAAACAATCTCGTCAAAAAAGGGTCGATAATCAAAGACTGATACCCTTTAAAATGACAAAAATTTCTTAATGAAAGGCTTTTGTTTCATGCCTCAGATTTATTCAAAAATTACGGGTACGGGTTCAGCTTTGCCTGAACGCGCAACGACCAATCAGGCGCTTGCCGATGAACTTGCTTTGCGCAACATCGAAACAAGCGATGAGTGGATTCGCACCAGAACCGGTATTGAGAAGCGCTATTTGGCCGAGCGTGGACTGACGACAACGAAGTTGGCTGAGCGTGCTGCGCGCTCCGCATTGTGGGATGCCGGTACCGATCCTTCCGAGATTGATCTCATTGTGGTGGCTACGACTACCCCGGATATGATCTTCCCGAGCACTGCTTGTCAGCTTCAAAAACTTTTGGGCTGCAGTAAAGGCGCGGCCTTTGACCTTCAGGCAGTTTGCGCAGGCTTTGTTTACGCAATCACCAATGCTGATGCGCTTATCCGCACCGGTGTCTATAAAAAAGCGCTTGTGGTGGGTGTTGACGTCATGAGCCGCATTGTGGACTGGGACGACCGTTCCACCTGCGTGCTTTTCGGTGACGGCGCGGGCGCCGTGATTTTGGAAGCCTCTGACGAACCCGGAGTTTTGGCTTCGCGCTTGAGCGCTGACGGCACGTTGGATGAAAAAGTTTTGGGCTGCACGGGCTTTATCGCTGGCGGCGAATCCCACGGCGATCCCTTTGTCCGCATGGATGGCCAGCAGGTTTTCCGCATGGCGGTGGGTTCAATGAGTGAAAGCGCCCGTGCTGTTTTAGAAGATGCGCATTTGTCTGTTGAGGAGGTCGATTGTTATGTCCCTCACCAAGCCAATTTGCGTATCATGCAAAAAGTTGCACAAAAAATCGGAATCCCTGAAGAGAAGATGGTTGTGACGGTGAACCGGCACGGCAACACCTCAGCTGCGTCGGTGCCGCTTGCATTGGATAACGCGGCCCGTCACAACGATATTAAAAAGGGTGATGTGGTATTAATGCAAGCTGTCGGTGCAGGCATGGCCTGGGGCAGCGTACTAGTCAAGTGGACTAAGGAGAATCAATAATGAAGTTAGCTTTTGTATTTCCCGGTCAAGGCAGCCAAACAGTCGGCATGATGGATAGCTTTGCTGAAAACGCCGTTGTGCAGTCTGCGCTTAAAGCCGCCGATGAAGCTTTAGGCGAAAACCTGACGGGGATGATTCACACCGGTCCGGCTGAAGACTTGAATATGACGGTCAATACGCAGCCTGCGATGTTGGCCTCCAGCGTTGCCATCTATCAAGCCTGGCTTGCTATGGGCGGCAAAAAGCCCGAAATCATGGCCGGTCACAGCTTGGGTGAATACTCCGCGCTGACGGCCGCCGGCGTCTTTGATCTCCAAGACGCTGTCCGTTTGGTGCGATTCCGTGCGAAAGTCATGCAGGAAGCTGTTCCTGTCGGCAAGGGCGGCATGGCAGCCATTATTGGTCTTGCAGACGATGTGGTGGCTCAGGTTTGCAATGAAGCTAGTGCAGAAGGCGTCGTTGAACCCGTGAACTTCAATTCGCCCGGTCAAGTGGTGATCGCCGGTGAAAAGGGCGCGGTTGAAAAGGCCTGTGAATTGGCTAAGGCCCAAGGCGCCAAGCGCGCGCTCGTTCTTCCTGTTTCCGCACCTTTCCATTCTTCTTTGATGAAGCCCGCGAGTGTTGCACTTAAAGAAAAACTTCAAGAAACGCCGATGAAGGCTCCGGAAGTGGATGTGATCGCAAACGTGGACGTGCAGATTCACAAGGATAAGGAAGCGATCATTGAAGCGCTTGCTGCTCAAGCTGCAGGCGCCGTGCAGTGGGTGAAGACTGTTCAGGTCTTTAAAGAAATGGGCGTGACGCACGTCATTGAATGTGGGCCAGGCCGCGTGCTTGCAGGTTTGATTAAGCGCATCGACAGCTCGATTGTAGTGAAGAACATCAACTCCCAAGAGTCGCTTGCTGCAGTCTTTGAAGAAATTAATGCCGCTCAATAATTATTGTTTAGAAGGATCTTATAAAAATGACCAATGTTTTTACGGCTGATGCCTTAAAAGATCAAGTGGTATTCATTACCGGCGCTTCGCGCGGTATCGGTGCTGCCATTTTGGATGCCTGCTTGGCTGCGGGCGCCACGGTGGTAGGCACCGCAACGAGTGAATCGGGTGCGGCTCGCATTACTGAAAAGATCGCTCAGGCGGGTGTAAAGGGCGAAGGCGTTGTGCTTAACGTGACGGACGCCGAACAAAGTGAAAAAGTTTTAACGGATGCCGCTGCCAAGTACGGTTCCATTTCCGTTTTGGTCAATAACGCCGGCATTACGCGTGACGGCTTGGCCATGCGCATGAAGGATGACCAGTGGCAGGAAGTGATTGACACGAACCTGACGCCCGCTTTCCGTTTGAGCCGTATTGTCATGCGCGGCATGATGAAAGCTCGCTGCGGCCGCATCATCAACATCGTGAGTGTGGTGGGTTCGATGGGCAATGCCGGTCAGGCCAACTACGCTGCCGCTAAAGCCGGTGTCGCGGGTCTCACGCGTGCCTTGGCTCGTGAATTGGCCAGCCGCAACATTACGGTTAACGCCGTTGCTCCGGGCTTTATCGAAACCGATATGACCAAAGCGCTGCCTGAAGATCATCGTCAGGCGCTTTTGGCTCAGATTCCGTTGGCTCGTCTTGGCCAGCCGGATGATATCGCCAACGCCGTGGTGTTTCTTGCCTCGCCCGCCGCAGCTTACGTCACCGGCGTGACGCTGCACGTTAACGGCGGCATGTATATGGTCTAGTCCGAAAGGATGAGGATTTATCCCCTCATCTTTTCTCTGGGCTCTGATAAAATACGTAGAAGTTAATTTTTCGGCGCGACCTCCGGTTGCGTCGTTTCTGAATTCTCATCGAGGAGACTTATCAAATGAACGACATCGAACAACGTGTCAAGAAGGTTATCGCCGAACAATTGAGCATCAATGAAGCAGACATCAAAAATGAATCTGCTTTCATCGAAGACCTCGGCGCCGATTCTTTGGATACGGTCGAATTGGTTATGGCTTTGGAAGACGCTTTCAAGATTGAAATCCCGGACGATCAACAAGAAAAGTTGCGTACGGTTCAACAAGCGATTGACTACATCCAAGCCAACGCTAAGTAATATCTGCCATCTTTAGGATGGACGCCCCGCCTTAAACACCAAGGAATTGGTTTTGTTTGGGCGGGGTTTTCGTAATGAATTGAATCTTATAGGGAGAATTTCCATGCGTCGTGTAGTTGTAACCGGACTCGGCATGGTTTGTCCGATCGGCAACGATGTGAAGACAAGTTGGGAAAACGCTTTGGCCGGTAAAAACGGCATCGGTCCCATTACGCGTTTTGATGCAAGCGGCATGGGCTGCCAAATCGCAGGCGAAGTCAAAGACTTCAATGTTGAAGAATACCTGCCCGCTAAAGAAGCCCGTCGCTATGACCGTTATGTGCACTATGGTGTAGCAGCCGGTACGCAAGCCATCCGCGATTCGGGTCTTGATCTTGAAAAAGAAGACCTCACCCGCATCGGCTGCTCGGTGGGTTCCGGCATTGGCGGTTTGGGCATGATCTGCGACAACTATCTCGCCCTTCATGAACGCGGCGCCCGTCGTGTGTCTCCCTTCATGATTCCCGGCACGATCATCAATATGATCTCTGGACAGCTCTCTATCATGTTCGGCTTAAAGGGGCCGAACATTGCGCACGTGACCGCCTGCACGACAGGTTTGCACGGTATTGGTGAAGCCTCCTGGATCATTCGCCGCGGTGACGCGGACGTCATGATCGCGGGCGGCGCAGACGCCAGCATCTGCCCTGTGGGTGTCGCAGGCTTTGACAACATGCACGCGCTTAGCCGCCGCAACGACGATCCCGCTCACGCTTCTCGTCCCTTCGATAAGGATCGTGACGGTTTCGTGATGGGTGAAGGCGCAGGCGTCGTGGTGATCGAAGAGCTTGAACACGCCTTGGCGCGCGGCGCTCATATTTACGCTGAAATCGTGGGTTATGGTTTGACGAGTGACGCAGGTCACATCACAACCCCGAACACCGACGGTCCGCGCCGCTGCATGCATATGGCTATGGATCGCGCCGGCATTAAGCCTGAAGACATTGATTATCTGAACGCTCACGGCACCTCCACGAGCGTGGGCGATATCAATGAAACTAAGGCGATCAAAGAAGCTTTCGGTGAAGCCGCGAAGAAACTTGTGGTTAACTCCACGAAGTCGATGACCGGTCACTTGTTGGGCGGCGCGGGCGGCATTGAATCCGTCTTTACGATTTTAGCCGTTAAGAATCAAGTATCGCCTCCGACGATTAATATCGTTGAGCAGGATCCTGAATGCGATTTGGACTACTGCGCCAACAAGGCTCGTCCGATGCCGATTCGCTATGCGATGAAGAACTCCTTCGGTTTCGGCGGCACCAACGGCACGTTGATCTTCAAGCGTTGGGAAGAATAATTCCTGAGGTTTGAAGAGATAGGGCCCGAAAGCATTCCGCAGTGAGTCTTTCGGGCTTTTGCACGGATAGGGGAAAGCAATGGACATTAAAAAAGACAATCAGATGTACATGCAGGTGGCGATGCTAGCCTCTGAGCGCAGCTACGCCAAACGTCTGAAAGTGGGCTGCGTGATTGTCAAGAACAACTCAATTATTTCCATCGGCTGGAACGGCATGCCGACCGGTTACGACAATTGCTGTGAAATGGAAGTCGATGGTAAATTGGTGACGCGCCCTGAAGTGCAGCACGCCGAGTTAAATGCTATTGCCAAATTGGCTTATAACGGCTACTGCAGTAAAGATGCTGCAATTTTCATTACCCATAGTCCGTGCATTCACTGCGCGCTGCTTATTCAAAAGTGCGGTATCTCGCATGTTTATTATCACGAGATGTACCGTGATGACACCGGTATTCAGTTTTTGAGAAATGCCGGCATAGTCGTAGAACAGATTTGATCTTGTTTTAAGCTTGCGTTGAACGGTACCCCGTTTGGTAGAAAATTTGCCAACGGGGTATTTTCATGAGCGGAAATTGAATGATTCCAACAGAGTTTAGCCTCGATTACACCGTTTATTTTTGGAGAAGATTTTTTTTAGATTTCTTTGAAAGTTAGTCCAAATTCTACTTTTCGGAATCATAATTCCGAAATATCTAGATAAAAAAGAATTACAGTTCAGAAAAGTTGAAAAAATAAGAAATTTTTAAAGAAAATTTTGAGCTTAAAGTACTTTGAATTATCGATATTTTTTACATAAAAAGAAAATGTTGCCGTGTTAAAATGGCCTCGTTTCGGAGTAAAGGGAAAGGCAGTTTTTCTAGCCGGTTTTCCCATTGGTCCGATGCGTTTTTTGATTTAAGCGATTTTGACCGATGAAAAATATTCGCAATTTCTCAATTATTGCCCACATTGACCATGGTAAATCCACCCTTGCCGACCGTTTGATTCAGCGCTGCGGCGGGCTTTCAGACCGTGAGATGGAGTCCCAGGTTCTCGATTCCATGGATCTGGAAAAAGAGCGCGGCATTACGATTAAAGCGCAGACCGCGGCGCTCAAATACAAGGCCAAAGACGGGCAAGTCTATGAACTCAATTTGATCGACACCCCGGGGCACGTGGACTTTTCTTACGAAGTGTCCCGTTCACTCAGTGCCTGTGAAGGGGCACTGCTGGTGGTTGACGCCACGCAAGGCGTGGAAGCGCAGACGGTTGCCAACTGCTACACCGCGATTGACCTGGGTGTTGAAGTCATTCCGGTGCTGAACAAAATGGACCTCAATTCCGCCAATCCCGATGAGGCAAAAGAGGAAATTGAGGATGTGATCGGTATTGATGCGACCGATGCCATTCCCTGCTCGGCGAAAACGGGAATGGGGGTTGACGACATCCTCGAGCGCATTGTTTCTGATGTGCCCGCGCCCAAAGGCAGCGATAGTGATCCTTTGCAGGCGCTCATTATTGACAGCTGGTTTGACAACTACGTGGGCGTGGTGATGCTCGTGCGTGTTGTAAACGGCATGATTAAACCCAAAGATAAGATTTATTTGATGGCTACGGGTGCCACGCACCTGGTTGAGCAGGTCGGTAAATTTACGCCGAAGTCCACGCAGTGTGAAAAACTCACGGCCGGTGAAGTGGGCTTTGTGATCGCAGGTGTTAAAGAATTGCGCGACGCGAAAGTGGGCGACACGATTACGCTTGCCAATAAGATGGCCGCGGCACCGTTACCCGGTTTCAAGCAGGTGAAGCCTCAGGTTTTCGCGGGGCTTTACCCTGTGGAGTCCAATCAATACGAAGCGCTTCGCGACGCGCTCACGAAACTGCAGTTAAATGATGCCGCGCTTCAATTTGAACCCGAAGTCTCTCAGGCGTTGGGCTTTGGTTTCCGCGCAGGTTTCTTAGGTCTTTTGCACATGGATATTGTGCAGGAGCGTCTGGAGCGCGAATTCAATATGGATCTGATTACGACGGCGCCCAGCGTTGTCTATGAGGTTTTGAAGACGGACGGCGAGGTGATCCAAGTTGAAAACCCGTCAAAACTTCCCACGCCAGATAAGATCGCCGAAATTCGCGAGCCTATTGACACAGTGACGATTTTTGTACCGAGCGACTACGTTGGCGCCGTTATGAAGCTTTGCAATGAAAAGCGCGGCGTGCAGACCAATTTGGCTTATCATGGCCGTCAAGTGCACTTAACCTATGATTTGCCTTTGGCTGAAATCGTGCTTGACTTCTTTGATCGCTTGAAGTCGCTTACCCGAGGCTACGCTTCGATGGACTATGAGTTTAAAGAATATCGCGCAGCCGACGTCGTTAAGGTCGATATGCTCATTAACGGCGATCGTGTTGATGCGCTCTCGTCCATCATTCACCGTGCGAATTCCGTTGCCCGCGGCCGTGAAATCGTCACGCGGCTTCGTTCACTCATTCCGCGTCAGATGTACGACGTCGCCATTCAGGCGGCAATCGGCGCCAACATCATCGCTCGTGAAAACGTTAAAGCGCTCCGCAAGAATGTGCTTGCGAAGTGCTACGGCGGCGACATTACGCGTAAGCGCAAACTTTTGGAAAAACAAAAAGCGGGTAAAAAACGCATGAAACAGGTCGGCACGGTGGAAATTCCGCAGGAAGCGTTCCTTGCGATTTTGCAGGTCGATGAAAAATAACGGGAGACAGACATGAATTTTTCTTTAGTTTTAATGATTCTGACTGTTCTCACGGGCGTCATTTGGGCTTTGGATCGATTTGTGTGGCGTCCGCAGCGCTTGAAAAAAGCCAAAGAAGAATCGGACAAATTCGCGGAATTAAACCGTCAGGCGATTGATCAAGGCGAAATCAGCGTGATCGGTGAAGCGCGAAGCGTCTATGACCGCATCGCCGCGCAGCCCAAATGGATCGAGTACACGGGCGGTTTCTTCCCGGTCATTCTCTTTGTGTTTATTCTGCGCTCGTTTTTAGCTGAGCCCTTCCGTATTCCGTCGGGCTCGATGCTTCCGACGCTGCATTCCGGTGACTTCATCTTGGTCAACAAGTATGAGTACGGCATGCGCTTCCCGGTTTTTAATTTTGCGATCACTGAAGGCACGGCTCCCAAGCGCGGCGATGTCGTTGTTTTTAAGTATCCGCTTGATAAAAACGTTGATTTCATTAAGCGCGTGGTTGGGGTTCCGGGCGACGAAATCCGCTACTTTGATAAAAAGCTCTATGTCAACGGCGTGCTCCAGGAAACCACCGAAGACGGCACCTTTTTTGATAAAGAAACGTACACGGATCTGAAGCAATTTAACGAAAACTTAGACGGCGTTGAGCACAAAATTCTTGAAAACGACAAGGTGCCCTCGATGGCCCGTCCCGTTCAGGGGCACAACGGTCTGAACCAGTGCCTCTACAACATGGGCGACGTTGTCTGCAAAGTCCCCGAAGGCCAGTACTTCATGATGGGCGACAACCGTGATAATTCCGCCGATTCGCGCTTCTGGGGTTTTGTGCCGCGTGAAGACATTGTCGGTCGGGCATTTTTCATTTGGCTCAATTTGAGTGACATGGGCCGAATCGGTTCCATTCGCTAGGAGGATTGAACATGTTGCCTCTGGAAGGTTTGGAAGAAAAGATCGGTTACAAGTTCACCAATCGAAAGCTCTTGCAGCGCGCGGTGACGCATCGCTCCTTTGGCGCCGAGAATAATGAACGCCTCGAGTTTCTGGGCGATTCGGTTTTAAATTGTGTGATTGGGCAGGCGCTCTTTTTAAGAGACTCGCATTTCAATGAAGGATCGTTGTCGCGCGTTCGAGCCAATTTAGTCTGTCAGGACGCCTTGGCTGAAATTGCCAATCAGCTTGTTTTGTCCGACTATCTGCGTTTGGGTGAAGGGGAGATGAAAACGGGCGGCGCGCATCGTCCGTCCATTCAATCGGATGCGATGGAGGCGATTTTCGGCGCCATCATGACCGAGGGCGGCTTTGATGCCGCAAAGGCTGTGATCCTGAAGCTCTACGATCCAATACTCACGAAATTGACGCCTGAGCGCATGGGTAAAGACTCGAAGACCCTGCTGCAGGAATTCCTTCAGGCCCATCACCTCGGTTTGCCTGAATACAAGGTCATAGATATTCGCGGCGCGGCGCACGATCAAACGTTTGACTGCCAGTGCGAAGTGAAAAAACTCGAGATTATGGTCAACGGCACCGGTAAGAGCCGTCGTTCTGCTGAACAGGCAGCCGCTAAAGTGGCTTTTGAATTGGCTGTTCAACACTTCGAGCACAAGAAAAAAGGGGAACATTGAGATGGCTGACTATCCTGAAAATTTCCGTTGCGGTTATATCGCTGTCGTCGGTCGTCCCAATGTGGGCAAAAGCACCCTCATTAACACGATTATCGGCGAGAAGGTGAGCATCACCTCTAAAAAGCCGCAGACAACCCGCAATCGTGTGTTGGGCGTTGTCACCAATGAACGCGCTCAGTTTGTGTTCGTTGATACGCCGGGTTTTCAAACAAAGTACGGTAACGCGCTCATTCGCGGGATGAACCGTTCGGTCAGAAGCACGTTGGGTGAAACCGATGCGGTGGTGCTTGTGATTGAAAGCGGCGGTTGGAAGCCAGCGGATGAAAAGGTGCTTGAACTCATTAATCCGCAAGCCAAGAACGTGATTTTGGCCATCAATAAAGTTGACCTTATGCACGAGCGCGATGCGCTTTTGCCGCTTATGGCGCAGTCGATGCAAAAATTCCCCTTTGCGGCGATTGTTCCGGTGAGCGCTGAAAAAGGCAAGCAGGTCGATGACCTGATGGCTGAAATTGAAAAGCTTTTGCCAGAAAATCCGCCTTTCTTTGATCCGGATATCTACACTGATAAGTCGCCGCGCTTTTTGGCTGCGGAAATCATCCGTGAAAAAGCTTTCCGCCTTTTGGGCGACGAGCTTCCCTACGGCATTGCCGTGACGATCGACAAGTGGGTCGAAGACGACAAGCGCGCGGAAATTATCGCGACACTCATCGTCGAGCGCGAAGCGCACAAGGGTATTGTGATTGGCGCGCAGGGCGAAAAATTGCGTGAAATTTCACGCTTAGCCCGTATGGACATCGGTCAAATGCTCGATAAAAACGTCTACTTGGAAGTTTGGGTGCGTGTGCGCAAAGGTTGGAATGACGATGCGCGCGCATTAAAGACTTTGGGTTACGAGTAATGACAGAGACCGCCCAACGCGCAAAAGAGCGCCGCGTCAGTGAAGATGACGCGGCCTTTGTGCTTCAGAGCTGGAATTGGAAAGAAACTAGTCTTTTGGTGGAATTTTTTACGCTGCGCCATGGCAAAGTTATCGCTGTTGCGCGAGGAGCCAAGCGTCCGGGGAGCCAATTCAGAGGCCTGCTGACCGCCTTTTCACCTCTCAAAATCGCTTTTTCCGGTCAAAACGAAGTCAAGAATCTTACGCGCGTTCAGTGGATGGGCGGCTTCTTTCCCATTGAAGGGGAGGCGCTGTTTTCTGCCTTTTATGTCAATGAGCTTCTCGTGCGACTTCTGCCTCGGGAAGATGAGGTGAAATCACTTTTCGCCTCTTACGTTCGGGTGTTGGAAAAACTCGCTGACGAACAATCTAATCGTGAAATAGCGCTTCGCACATTTGAAATTGAGCTTCTTCGCGATTTGGGCTACGGGCTGCCTGAGACGGGCGAAGCCTGGTACTGGGACGGTCAGGAACTTAAACCCTGGAGCGAAGAGATTCCGGAGACAGAGCGCCACATTGTCATTGATCCCCTCATGATTAAAAAACTCAATGCGTTTGATTTTCGTGAGCGCGAAACGCTCGCCTTCGCCAAGCGCCTCATGCGCCGCATGATCGCGCATTACGTAGGCGATAAACCGCTCAATACGCGGCGTATTGTCGCGGAAATGAACCGTTTTTGATAGGAGCCATTGATGATTCGCGGAATCGGTTGTGATGTGGTTGAAGTCGCCCGTGTGAAAGAGGTGATTCATCGCCATGGTGAAAAATTCGCCGAGCGGATTTTGACGGAAAATGAACGACCGCTCTATGAGAAGCGCAAAGCGTTGAGCGCTGATCATGCGATGGCTTTTATTGCTTCTCGCTGGGCTGCAAAAGAAGCCGTTTCCAAAGCGCTTGGAACGGGTATTTCCGGAGACGTGACGTTTCAGAGCATGGAAGTGATGCACAATGGTGAAGGCGCTCCTCTCATGCTTTTTAAAGATCCTTTAAAAGAGCGCCTGATGCAGGAAGGCATTTTTGTGCATGTTTCGATTACAGATGAAAAAAATGTTGTAGCTGCTTTTGCCGTAGCTGAACAAAGACTTTAAGGGGAAATGGAAATGATGGGACCGTTGGTTCTTGATGTTGAATCGACTGAACTCACGGAGGCTGATCGCCGCCGAATTGCCGATCCGTTGGTGGGCATGGTGATTCTGTTTACGAGAAACTATGAAAATCGTGAGCAGCTCAAGCGCCTTTGCGATGACATTCATTCGATTAAGCCTGGGATCGTGATCTGCGTAGACCATGAAGGCGGCCGTGTGCAGCGTTTTCGTGAGGGCTTTACAGCCATTCCTGCGATGTCGACTTTAGGGGAGCGCTGGATTGATGAACCGGAAAACGCGATGCTCGAAGCGATGGGCTGCGGCTACGTGATGGCCGCTGAACTTCGCGCCTGCGGCGTGGACATGACCTTTGCACCGTGTCTGGATGTCAATTTCGGTAAAAGCGCGATTATCGGCGAGCGTGCCTTTTCCAATAATCCGAAAGTGATCACGCACTTGGCATTGGCTTTGATTCAAGGTCTGCGTTTGGCCGGAATGAGTAATTGCGGCAAACACTTCCCCGGTCATGGTTGGGTCACGGCTGACAGCCATCTCGAATTGCCCGTTGATGATCGCCCCTTTGAAAGACTCCTTTTTGCGGATTTGAAGCCTTATCGTTGGATGGGCCCGGCGCTTGATTCCGTGATGGCCGCTCATGTGCTCTACACCAAGATTGATGCAGAGCCCGCGGGTTTTTCAAAGCACTGGCTTCAAAAAGTGCTGCGCGAACAGCTTCATTTCACGGGTGTCATCTTTTCCGATGACTTATCCATGAAGGGCGCAGCCGGTGCGGGGAGTGTGACTGAGCGCGCTCAGGCCGCGCTTGCCGCAGGCTGCGACATGCTCATTCTTTGCAATGATTTTGAAGCTTCTGATACGCTTTTAAAGAGACTTTCTTTTGAAAATACGCCTGAGCGTGAAGCGCGAGTCGCACGACTGGCGCCGCGAGGCACTGCGCTTTCTTGGGAAAAATTGGAAAAGTCGGACCTTTATCGGAGCCAAAAATCCTTGATTCGTTGTCATTAAGGAAAAAGTTGATTTAGGACTTGCTTTTTTTTCGAGAGGTCTGTAATATTCACAACCTGTCGCGCGGGAATAGCTCAGTTGGTAGAGCGCAACCTTGCCAAGGTTGAGGTCGCGAGTTCGAGACTCGTTTCCCGCTCCAAATTCTTCAAGGTAGCCTGGTTTGTTAATCAGGCTATTTTGTTATCTACAGAAAGCGATTCGCCCACTGAAGTGACGCTTCTTGATAAAAAGCTTCAAAAGAATCCGCCCGGATTTCTTCAAATCCCAAATGACGCCAGGCGTGAACGAGTTCCAGCATTAAATCGTTGCCAAGGGGGCGGGCGCCCGCTTGTTTGCTGAGTTTCTCGTGTCGGTCGTTTAAGACAAGCGGAATGTGCATGTAGCGGGGCTCATTCCAATCTAAGGTACGCATTAATGCGATCTGACGCGGGGTATTGTCAATGAGATCGGCGCCCCGCACGATATCGGTGACGCCGCAGTCATGATCATCAATCACAACGGCGAGCTGGTAGGCAAAAAGGCCGTCAGCGCGTTTGATCACAAAGTCGCCTACTTCTGTTTCAACATCCTGAGAGTATTCACCGAGCCATCGGTCGGTAAAGGTAACTTTTTCATGATTTGTGAGAAAACGCCAGGATCGAATGGCTCCTTTGGCGCCCGTACGGCAGGTACCGGGGTAATGATTGGGTTTGAGCCCCAGCGCTTTATTGGCCTTTTCAATTTCAAGGCGCGTGCAGCTGCATCCGTAGGCTTTGCCGCTTTCGATCAGTTGATTTAAAACGTTGGTGTATCGGTCAATACGTTTGCTTTGCCAGATGACTTCGCCGTCGGAGTGCATTTGAAGCGCAGAGAGCGTTTGCAGAATATCGTCTGCCCACTCTTTTTTGCATCGCCCGGTGTCCACGTCTTCAATGCGGATGAGCCACTGACCGTGATGAGCGCGCGCGTCGATGAAGCTGGCAAGCGCAGCCGCTAGGCTTCCTGCGTGCAGGCGCCCTGTGGGAGAAGGGGCAAAGCGTCCGATGTATTGATTCGTCATAACGAGCGAAATTTTAGCGCATACGAAAAGCCCCGCACATTTGCTGCGCAGGGCTTCAATCTAGCAAATCCGTGTCTGAATCAGACAGGTTTTGATTCGATTAGTACATATCAAAGTACTCTTGAATCTTCTTCGGATCGCTCGTCTTCGTCAAAGCCAATTGCAACAGGACACGAGCCTTTTGCGGATTGAGGTATTGACCGGCAACGAAACCGTATTGAGCGTCGTTGATTTCAGCATCCTTGGTGGCAGAGCCCGTCGGGACGCGGGAAGAACGAACCACTACAACGCCGTCCTTAGCAGCCTTTTCGAGGATCGGGAACAAGTTCTTGTGGATGTTGCCGTTACCGACACCAGCCGTCACAATGCCCTTGTAACCGGCCTTCAACAAAGCTTGAAGCGGTTCAGCAGGAACGTTGGAGTAGTTGTAAACGATACCGACCTTCGGCAAAGACGTCAGCTTGGAGACGTCAAACGGGGTCTTCGTGGTGTGGGGCGTTGCGGGCGTATTGCCGAAATGCACCTTGGAGTTGAACACGTAGCCCATCGTGCCGAAGTTAGCACCTTGGAAGGTTTCGACAGCGGTCGTGTTGGTCTTGATCACGTCGCGAGCGCCGATGATCTTGTCGTCCATGGCAACCATGGCACCGCGGTTGGCAGCTTCCTTAGAAGCAGCGACAACAACGGCGTTGTACAAGTTCTTCGGACCGTCAGCGGACAAACCGGTGGAGGGCAACATGGCGCCGACGAAAACGATCGGCTTCGTGCACTTGGCGGTCAAGTGAACAAAGTAAGCCGTTTCTTCCATCGTATCCGTGCCGTGCGTCACAACGAAACCGTCAACCTTGTTGCAGTCTTCATTGATCGTCTTCACGAGCTTAAGCCACACATCATCGGTCATGTCTTGAGAACCGATTTGAACGACTTGCTTCGGAATAACGTTAGCCACTTCAGCCAAAGCGGGGACTGCGGCGACCAAGTGGTTCACGGAGACCTTACCAGCGGTATAGGCCGTACCCGTGGCGGATTGGCCGGCACCGGCGATCGTACCGCCCGTGGCCAAAACTTCAACGTTCGGCAAAGCCATGGCGGTAGCGCTGGCAGCCACTAAGGCAGTGGCCAACAAAGTATGTTTCAATTGCATATTCAACTCCTCAATTTAAAACACATGCTTAACGTGTTCAACGCGGACACACGCAAGCGGGGAGCACTTGCTCTCAATTTTTTATCATAGGTGAAATTGACTAGATGGGTACATATTTTTTAATTGGCTTTTGCCATTGCACAATATTTTGTCATTTATTGTCTAAACATCGTTTAACTTATTGATTTTTAAAGAAATTAATTCTTAGATAATTTAACCCTATGATTATTAAAGTTTTTTCTTCAATAGATAGTGCTAACCCTAAATTGACTTTCAAGGCAAAAGCAATACAATAACTGCCTTCAATGCGCCGGTAGCTCAGTTGGATAGAGTACCTGGCTACGAACCAGGGGGTCGCGGGTTCGAATCCTACCCGGCGCACCAATTTCGTCAGACGGAACCTTCGGGTTCCTTTTTTTTTGTTTCTTAAATTTTCTCCGTCTATCAATCCAATAGTTTTTTGGCCCTCCAATAGGAAAAAAAAATTTAAACCCGATACTATTGGCTTTAGGAACTCAAGAAGTCCTTTTTTTATTAAGGAGAAAGAAATGGATTTAAAAGGCACCAAGACTGAAAAGAATTTGATGGAAGCTTTTGCCGGTGAATCTCAGGCCCGCAACAAGTACACCTACTACGCCAGCCAAGCCAAGAAAGACGGCTACGTTCAAATTGCTCAGATTTTTGAAGAAACCGCTAAGAACGAACAAGAACACGCCAAGCTTTGGTTCAAGCTGTTGCACGGCGGTGCAGTGCCCACCACGGAGGTGAACCTTCAAGACGCTGCCAACGGTGAAAACTTTGAATGGACGAACATGTACGATCGTATGGCCCGCGAAGCCCGCGAAGAAGGTTTTGAAGACATCGCCTTCTTGTTCGAAGGTGTCGGCGCCATTGAAAAAGAACACGAAGCTCGCTATCTGAAGTTGCTCGAACGCGTCAAGGGCGGTATGGTCTTTACCTCCGAAGGCGATACGATGTGGCAGTGCTCCAACTGCGGCCACATTGTGTTCGGCAAGCAAGCTCCGGAAGTGTGCCCGGTCTGCGCTCACGCCAAGGCCTACTTCCAACGCAAGGCTGAAAACTACTAATTCTTTGATGATTTGGTCATAAGAAACCCGCCGTCCGAAGCCAAATGGCTTTAAAACGGCGGGTTGATTTTTTTTGTGCTCAGGAATTATTTCGAGCAGCAGCACTTGCATTCTTGAGCGTCAAATCCGATGTCTTCGATCGCTTCAATGACTTTGTCGATGCTAACGGCCATTGCTTCCCAAGTCACTTCGCCTTTTTCAAGACTCACTTCAACGCCCTTGGCGCCAGGCAGGGCGCTCACAGCTTCCGTGACAGCCTTAACGCAGTTTTGGCAATGCATGCCGTCTACTTTTAACTTGTTCATTTAGGTCTCCTTTTTGTGAGAATAAATCAATTTCGGATTTTTTCCTAGAGAATCTTGCACCCTATAGTAACTATAGGGTATAGAGTAAGAATAACTGAATTGGAGAATATATGTCTAAGATCAAATTCGAACTCGCCATCACCGGCATGCACTGTGCGGCATGCTCTTCCAGAATTGAGCGTGTGGTCTCCAAGATGGCAGAGGTTGAGAGGGTGAGTGTGAGCCTGCCCACGAATCGCGCCCAGGTCACCCTCAAAGAAGGTATCAGCAAAAAAGCGGGTGTTGATGCGGTGATTGCGCGCATTGAAAAGATTAATTTCGGCGCGAAACTCTCCGAAGGCGAAGATTTGGTTAAAGAGTGGCAAAAAGAAAATGAGCTTTCTGCCGCTTCGCTTTCCTCTCAATTCAGATCGCTGCCGCCCATGGTCGCTTTGGCAGTGATTCTTCTTTACGTTTCGATGGGGCATATGATCGGCTTACCCTTGCCTGCCTTTCTGACGCCCGAAGTTTCACCCATCGCATTCGCCGTTCTTCAGCTCATCATTGTTCTGCCGATTATGTATTTGGGCAGGCACTTTTACAGAGACGGTTTCAGCAATCTGATCCAAGGCGCGCCTAACATGGATAGCCTTGTCGCGGTAGGCACCGGCGCCGCTTTTGTTTATTCGCTTTTCTCTCTTTTCATGATTCTTTCGGGTGACTCAAGTTACGCGATGAATCTTTACTTTGAGTCTTGCGGTGTGTTGATCGCCATGATTTCGATCGGTCAATACATGGAAGCGAAATCCAAGAGAAAAGCGGGGGATGCGATCGGATCGCTTATGCGCTTGGTGCCGCAGACCGCCAGACGATATGAAAACGGGGAGTCGGTTGTTGTTCCGCTCTCTGAACTCAGTGTCGGCGAATTAGTGCTTGTGCAGCCCGGAGAACGCATTCCGGTCGACGGCAAAATTCGAGAGGGTAGTAGCGAAGTGGATCAGTCGCTTTTAACCGGAGAGTCAATTCCTGTTGCCGTTAAGCCCGAGAGCAATGTGATTGCTGGCAGCATGAACGGCACGCATCCACTTGTGATTGAAATTACGCATTTAGGCAACGACACCGCGCTTGCTCAAATCATTCGCTTGGTGCGAAGCGCGCAAAGCTCGAAAGCGCCGGTGGCGGCATTGGCAGACCGTGTAAGTTTTTACTTTGTGCCTGCTGTGATGGTTCTGGCAGTGCTCACTTTTTGCGCTTGGGCGGTTTTCTCCGATGAACCGATTTCGCTTGCCGTTAAAGCAATGATTTCTGTGCTTGTCATTGCCTGTCCTTGCGCCATGGGTCTTGCAACACCGACTTCAATTATGGTCGCAACTGCCCGCGGCGCGCAGTTAGGTGTTTTAATCAAAAACGCAGTGGCTCTTGAGATGGCAGGCAAAGTCGACGTCATTGCTTTTGATAAAACGGGCACTTTAACGTTGGGTGAGCCCAAAGTTGTTGATGTCGTCACTTTTGGTTCCTATACGAAAGAGTCAGCACTGCATTTGGCGGCTTGCCTTGAAGCGCGCTCTGAGCATCCGATTGCTAAAGCCATTACGAAAGCCAATGCAACGAAAGTGACACCGACTCAGCCCACGGTTCTGCCGGGTCAGGGCCTCACCGCTGTCGTCGAAGGGAAGTCTGTTGCCTTAGGGAACGCAAGCTTGATGATTGCTCAGTCAGTGGATATTTCGGCGGCTAAAGAGACGCTTTCCAAAATGGCTTCCCTTGCCCGCACGCCGCTTCTTTTAGCAGTTGACGGAATGCTCGTGGCGGTGATCGGCGTGGCCGATACCGTGCGGCCCGAGTCAAATCGTGTGTTGAAAGCCTTGTCTGAACTCGGTATCAAGACGCTCATGATCAGCGGAGATAACAAGAAAACCGCACGAAAGATTGCCGATGAGCTGGGTATTGATGAGGTGTATGGCGAGGCACTGCCGCAAGACAAGGCGCGTATTATCGAAGAGCTCCAGGCCAAGGGCTTTAAAGTTGCAATGGTGGGTGATGGCTTAAATGACGCACCCGCTTTGGCGCAGGCCGATGTCGGCTTTGCCGTAGCCGACGGGGTGGATGTGAGCGCGCAGGCCGGTGACGTGATCCTGATGAAGCATGGCCTTGAATCGGTTCTGACAGCGCTTAGGCTTTCGAAAGCCGCGCTCAGAAATATTTATCAAAACTTAGGCTGGGCCTTCGGATACAACATTCTCGGAATCCCCGTGGCGATGGGGCTTCTTCACGCGCTTTGGGGCGGACCGATGCTCTCGCCCATGATCGGGGGCACTGCAATGGCTTTGTCTTCCACTTCGGTGGTGCTTAACGCACTGAGGCTGCGGTTTTTCAAATGATCAATGCAAAAGCGGCTCGATAAATTCGTAGAGGAAGTAGCAGATCACACCGATTGCGAGCGCTCGAAGCAAAAGCATCATCATGGCAAGCATGCGGCCGATGCCGTCGGCAAACGACACCGGCTGATCATGTTGTGATTTCTCTTTGTGTTTCTTCTCTGTCATGATTATTTGCCTGCAGCGCTTTTTGTAGCATGCCAGCAAATGACCGAACCCGCAACAACCATCGCTACGCCTTGCCAAAAGGCTAACGTGAGATCGGCGCCGATCAGCACTGAAGCAAAAAGGCAAGAGAGAACCGGTGTGAAGTATGAGGCGATAGCGAGAATCGTGATGTTGCCATAGCTCATCCCGTGCGTCCAGGATGCGTAGGCAATGCCCATGGCAAGGCCTCCCAGGATAACGCTTAAGATGCCAAAGGGGGTGATCACCGGACTGCCGCCTACGCCCATCGCCCAGAAGGCACCGAAAATCATGATGTCAAAAATGAAGATGACGGTGCTCATGTTTTCGCCTTTGGACCATGCGCGGGTCATGGAGGAAAAGGCGGCCCATGTTACGCCTGCCATGAGCGCCAAGAAGTAGCTCAGGGGATTGATTTTTATGTGTTCGATAAATGAGTCAATGGCAATGTGGCCGTTACCCAAAATCCAATAGATTCCGCAAAAGCTCAGGATGGCACCGGGCGCTATCCACCAACGGGCTTTCTGACCGTTAAAGACAATGGCAAACAGGATGGTCAGCGTCGGCCAAAGATAGTTGACCATGCCCACTTCCATCGTTTGTGTGCCCCCGTCAGAAAAATAAAGTGAAAGGCAAAAGGTGATACTTGAGAGGTTGGCCGTTGCCAGTCCAATCGTTTTGTATTGCCAGGGGATGCGGTCAAATTTTGGAAAGCCGACAATAAAAAACAGTGCGGTTGCCGCCACAATGTACAAAAGGCATTGTCCTTGAGCTATGCCGAAATTTTCAGCGATGGTTCTAACCAATGAGACGCTCGCGCCCCACATGAATGGTGCGATTAAACCGATGAGTGTGGCGCCGGCAACGGATTTGGGACTGATCATGATCCAAAAACAGCAAGATGATCTTGAGGACGATCATCATATACTCGAAGTCAAGGAAAAGACAAAGAATAGTCAGCGGATATTAAAAAATCCCAAACTTTTTCAAGCTGGGATTCAATGGCGGAAGGGGAGGGATTCGAACCCTCGGTACGGATAACCGTACGCCGCCTTTCCAGGGCGGTACATTCAACCACTCTGCCACCCTTCCGTGGTCATGTGTCGTAAGCCCGAAATTATACTGTCGATTTCGCAAATTTCAAGGGCTCTCGACACAAAATCGCAATTTAGGCCTTGCAGCGCTCGATAAAGCGTTTTAATTCGCCGGGTGTTTGAACTTCCACAATACGGTCTACTTCTTTGCCGTCCTTGTAGAAAATCATGGTAGGGATATGACCGACATTGAATTGCCCGCGCAATTGTTCACGAAGCTCTCCCTCGCGATCGCCCACGTCGCAGTGCGTGAAATAGACATCGGTGAATTCGTTTGAAAACTTATCGTAGAAAGGCGCTGCGCGGCGGCAGTCGATACACCAAGGCGCACCGAAATTGACGATGCAAAGCGCGTGAGCGCCAACAGTAGTTAAAACATCCTGATGATTGATTTCGTGAACCATGAAGTTCTCCTCGACGAAATTTCGATAGTGTCGGATCGATTGTACAGAAATAGAGGAGAGAAATAGTGATGGCGGAAGGGGTGGGATTCGAACCCACGAACGCTTGCGCGTCGGCAGTTTTCAAGACTGCTGCATTCAACCACTCTGCCACCCTTCCGTGCGAGCGAGGGCACTATTTTAACGAAAAGCTGTTACAGAAAACAAGACCCAAGTCCATAAATTTTCTGCAATTATTCAATTTTTAATGTACTATCCCGAAAATTATCGTTATTAAAGGTCCTTTATGGCTTTCTCAAAAGAAGTCTTTACCAAAAAAGCTCTCGGTTTGCTTGCCGGTATTTCGGTTTTGGCAAGCCTTGCGGGCTGCATTACGTTTCCACACAACGGTGTGCGCGAAGTAATGCCTTTGGGACAAAGCACTTTTTCTGAGTATGTCTCGCAGACAACCGATTGGATCAACACGCACCGCCGTTTTGTCACCAATGACCGATTAACGGAACTGTCTCATCAGGTGCCCTTTGAAATTCGTCCTGCTGTTCCCAACGGCAAGGGCATTCTCATGATTCACGGTTTTACCGATTCGCCATATAACTTCGCGGACATTGCGCAACACCTGGCTGATAAGGGTTATTTGGTCAGAGCCGTTATTCTGCCCGGACACGGAACCAAACCCGAAGACATGATGCACATCACGTTTAAGGATTGGAACCAAATGATTGATGAGCAGACGCGGATTATGGCCCGCGAGGTCTCTGAGCTTTATCTCGCAGGTTTTTCCACCGGCGCCAATATGGCCGTGCATGAAGCCTATGAAAATACCAAGGTTGCCGGTCTGATTCTTTTTTCACCGGCTTTGAGTGTGCGAACCAATCTTATTCATTTTGTTCCGCTCGTGAGCTTATTTGTGGATTGGGTGAGAACGCCTGCAGAAGCGGGCGGCGGCATCACGCCTTTCCGTTACCGCACAGCGCCGATGCAGGGCTACAGCACTTTCATCAGCTCGATGAATTCTGCTATGAACCGCATGAAGGATCAGGTTTATCGGAAGCCCGTGTTGGTTTTCATGACCGAGCACGACAGTATTGTCAATACCCAGGAACTCCTGCCTCTCATGCAGCGCCAGTTCGCAAGCCCTCGTTCCCGCTTTGTCTGGTATGGTGATGTGCTGCCGGAAGGCACGACCGCAAGCGATTATCGTTTGACGGTTTTGTCTGACTATCTGCCGCAATACCGAATTCGCAGTTTCTCTCACTTAGGAATTATTTATTCACCTGATAATCCTTATTACGGCATGAACGGTACCGAGCGCTTCTGCCTTCGCGGTCAGGATGAAGAAAAACGAAATCAGTGTCATGCAGGCACCAATCTCTGGTACGGTTCATGGAACGAAAATCGTGATGATCATCCGTACGCTCGCTTGACTTTTAATCCTTACTTTGATCGTCAAATTGATCTGATTGTGAGTACTTTAGGATCGAATTGACTGCCTCAAATTTTGAAGCCATACTCTGTACGATAGCGTTTGATTGCTTTCGTTTTTGGGTTTGTCATGGAAAATCTCATTAATTTATTTATTCAAACACCCCTAGGTCCCTGGGGGACGCTTTTTGCCATTCTCTGCGCTGTATTGGTTCTTTGGCTTGCGGTGTCATCATCCAAATCAGCCAAAGAAAATCGTGAGCTCTTTGAAAAACTTCAGGCTGATATCACTGCTCGAGGTGAAGAGCAGACACAATCGATTGCGAAAAATCTGAACGAAAATTTAAACACGGCCAATAGCCTGCTGCGTCAGGAATTCACGCAGTCGGTTTCTGAGTTATCGAGAACCCAAAGTCAAAGTCTGGTCAATTTTGCTGATTTGATTCAGAAGATGCATCAAGGCAACGCGACCGTGCAGCTTCAGGCCCGTGAGGCATTAAAGACTCAGGTCAGCCAGTTATCCAGTGGTATTAATCAAGAGTTGGCCGGGATCCGCGATACGCTCAACCGTCAGCTGCAGACTCTTCAGACGAATAATGACGCGAAGCTCGAATTAATGCGCCAGACAGTTGAAACAAAACTTCAATCAACGCTTGAAACGAGACTCACGGAAAGTTTCAAACAAGTGGCCGGTCACTTAAAAGAAGTGGAAACGGGCCTGGGTGAAATGCGCGCGATCGCAGGACAAGTGGGTGAACTCAAACGGGTGCTCACTAACGTTAAGACCCGCGGCACATTCGGAGAAGTGCAGTTGGGCGCGATTCTCGCCAATATGATTCCCAATCATTACGAAGAAAATGTCGCTACGCGCCCCAAGAGCAATGACCGTGTGGAGTTTGCGATTAAATTGCCCGGCCAAAACGAGGGCGAGAGCGTGTGGCTGCCGGTTGACTCGAAGTTCCCTGTCGAGGATTATCAAAAGATTGAAGACGCGCGTGAAGCGGGGGATGCTGAAGCGGCCGAGCGTCATGCCAAGGCTTTTGAAATGCGGATTAAGTCCGAGGCGAAAAAGATTCATGAAAAATATGTCGAAGTGCCTTACACGACTGAATTTGCCGTGATGTTTTTGCCGAGCGAATCGCTTTACGCCGAGTGCTTGAAGCGTCCCGGTCTGATCGAAGATTTGCAGAATAACTTCCGCGTGACGGTAGCCGGCCCCACGGTGCTGAGCGCCCTTCTCAATAGCCTTCAGATGGGTTTCAGAACGCTTGCGATTCAAAAACGAAGCGCTGAGGTTTGGACCGTTCTCGGTCAGGTTAAGACCGAATTTGCTAAGTTTGCTGAAGCTCTTGATACGATGGAAAAACGTGTCGATGGTGTAAAGACTGCTATTGCAGGGGTGAGAACCCGAACCAATGTCATGGGACGGAGGCTACGCGATGTGGAAGAATTGCCCGGAGAATCCGATCCTATTAAGATTTCCGATAGCGCAGACAAAGGAGAAGAGGCTTGAAAAAATTAATGCAAATCGGCATCGTCATCGCGCTCATCGTGATGGTTGCCTGCGTGGTCGTTCAGTTTCTGGGCGCCATCGCCAAGTTCTAAAAGCATGCCGCCTAGAAGGCGGCATTGCTTTAACTAAAAGTTTCTTTAATGATTGCTTCTAACCTCGCAGCGATATCAATCGCTTTTCGATCTTCCAGCCGCCTGCAGCCCACTGTCATTCCGACCATCGCGCCGTTTTCTCTTTGCTTGATCGGAAGCGCGACATAGGGTGCGCGGGCGATTGCCCACCAGGGAACAAAGCCCGGGCAAATGATCGCTTCGGCATTCGTTTCTTTCAGAATGCGTTCAATGGCAGTTGTCGCATTGCCGATCCCGTCTTTGAGCGCCTTTTGGTAAACCTCGTTATTGAGATCGGGTGAATATTTCAGCGCATCCAAAAGCCTATCCATTCCATAGGGGTGATGCTGAGCGCGCATCTCGTACATTTTCACGAGATCCTTGAATGTTCCGGGCGTTTTGCCGTTTCCGTACTTTTGAAGATACTTGTCAAAATCGGTTTGAATTTCCGTCGATGAGATGACCTTGTAGTACGTTTCAATGGCCGGAACTTGTATTTCAACGATTTCAACATTGAATTTTTTAGCCTGTTGAATAAGCGTTTCGAAGATTCGCCTTTCTTCATCATCGGGAAGCCGCCAGTCGGGAATAGCAAAAGCCAGACGAAGTCTTTCGCGGCTTGCGCCCAAATCCGTATGAAAGTCAATTTCAGCCGGGCAATCGGCCGTTGCTTCATCATTGGTATCAACACCTGTCATGGCTTCCAAAAGTTTCGCAGCCTCAAAGACTGTTTGTGCGATCGCCCCCGGGGTGTCAAGCGTGTGAGAGATTGGAATGACGCCGTCACGGGAAACTAATCCTACGCTGGGTTTAATGCCGACCACGCCGCAAGCCAAAGAGGGTATGACGATGCTGCCGTGTGTCTCAGTGCCGATAGCGGCGTGGCAGAAACCCGCGGCGACCGCAATGCAGGAGCCGGAACTCGAGCCGCCTGGTGAAAGCGAGGGATCAATAGGGTTGACGCCCAAGCCGCCTAATTCTGAATAGCCGGGAGGCATTTTGGTGCTTAAAAAACCTGCGAGTTCACTCATTGTTGTTTTGCCAAACGGCGCGGCACCGTTTTCACGGAGTTTTTTAACGCAGAAGGCATCATCGGCCTTGAGTTCTTTAAGCGCGTAGCTGCCTGCTGTTGCCCGAAGCCCTTTCACATCGATGTTGTCTTTAACGAGCACGGGCCATTGGGCATCAAGCGGCGGTTCACGCCACTGACTGATTGCATGAATAATGTGGTTTAAATGGCGGATGCGTTCATTGATTAACGCCGGATTGGGAAGTGGGCCTTTGTAAATCATATCCATTGTTTTGCCCCTTTTTTCTCTCTAGTTAATAACTAGTTTGACACGTCGGCAAGGGGAGCGCAATGGGCGAAAACAACTAGGCGGAGAACTTTTCGGGAGGAATTACGCAGCAGCCGAAGGGTTTGAGTTTACCGCGGGCTTTGAGCACTTTTTTGTCTTTGCTGATTAGATAAGCAGCCTTGGCAAGACAAGCCAAATTGAAAAATTTGTCGTCATCAGGGTCTTTGCAAAAACTCTTTTTCTCTAAAGAATCCGAGATTAAAAGGTGTGCGCGAACCCAATGATCCAAGAGATCGTCTTGTTCACTTTCTGTCAGATGAAATTGACTGCGTGAGATGACGTCAGTGAGTTCGGCAAAGGTGTCAAAATGACCGACGGGTACGATTTTGCCTTCAAGAATGGCAAGCGCGAGAGGTTGAACTTTAGCGTCTTTAAATAAAAAGAGATCCAAAATAATATTGGTATCCAAAACACAGACAGGCACGCTTAAAGGGCGCTCGAATACTCGGGCGCCCTCAAGTTTTGCCTTTAACGCTTCTGTGTTAATCAACACGGTTTAGGCAAGCAAGTCAGCCACTGCGTTGGCTTCAGCCAAAAGTTCGTCGCGAGTGACCGCTAAACGCTGACGCACGTCAGGCGTCATCGGCAAATTGTTGATGATTTGGTAACGAGCTTCACCCGGGCACAAACACGGGAAGCCAAACACCAAACCTTCAGGAATGCCGTAGCTGCCGTCCGAGGGCACAGCCATCGTGCACATGCCTTCGCTGCCCAAAATCCAGTCACGCATATGATCAATGGCTGCGCTTGCGGCAGAAGCGGCAGAAGAAGCACCGCGGGCCTTAATGATTTGTCCGCCGCGTGTGGCGACATTCTTAATAAATTCTTCTTGCCATTGGGGATCAAACTGATCGGCTAAACGGTGACCTTTGTAGCGGAGGAACCGGATATCAGGGTACATCGTGTTGCTGTGATTGCCCCAGACAAAGACCTGTTCGACGCCGCTTACCGGAGCGTTGATTTTTTCAGCCACACGGGCCATGGCGCGGTTTTGGTCCAAACGCATCATGGCACTGAAGCATTCCCGCTTCAAATCCGGCGCATTGCGCATGGCGATATAAGCATTCGTGTTGCAGGGATTGCCCACCACCAATACACGAACATCGCGAGACGCCATTTCATTTAAAGCGCGGCCCTGACGTCGGAAGATTTCACCATTTGCACGGAGCAAATCAGAGCGATCCATGCCGTCTTTGCGCGGCTGAGCCCCGATCAAAAAGACACACTCGGCTCCGTCAAAGAGCTGCTTTTCATCCGTAAAGCCCTTCATTTCCGCTAAAAGGGGAAAGGCGCAGTCAGACAATTCCATCATCGTGCCTTTGAGTTTGGCTTGGCTTTCAGGCGAATCACGCGCTAAAAGTCGAAGTTCAATGGGCTGCTCGCGGCCAAAGAGGTCGCCCGCTGCAATGCGGAAAAGAATGGAATAACCGATCGAGCCGCAGGGACCCGTAACAGCAATACGAATAGGACGTGTCATTTCAATTACCTTTCGTTGAAAACAGTCACCATTATAAAGACATATAAAAAAATATGATAAAAAATTATGACTAAATGGGAACAGTCTTTTTCTTCAACCAGGCTTTTTCCTCATCGTTGAGATGCGGAGAAAGTTTTTCATATACCGCTTTGTGGTATTCGTTGATCCAATCAATTTCTCCTTGTGTGAGCTCTGCGGTCACAATCGCTTTTTGCTCATAGGGCAAGAACGTGATTGTCTCAAATTCCATGAATTGACCGAATTCGTTTTTTTCGGCCTTTTGCACAAAAACGGCGTTTTCAATACGGACTCCGTGGCGCCCGGGTTTGTAGACACCCGGTTCATCAGAAAAGAGCATCCCTTCTTCGAGCGGCGTGTTGCGTGCGTAGGGGAAGAGCGGGGCATATTCGGTGATGATCTTGCCCGGACCTTCGTGGACATTAAGCACGTAACCGATGCCGTGGCCTGTGCCGTGTCCGAAATTCATGAAGCGGTTCCAGTGGTTGGACTTGACGATCGCATCAATGAGGTTGCCCGTGACGCCATAGGGGAATTTCTGGCGGGCAAGTGCAATGTGCGCTTTGAGCGTCACCGTGTAGTCGTACTTCATTTCATCGGTAAGCTCTCCGACAGCTACCGTTCGGGTGAGATCGGTTGTGCCGCAGAGGTATTGCGCGCAAACGTCAAAAAGTAAGAATCCTTTCGGTTCAATTTTTGTCGTCATTGTTTCCGACGGACGATAGTGCGGCAAAGCGGCGTTTTCTCCATAACCTACGATCGGTAAATTCGCAGGCTGCAGGTAAAGCGGACTCATCTTACGGAATTCGTTGAGTTTCTGGCCGACGGCGTATTCATCCAAGTCGCCGCTTTTAACATTTGCTTCAATCCAACGCATAAAGCGGATCACGGCGATGGATTCAAGAAGATTCGCGCGGCGAACATTTTCCTGTTCACCTTTGCTCTTTTGAGCCTTGATTGCAGTGACGGCGTCCAGACCGTTTTTGATCACAATGCCTTCGGGAATGGACTCGTAGAGCTTAAAGGGGGTCTTTGTGGGATCAACATAGATTTCTCCTGGCGCCCCCATGGCTTTAATGACATTGAGAATTTCTTTATATTCGTGAAGCGTCCAACCGTCAGCTTGAAGTTTGGCTTGAATTTCAGTCGCGAACTTAAATAAATCCGTGCACAAATGCGCTTCACTTTGACTCACAAAGGCATAAGCATGGAAGAACGGATAAAGGGGATTGTCATTGCCGCGGACGTTGGTAAGCCATGCGATATCATCCAAGCCGCACACAAGCGTAGAGGTGTTTTCGCCGTATTGCTTAAGACGAGCACGCAACTTGGCAAGCTTTTCAACTCGGCTTTCAACCGCGTATTCGGAATCAAGCTCCCAGACTGGATCTTGAGGAACGGCTGGGCGGTCTTCCCAGATTTCGCCCACGAGATTTCTTTCATAGAGAATCTTTAAACCTTTGATGGGAAGCTTTTCTTTGAATGCGCGGAGCATCGCTTCGCTTAACACTTCGCCGTCAACAGCCAAGGCGTCGCCTTCACGCATTTGAGTCACCAGCCAGTCGTTCCAGTCGGGCGTGCCCGGTTCGGAAACGGAATTGATGTGGAACGTGCCCGGTTCTATTTCACGCGAGGCCTGTGTGGTGTAGCGGCCGTCTGTCCAGAATTCCGCTTTGTCATCAGTGATTACGGCGTAGCCCATGCTGCCCGTAAAGCCCGTAAGCCACTGAACGGACTTCCAGTGAGCAGATACTGATTCTGTTTGATGCGGATCGGTTGTGCCGACGTAGACGGCTTTAGCACCGACCTCATGCATCAACTGACGCAGAGCAGTGAGTTTTTCGCAAGTGTTCACATCTTCTCCTTTATGAAAAAATCCCCTAAACAACTCCCCTCTGAGGGAAGGTTTCTTTTGACCAAGTGCAAGCTCTTTTACCCGCTCCCATTGAGAATCTCTTCTCGATGGGGCTACAGATAACTATCACTTGCACCACAAAAGATTTCGAGACGAACCTTCTCTGGCGTCACAGCTTTTGGCTCTGACGCAAATGCAGGATTACTCTCCCCATTACTCGATGGTTTCAATATCACATATCCCGCGTCTCTCAGGAGCTGTTTCGCACCTTCCAGAGTTTTAATCACCTCTGTCGGAATATGTTTTTCTTCTTCCAGGTCTGCGCATTGCAGCAGCAATGCGCTCATCACATCACGTTGTATCCACTCCGAGCTCTCACCCAAACTGTGCAAACGTTCATTGAGCGACTTCTTTCGATATTGATCCGTATACGGATCATATTGGCTGAGTTTTAATTTATAGGGTTTTACTTCCGTTACCTTTAAACCGGCGCTTTCAGCCTTGCTCTTCAGTCTTTCAATAAAACCCGAGATGCCGCTTTTACCTAAACTTTTCCCAAAATGACCTTTCTGAAAGGCCTTCCATTGGTTCTTTTCAACACGAATGTCTCCGGCCACGGACAACAATAAATTGATTAGCTGTCCATGTTCACATCGACGAGTTGCCACCGCTTTTCGATGGCATTCTTGTAAACGGTGGATGTGTTTTTCACAACCTTTTGTTTTCTTTAGTACGCAACCCTTTTTTAATGTTCCGTCGCTTTCATAACAGTCCGGATTACTCTTTCTCAGACTCCTGTCCATTGAGCGATGTATGCGACGTATCTTTTTTTCGTCTACTTGTGCGTTCGGGGACACTTTGATTTTCCCTGCCCAAACATCACTAAAAACAGCGATTGTTTGAGGTCCGGGATCAATTGATAGGCGTTCATTAGTTGATGCATAGATATGCTTAATTGGTGCCTGCCCCTCTAAAACAACCTGCAAAGAAAAGCGATTCTTACCTTTGATTGTTTTGCGAACTAAACGGCAATATTTAACCTTTTTGAATCCGCCGCGATCTTCGCTACGCAACGCTCTTTGAAGATAGTCATCCTGAGGATCAATAAAGACACGATAGTCATGTTTGCACCAACTTAAAACAGATTTTTCAATATTAAATTTCAAACCTGTTTTATTACTCTTGCCTTCAATGCTTCTTAATCCGCGACTGAGAGATTTGAAACGCGGACGGCCTCCAAGACCTAGCTTATAGCGATTAACTGCTTGGAAGACTCGCGTGGCGATTTTCTGAGTTTCGTTGATCCCCAGCTCTGCTTTGCGTCCGCTTGCCTGGCGATGTTTGGCAATCACAGCATGCAAATCATATTCGGTCAGTCGGTATTTCCTGTCCAGTTTTCTGAATAGTTCAGACCTTTCTTTACCTTTAGGCATTAGGCAAGCTCTTTTCCATTCGCTATCTTGACGAAGTTGTTGCAACTGGCCTAAGGCAGTGCCCAGGGTAGCATTATGAAGTTGGCGAGCGAATTCAAGCTTTCTGAGAATCGTTCGAGATTCAGAATCACTCACACGAATGGGAAGCTCAATGATAAAGGTTGGGCTAGGCATGGGACTGAATTTTACTTCAACGACCTAGGTCGTTGCACGAATTCCTCCCCTTGTTAAAACAAGGGGCTTCCTTCGTGATTATTCTGTGAACCTGAACAACAGTTTATCCTGAGTTTGAAGAAAAAATTAACAAACTGATGCTGTCTAAAACACATGGGTTAAGACGAATACATTAAAATTGCCCTCGTCATTTGAGTGGGATTTGAAAATGCACAAGAAGATTATTTTCAGTTTATTAGCCGCCTTCGCTTGTTCTTCAGCTTTTGCCGCGGCCAATGAAGATGCTGATTTCGTCACTCCTGAAGAATTGGGGTGGGAAGCGGGCGTTGTGGCGCCCAGTCCTCTTGTGCCTGAATTTGAAAATCCTCAATTTAAAACGATTGAAGAAGCCGAACGCGCCAAGGCGATAGCTGAAGCGGAACTCGATCGCATTGAAAAACTGCGCAAAGGTCACACATATCTTTGTCAGAAAAAAGTTTTTGTGAACGACTGCATTGATCGCGCTGAAACCGTTCTCTATAAAAGAACCCGAATTGCCAATCAGTTGATCCGCACGGCCGACCACCAGATTCGTATTTTCAAAACCAAAGAACGTCAGTCTTCGCAGGCAAAGGAACCTTCGATGCCCGCCAAACGCGGTCAGGTGAAAGACAATTCCGACAAGATTGCCAAACAAAATGCCCGCCAAGCTCAAGAGAGCGCCAATATTGCCGCTTATGAAGCAAAGATGAAAGAGCAGGAAGCGCGCCGCGCTGAGCTTGAACAGGCAGCTGCCGAGCGCAAGGCAAAACGCGAGGAACGCCGCGCCGCTTATGAAGACGAACGACAAAAACGCGAACAAGCCCAGAAAGCTCAGGAAGAGCAAAACAAAAAAGGCGGTTTGTTTTTCTGATCGCTCATGACGCCCGAATTTGAAAAATCCATTAAGAAAGCTTTTGCTGAACAAGGCCCTTTGTGTAAAAACATAGAGGGCTTTAAACGCCGTGAGAGCCAGCTGCAGTTTGCTCTTGCCGTCGGTGAAGCGATCGAAAATAAAGACGTTGCCGTAGTGGAAGCGGGAACCGGCACGGGTAAAACCTTTGCCTATTTGGTGCCCGCTATCTTGTCACGTTCGAGAACGATCGTCTCGACAGCCAGTAAAACGCTTCAGGATCAGCTTTTTACCAAAGACGTCGGACGGATTTGCAGCGCGCTTGCCGTTGACTGTGATGTTGCAGTGCTCAAGGGCCGCAATAACTATATCTGCAAAGAACGTCTTGAAAGGCTCGTTGATCGCGGTCTATTTCCGGAACCCGACAGCTATAAGCGCCTCAAAAAGATCATTGAATTTGCCAGACAAAGTGCTACGGGCGACAAAAACGATATTCCGGGAATCCCTGAAAAAGATCCGCTTTGGCCCTGGGTGACCAGCACCAAAGATAACTGTCTCGGAAAGAGCAAGTGCCCGCACTACGAGGACTGCTTTTTAAATCATGCGAGAGCCCGAGCGCGTGAAGCCGACATCGTGATTGTCAATCACCATCTTTTCATGGCTGACTTAAGTCTCAAAGATGACACGATGGCTGAGCTTTTGCCTGAGGCTGATTTGGTGATTGTGGACGAAGCGCATAAGTTGCCCGATATCGGGATTGATTATTTTTCCGATATGTTTTCACTTCGAGAACTTCAGGACTTTTCTGAAGAAGGCCGTATTATCGGCAAGGCGCACGCGCCGGGTGTCATCCGCTGGGACGATCTCTTTTTGGAAGTTAAAAAAGCGGTTTTAAACATTCATCAAACGGTTTACCGCGGCATGGCGCTCGAGATGGATTCTGAAATCGAGATTGGTGAAATCGCTGATTTCGCTGAAAAAATCAAAGAGCCCTTTGAGAAGTTGGTTGATGCGGTTTCTGCGATTGCCTCGGCCTTTAAGACTATTGAAGGCGCCAATGAAGAAAGCGATCTTTTCGCCGAGCGCTGCGGCGAACTCTTGGAAAGGATCCGTGCTTGGCAGCTCACGCTCGCCAATCCCGGCGCCGTTAAAACCGTGGGCGGCATCCCTTCGGTGCTTTGGCTGCGGCTCACCGAACAGAATGTGCTTTTTTCCAATACACCTTTGTCGTTGGCGCAGCCCTTTACCAAAGCGCGCGCCAAGATGAAAAACGCCTGGGTGCTCACAAGCGCTACGATATCAACGAGAAAAGAAAACGGGGAGCCGGATTTTTCTTACTTTTTAGCAGAACTTGGTTTTGACTCACAAACCCCGACCTACACATGGGAAAGTCCCTTTAACTTTGCTTATCAAGCGCGCTTTTACCTGCCGAAGAATCTGCCGGGCGTTTTTGATGAAAATTTCGCGCATGAGCTGGTGGAATCTGCTTGGCCCCTTTTGCAAAAGACGCAAGGCCGAGCCTTTTTCCTTTGCACGAGCTTCCGATCGATGGAAGCGATTGCCGATGAGTTAAGGCTGCGGATGGGCGCGAACTTTACGCTTTGCGTGCAGGGTGAGGCCCCTAAGTCTGAGCTCTTGGAGCGCTTTAAATCTTCTCCAAACGCTGTTCTTGTGGGCTCCATGACTTTCTGGGAAGGTGTTGACATGAAGGGCGACGCGCTGCAGCTCGTTGTCATTGACAAGATGCCTTTTGCACAATTTGATACGCCGGTGGCCCGCGCGAAGAAAGAATGGTTTGCCGAACAAGGGAAAAATCCCTTCATGAGTTATCAGCTCCCTGAAATGATTACGACGCTGCGTCAGGGTGTTGGCCGCTTAATTCGCAGTGAAAATGATTTCGGTGTCATTCTTTTCGGTGATAACCGCCTGCTTGAAAAACGCTATGGAAAGATCGTTCTCGAAAGCCTGCCCGAGATGATCCGCACGCAAGAGTTTGCACGCGTCTATTCGTTTTTAGACAATCCCGATGAAGCGTATTGACGTTAGATGGGGAATATGATTTGAAAAGAGCCGCTGTTTCAAGCGGCTCCGATGTTTCTAGCGTTCGCGGTTTTGATTAAGTTCAATCACGCGGTTGACGTCACCTTCGAGATCTTTGACGCCTAACTGCTCGTAGCAGTCTTTAATCAGTTTAAGTGCGTCGTCAGAATAGGGCGTTTGCTGATACGTGCGCACCACGTTCTGCGCGCGCTCAATCGCAGCCACATAAGCGTGACGATCGTAGTAGAACTGTGCGATGCTCAATTCGCGGTGAGCTTGCGAGAGCACGAGCTCATGCATGCGGCGGCGCGATTCGTGAGCGTAACGCGAATTCGGGAAACGTTCAACGAGTTCTTTGAACGTGTCAAAAGCCGTTTGCGCGGCATCGGCATCGCGTTCGTAAATGTCCTGCGTCAAAATCGCAGTGAAAATGGTGTCTCGTTGATTGAGCGTGGCGAGCGCTTTCAGGTAGAGCACATAGTCGCTGTTGGCATGATTGGGATATTGACGCAGGAAGCGGTCGCAGGCCTGCACGCACTGCTCTGCTTCACCGTCGCGCCAATAGGCATAAGCGCTTTCAATTTGCGCTTGCTGCGCATAGCGGCCGAAGGGATATCGGCTTTCCAATTTTGTGTAATAATCTTGCGCCCGAGTCCAGTCGCTGTCTTCAGCGGCAGCGCGCGCTTCGCTGTAGAGGCGGTCGGCGTCCCACCCTTCGGTGGGGTCCAGTTCGACTTGTGAGCAGCCGGCGGCAAACGCCGCAGCCGTTGCAGCAAGAATTAAAGTCGACGCGCGACGGCGCAATTGATGTAAAGTTAATGCCATTGATGTGACTCTGGTAAATGCGGTCAATTGATTCACGGATTATAGCGATCAGACCGCCTTTCACTCAAGTTAATCTTCAGCAGAGGAGTTCTATGTCTGTTCAGTCTGATGAGGCTTTATTTTTTGTGGTCGATGATCCTGATTCCGGCGAAAGACTTGATAAGGTTTTGGCAAAGCTTTTGCCGTCGGTCTCACGTGCGCGGCTTCAGACTTGGATTGAGCAGGGGGCGGTGACAGTTAATGGCGCGACGGCTGCGAAAATTCGTCAGAAGGTGGCCGCAGGCGATGAAATTGAAGTGCTTGAGCAGCCCAGCCCTGAAGAGCTTGCCTTTAAGCCTGTCGAGATGCCGCTCGATGTTATTTATGAAGATTCTGCTATTTTAGTTGTGAATAAACCCGCCGGTCTTGTCGTGCACCCGGCTGCGGGCCACTGGGACGACACGCTTTTAAACGGTCTTTTGGCAAGAAATCCGGAATTAAAGACCTTGCCTCGCGCCGGCATTGTTCATCGTCTCGACCGCGATACATCCGGTTTAATGGTGGTGGCGAAAACCCTTGAAGCGCAAACCGATTTGATTCGTCAGCTCCAAGCTCGCACGGTTAAACGTGAATATTGGGCGATTGTGCACGGCCAAGCGCCTGAAGCGGGCTATATTGAAGAGCCCATCATGCGCGATCCGCGCTCGCCGATGAAGTTTTGCGTGGGCCGAGGCCCGAGAGCGAAAGAAGCCAAAACGCATGTCAGACTCGTAGATACCGCTTTTGTGCCTGGCGCAGGTCAAACGCCCCTGACGGTTTCCTGGGTGGCTTGCCGCTTGGATACGGGTCGGACGCATCAAATCCGTGTGCATATGCAATGGGCGGGCCTGCCTTTAGTGGGCGATCCTGTTTATAAAGGTAAAATGGGTAAGCTTCCGGCCGATTCTCCATTATCAATGATGAAGCGTCAGTCGCTTCACGCCTCTCGTTTGGGACTTGTGCATCCCGAAACAGGGGAGACGATGCAATGGTTTGTGCCGGCGCCCGATGATTTGGCCCAATTTATGGAGACTCTGGGATTTGGTCCCGTTGATGAACCCGTAACCGTTTTTGAAAAATAGGCTTTGTATGAATGATGAAATGACAAAACCGGCTTTGGCAATTTTGCAGCCGGACTGGGACAAGATTAAGCCCGCCAATGTTGATGCGCTTATGACGCTTCGCGAAGGCGGCGTCTCTTCCGGCCCCTTTGGCGGAAAAGACGGTGTGGGGGGCTTTAATGTCGGCCTTTATTCGGGCGACATGGAAATGTGCGTCACGATGAATCGTCGTTTGGCTTCGCAATTGGTACCGACCGATCCCAAGTGGCTCAAGCAGGTTCACGGCGACCGAGTGGTCGATGCTGAAACTGCAAAGCCCGAAGAAGAGGCTGATGCGAGCACCTCTGTGACGCCCGGCGTCGTTTGTGTTGTTCAAGTGGCCGATTGTCTGCCGGTGCTTTTGGCGGAAAAATCCGGCAAAGCTGTGGCTGCTGTGCATTGCGGCTGGAGAAGTTTAGCGAGCGGCATTCTTCAAAAAACGGTTGCGCGTCTGCGTGAAAGATTGGGCGACTCAGACGCTCAATTTATCGCTTGGCTTGGCCCCAGAATTGGCGACGATGACTTTGAAACAGGCGCAGACGTGCTGAACGCCATGCGTGAGACGATCAGCGGCGCCGAAGTGGCTTTTAAGGCTAAAGAGGACGGTAAGTATCTTTGTTCCTTAACGACTCTTGCCCGCATGGCGCTTCTTCAAGAAGAGATTGAAGACGTGGTTGAAGCTCGTCATTCAACGTACGCTAATTCCGAACTTTTTTACAGTTATCGCCGTGACGGCAAAACGGGCCGCCATGCTGTGATGATTTGGATTAAAGAGGCTTAAAAATGAGAATTCCCCGCATCGGTGTTGTTTCCATGGGTTGCCCCAAGGCGCTTGTGGACTCAGAACGGATCATGACGCAGCTCAGAGCCGAAGGCTACGAGATTGTGGGCTCTTATTCGGAGGCCGATCTCGTGATCGTCAACACCTGCGGTTTCTTAAACGAGGCAGTTGCAGAAAGCGTTGAAGCGATCAATGAAGCCATGCGGGAAAACGGCAAGGTGATCGTCACGGGTTGCCTGGGTGCGAAAAAGCATCTTGACGGAACGGCCTATTTGGATGATGTTTGCCCGGATGTTTTAGGTGTCACGGGCCCCGGGGAATTCGACAAGGTTTACCGTTTGGTCCATCAACATTTGCCTCAACCGCACAGTCCTTATTGGGATTTGGTGCCCAAAGCCGGCCTCAAACTTACGCCTTCTCACTACGCCTACCTCAAAATAAGTGAAGGGTGCAACCATAAGTGCGCCTTCTGCATCATTCCTCAACTGAGAGGAAAACTCGTGAGCCGACCGATCGGTGAGGTGCTTCGCGAGGCGGAGATTTTGCGCGAAAGCGGCGTTAAAGAATTGATGGTGATCAGCCAGGACACCTCGGCCTACGGCGTGGATCTGCGTTATCAGATTGACTTTAACGAAGCCGGTAAAGCGCTACGCACGCGTCTTGTCGACTTGGCGCGAGAGTTAGGCGATTTGGACATGTGGATTCGTCTGCACTACGTTTATCCGTATCCGGCAGTCGATGAAGTGGTCGAACTCATGGCCGACGGGAAAATCCTGCCTTATTTGGATATTCCGTTCCAACATGCTCATCCGCGCGTGCTTAAAGCCATGAAACGGCCGGCAGCGACTGAAAAAACGCTCGAGCGTATTCAAACCTGGCGCAAGATTTGTCCGGATCTGACCATCCGTTCAACCTTTATCGCCGGTTTCCCGGGCGAAACCGAAGAAGAATTTCAGTATCTGTTGGATTTTCTTTACGAAGCTCAGCTCGATCGCGTAGGCTGCTTTGCCTACTCTCCGATTGAAGGGGCCTCAGCCAATGAATTGCCGGGAGCACTTCCCGATGAAGTGCGTGAAGAGCGTCGGGAACGCTTCATGCAGGTTCAGTCGAAGATTTCTGAGGCCCGCATGGCCCGCAAAATCGGCACGATTCAAAAAGTCATCATCGATGAGCCTGAAGATGAAGACGGAGTCGCCATTGGCCGCACGACGGCGGACGCTCCTGAAATTGACGGCATTATCTATGTGACGACCGACGGACATCTCAATCCCGGTGACATCGTTGACGTAAAAGTGACCGCCAATCAAGAATATGACTTGATCGGCCGACACGTTCAGCAATAAACTGTCATGAAAGCCTTCCGACTGCTCAAAAAAGTTCTGGCCGCGGTACTTGTCGTTTTTATCGCGGTCGAAGGCTATTACATCTCTCAGGTTCTCTGGTACAGCGTTGCTCCCGTTAAAACCTCCGCTTATATCGAAAGCGAACGGGAACGTTTAGGGAAAGTTCAATTCAAACCCGTGCGACTTCGCAACATTTCAAGCGAAATGGTCCGCGCGGCAGTTGCCGCCGAAGACGTTCGCTTTATGGAACATTTTGGCATTGAATGGGGCGCAACAGGCGAAGCCTTCGTCAACAACGTGATTGAAGGCGAAAGCGCGCCGGGCGGCTCCACCATTACGCAGCAAACCGTTAAAAATCTGTTTTTGTCCCACGAGAAAAGTTACTTACGCAAATTCCAGGAAATGGTGCTTGCGCTTGTGATGGAAGCGACCTGGTCCAAGGGTCGCATTCTCCAGACGTACCTCAATATCGCTGAATTCGGAGAAGGCATTTTTGGGGTTGAAGCTGCCGCGCGTCACTACTACGGCATGAGCGCAAGAAACCTCACCCACTGGCAAAGCGTCTGGCTTGCCGCCATTCTCTCCAATCCGCGCTATTACGAAAAGCACGGTTCAACCAAATGGCTTCGTCATCGGATTGATGTCATTGAAGGTTCAATGAAAGAACCTCAATTTGCCAAAATCAACAATCGGATGGATTAACGAGCGGCTTTTTCCTGCTGTTCGGCGATGCGTTTTTTAAGCATCAAATAGGCAAGCGTGCCATAAATAATGGCTTGAGCGAGATTGGCTGAAACCTGAGGCAGGATTTGCGCGATCGTTGCGCCTTCTTGGCTTGCAAGCACAATGGCCTGGCAGCCGGGTGTCGTGGGAATCATCCAAGCAAAAGGCAGCACCCAGGGGGCGAAATTTTCCATCGGGAAAACAAGCCCTGACAAGAAAACGCTGGGCGCCGAGGCCAAAACAAGACCTGCCGCATAGCGGTTGGAATTCATCGCTAGCGTCAATAATGTCGCCAATGAGCAAAGCGCAAGCGTAAAGGCAATGACAGCGGCAACGGTCGAAAGGGGATTAAGGAGCGTCGGCATCGTGAGCGCGTAAAGTCCGAGGCCTTCAATGAAAAACGACCAGAAAAGCGCGATCACCCAGAATCCCGTGAAAAGAGCTAAAAAGTGTTTGGGACTCGCAAAAGCTTCTTTGAAAAATTCAGGAGGATTCTCGGATGACAACCATCCGCCCAGGGCAATACCCACACCAAAAAGCATCACAGCCTGAATAATGACAATTGCCACCATCGGAACGGTGTAATAACCGTAACCCGAGATATTGTTGAAAAGATCCTGCGAGGAGAAGGGGGCCGGTGCCAAACTCATTTGCTTGACAAGGATGGGATTGAGGCCTTGGGCAACTAAGCGCTCGGCGGCATGAGTCGCGTTTTCTTCCGTGACGATCGCAAGCACCGCCGCAGATACCGCCCGTCCCTTGACAGGAAGAGCGCCGTTACTGAAAACCGTGATGCCGGTTTGATCGCCTCGTTCAATATCGCGGCTGAAATTCTCAGGAATGGTGACAATGACATCGGCTTCCGAGCGCCGGAAAGCTGCCTCGGCTTTGGCAAAGTCAGCGGTTTCGATCACCACTTTAACAGCTGGCGCTGATTTGATTTTCTCGGCAAACTCGGCCGAGGCACGGCTTTGATCAAGGTTGACGATCGCTGTAGGCACTTTCACAATAATCTGATTGTCATAGGGCAGACCGTAAAAGACCATATAAAAAAGAGAAGCGATCGCAAAAATCATGAAGCTGTCATGCGAGAAGACCGCGTTTTTAATGGTCTGAAGAAGGATACGGATAAATTGCCTCATGCCGGCCTCCCTTCGTCAGCGCTTTCTTTAAGCAGCTGACGCTTAAAAAGAGGAAAGCCGACGCCAAACCATAAGAGTGCAAAAATGGCGAGTTTCCCTAGCGTGTAAAGAGAGGCGCCTAAGGGCGCGTTTAATATCCATTCTTGGCCCTGGAAGGCAAAGTAGTGGGTGAGCGGGAAAGTTTGCGCAAGCCACTGCACGGGTTCGGCCATCGAATCAAGCGGATAGGAAAAACCGGTGTAGGGGAAGATCGGCGCGATGTAGCCCACCGTGCAGCTTAAAACAATGACCCATCCCAGGCGCATGAAAACGCCAATCAGAAATACGGGCAAAAAGGTCATGACGGCCATGAAGAAGGCCAAGCCCGCGAGCCACAAAACGAGCGATCCCTGCACCCACCAGCCAAGATACCCTGTCATCACAGCCACATAAATAAAGCCGTACAGCGTGTAGAGAATCCACCAGGGAATAGCCTTTGAGAAAAAGGCTGTGAGGGGGGAGTCGCCGCAGGCGGCAAGCCACTCGCGCACGCTCTTATTTCGCCATTCGGTTAGAAGTCGGGTGGCGATCGCAAGCGCCAATCCCAAGTGCAAAATACCGGGAATGAGCGTCGGAAGAATATAAGCTTGGAAATTAAAAGCAATATTGCCAAGGGTGACGGAATGCAGACTCACGGGCGAAGCTGCGCGTTCGGCCTGCTTGGCATTAAGCCCAGCGGATTGCGCCAAGCGTTCAAGTTTTTCTTTTTGAACGTCAATCAACATCTGCTTGATGTCAAGTTCAAGTGTGGTCGCAATGGCGTAGAGCGTTTTGGGGAAATAAAGTTCAAGCGACGCGCCGTCAGGTTTGCCGCTTCTGTCAAGCCACCGATCGGGAATAATCAGGTAGGCATAAATTTGCGCTCGTTTGACCGCATCTTGAGCTTCAAGCGGAGAGGAATATGAAACCAATTTAACGGAAGGCAAGGCATCGAGAGCGCTCTCAAGTTCGATGGATTCCGTTTTGTGATCAAGGTTCACAACGCCAACGGGTACATCGCGAATCAAACCGGGGCCAAAGAGTCCGGCGATGAGCACGCACCAAACGAGCGGCATCACAATAAACATCGTGATGTCCCAGGGACTTGAAAGGACCTGCTTCAATTCCCGCTTGATGCCGTTGATGAGCGCCTCAAGCCTCATGGCGAGTCTCCGCGATTAACGGTTGACGATAACGCTCATGCCCGGGCGGAGGTCTGCGATCGGAGAAGTCGGGCGCGCTCGGACTTCAAATGTTCTCAGATCATAGCCGCTTGACTGGCGAGTTGAGCGCCAAGTCGCATAATCGGCGCGCGGATTAATGAAATAGACTTTAAATTCAACGTTCTTAGCGTTAAGCGCCGGAATTTCAGCCTTGAGCACTGCGCCCTTGGTGATGCGGGGCATTTCGTCTTCACGGATATTAAATACGGCCCACTGATCGGTCAGATCAACGAGGGAAGCAAGCGGAAGACCAGCGGCAGCCACTTCACCTTTTTCCACGTAGACGCGCGAGACTTCAGAGGCAATGGGCGCGGTGACGTTTTTTTCCTTCACGAGGCTTGCGACCTGTTCAACGCCGCCCGCAGCCTGTGCGGTGAGCGCACTCGCTGCTTCTTTTTCCTGAGTTCGGGCACCGGTCTGAGCGATGTCATACTGCTCTTTGGCCATCGCGAGAAGCTCGTCAGCGCTTCGCTTTTGAGCAAGCGCCTCATCGTGCTTTTGTTTGGAGATCAGCCCTTCGCGGTAAAGCGCGTGGACACGGTTGAAAGTTTTTTGAGCAAGCTCTTGGCCGGCCTGAGCCTGAAGCATCTGAGCTTTGGCGGCGCGGATTTCCTGAGGTCTCGCGCCTTCGTCAACCAAACTCTTTTTAGCCGATGCCGCGCTTCGCATCGCTTCAACTTCTTTAAGTTTGGCTTCGACTTCCGGGATGTCGAGCGTCAAAAGCACCTGCCCGGCGGTTACTTCATCGCCTTCGGTGATGTTAAGCGACTCCACGCGGCCCGTGACTTTGGCGGCAACATCAATGGTTTTGGCCTGCATCACGCCGTAAAGCGGTTCGCTGCCCGGGTGCGTGCCCAGCCAAAAGCCGATCCCGAGGACTACGACAGCGGCTGCTGCCGCGGAAAGCACCAGAGTCTTTTTCTTCTTTGTGTCATTCATTTTCAATAACCGTCACGTTTGGACGCTTAAAGCAGTCCATAAAATCGAGCATTCGGCCGCTTGCGGCATGCAAAAGACTGTAAGCGACCACAAAACGGTAGGCTGCCACGCGCCGCGCAACTTCTGCCTCAATTAATTTATTTCTCGCGTCGTTCACATCATCAACCGTGGAGAGACCTTCTTTAAAGGAGCGCTCACGCAGTTTGACATTTTCTCGGGCAAGGTTAATCGTGCTTGTGGTGAGTTCAAATTGCTCAAGGGCCTGAGTGCTTTTAAGCCATGCGACTTCCACCACTTTGGAAATTTCATTTCGCGCCTGACTGTGTGCGGCTTGCGCTTTATTGGCGAGCGCCTGAGCGCTCCCAACGCGCGATGAGCGATCGCGGTTATCCCAAAGCGTAAAACTCACACCGATCCCAGCGACCCAATCGGGTTCTGGCAACGTCAGGTAGTGTTTGATCATGTTGTAATGACCGAAGAGATAGACCTGTGGGTGGAAGGATCCTTTGGCGGCCTTAACGCCAAAGCGCGCCTGCTCTTGCTGCGCTTCAAGGGCTTTAAGCGTTGGGTTGCTTGAAAGCGCAAGGTCTTGCCAATAGCCGAGCGTTTTCAGATCTTTCGTAATGAACATCGGCGTATCGAGCGTGCCGATGGTTTCTTCCCGAAGTAAATCGGCAAGCTCTGCTTCAGCGACTTTTCTGTCCGTTTGTGAGCCGATGTATTCGCGCTCTGCCGCATCGCGATTGACCTGGGCGCTCATGCGCTCGATTTTGGCGATCATGCCGGCCTTTTCAAATTTCTTGGCTCGGTTTAAATCCCGTTCTTCCTGTTTGAGCAGATCAGAGCGAAGTTTTTCAACGCTTCGGGCAAGCTGCACGGCAAAGTATTTCTGCACAAGCATCGCGTCGAGCTCATCGCGTGTTTTATCGCGCCCGGCCTGCGCTTGTCTCAGTGCCGCTTCACTTGCGCCTTGTTTGGCGCTGATCGCGCCGCCCGTATATAAGGGCCATATTAAATCGACGGAAGCACGCGGTCCCGAGATATCCTCTTTCATGTCAATTTTGAATTTGTTGCTGCCTAGGGCGCCGCCTAATCCAGCCATGCCGGGAATGTGACTTAAAGAGGCGCCGATGCCGGACAAGGGATTGTCAAAAGCCATGTGAATATCTTTGCGGCCTTCGACTTGTTGCGCGTTAAGAGAGATCTTGGGACCCGAGAGCGATCGGGATTCATTGACGAGATTGCGCTTATGTTCAACATCGGCCTCGCTCATCTTAAGCATGTCGGCTCTTTCATGCATCATCACTCGGGCATGCTCAAAACTCACTCCTGCGGCCATTGCTGAGTTAAGGCCGCAGAAAATGGAACAAACGGAGGCAACTAATAAAACTTTCCGCATGGCTTGTGCCTATAAAACACCTAGGTCTATTGTAGTCGATCAGCTGATTTTGTCAGCCGCGGACTTTCCGTCAAGCGCTTTGACAAAACCGCGAAGGTACGCGAGTCTTGCATCAATCGTGGGCGTAGATGTTTCAATCTTCAGTTTCGTTGCTCCCATCATGCGCATGTTCTTGCTCTTTTGCATGAGTTCAATCAAACGCATCGGCTCAAAATGAGGTTTCGCGATAAAGGTGATGATCATCACGGATTCTGTTGCTTCGATTCGCTCAATGCCTAAAAGCTGGCAGTAAAGGCGAAGCCTATGCGTTTCAATGAGCGTGTTGGCTTCCTGCGGCAGTTTCCCGTACCGATCGCCCAAAGCTTCGCGCACGGTTTCAATGGCGTGGAAAGTTTCGCAGCTTGCGAGTTCCTTATAAAAAGACAAGCGCTGATGAACGTCCTCGACATAATCGGCAGGCAGGAGCGCCGGCGCATGCAAATTGATTTCAGCCATTGCTTGGAAAGGTGCATCCAAGTCAAACGTTTCGTTTTTGCGCATGCTTTTGACTGCGCGGCGAAGCATTTGGTTATAAAGGTCGTAGCCCACAGCGGCGATTTCGCCTGATTGATGTTCGCCCAGCACTTCGCCCGCGCCGCGGATTTCCAAGTCGTGCATGGAAAGATAAAAGCCGCTGCCCAAGTCCTGTAGGTTTTGAATGGCTTCAAGGCGCTTTTGCGCGTTTTGCGTCATGGCGTCCTTGCCCGGCGTCAGAAGATAAGCATAAGCTTGGTGGTGGCTTCGGCCGACGCGGCCTCTTAATTGGTGAAGCTGCGCCAAGCCGAACTTATCAGCCCGATGCATGATGATGGTGTTGGCGGTCGGAACGTCAATCCCTGTCTCAATAATGGTGGTGCAAAGCAGAAGGTTGTAGCGCTGCTGATAAAAGTCGCGCATAACCGATTCGAGCTCCCGTTCGTTCATCTGACCGTGTCCGACAACAATTCGCGCTTCAGGAATGAGCTGCTCCAACTGCTGACGTCGGTTTTCGATCGTTGCCACGTCATTGTGAAGGAAATAGACCTGACCGCCGCGCTTAAGTTCACGCATGACCGCTTCACGAATGACTTCCGGCGATTCTTTGCGAACTATGGTTTTAATGGATAAGCGTTTTTCGGGAGCGGTCGCGATCACGGAGAACGACCGAATGCCTTCAAGACTCATCGCGAGCGTTCTCGGAATGGGCGTTGCGGTGAGCGTCAGTACATCGACTTCCGCGCGAAGTTTTTTAAGCACTTCTTTTTGACGCACGCCGAACCGGTGCTCTTCATCAATGACCACAAGCCCAAGTCTTGCGAATTTAACCTTTTCGGATAAAAGCTTATGGGTGCCGACAACGATGTCGATTGTGCCTTTTTCCAGACCTTCCAAAGTTTGAGATGTTTGCTTGGCGCTTCTGAAGCGCGACATTTCGGCAACCGTCACGGGCCATGAGGAGAAACGATCCTTGAAAGTGTGCGCGTGTTGTTCGGCCAAAAGGGTGGTCGGGCAGAGGATTGCCACCTGCTTGCCGCCCATGACGGCAGCAAAAGCGGCGCGAAGCGCAACCTCGGTTTTGCCGAACCCCACATCGCCGCAAACAAGGCGATCCATGGGTTTGTCGGATTTCATGTCATCGAGCACAGCTTCAATCGCGGCATGCTGGTCAGCGGTTTCCTCAAAAGGAAAACTTTCGGCAAAAGCTTCGTAGTCAGCGCGCGAGAAGCGGAAGGCGTGGCCCTGGCTTTTTTCACGCATGGCATAAAGGTTGAGAAGCTCTGCGGCCGTGTCTCGAACTTTCTCGGCGGCTTTCTTTTTCGCCTTTTCCCAATCGTTTTTACCTAAATGGTGAAGGGGCGCGTGTTCGGCATCGCTGCCGCTGTAGCGGGAAATGAGCTGCAGCTGGGCTACGGGTACAAAGAGTTTGGCATCGTTTGCATAATCCAGCCGCAGGAATTCTTCCTTGCCATTTGCGGTATCGATAATCTGCAGGCCCGCATAGCGCCCGATACCGTGCGTGATATGAACGACCGGATCGCCGATTTTGAGTTCCGCGAGATCGCGAATCATCATGTCGACGTTTGTCGCATGCGTGGCGCGGCGCAGAGAGCGCTTCGGGGGACTTGCGTAAAGTTCGGTTTCAGTGAGAACCGTGATGGACTCAACCGACAGGCCCTGAAGGAGGGGGCCGACTGAGAGCATCACTGGTTCGTCAGCGGTGATAAATTCATTGAAGCTTTCGCAATAAGGGAGTTTGAGCGCGTTTCTGTCAAAAAGCTGGGCAAGCGTTTCTCGGCGGCCGGCAGAAGGCGCCAAAATCAAAACCCGATTGCCTCGAACCTTTTCTTCATCGATAAATCTTTCAAGATTTTGAATCGGTTTGTCAGCCTTTCGGTCAACGAGCAATCGGTTGGGGATCTGTGCCTGATCAACCTTGCCTTGGAATCGTGCAAAGCGCTTGAGCTCAACAAAAAATCCCTCACTTCTTAAGTAGAGCATTTGCGGCGGCAAAACCGGTCGTTCGGGATCAGCCTTGAGGAATTTGTATCGCCCTTCAGTTTCTTCAGTAAAGCGGGTAAGCGCGGCTTCATTGTCACCCAGAAGCCCGATTATGGCTGATTCCGGATCAAGATAATCAAAGAAGGTCGCTTTTTTATCGAAAAAGAGCGGCAGGTAGTATTCAATTCCGGCATTGATGACGCCGTGGCTTAAATCTTTATAAATGAGTGCTTTTGTCGGGTCGCCAGTGAAATTTTCACGCCATTTTGCACGGAAATTGATAAGAGATTGATTATCAACAGGAAATTCACGTCCGGGCAAAATGCGGATTTCATCAACCGTGCCGAGCGAGCGCTGTGTGTCGGGGTCAAAACGACGGATCGAATCAATTTCATCATCAAAAAGATCCAGTCTGAAAGGCGCGGTTGACCCCATCGGGTAAATATCGATAAGGCTGCCTCTGACACTGAATTCGCCAGGGGCGACAACTTGACTGACGTGCTCGTAGCCTGCGCTTACAAGTCTTTCGCGAAGCGTTGCAGCGTTGATTTCTTCACCCGAGTTGAAAAAGAATACGCGGCCCGCGAGGTATTCGACCGGCGCAATTGTCTGAGCCGCAGTCGTGCAGGTTAATAAAATGACGTCAATACGGTTTTTGGTTTCTTTGCCTTGGCTCAGTCGATAAAGAATTTCGAGGCGATCGCTCACCAAATCCTGGTGGGGACTGACGAGGTCATAGGGCAACGTTTCCCAATCAGGAAAGTAGACAACAGAGAGTTCGGGCGCGAAATAAGCGATTTCTTCCTTTAGACGCAGGCAGTTGGATGCGTTATCGGCAATCAAAACCAAAGTTTTGTTTTCAGAAGCAGCTGCCTTTGCGGCTTCGGATAACCACAAGGCATCAGCGGACGCGCTGCCCAAAGCAAGCGTTCGTTTGGCTTTAGCACTTAAATGCGATAAATCACGCGTGACACGTTCTCTGAATTTTTCAAACATCTCTGTCTCAATCGGAAAGCGAACTCAGATTATCGCCCATCTGAGTTTTTTTAGAAGGTTAAAAAGTATTTCTTTAGAATCCTATCGGATATTTCTTTTTGTGTTTTGGAATAAAAGTGTCTGAAAAGCGCTATCTCTTAATTCCGGCCGCAGGTGTCGGCGAGCGGATGAAAATCGGTTATCCGAAGCAGTATTTCCCGATCGCTTCGGGCAAAACTATGCTCGAAGTGACGGTTAATCGTTTGTCTGAAATGGGATTTTTCGATCAGATCGCGGTCGTCGTCTCCGAGCAGGATTCTTATATCGATCAATGCCGATTCGCGGGCGACGTTTTGGTGCTTCGCTGCGGCGGCCAGACTCGAGCGCAATCTGTTTTAAACGGGCTTAAGGCTTGGGCGTTGCCTTACAACGCTTGGGTGTTTGTGCACGATGCGGCCAGACCCTGCGTGGAAAAAGACTCGGTTGAACGCTTGATTGATGCGCTTGAAGCGCCGGAAATTGACGGGGCCATTTTGGCGCTGCCTGTCACCGATACGCTTAAATGGGTCAACTCAGAAGGAATCGTTGAGCGCACGATAGACCGCTCGCACTGCTGTCGCGCACAAACGCCTCAGGTTTTCAGACGAGGCGCGTTGATTGCAGCGCTGGAATCGGCCCGTGAAGCGGTTACCGATGAGGCAAGTGCTATGGAAATGCAGGGTGCTCGGGTCAAAATCGTCGAGGGGTCGGCCGCCAATATTAAAGTGACGTATGGCGACGACATTGAAACGGTCAAAAATTTTCTTAATGCTCAGAATTCAAAAGGACAAATAAAATGAGTTTTCGAGTCGGTCAAGGTTATGATCTGCACCGCCTGGTTGAGGGGCGCCCTTTAATTCTTGGGGGCGTAAAAATTGATTACGAAAAGGGGCTTTTGGGGCATTCGGACGCGGATGCTCTTTTGCATGCGATTACCGATGCGCTCTTGGGCGCTGCAGGTTTAGGGGATATCGGTCGGCACTTTCCGGACACCGATCCTGCTTATAAAGGCATCGACAGCAAGATTTTGCTCTCGGAGGCTGTGGCTCTCGTTGTGAAAGCCGGCTGGGTGATTGCGAATGTTGATGCGACGGTTATTGCTCAGGCTCCGAAGCTTGCGCCTCATATGGACAAAATCCGCCAGTCAGTCGCGCAGGCAATCGGTATTGACCTACATCGCGTCAATATCAAAGCAAAAACAAAAGAAGGGTGTGACGCGGTCGGACATAAAGAGGCGATCGAAGTTCACGCGATCGTTTTATTGGAAGCCATCTAAGACAGAACAGGGGATCACAAAGATCCCCCGAGTTGTTTTTGCGCCTGATTAATTCTCTTTTTTGGGTGGCAAAAGTGTATCGGTCGGTGCGGATTGCTCTTCAAGCACCGGCTTTTCGTTTTTCTTATTGGCGAGTGGCATCACGAGTTCAACAATAAGACCGTGCGGGTGGTTAGAGGACAGTTTGATGCGGCCGCCCGAGCGCTTAACCACACGAACCACAATCGCCAAACCCAGGCCCGCGCCCTTGGCGCCGCCGCGAGCCGTGTCGCCTCGCTCAAACGGGCGGACAATGCGGGCCATTTCTTCGGGCGGTACGCCCGGCCCCTTATCGCAGATGCGCAACACAGCATCTTCGCCTTGACGCAGCACCTGAATATTAATGTCAAGGATGTCTGTTTCTTTGTCGCGGCCATAACGGTCGGCGTTCACAATCAGGTTTTGGATCGCGCGGACGAGTTCGGTCGGGTGCGCCATTACAAAGAGGTTACCCATGATGCTCGTTTCAACCCGAACATCGTCTTTGCCGCGAAGACGCATATCGTCGAGCGTTTCGTAGGCAACGGCGCCCAAATCCACACGTTCAAGCGGCTGCTTGTTGCGGTGCGCGTAGGCCATGAACTGATTGACGATGCTCTCCATTTGCTCGAGGTCGCTCACCATCGCATCGCGTGAATCATCAGGAAGGTTGGCAAGTTCAATTTCAAGACGCATGCGTGTGAGCGGCGTTCTTAAGTCGTGCGATACACCGGCCAGAAGCAACTCGCGGTCATCTTCCATACGCTCCAGCTCCTGGACCATATGATTAAAACTTTTGTTCACGGCTTCAATTTCTGCCGTGCGGGTGTTCTCAGGCAGCGGATCGGGTTTTTCACCGCGGCCGAGTTTCTTAGCGGCGGCGCTCAATTCCGCCAGGGGCTTTACTGTGCGCTGCGTTAAAATCGTCGCGCCCATGGTGCCCACCAGGAAGGTGAGGAATGCCCAAAAGACCCAAGTTGTGCCGAAGGGGGGATCCAACAAATCCTGACGAATCAAAAGCCAATAGTCGTCGCCTTCGATATTCATCGAGACCCAAACGCCCGGTTCACCGTTGACGCTCCCGGCCAAAATTGTGTCTTCGCCCAGCACTTCGCGCGTCTGGCTTTCAATCAGTTCTGCGATGTCGCCCTGCGCCTGCAAAGGCTTCCATTCATCAGAGCTTTCTTTAGGGATGATTCGGACGCCTTCGCGGTAAGCCAAAACGTGAAGAAGATCCGGGCGGGCATTGGTGTCAGCTGAAATCAACGCGTAGCGCGTGAGATTGACGGTGGAGACAATCTGCTGGGAAATGCCTTTTGAAAAAGGCACTTCCGAGAGGACACGAAAACTCTGAAGCCCCGCAAGCGCGGTGATGATCAAAAGCAGCATCAAAAGCGTAAAGGTACGCCAAAAAAGACTTGGGGACTTCAAAGCCATCGTCACTTACCTCAGTTGGATTGTCCGCCGTCGGGGATGAACACGTAACCCACACCCCAGACCGTCTGCAGGAAACGGGGCTTAGAGGGATCCGGTTCAATCATCTTGCGAAGACGCGAAACCTGGACGTCAAGCGAGCGGTCGAAGGCTTCGTATTCACGGCCGCGGGCAATTTCCATAAGTTTATCGCGGGAAAGGGGTTGCTTGGGATGACGGGCAAAGGCCTTCAAAACAGCGAATTCACCCGTGGTCAAGGGCACCGGTTCGCCGTTTTTACGCAGTACGCGCGTGCCCAGATCCAATTCAAATTCGCCGAACTTCACGACTTCATCGATCATCGAAGGCGCGCCCGGGGCGTCAGCAACCGGACGGCGGCGAAGCACCGCATGGATGCGGGCAAGAAGTTCGCGGGGATTGAAGGGTTTCGGAATATAGTCATCAGCACCCATTTCAAGACCGACAATACGGTCGACGTCTTCACCGCGGGCGGTGAGCATGATGATGGGCGTCGTGTCTTTTTGTTCACGCAGGCGGCGCAAAATCTGCAGGCCGTCTTCACCTGGCATCATCAAGTCCAAAATCAACGCGTCAAAACGTTCACGCAGCCACAGGCGATTCATTGTGACACCGTTGTCGGCCACAAAAACCTGGAAACCGTTTTCGCCAAGATAACGGCGCAAAAGATCACGCAGGCGGGGATCGTCATCAACGACTAATAATTTAGGTGTACGTTCTGTCATAGTATTTGTAAACTCACTTTAAAAGTTGAATTGAACAAAAATTGGTTTTGTTACATTTAATATTGTGAACGAATTTTCAGTTTTGTAAAGACCTTTACCTGGGTTTTTACACTAAATTACATAATTGGATTTTCATTAAAACTTCGTTTCACCTTTTAGGCTCAATTGTCCGTAGTATCTGGGTTGTAGGAAAATCTTCATGCGCCACTTTAAGTTTAAGGACACTTGATGATGAAATTGAAACACGGTATCCGAACGCTTGTCGCCGTCGCCTGTGCGGGAATTTTCTCGTATGCGTCGGCTCATCCGCTTTTGATGCCGGTTTCCGATCATCACGGACCGTACTATCGGGGAGAGCCGATTGATCAGATGCTCTTTTCGCTGCCGGAGTCTGAAGGTTCTCCTAAGTTGTGGACAGAGATGACGCCACAGGAACGCGCGGAGATTTGGCCCTTTTTGTCGCCCAAGATGCAGCGTTATTACTGGCGCAGCATGACGGAGCCCGAACGCCGTTCAATGCGCGCGCTTTTGCCGCCTTCTGTCAACGAAAAATTCCGCAAACGTTATGCTTCGCCTGCGGGCAAACCGCCGCCCCCCGGTGACGGTCATTACGTTAAACATCGTTTAAGTCCTGCGGAACGCGCTCAGATGCGTCAGCAAATCCGCGAGATGCATATCGAGTTCTATCGTTTCCGCCATCAAAGACCGCCCGTTGTCGCTGAGCAGCCGCCTGCAGAGCCGCCCACACCGCCTCCGCCTCCTGCGCCTCCTCTTCCCTAGGCTCGTGCTAAGATAAGCCATCATTTGAATTGTGTTCATAAGATGGCTTCTAATTCTTTGCTTGCTTTTGATACCGCCACGGAATACTGTTCGGTCGCGTTGGAAACCGAAGAAGGTATTGTCGAAAGAACCGAAAAACTCGGAAACGCGCACTCCGAAAGTCTTTTGCCTTGGATTGATGATATGGTCAAAAAGGCCAGTCTTCAGCTCAAAGATATCGAAGGCATCATTTTCAGCGCGGGTCCCGGCTCTTTTACCGGTCTTCGCATCGCCTGCGGCGTTGCCCAAGGCCTTGCCTGGGGCATTGATAAAAAAGTGCTCCCTGCTTCAACGCTTGCAGCAATGGCATTCCGATTTAAAGACAAAGCCCCACGCGTTGCAGTCATCAATGATGCCCGCATGAATGAGTGCTACGCCGCCGTTTATGCCGTGAGCGACAACGGTTTTGAAGTGATTCAAAGCGAACATTTAATCAAACCGGAAAAGGTCGGCCTGTGGCTTAAGCAAATGCAGGCCGGTTTTGTTGCCGGCACCGCAATCGGCGTCTATGAAATGGACATTGAAATTCCATCCGAATACGCCCATCCCAGCGCCCGTGACATGATTGAATGGTATCGGGCAACGCAGTCGGTCTCTGAGAAACTTTGGACCGATCCCGACAAAGCCGCTCCTTTATATATACGTGATCATGTGGCGCTCACGATTAATGAACGTCAGCAAGGAGCCAAACTTTGACATTGCGCTTTACCGACGCTTGCGTGACAGACATTGATTCGATCGCTGCGCTTGACGGCGCGGCTTTTGAATTTCCCTGGAGTCGGGACGATTTTGAAGGTTCAATGAAGGTCGGCCATCAGTTTCTTTTACTCAAAGACGATGACAGACTGTTGGGCTTTGCCGTTTACATGCAGATTTTCGAGCAAAGCGAACTTTTGACGATTGCGGTTTTGCCTTCCGAACAAGGCCATGGCTATGGGAAGCTCCTTTTAAATGAGGTCGCCGCTCGATTGGCAGCCAATGGTGCAGAATCCCTCTTTCTTGAAGTAAGGGTGAGTAATGAGCGCGCCCGAGCACTTTACGCCGGCGCCGGTTTTAAGGAAATTTCTATCAGAAAAGGTTACTATCCGAGTCGTGACGGTCGCGAAGATGCGATTGTGATGCAAAAGGTGTTGAGTCAGTAATGTCCAGTTATTCTGAGCAAACGGCCCGTTTATGGATGGCCATGAATATCGGTCCTTTGTGGATCGGCCGCGATGAGGATGATCCCTTGTCGCCGGCAGCTATTGCTCAGGATGAACCAAAACCGGCAACAATTACTCAAACGACAGCTTCAGAAGCTAAGCCTCCTGTCGCAGCTCAAACGCGTCCTGCGGTTAACCGCGCGCCTCATGAGCACGCTCCTTTAACGAGCCCAGAATCGCATCGCGAGAAAACCTACGAGCTCAAACCCATTCGTCGTGTATTCGCCGATCCCGGCATTGTGGAGGTGGATTCTGAGCTGCTCACGCAAGCGCAAAATGCCGATTGGAAAACGCTTGAGAAGATCGTCTCTCAGTGCACGGCCTGCAAGGCGTTGAGCCAAAGCCGACTTTCAACCGTTTTCGGCACGGCCGAGCCCAGCGCCAAGATGGTGATTGTAGGCGAGGCACCCGGGCGCGACGAAGACCTTCAGGGCAAACCCTTTGTGGGTAAAAGCGGGGAGCTTCTTGAAAACATCCTTAATGCGATCGGTCTGAAACGCTCCATTGATGTGGCCATTATCAATGTGCTCAAATGCAGACCGCCCAACAATCGCGATCCGCATGACAATGAAATTGCGGCCTGCGCGACCTTTCTTACTCGTCAGCTGGAGCTTTTGGATCCTAAGGTGGTGGTGCTTTCGGGCAGAATTGCCTCTCACGCGCTTCTTAAAACCGAAGAGGCCACGGGAAAACTTCGCGGTCATGTGCACAGTTTGACCATTAACGGCCGGTCGGTCCCTGCGATTGTTACCTACCATCCGTCTTATCTCCTGCGCTCGCCAACGGAAAAAATTGCCGCCTGGCGCGATTTCTGCGCAGCCAAAAAAATTCTTTTGGATTTAGTCTGAGCGCTAAAGACAGACTTTCTTAATGGCGCTTGTCTTCGCCGATCAAGTGCGTGGAGTCGTATTCACGCTGATTGCGGAAGTGTTTGTAAATTACAAGCAGCATGGAAACAACCACAAAGAGACCGAAGGTCACCATGGTGGCGGGAGCGCTCATGCCGAAATGAATCAGGAGCGAATAAACGCCCAGCATAATGAGAATGGACAGGTTTTCGTTGAAGTTTTGAACAGCGATCGATTTGCCTGCGCTCATTAGCACATAGCCTCTGTGTTGTAAAAGCGCGTTCATCGGAACCACGAAGAAACCCGCGCAGATACCCACGGCAATCATGATAAGGCACGCAGCGCCCACGGCCCACGTCACTTCAAAACCGAAGAGACTGAAGGAACCCGCCGGTACCATCGACTGATTAAAGTAAGCCGAACATGTGACAAGCGCCCCCATGATAACGCCCATCCAGAGAACTTTCAGAGAATTTTTGAGGCTGATCAGCTGTGCGGCCAAGACAGCGCCCACTGCAATGCCGACACTCACCACAGCTTGCAAAATCGCGCCTTCTGAAAGGTTCATGCCGAGCGCATATTCAGCCCACTTTAAAACGAGGAACTGAAGCACCGCGCCCGCACCCCAAAAGAGCGTTGTCACCGATAACGATATTTGACCCAGGCGGTCTTTCCACAAAATGGCGCAGCTCTTATAGAACGTTTTTAAGGTTTCGATCGGGCGGAAGTCGGCTTTCGGGTAGCGTGCGCCCGTATCCGGAATGAGTAAGTTGACGGCAGCGGCTGCCAGATAAATGAATACGATAATGGAGATCGCGGCTTGTGCCGGTGTGGCGATGCCCAACGCTTCAAAGGGGAAGCCGCAGTGCAAAATCGCGTAACTCACCGCATCGTTAATCAGCACGCCGCCCAGGACGACACCCAAAATGATGGAGGCGACCGTAAGGCCTTCAATCCAGCTGTTGGCAAGAACCAGTTTTACGGGAGGCAAAAGTTCGGTGAGAATACCGTATTTGGCAGGGGAGTATGCTGCAGCGCCGATACCCACCACGGCATAAGCCAGAAGCGGATGGGAGCCGAAAAGCATCAAAAGGCACCCGCCCACTTTGAGCATATTGGTGAGAAACATCACTCGACCCTTAGGCATCGAATCAGCGAAAAGCCCCACGTAGGCCGCCAGGCAGATGTAGCTCACGACAAAGAAGAGCTTTAAGAGCGGCGTCATCCAATCGGGCGCGTTCATTTGCGTCAGGAGCGCAATGGCGGCGATCAACAAAGCGTTGTCGGCCAGGCTCGAGAGAAACTGAGCGCACATAATGGAGTAGAAACCGCGATTCATAAACCTCGTCCTAATTTTCAGCTTCCCGATTCTAGCAGATAGAGGCAGGCGTGGATTTTAGATATATCCCTGAAACGCTAAAAATCGTTCTGAAAAAATCAAACTCGTGCGCTAAGATTGAAACCTCGTATTTTTGTTTGGCTGATTCTTTATATAGAAGGTTTTTTGTTATGCCGCGTCCGATTGTTGCCACGATTCATATGGGGTCCCTCAAACATAATCTTGATGTTATGCGCAAAGCCGCTCATGGCCGCACGCTTTGGGCTGTTGTTAAGGCCAATGCCTATGGTCATGGTTTGCTTCGAGCCGCAGAAGCGTTTAAGGGTGCCGACGGTTTGGCGATGATTGACGTATCTGAAGCCCGTAAGGTTCGCGAGCACGGTTGGACCAAGCGCATTTTGCTCTTAGAGGGCTTTTTTGATGAAACGGATATTCCGCTTCTAGAAAAGTACGACGTGGAAACGATTGTGCACGACAGACGCCTTTTAGCCATGCTCCAAAAGAATGCGCCTTATAAGAGCTTAAAGGTTCACATCAAGATCAATTCCGGCATGAACCGTTTGGGTTTCCACCCCGAGGAAGAAGAAACCATCCGCCAGGAGCTTCAAGCCATTGAAGGCGTTCAGATGATGGGGGCGGTGACGCACTTTGCAAACGCAGAACCTACCTATGACACTGAAAAACCGGCGAGTGTCAATAAACAATTGGATCGGATGCACCAAATCGGCGCCAAGGATCTTTCGCTTTGTATGGCAAATTCGGCTGCTACCATTTGGCAAAAAGCGGTGACGGGTGACGCGGTCCGCGCAGGTGTTGCGCTCTACGGGGTGAGTCCCGACAGCCATTTCACCAGTCAGGAGCTGGGCCTTGAACCCGCGATGACCCTCTCGGCCAAAATCATCGCTCTTCAAAATGTGCCGGCCGGTGAAGCCATCGGCTACGGCTCTCGCTTTATAACAAAAAGAGATTCAAGAATCGCGGTTGTCGCCTGCGGCTACGCGGACGGCTATCCCCGCTGCGCAAAAGACGGTACGCCCACTATGGTCGAAGGGAAAATCGCTCCGCTCGCGGGCGCTGTCTCCATGGATATGCTCACGATCGACGTCACCGATATTCCCGAAGCGGAAGTGGGGAGCACTGTTGAACTTTGGGGCAAAAACGTTTCGGTCAACGAAGTGGCTAAACACTGCGGCACGATCGGCTATGAATTAATCTGTGCCATCGCGCTTCGCGTGCCGGTGACTCAAGACGCCAACTAATTCATATAAGACAAATATGGCGACTAAGAAAAAGAAAGTTGAATGGGTGTGCTCCGAGTGCGGCGGCACAACGGCTAAATGGGCGGGGCGCTGTCCGCACTGCGGCGAGTGGAATACGCTCAAAGAGTTTGTGGTTGAAACGGGGGCGGCGGCCCGCTTTGGTGACGCTCGTCACAAAGGCTTGGTGAGCGCCTCTGAAGTGCTTGATCTCAACGATGTGCAGGCTCAGGAAGTCCCGCGCCTCATTACCGGCATGCAGGAATTTGACCGCGTGATGGGCGGAGGTCTTGTGCCGGGCGGCGTTTCGTTGATCGGCGGCGATCCCGGCATCGGTAAATCCACGCTTTTGCTTGAAGTGATGTATCAATTGGTGCATCAGGGCGTGCGCGCGCTTTATGTGAGCGGGGAAGAAAGTCCGGGGCAGATTGCTTTGCGCGCCAAACGCTTGGGGCTTGATCCCCAGGGGCTGCGCCTCATGAGTGAAATTCAGCTAGAAAAAATAGAAGCGACACTTTTAGCTGAAAATCCTCAATTTGTTGTGATTGACTCCATTCAAACGCTTTTTTCCGATCAGTTAGACTCGGCGCCGGGTTCTGTCACGCAGGTCAGAGAATGCTCGGCGCGTTTAACCCGAATCGCAAAAAGCGCAGGTATCACATTGTTCTTCGTGGGTCATGTGACAAAGGAAGGGTCGCTGGCCGGTCCTCGAGTTTTGGAGCACATTGTTGATACCGTTCTTTACTTTGAAGGCGATACCCATTCCAATTTCCGCTTGATTCGTGCCTTTAAGAACCGTTTTGGTGCTATGAATGAGTTGGGCGTTTTCGCCATGACCGATCGCGGTTTAAAGGGCGTCAATAATCCGAGCGCGATTTTCTTATCGGAGCACCAAGCGAATGTCCCGGGCTCGGTGGTTTTGGTGACGCAGGAAGGTACGCGTCCGCTTTTGGTGGAAGTTCAGGCGCTCGTTGATACCACTCACTTGCCTTCACCGAAGCGTTTGTCTGTCGGTTTGGATCCACAAAGACTTTCCATGCTTTTGGCAGTTTTGCACCGTCACGCGGGCCTGGCCTGTTTTGATCAGGACGTTTTCGTGAACGCGGTGGGCGGCGTTAAAATTACGGAACCGGCGGCAGACCTTGCAGTATTGGCTGCGATTTATTCTTCGATGCGCAACCGTGCTTTGCCCGAAGGGCTGATTGTTTTCGGCGAAGTGGGGTTGGCAGGTGAAATTCGACCGGCCCCCCGAGGTCAGGAACGACTGAAAGAAGCCGCAAAACTTGGGTTTAATAAAGCGGTGATTCCGCGAGCAAATGCGCCTAAGCAGCCCATTGAAGGGTTGGAAGTGATCGCTGTCGATCGCTTAAGAAATGCGCTTGATGCCATTTTGTAAAGATTTACTAAAATTGGAGACACGATGAAAATTACGAAAATTTTGCCCGCTCAGGCCACGCCCGCCAAAGCAATCTTAAGCCGCGCAAAGCATGTTGCCTTGACGAGCGCCGAGCGCAGAGAGCTTCCGGCTTCTGTGACGGTGGACGGTGCCGCCGTTGAAACCGACATCAAGGACGTGCGTCCTCTTGAAGTCGGTGAAGTGCTTTTGGACGAAGCCGGTCACTTTTATGTGGTAGAAGCCGCTCCTGAAACCGTTTTGATCATTAAAGGCGATGAAGAGTTTGCGGCCGAAGCTGCGGTGGCGCTTTTAAACCGCGGCATTGCTGTTGCCCAGATCGAAAACGGTTTTGCGATTGCCAAGGATGAAGAATTGCAGCAGCTTCTTACCGAAGCAGGGCTCGAATTCGAAGAAGCCGTTATGCCTTTTGAACCGATTAAAGTACCGCAAAGAGGGCATGGATGCTGCTGCGGTCATCACCATCACGAACATGGTGAAGGTTGCGGCTGCGGGGGTCATCATGATCATGAACATGGTGAAGGCTGCGGTTGCGGCGGTGACCATCACCACCATCATCATGAGGACGGTCATTGTTGCTGCGGCGGCCATCACGATCACGAACATGCCGAGGGCTGCGGATGCGGTGGCGATCATCATCACCATCATCACGAAGAAGGTGAATGCGGCTGCGGACATCATCACGACCATGAAGACGGAGAGTGCAGCTGTGGTCACCATCATGAACATGGTGAACATTGCGACTGCGGTGAAGAACACCACCATCACTCGCATCAGCATCACTACCACCACGAAGAAAACAATAAATAACGTTAAGGATGGGCGAAGCTTTTGTTTCGCCCATTTTTCTTATGAGCGTTGAAACGGTTAAAGAATATTTAAAAGAGCATGATCTGCTCGAAAGCTACATTGAGTTTCCGGGATCTTCAGCGACGGTTGCTCTGGCCGCCGAGCAGCTCGGCTGTGAACCCGATCGGATTGCCAAGTCGCTCGCTATTAAATTAAAAAGCGGCAGGCGATTAGTGGTTGTTGTTTCCGGGGAATCGAAACTCGATAATTCGAAATTTAAAAAGCTCTTTAAAGAAACGTCTCACTTTTGTCCGCCGGAACTTTTGCCTGAGCTTTTCGGTCATCCGATGGGTGGCGTTTGCCCCTTTGCGCTTAAAGACGGCGTGGAAATTTTCCTGGACGAAAGCTTAAAGAAGTACGATATTGTTTATCCGGCTGCAGGCGCCCCCAATAACGCGGTGAAAATTACGCCCGAACATTTATCGGAGCTTTTGGGTGCAGGCTGGATTTTTGTAACGAAGTAAAAGAAGGTCGCTTTGACGAAAAATTCTGTTATGCAGTCAACGTGGATGTTGGCTGCGGCATTATGTTTTACGCTTCTGGCTGCCGTCATTAAGGTGGCCGCCGAGAGTTTTTCTGTCTTCGAAATTATCTTTTACCGGTCGCTTTTCGGAATTTTTGTCACCTACTGGATGCTTCAGCATCTGGGTATTTCGATCAAAACTTCTTATCCCGGACTTTATCTTCTCAGATGCGCGGTGGGCACCCTTTGCATCTGTCTGGGTGTCTACATTATTTGGGTGCTGCCCTTGGGCACGGCTCAGACGTTGACCTACACAAGTCCGCTCTTTTTTGCTTTCTTTACAGTCGTTTCTGCCTGGCGGCATCGAAAGGCGGTCTCGTGGTTCCTGGTTGCCGCTATCATGGTGGGCTTTTTCGGCATTGTGCTTATTTTGAGACCGACGGTTGATCCTTCGGAATTTACAGCAATGTTAGTGGGCGTTCTGGTTGGTATCACGGGTGCCTGGGCCGACTGGATGATCCGCATGCTCACAGAAAAAGGGGAGCCGCCCTATCGAATTGTTTTCTATTTCTTAACGACCGGTACGATTGTGGGTGCAGTGCTCACGCTGATGACGGGCGGCTTTCATGCGATCGATTTCTTTGGGCTTGCCTTAATTCTTTTAATCGGGCTTTTCGGCACGTTAGGACAATTCACGTTGACATACGCCTGGAAGTACGGCGTTCCGCTTATCAATACACTTTATCAATATTCCGGTGTTGTATTTGCCGTGATCCTCGGCATGTTCCTATTTGATGACAGTTTCGATTGGATCACCATCTTAGGGATCTTTATTGTTTGCGCAAGCGGCATCGCGGCAAGTCTTTGCGGGATGAAGGAGCGCGAAAACAAACGCGACTCAAGCGCACTTCTTCATCACGATTAATCTCAAATCGTCATTAAAGCGTAGATATTCTTCTTTGCTGACTGTTCGTTGAGTTGTCAAAACAACGAGCCGATGAGGATCAAAGCCTTTTCTATAGGGCGGATGGTGATGCTCAAAAGTATTGACATAAAATCCACACCGTTCATAAAAACGAAGACGAGCACGAGAGACCTCATCGACCAGAGGATCGATTTCCAGCAAAACAATCTTTTCTGTCTTGTCAATGAATTCCTTTAATAGTTCTGTCCCCAAACCTTGCCCCCGAAGCAGGGGATTGACAGCAAAGTGTTCAATATAGATATAACCATCAAAGTCCCAGACGCCGATAAAAGCAGCAAGCGTCTCTTTGTCTCTGTAAACAATCAAACGGTAATGTGAATCTGAAAAGGCTGCGAGCTGCTCAGACTCTGTTCGTTATTCAAAAATAGGAAAAGATCCCTGGTACAAAGAACGGAAAGATGCGTAATTAGGATCTGTGTTGCTTGTGATTGTAGAAACAGAAAACATTTTCGGTGTTCTTATTTTTTCAATAGGACTAATTTTAGAAAAACTTTTCTCAATTTCATGTAGAATCCAAACGCTCGTGCGGGGATGGCGAAATTGGTAGACGCACCAGGTTTAGGTCCTGACGCCGACTAAAAGGCGTGTCGGTTCGAGTCCGATTCCCCGCACCAGCTTTCAAAAAAAACTCCCTATCAGCTTAAAGCTTTACTTTAAGTATCTTGATAACACATTGAAATTCCGTATAAATTCGTTCTTTATCGATAGATGCAGAAGGTATTTTCGACGTCGGAAAATTTGCACGGCCGTGCATGCTTTCGGATGTTTATTGCTCTAAATATTTAACCCAAAATCACAAATTTCAGTCTGTACTAGCTATAATCAAGCGTTTTTGTGCAAAAGACGATGCTTTTTGCACCGATGACAATTTATAAATTGGGCGGGAATGTTTCCATTCCTGACGATTGAACCGTACGAAATGACTGCTCATTTCGCACACTTTATTTAGTAGTAGAAAATGACTGAAAAAGAAACCACGAAGAGTTCTTTGGAACGCACCCTTGATTTGACGATCTCGGCCGAACAATTGAAGGCCGACACCGACGCTATTTTGAAGCGCCGCGCCAAGACCGCCAAGGCTCACGGCTTCCGTCCGGGCAAGGTTCCGATGAAGATGGTCCGTGAAATGTACGGTGCTCAGGCCTACATGGATGCCATGAATCAATTGATCGGCCACGCCTATGAAAAGGCTGTTGAAGAAGCCGGTCTGAAGGTTGCCGGTGCCCCCGAAATCACCCCCAAGGGTGAAATCACCGAAGGTGCCGATCCTCAATTCACCGCCAAGTTCGAAGTCTTCCCTGAAGTGGAAGTGCCCGATCTCAAGGACGTTGAAATGAAGCGCTTCGTGTGCGATGTGACCGATACCGAAGTCGAAAAGACGCTCGAAATCATGCGTAAGCAACGCGCCACCTACGAAGAAGAAGCCGAAGGTGTCGCCGCTGAAGAAAAGCGCGTGACGATCAATTTCGTCGGTAAGCTCGACGGCACGCCCTTTGAAGGCGGAACGGCCAACAACTTCGCTTTCGTGATCGGCGCCGGCCAAATGCTCCCTGACTTCGAAAAGGGTGTCATGGGCATGAAGACGGGCGAAAAGAAGACCTTTGAAATGACCTTCCCGGCCGACTACGTTGAAAAGCTCGCCGGCAAGACCGTTGAATTCGAAGTGGAACTCACGAAGGTTGAAGTCGCTAAGCTCCCCGAAATCGATGATGAATTCGCTAAGCGCTTGGGCATCACCGATGGCGTTGAAAAGATGCGTGAAGAAATCGCCGCTAACTTGAAGCGCGAAGTCAAGGCCCGCATCACGCAGCAAACCAAGGACGGCGTGATGAATGCTTTGAACGATGCCTGCCACTTTGAACTTCCGAAGGCTTTGGTTCAGGAAGAACAACAAGTGCTCGCCCGCAGCTTTGAACAAAACATGGCTGCCCGCGGCATGGATCCGAAGCAGCACAAGGTGCCGGTTGAAATGTTCAAGGATCAGGCCGAACGCCGCGTTCGTTTGGGCTTGCTCGTGAACGCTTTGGTCGAAAAAGAAGGTTTGACCCCGACCAATGAAGAAGTCGAAGCTCACATCGCTGAATTGGCCGCGAGCTACGAAGATCCGGAAGAAGTGAAGAAGTGGTTTACGAGCGACGCTCGCCGCATGTCTGACGCGCAAGCCTATGTCTTGGAAAGCAAGATCACCGAATGGGCTTTGAGCAAGGGCAAGACCACCGAAGAAAAGGTTGAATTCGACAAGTTGATGGGTGGTTTCTAATCACCTAATAGGACAGAGAAGCTATGGCGATGAATTTCGTAGACAATAACCTCGTGCCGACCGTTGTTGAACAAAGCGGCCGAGGCGAACGTGCGTTTGATATTTTCTCGCGTCTGCTGCGCGACCGTGTGGTTTTCCTCACCGGTCCCGTGACTACCGAGAGCGCCAATCTCGTCATCGCCCAGCTTTTATTCCTTGAAAGCGAAGATCCCGATAAGGACATTTCGCTTTACATCAACAGTCCCGGCGGCAGTGTTTACGCGGGCATGGGCATCTACGACACGATGCAATTTATCAAACCCGATGTGAGCACGATCTGTGTCGGTATGGCCGCGAGCATGGGGGCGTTCCTTCTTGCTGCGGGTGCAAAGGGCAAGCGTTTCGCGCTGCCGAACTCCCGCATCATGATTCACCAGCCCTCGGGCGGCTCTCAAGGCATGGCAAGTGATATTGAAATTCAAGCCAAAGAAATTCTTGACTTGAAGCTCACGCTTAATACCATCTTGGCCGAACGCACCGGTCAGTCGATCGATACGATCGCGCGGGACACCGATCGCGACAATTACATGAATCCCATCCAAGCCAAACAATATGGCATCATTGATGAGATTTATGTCAAGCGCGGTCAGAAGCTGAAGTAATCATTTCAGATTGAATGATCTTTTCAACAGGGGAGGCGCGTGCCTCCCTTTATTCGATTGAGGACATTAATGTCGGATAAACAAAAACGCTGCGCCTTTTGCGGGCGCGCAGAAAGTGAAGTTGAACACATGGTAAGCGCCAACGGCGTGAGCATTTGTTCGGATTGCGCGCGCATGGCGTTGGAATCCATGACCGGAGAAGCCCCTGCTGAGGCCGCTGATGGGGAATCCGCTAAAGAAGCTTTCCAAGATAAGCCGCTTCCTAAACCGCAGGAAATTTTTGATCGACTCGATCAATACGTGATCGGTCAGGACAGAGCCAAACGCATCTTGTCGGTAGCGGTTTACAACCACTATAAGCGTTTGAAACATCTGGCAGATAAAACCGCAGACGTGGAATTGGCCAAAAGCAACATTTTGCTCATCGGCCCCACGGGTTCCGGCAAAACGCTTTTTGCGCAAACTTTGGCCAAGATGCTTGATGTGCCCTTTGCCATTGCCGATGCCACGACGTTAACGGAAGCGGGCTATGTGGGCGAAGACGTTGAAAATGTCGTTCTTAAGCTCCTGCAAGCAGCTGACGGCGACATTGAACGCGCCCAGCGCGGCATCATCTATCTTGATGAACTCGATAAGATCGCGCGTAAGAGTGAAAATCCCTCAATCACGCGTGACGTCTCCGGTGAAGGCGTGCAGCAGGCCCTTTTGAAGTTAATCGAAGGCACGCAGGCCAATCTGCCGCAGCAAGGCGGCCGCAAGAACCCTGGCAAAGCCATGGTGACGGTGGATACGACCAATATCCTCTTTATTTGCGGCGGCGCTTTTGACGGTTTGGATAAGATTATCCAACGCAGGGGCGAGCGCGCAGGTATCGGTTTTTCCGCGCAGTTAAAGAGCAAAAACGAGAAGTCGCTCACTGAACTTTTTGCTCAGGTTGAACCGACCGATTTGGTGAAGTATGGTTTGATTCCTGAGCTTGTCGGCCGTCTGCCGGTGATCGCCTCTCTTGAAGAACTCACCGAAGAAGCTTTGATCAGCATTTTGGTTAAACCCAAGAATGCCCTGATTAAGCAATACCAAGCTCTTTTTGCTATGGAAGGCGTCAAGCTCACCGTGACAGAAGATGCCTTAAAAGCGATCGCTAAAAAGGCTATTGCCCGTAAGACGGGCGCCCGCGGCCTTCGCAGCATCGTTGAAGGGATCCTCACGGATGTGATGTTTGAAGTGCCGAGTCAAGACGGCATCAAGGAAGTGCTGGTTGACCGTGATGTCATTGATGACGGAAAGAAACCGACCTACATCAAATAATGACTGAAGCCTTGTATCTCGCAAGTGATGATTTAGAGTGCACTGCCCGAGTGCTTTCCTGCAGAAAAACGCAGGAGGGCCTTTGGGCTGTTGTCTGCGACCGCACGGTTTTTCATCCGCAAGGAGGCGGTCAGCCCTCGGATATCGGTTGGATCAACGAAGTCGTTGTGCGTAAGGTCATTCATACGCCTGAGGCGATCGTTCATCTTTGCGAAGCGGCGCTTGGAGGTGAAGTGTCAATGGCAGTTGATGCCAAGACTCGTCGTTTACATTCAAGGCTGCACTCTGCCGGGCACATTATCGGATTTGTCGGCGATGAATATGGCTGGCACGCCACCAAAGGCAATCATTTTCCGGGCGAATCCCGTGTCGTTTTTGAGCCGCAAAATCCTGAAGCGATTCAATTGACTGAAGCTGAAGTCCTTCAGTCGGAAGTCAACGCATTGATTTCCCAAAAGCTTGAGCGCCGCATTACTGAAATTGACGGACTGCGATATGTGACTTGGGGTGATTTGCGCGCTTATCCTTGCGGCGGCACCCATGTTGCCAATACCGAGGAAATCGGGAAAGTCTGTATTTCCAAAATCAAGATGAAAAAGGGACAAATTACAGTTTCTTATTCTCTGGAACCGTAATTTTGCTCAAACTGTTCTTTTTTGTATCCGATTGTCTTTCGTCTGGACAATAACCTCTAAAAACCTGCTACTGTGGAACCTGAAAAATAAAAAAGTGAAGCGGGGCGTTTTGGGTTGAAATTTAATTTTTCATCCCCATATATGCCCTGTAATAGTCTTTATGGTTAAGAAACTAATGACAACGAAATCTACTAAGAAACAAGCTGTTTTGCCTGTTCTTCCGCTTCGCGATATGGTGATTTTCCCGGGGTGCATCCAGCCGGTTTACGCCGGCCGTGCGATGAGCCTTGCGGCTATTCAAGCCATGGGCGACGGCGACCAGATTGTGATTTTGACCCAGAAAAAACCCGACGTTAATGATCCGAAGGCAGAAGATTTGTATGAAGTCGGTGTGGTCGCCCGTGTTTTGCAGCGCATCACTTTGCAAGACGGCTCGGTCAAACTTTTGATCAATGCGCTTTATCGCGTGAAAGTGCAGTGGCTTGATTTCAGCCAGGCCTACATCAGCGCCATGGTAGAACCCGTGGTGACGCACCGTCCTGCACAGCCCCTCGAAGAAGAAGCGTGGCTGAAGGCCCTGATGACCGCGTTTAATAATTTCACGCAGGTCAATTCCGCATTGCCTAAAGATCTCATCACGCTTTTGAAAAACAAGAACACGCTTGAAGAAACGCTTGATTTGGCAAGCCACTATCTTGATATCAGCGCTCAGCAGCGTCAGGAACTCTTGGAAGAAACCGATCTCATTAAGCGTGTTGAAAAGGTTTTGGCTCGCGTGAGCGAATTGATCGACAAGGTTCAGATTGAAGAGAAGATTCAGCGTCAGGTTAAGCGCCAGATGGATCGCAACCAGCGCGAATACTTCCTCAATGAGCAGATCAAGGCCATTCAAAAGGAACTTGGCCGCGGCGAAGACGAAATGGTCGATATTGACCAGTACGCCGAAAAGATCGCCAAGAGCGGCATGAGCGATGAAGCGCGTGAAAAGTGCGAAAGTGAATTAAAGAAACTTCGCATGATGCCTGCGATGTCGGCTGAAGCGACCGTCGTTCGAGGCTACCTCGATACGCTTTTGGCGCTTCCCTGGACGAAGAAGAGCCGCGTGAGCAAAAACCTCAAGGAAGCTAGCGACATTCTTGAAGCCGATCACTATGGGTTGGAAAAGGTGAAGGAACGTATTCTCGAATACCTCGCCGTTCAGTCCCGTGTTGATAAGGTGAAGGCGCCGATTCTTTGCTTGGTGGGCGCGCCCGGCGTCGGTAAGACGAGTCTTGGTCAATCCATTGCGCGTGCGACAAACCGCAAGTTTGTCCGCATGGCTTTGGGCGGCGTGAGAGATGAAGCAGAAATTCGCGGTCACCGCCGCACCTACATTGGCTCCATGCCCGGCAAGATCATTCAAAGCATCACTAAGGCGGGCGTGCGCAATCCGCTTTTCCTCTTGGACGAAGTGGACAAGATGGGAATGGACAGCCGAGGCGACCCCGCCAGCGCACTGCTTGAAGTGCTCGATCCGGAACAAAACAACACGTTCCAGGATCACTACGTGGAAGTCGATTACGATTTGTCGGATGTGATGTTTGTTGCCACGAGTAACTCACTTAACATTCCGCAGGCGCTTCTTGACCGTATGGAAGTGATTTATCTCTCGGGCTACACCGAAGATGAAAAGCTCAATATCGCCAAGCGCCACTTAATCCCCAAGCAGATGAAGTTAAACGGCTTGAAGGATAAGGAACTCAAAATCGAAGACGAAGCGATTTTGGACATCATTCGCTACTACACGCGTGAAGCGGGTGTTCGTGGACTGGAGCGTGAAATCAGCAAGATTTGCCGCAAGACCGTGAAAAATGCTTTGATCGCCTTGGATTCGCAGCCCAAGAAGCGCGGCCCCAAGAAAAAGACGATTGACACGGTTGTTGTCAACTCGGCCAACATCGGTGACTTCTTAGGCGTGAAGCGCTTTAGCATCGGTTTGGCTCAAAAAGAACCGCAAATCGGTCAGGTCAACGGTTTGGCTTGGACCGAAGTCGGGGGAGACCTCCTTCAAATTGAAGCGGCCGTTTTCCCCGGTAAGGGGCAGGTGCAGCGCACCGGAAGCTTGGGCGACGTGATGAAGGAATCCGTTGAAGCGGCTCGAAGCGTGGTTCGCGCGCGTGCAGAAAGTCTGGGCCTTGACAGTGACATTTTCGGTAAGACCGACTGGCACTTGCATTTCCCCGAAGGTGCGACGCCCAAGGACGGTCCGAGCGCAGGCGGCGCCATTACAACGGCAATGGTCTCGGCACTCACGAAGATCCCGGTGCGACCCGATGTGGCGATGACCGGTGAAATTACGCTTCACGGCGAAATTCTCGAAATCGGCGGCTTGAAGGAAAAACTTTTGGCTGCGCTTCGAGCCGGTGTGAAGACGGTTTTGATCCCGAAGGATAACGTCAAGGACTTGCAGGAAATTCCTGAAAACGTGAAAAACGGTCTGGAAATCATTCCTGTGAAGTGGATTGATGAGATTTTGCCGATTGCCTTGGTACGCAATCCGATGAAGCGATTCGATGACTTGGCAAGTGATGTCAAAGGCAACGTGATCGCCAATCCGATGCTGGGCAATCAAACGGGCTCTGCTGCTTCCTAACCTAATTGGTTTGAAGTGAGTGCGAGGAGGGGACGTTTTAAAAAAGCGTCTCCTTCTTTTTTGTGAAAAAACTTTCGCTCATCCCTTGAATTCAGGGCGACAGTCGTGTATTATGCGGATTTCCGTTTGATGGTTCTGGGTGCTTAGCTCAGCTGGTAGAGCGGCGCCCTTACAAGGCGTAGGTCAGGAGTTCGAACCTCTTAGCACCCACCAAACATCGAGCGCATGCAAGACTGCCGGAGTGGTAGTTCAGTTGGTTAGAATATCGGCCTGTCACGCCGAGGGTCGCGGGTTCGAGTCCCGTCCACTCCGCCAAGCTTTCTCTAAAGCGAGTAAACTTGCATGTCGCGGTTTGAAAAGAATCGTTAAACAAAATGAACAGTCTTCCGTTTAGGGGAGTGGTAGTTCAGTTGGTTAGAATATCGGCCTGTCACGCCGAGGGTCGCGGGTTCGAGTCCCGTCCACTCCGCCA
>CALXQR010000005.1 GCA_944390675.1 uncultured Burkholderiaceae bacterium
CGTCAATGTCTTTTGCTTTCTCTTCCCTATCCAAAGTGCCACTCAATAACCCTTGGGGCTATATGAGTATCGGGCAACTGTGAAAAAATAACCTCAAATTTTTTGATTTTCACGAGGTTATTATGAACAAGGTTTATAAATCCATTTGGAATGCTGTCACCAGAAGCTGGACAGCGGTGTCGGAAATTACGAAATCCAGAACAAAATCTAGCAAAAGCGCTTTAATAAAAAACACAATCCTTTTTTTGCTATCAGGGACTCTGATTGGTCCAGCTAATGCAGTTTGGTGGAGTGTGGGCAATCCAATTAATTTAGATCAAAGCAAGGATGATGGTGTCCCAAATGTTAATTTTGCATTTGGAACTGGAGAAGCAGCTAAGAATTACGACGATAATATCTACGTTTCAGATGGAGCTGACTATTCATTTAGGTTTAATGATGATGGGGTTGCTAATTCATTTCAGCTAAACCTTGAAGATGCAACGATTAGTTTATTTGATCAATCTCAGGGATATGGTCAAATTCTTATATCTGCTAACGATATTAGTAGTATCTGGGGTGCTTCATTTAGCGTCAATAACGCTGATACTGATTCAATTCCTGGATCTTCAGCCGATAGTAATCGCCTTATTCAGCAAATCCGACAAGACAACACAGACAAAGCCACCGCTGTGTATGTTATTGGTAAACGTGCTTACAAATTAGACGAATCCTATTGGAGTAGTTTGGGTTATAGTGACATGGGCATTTTGTTGAGTGACAATTCTTTCTATACAGCGTCAATTCTGACAGGTCTTCATTTGGGTAGTAACGCTGGCACGGGGACAGAGGTTTTAGACCTTACAGTTTCAGGGGATCAAATATGGTCAGCCACGTTATCTGGTAACGGTGGTATCTCTTACACAGGTTCTAACAGAACTAATGACTGTGTTGACATTGTTTTATCCCAGTTTCAAAGCCAAGATATCCAAGATGAAACGTCTGGCCCCAACACTTACACAGGGGAGACCAATGCAACGAATGTCACATTGAATTTAAATCGCGAAAACAGTTTGGGACAAACGTCAAAGCTCACAGCGACCAACTCAATCATTAATGTGACAGGATCAACTGCTTGGAGTTCTGTTAAAGCGCTTGGCTATAACAACACTGATACAACTTTCTCAGCGAATCAAACTAGTTTTGTTATTACCAACGCTGATACCGATGAAGCCACTTTTGTTGGGACTAATAACATTAGTACTAGCAGTCAAAACTTTGAATATCAGGTTGAGGGTGATGCACAAATAGGCAATAGTGATAGTACCCTGTCAACCATAACCTTCCACCCTACGGGAACTGTTAATTTTGAGGTTGAAAACAATCTAGCAGTTTATGCCAATTCCGTTGTAGCAGGAGCAACAAATGTCAGAGTTGGTAATGCGTTGACCTTATATAACCTTGATGGGATTGATGAAGCGTCATCCTTAGCAATTGGAAGTGCTTTAATTTTCAAAAACGTTAAAGGTGGAGTTTTCTCTCATGACGCCGTTCATACTAACACTGGTTCATTCGCAGTCACGTTGAATCATTCTCAATTTGAGTATGCTGAGGATTTAAAGCTGAGCGTCTCAGACACAACTCTATCCAATAGTTCCACTTTAACCGTAACTGGAACTTCGCAACTGGGAAGCTTTGTTGCTTTCAATAACGGAGGAAAGGATCTTAGCAGGTATAACAAATTAACAATCAACTATACGGACGATTTATCCGGAACGGATGACTCAACTTGGACATTGGGCGATGTTCAGTTTACTTCTGACAATGAATATGCAGTCGTTGAAGCCAAGGGGACGATTGACTCGACTTTGGTTTTCACCATTCCGGATGCCTCAAAATGGACCGGCTACACCGGTTGGTTGCGAATCAGTGATACCACGTTTAATTTAGATGGGAAACTCGATGACTCGATTTTTAATGATGGTCATGTGGGTTTGAGTGTAGGTTCCGGAGGCCAAGTAAATGTCATTGATCGAATTGTCGAGATTGATCGTTTTGGATGGTCTACTGAATCCGATACAAGCGGTGTTTTGGATCTTACTCGAGTTCAACCTTCAGGAGATAATTCCAAATCGCCTGTTTTAGACGTGAATGAGTTACGTATGGAAGGTAGCGGAACTATTCGCTTAGACCCGACTGATTACTTGGCTGCTGGCTCCGCCTTGACAGGTGGATCTGTATTGGACTATCAAGACGGAGATGATACAAATCGCTTCTGGATTATTACAGCTGACAATGTTACTGGCGGTGCTATTGAGAAGGTCTATTTAGGCAAAACAACTGGAGATGCCACTAGCACAACTCAAGATTTGTTCAATTCCAATAAGCAACTAGCTGCCAACGGTATTTGGGATTATGAGACAGAGCTTGTGACCAAAGGCGAGGGGCAGAAAGGTGTTTACCTGACTTATACCCCAACGGACACCATAACACCGGATGCTCATGGTGATTGGTTGAACCAACGGGACAATTCCTACAGCCGCTTTATGCGTGTGGATGGTAAAAAAACTTCGGAAATAAGTATTTTTAAAAACTACTCCAGAGGTGTTGCCACCTCAAGGGACGTTTGGGTTTATGGTTCTGATAAACAAAAAGTCCTTCAACATGTAGAGGATTCCATATCTTTTTACAACTCACAGGTTGAGGAAGCCTCTAAGAATCCAAACTTTGAAATTGATTTGGATCCTCGAAAAATGAAATGGGACTTTGCTCAAAAAAATGGATTGGAAAAAGGTAAAAAGGTCTCTCTACTAGAGGTGTCCCACATATACAAAAGTTATTATCGACCGTTTTTTTCTCAATTCCTTTACTTTGATCGTTTTTGGAATAACCGTGTTTATCAAATGCCAGCAATTTTTCCAACAAATGAGTCAAAAAATTTAGTCATCTGTTCATCTGGAGTAGGCTCAAAAGAATACTCATGTTTGATGGTTAATAGAATCCCTTGCCTGGACTTTCTTGAGAAAACACAATGTTTCCCACGTTGGCTACCAGGTGAGCAAACTGGCAAGAAAGACACTTTGGATTTCGGCGATTCTGACGAAATGCCCAGTGGCTTCACCAAGGAGGCATTGCCTCACTTCCAAGCAGCCTATCCCAGGGAAGCCATGACGGAAGATGATCTCTTCTATTACATCTACGGCATTTTGCATTCTGAAGACTATAGAACCCGCTACGCCAACAATCTCATGAGGGAGTTACCCCGCATTCCACGTGTAGCCACCTATGAGCAATTCATGGCTTTTGCAGAAGCCGGACGAAAATTGGCAGACCTTCACGTGAATTTTGAGAATGTCCAACCTTACACCGGTGTCAAAATCGAATACACCAGAGATGGAGCTCCGTCTTATCGCGTCTCACAAATGAAGTGGGCCAAGATCAAAGGGAAGACCGGCAACGCTTCCAAAGATAAAAGCACCCTGATATACAACGATTGGATCACGGTGAAGGATGTTCCGCTGGAAGCCCAGGAATACGTTGTAAATAAGAAATCGGCTCTGGATTGGGTGGTTGAACGGGCCTGCGTCAGTATCGACAAAGCTTCAGGCATCGTGAATGACTTTAATGACTACGCAGCCGAACAAGGCAACGAGCGATATCCATTGGAACTGTTCCTAAAGGTGATTACGGTGAGTCTGGAAACTATGAAAATCGTTCATTCTTTGCCACCGCTGGAAATTCACCAACTTGACGTGGAAAACTAAGGTGTTATCCACATAAAGAAGATTTAAAATCGGCCGGCAGTTCGCCGGCCGATACATTTATTGTGAAATCAGTTGATTTTGATCCAAATAATCGATAAAGCTACTAATAATTCGTCTTGTACGATTCTCGATATCTACTTCCGTAAAATCTTTTAGAGATTCAGCTAAGTGTTTCAAGTCCTCAATTTTTGTGGGTTCGCGCTTTTCTAATTTGCCTAAATAGTAACGAATCTTATCTTCAAAACGATAATCAGAAGCACGTATGTTAATGCGTTTCTCCAAAATTGATTTATTACCGAGAGACTCAAAATTATTGGAATTCTTTAAGGGACTTTCCTTCATTCGACGACTTGGGTAAATATGCTCAATATCGAAAGCCGTAAATTTGTCTAGAACTATTTGATCAGGATTTTGCATTGCCCACCAAGTTAGCATGGAGCGAGTAACTGGACGACCATTGGTAAAGGAAAATGATTTGAGTGCGTTATCAATGATGTCCTTTGAGAATTTATGGTTTTCAAATTTGACATCCATTCCAGTTACTAAATTCACCATTTCTGGATAGACAGGTGTACGAAGTGCATTGACTCCAGGACGAATAACTGCGTAGGCAATAATGAAGGCGGTAATTTTATCCAAGAATTGATTAAACGCTTCTTCGTCTAAATTATTGTCCTTATCTTTTCGTGCTAAGAAATAAACGCTTGTGAGGTAGGTCCACATACCGTTTGGCGCGTATTGCAAGATGAACAATTGCTTTTTGGTTTTGTCTGAAAATTCATCGGGGCGATATAAACGTTTCCAAAAGTTGGCGAGAGATTCAAGTTCATTAAAAACCGATTCATCATTCAATGATTTGTAGTTATTGCCTCCCTCAAAGAAAAGTCGTAAAGCGGGAGTTGTTGTATCTTTTACTCCGAGCTTGGCTCGAGCGTAGTACATATATCGAGTAAAAAGCTCGACCATTGGAGCACTACGACTTGAAGAGAAAATTTCCTCTGTCAGAACTTCTAATTGCTTCCATCGTTTAATAAATTCATCCTTTTTCCCTAATTTTGAATAGAAGGAATAGAACTTAGATTTGAAAATATCTGCATCTGAAAGAGGAAGGCCTCTATCGTTGAGAGTTGAGAAAATGCGTAAGGCAGTGTCTTGGGACTCTGCTTCAATGGGTAACAAGATCACATTTTGTAGAATGCGCGCAGCAAAATAGGTTGTAAAGGGAGGGAAAGTATTAACTAATTCCTGAATCTTGTCTTGGAAGAAGCGGAAATTTTTTGCGTAGTTACTTTTCCAAGCAGGAGAGACTATGCCAGTTCTCAAAATATTCAAGAATTCGTCCTTGTCGTTATCAGAAGCAACTTGGGAGTCTATTTTAAGTTGATCCATATCTGGTTCATCAAACTCATCACACTTCCAAACACAATGAGAAATCTTTTCCCGAATAGATTTCGATTGCTTGTCTTGCATCAATTGGAACTTGTCGTAGAAAGCTCGTAACAAGAGGAGAATAGTGGTGAGTCGTTGTTGCCCATCAATAATCTCTAGTTTGTGATTTTCGTTTTTGAAGGTGACTATTGGTCCGAGAAAATATTCAGAGTTAGTATCAAATGCTTCAAAATCGTTATTAGGGAAACAAAAACCGAAAAGATCGTCCCAAAGGGTGTCACATTCATCTTCGGTCCAGGCATAGGGGCGTTGATAATCCGGGATCAAGAAATCTGATTTTTTGTCAGATAATAAATCCTGAATTCTTTTCTGATCAATGGAGAGCTTGGACATTTTAATTTCCTGTAAATTCTAGATTCGAAAACAAGTCCATCTTACCCTAAGGAGTTGCGAACAGAAATCAAGTCAACTGCTGATGGACGTAAACGTAAAAGCTGATTAAAATTACACAAGGTTTTACACAAGTTTTTAGGTTTTGCTTGCGAAGCCCGATTTTAGGGGAGTTACTTTTAGCTGACTCGCCACCAGAATACCAAAAAGCCCAGGTGCTCCAACACCTGGGTTTTGTTTTTTCCGGGTCTATATTTCATCTGTGATAAATTGCCTACGTTTGCTGATCCTGCGCACCAGTCTTACATAAAGAGTAATTAATCCAAGCATAGTGATAACCCAACTGAGCGGATAAACCATCATTAATGTTTCGTAAGTCGGGACTAAGGGGAATGCGGTGTAAACCCAAATTAAGCGGACAGAGCAAACAACAACTAAAGTAACCATTGCGGGCGGCATTGAGTAGCCATAACCGCGCATGCAGCCGGAAAGCGTATCCATGACGACACTGAGCGGTTGCGGCAAAACCACCCATAAAATGCGAATCATCCCGAGCGCGATAACTTCTTCACTGTTGGTGAAAATGCCCAACAATTCTCTGCTAAAGAGCAAAACAATTCCCGTCATCAAAATGGTCATGAACATGTTCAATCCCAGTGTGACCCACATGACGCGGTAACAGCGCTCTAAATTTCGAGCCCCGTAGTTTTGACTGACAAAGGTTGTTGCCGCCAAGGCAAATGCATTGATAAAGCAGTAAACGTTAATTTCAATCGTAAATGCGGCTACAGAGCCTGCCATTGCAGCCGGCCCCAAGCTATTAATGGCTGATTGAATGACGAGATTGGAAAGCGAGTAGACGGCGCCTTGAACACCCGCGGGCAAGCCAATTCGGACAATGCTTTTAAGTGAGGCGGCATCTACTTTCAGCAGTTCAGAAACATTGAGTTTTAACGGTCCGTCAAGGTGAGTAAGCCTTACAAATAAGATGACCGCTGACAACAAATTTGCCAAGGCCGTCGCCAGAGCAACGCCGGCGATGCCCCAATCCAGAACAAGAACGGCAAATAAATTTCCGACGATATTAAATAAGCTCGCAATAAGCAGGGCCCAAAGCGGCGTCTGAGTGTCTCCTTGACTGCGAAAAACTGCTGCCAAAAAGTTATAGACAGCGATAAAGGGCATGCCTAATAGATAAACGCGCAAATAAATAAGTGCGTGATCCCGCACTTCGGCCGGGACATCGAGCCAATCCATGGCTGAACTGGCAAAGCACTGTCCAATGATTAAAGCGATGACACCGAAGACGACAGCGGTTAAAAACGAGGTTCTGACCGCTTCATTGGCTTTTCGGTCGTTTTTCATACCGAGGGCTCGCGCCACGACAACATTGACGCCCAAAGCCAATCCCATGCAAAAACTGATGATCAGACCAATGACAGGGACATTGTTGCCGACGGCGGCAACTGCAAGGTCAGAGACAAAACGGCCCAACACAGCTACGTCAGCTGCGTTATAGAGTTGCTGCAGCATGCCTGTGAAGGCTAAAGGCAGAGCAAAGACAATAATTTTGTCCCAAAGACTGCCTTCAAGCATGTTGATTTTCTTATTGGCCATAATCAACAAAAACAATGCCGGTTATCGAACTGATGAAGGGGTTATTGCATATTTAGCTGTGCAATAACACTATGCGACTTAATCGATTCTACGCTTAAAGCCCAGGAGAACTCTATCAGTGATTCTCAGAAGAAAAGAAAGGCCGAGAAAAATAACTTCTCGGCCTTAAAACTAATTAGTTATTGATTAGGCTTCGCCGGGGACGATGAAAATCGGCATTCTGCAGGAAGCCACCATCGCGCGGGTGGCGCTGCCGAAAACCAGTGAGCGCAGAGCGCCTTTACCATGAGAGCCCATCACGACCATGTTCAGGTTTTCATCGGCATAACCGGTCAATGTGGACTGCAGCGGTCCGCGAAGTTCAACGGGTTCAGCCTTTAAGCCCGCGGCGCGGAGCATTGCCAGAGGTGACTCAACAGCAGTCATGTATTCTTCATGTTCAAGTTTCGGCAGTAATTTGTCGATTTCCAAAACGCCTTTATCGAGCATTTCAGGCGGAATGGTTTCTTCATCGGCGTGCACAAAAATCACTTCAAACTGAGCGTTTGAGCCAAAGAGATCTTTTTGTTGAGCAACAAACTTTGCGCAGCGCTCGCCAAAGCCCGAGCCGTCCACGGCGATGCCGATTTTCAGACCTTCGTCTTTCGGCGTGTAGTGTTCACGGCAAATAAGGACAGGGCAAGAAGCTTTCGCTAAGGTTCCGAGAGAGACCGAGCCCAAATACAGATTTTTAACGGCTCCCAGACCGCGCGCGCCCATGATGATTAGATCGGCGCCGATTTCACGAGCGCGATCGGCGATCACTTTAGCGGGATGGCCGATCTTGCTGATTTTTGTGACTTGACCCGGCAGTGTTTCAATATCTTCGGCCATATCATCGAAAACGGCCTTAATTTTGTCGTCGTAGTACCAAGTCTGGATATCAAAGTCACCTTCTTCGGCCGGGTGCTCAATGTAGGGCTTTTGAACGTAGAGCAATTCAATTTCGGGTTTCTGAGCACTAAGCCAAGATTTTCTGCTGTTGATAAAACGAATCGCTTCGCGGCAGTCCGCGCCGCCATCAATAGGAACTAAGACACGCATAAAACACCTCGCATCCATTAAATGTTATGAAATGGCAGCAGTTGCAAGCTGTTGTCCTGTTAATTTCAGTGTACGCTTAATTGGTATTAACGATTAAGGGTTAACACCAATCGTTGATAAAAGGCAAAACAAAACCCGAGGCGAAGCGTATTCGCGCTCGGGTTATTGAGTTGATAATGCGTTAGACGTTAGGCACAACTAAAATCGGCAGATTGGTCGCGGCGATCATGGCGCGGGTGGAGCTGCCGAAAACAAGCGAGCGCAACGCTCCCTTGCCGTGCGTACCCATTACCATCACGTCGAGGTTTTCGTCAGCATACTTCGGCAGTACGTCTTCGGGGCTGCCGATGAGTTTGACGGACTTGACCGGGACACCTGCGATATCAAATTTTTCGATCGGCTCTTTCACCGAAGCCTCAAATTCGAGTCCCTGAATTTCTTCCCAACTTAATTGCGGCGGAATCGGTCCTTCGTTGACGAAGTCCGGCGCATAAAGCGGATCGTCCGGCACCACGTTGATGATTTCAAAAGTGGCGTCATTGCCAAAGAAATGACGATGAGCAATGAGGTAATCGGCGCACTTGGGGCCAAAGGGCGAATCATCAACCGACAGACCGACTCTGAGACCGGAGGGTTTCAACTCTGTCGTTTGACGGAAGACCAACACAGGGCATTTCGAAGAGGCGATGGTTGCAAGCGACACTGAACCTAAATAAAGATTTTGCAGAGCGCTCAAACCGCGCGCGCCCATCACAATGAGGTCCGCCTTTTGCTCATTGGCATACTGCGGAATCACTTGGGCGGGGTGGCCGGTTAGAGCTGTTCTCTTGACAGGCACAGGAATAGCTTCGATTTCAGCCTTCATGCCCGACCAAACCGACATGGCGCAAGCATCATAGTAGGCTTGCAGGTTGAATTCGGCTTGTTCCGTCACCCGTTCAACAACCGGCTTTTGAACATAAACCAATTCAATTTCCGGCTTATCCGCTTCAAACCATTCTTTCTTGGAAGCTATAAAACGAATCGCTTCTCGGCAGTCTCTGCCGCCATCAACAGGAACAATCACACGCATAAATCTGTTCTCCGTATGTTGTTTGAATAAGAAGGGGAGAGCAAAAATTTCTTTACTTTCAACAGGTTGCAAATTAGGAACTTTTGCTTGCTTTCCTAATTCCAGTGTACTCCGATCCGCTGGTGCGAGAGCAACTTTTTTTGTGTTTTCGAAAGGCGAAAAATTAAGAAAAGGCCTTGAAAATCAGTCTGAAATGCGATTTTGAATCGGTCTATAATTAGAACTTTCTTTGACTTATGACAAGCGAATGATTATGCAAGATTTGTCCCAGATCATCGCCCAAGCGCAGAGCGCTTTTGCCGAGGCGACAACGCCCGCCGCTCTGGAAGATGCAAAGGCTAAATTTTTAGGGAAAACCGGTTCGATCACGGTTTTGATGAAAGGTCTCTCAAAACTTACGCCCGAAGAAAAGCGTGAGATGGGACAGGCCCTGGGCGGCGCCAAGCGCGCGGTGGAACAAGCGCTCGAAGCTCGCCGTGAAGAGCTCGCTAATGAAAAGCTGGCAGCCCGATTGGCCGCTGAAGCGTTGGATGTGACCCTGCCCGGCCGCAAATATCCGCAAGGCGGCGTGCACCCGGTCATCATGACGCAAATGCGTATTGAAGAAATTTTCCACTCAATCGGCTTTGATGTGGCCGATGGTCCGGAAATCGAAACGGACTGGTATTCGTTTACCGCATTAAATAACCCGCCCAATCACCCGGCTCGTTCGATGCAGGATACCTTCTATGTGGATATGAAGGATGAAACGGGTAAGTTGCTCCCGCTTCGCCCGCATACCTCCCCGATGCAGGTGAGATACGCCCGCACGCATACGCCCCCTATTAAGGTTTTGGCTCCGGGCCGCACTTATCGCGTCGACAGTGACGCCACGCACTCGCCGATGTTCCATCAAGTTGAAGGCTTGTGGATTGACACCGATGTGAGTTTCTCTGATTTGAAGGGCGTCTACACGGATTTCTTGCGTCAATTCTTTGAAACCGATGCGCTCAAGGTTCGTTTCCGCCCGAGCTACTTCCCGTTCACAGAACCCTCGGTGGAAGTGGACATGATGTTTACGAGCGGGCCGAAGAAGGGCAAATGGCTGGAAATTTCGGGTGCAGGCGAAGTGCATCCGAACGTGGTTCGCAACTACGGTTTGGATCCCGAACGCTATATCGGCTTTGCTTTCGGTTCCGGCTTGGAGCGTCTGACGATGCTTCGCTACGGCATTGACGATTTGCGCCTCTTCTTTGAAGGCGATCTTCGTTTCTTAAAACAATTCAATCGTTAATGGCTCAACAATTTTTGAAGAGAAAACAAGATGTTATTTTCTGAAAGCTGGTTACGTTCCTACATTAATCCGGATCTGACGACCGATGAGTTGTGTGAAGCCATGACGATGGCAGGGCTCGAAGTCGAAGAGGTGAGTTCCGTGGCGCCTGCCTTCACAGGCGTTGTGGTTGCCCGAGTGCTCTCCGTGAGAGATCATGAAAATTCTGATCACTTGCACATCTGTGAAGTGGATGTGGGTGAAGGCGAACCCCTGCAGATTGTTTGCGGTGCGCCCAATGTGAAAGCAGGTATTTTGGTGCCCTGCGCCAAGATTGGCGCCGTGCTGCCCGGCAACTTCACAATTAAGAAAGCCAAGATGCGCGGCGAAATTTCGATGGGTATGCTTTGCTCCGCGCGCGAACTCGGCATCACTGAAGACCACACCGGTCTTTGGATTTTGCCCGAAGGGCTCACCGTGGGTGAAGACATCCGTACGGCCTGCCACTTGGACGATAAGAAGATTGAAATTAAGCTCACGCCCAATCGCGGCGATGCGCTCTCGTTAATCGGTGTGGCGCGTGACTTGCACGCGATTACGGGCGCAGCCTTGACGCTTCCTGAAATGCCCGAAGTGCCGGCAAACTCTGACACCAAGATCGACATCAAGATCGAAGCGCCGGATCTGTGCGGCCGCTACACGACGCGCCGCATCGATAACCTCAATATTCATGCGCCGACGCCGCAATGGATGAAGGATCGTTTGGAAAGAAGCGGTCAAAGAAGTATTTCCGCTTTGGTGGATATTTCTAATTACGTGATGCTTGAAACGGGTATCCCCACGCACTTTAGCGACGCGCAAAAGATCGCGGGCGGCTGCTACACCGTTCGTTGGGGCCGCGAAGGCGAAAAGATTGAGCTTTTGAACGGTCAAACGGTCGAAGTGGATTCTGAATTGGGTGTCATTTGTGACGCCAACGGCCCCAAGGTGCTCGCGGGCATCATGGGCGGCGAAGACACGAAGGTCACCGATGAGACGACCTGCATTTCGATTGAATCGGCTTTCTGGCATCAAAAGGCCATTCAAGGCCGCTGCCGTCGTCTGAATTTCTCAACCGACGCCGCTTACCGCTATGAACGCGGCGTGGATTTCGGTCAAACGGAAAAAGTGCTCAATTACATTACCCGTTTGGTGACGGAAATCTGCGGCACGGAACAAACGGCCATTGGCCCTGTCATTGACGCGGTGACGGTGCTGCCGGAACGCCATGAAGTGACGATGCGCGCAGACCGTGCACGCAAAGTGATCGGCATGGCGATTGACACGCCGACCATGGCTGAATGCTTTAAGCGTTTGGGCTTTGAATTTACGCTCAAAGACGAGGTCTTTAGCGTTAAGGCGCCGACCTATCGCTTTGATATCGAAATTGAAGAAGATTTGATCGAAGAAGTGGCGCGTTTGGTGGGCTACGAAAAGCTCCCGGATACGCCGCCCAAGACTTTTGCCTACATGCACGCGCGTCCTGAGGAATTAAGAAGTGTTCACACGCTTCGCCGTCAATTGGCTAACCTCGGTTACCAGGAACTGATTAATTTCAGTTTTGTGCCCCGTGAATGGGAAAAGGATTTCGCAGGTAACGACCATCCGATCGAACTTCTGAATCCGATCGCAAGCCAACTCTCTGTGATGCGCACGCAAATGGTGGGCGGCTTAGTGGATATCCTCAAATATAACCTCAACCGCAAGGTCACGAGCGCCAAACTCTTTGAAGTGGGCCGCATTTTCCGCCGAGACGACTCGGTGGTGACAACGGAGCACTCCGTGAAGGGTGTGGATCAGCCGGTTCGCATCGCGGGTCTTCTCTATGGTGACGCAATGGGTGAACAGTGGGCTGTACTCTCGCGCTTAGTGGATTTCTTTGATGCTAAGGGTGATGTGGAACGCCTGATTGCTCCTTTGAAGGCGACTTTTGTGGCGAAGACTTTCCCCGCGCTTCATCCGGGCCGCAGCGCCGCGATTATGCTCGATGGCAAGGAAATCGGTTTTGTGGGTGAATTGCATCCGAAGCTTCAACAAACCTATGGCCTGCCTCATGCGCCGATGCTTTTTGAAGTGGACGTTGCCTCTATTTTGAAGAAAGATGTGCCGTGGCACACGCCGGTAAGTAAGTTCCAACCCATCACGCGTGACGTGAGTGTGGTGGTGCCGCAAGGCCTCACCTACGAAGCTTTGCAAGAGGCTGTGGCCAAGGCCGCTCAGAGCGATCGCCGCTTGGCTGCCTTTGTCTGCCTTGAACTCTTTGACCTCTATCACAAGAAGGCCGAAGGGGATAAGCCTGAAGAAACGAGCATGGCTTTCCGCATGACGATTCAGCCCGAAGACGAAAACTACTCGGGTGACGATGCTGAAGGGGCGCTGCAGGCGTTGGTTGAAGTGCTTGCCGCTCAAGGCGCGGTGCTTCGTCAATAACCCTTAGAGTGTTAAGGCAAAAGCGGGCCTTGTGAGAGGCCCGCTTCTTAGAAAAATAAAAAAAGAGCAGGAAAATCAAAGGAAAATCTTTTCTTTGGTACAATGCTCGCATTGCAAAAACATGATTTAGAAGAGAGAGCGAGATGGAAACGAAAACCATGACGAAAGCCGATTTGGTGGAGATGCTTTTCAACCGTATGGGCATGAACAAACGCGACGCCAAGGATATGGTGGATGCGTTTTTTGATGAAATCCGTGCGGCGCTTGAAAGCGGTCGCACCGTGAAGCTTTCCGGCTTCGGCAATTTCCAGTTGCGTGATAAAGCGCAGCGTCCCGGCCGCAACCCGAAGACCGGTGAAGAAATCGCCATTACGGCTCGCCGCGTGGTGACTTTCCACGCCAGTCAGAAATTGAAGGAAGCGGTCGCCAAGACCCACCCCTCTTTGCGCGAAAACAATAAGCTTTAATGCTTCGGGAGGACCATCATGGCTTCTGAAGAACCGGTCCGCATGCTCGAGAGCGAGCCGAGGGATTTTGAACTCACCGAGTTGGATGGCCCGGAAGAAGAGCTTCTGGGGCGCTATCTTCCGATCGGTGATGTGGCGAAGTCCATCGGCGTGAACCCTTCGGTGCTGCGTTTTTGGGAGCAGGAATTCCCGCAGCTTCGTCCGACAAAAAGAGGCAATCGCCGCTATTACTGTTCGGAAGACGTGGCGCTTATCCGCACGATTCAGCACCTGCTCTATGAAGAGCACTACACGATTTTGGGTGCCAGAAACAAAATTCATGAGCTTCAAATCCAAAATAAGGTAAAAGGTATTTTGGATGAGAAGGCGAGCGCGCCGCTGCAGACGCAGGTAAAGCCTCAAAAACCTGCCTTGGATCTGTCTGAGGCACTGGCGGAACTCAAAGCGATCCGCGCGATGCTTGATACGCCTGCGATGGAAGAAGCGCGCGAGCGCGAACGGCTTGCCAGGGAGCAGGCCGAAAGGGAAGCCGTCGAAAATTTTACCTTGGAGCCGGAAGATCTCAATGACCTTCTGGCGCGAGAGGCAGAAGAACGAGCAAAAGAGGCTGCTGAAGCCGCCCAGGAAAGCGCAGAAGAAGAGGAGGTCACGGCGCCCCACTCCTATGACTTGGGAGCGATTGGCGTTGACAGCGACAATTTCCTGCAGCCCAGCCCCAAGATCGGGGATATGGGAACTAAGAAGGCGGATAAACCGCAGGCGAAAAGACCTAAGGTGGACACGTCGCACTTGGCCGTGCCGCCTTTACCCGGTCAGCAGCAAAGCTTTACGATCGGCATGAAAGTGCAAAAGAATCAAGAGCCCTCGCTCTTTTTCACAGCACCTGTCACGCGGTCGAAAAAATAACGCTTAAAAGGCAAGCCGCAAGGTTTGCCAAAAAAGTTGGGATTGTGTAATATTCCCATCCTTACGTCGGGGCGTAGCGCAGCCTGGTAGCGCACTTGCATGGGGTGCAAGGGGTCGCGAGTTCGAATCCCGCCGCCCCGACCATTGAATTCAAAGAGGAGATCGGTTCGCCGGTCTCTTTTTGTATCTGCAGCGGTTTTCTTTTTTTAGAGAAAGAGTTCTTGAAGATCGGATAAAAAATCCCAGCCTTTTTCTGTCGCCACGATACGCGAAAGCGGTTCCTGCATTAAACCCAAACGTTGCGCTTCCTGAATACTGTCTTTGATGTCTTCCAAGGAAAGGTATGTTCTTTGGGAGAGAAGCTCTAAAGGAACGCCTTTGCGAAGGCGAAGGACGTTGAGCATAAATTCAAAAGCCTGTTCTTCTTTGGTGACAATGCGTTTGTGAGCAACGGCGCTGTCAGTGAGGGCATGTTTCATGTAGCTTTCGGGCTGCATGAATCGAGCTTCACGCAAAATCGTGCCGTCTTTTAGTGTGATCTTGCTGTGCGCGCCAGCGCCGCAAGCTAAATAGTCTCCGAACTGCCAATAATTGAGATTGTGTTGGCAATAGCGATTGGGTTTGGTGTAGCCCGAGACTTCGTAATGATCAAATCCTGCGGCGTCCAGCGTTCCAGCGACCAAATCCTGCATCCGATAAATGGTGTCCGGATCGGGGATGCCTTCGGGCGTGTGTTTGGCAAAGACGGTGTTGGGCTCAAGAGTGAGTTGGTAAAAGGAAAGATGTGTGCTTTGGGCGGCGATGGCTTCGGTGAGCTCCATTTCCAGCTCTTTTAGCGTTTGACCGGGCAAGGCAAACATCACGTCCAGATTGAAGTTCTCAAACGTTTCCTGGGCGATTCTGATGGCTCTCAGTGCTTCTTCACGATTATGAATGCGCCCCAAGCGCTTTAAAAGCGTGTCGTTGAAACTTTGGATACCCATGGAGAGGCGGTTAATGCCGAGTTCACGGTAGGCTTTGAAGTGCGCCGTGTCAACGGTTCCCGGGTTGGCTTCAAGCGTGATTTCTATGTCAGGATTCGTTTTAAAGTGCGAGAAAACCGCGTTTAAAAAACGCTCAAGCTCTTGAGGCGCGATAAGAGATGGTGTGCCGCCGCCAATGAAAATGCTGATCAAAGGGCGGTTTGCCGCCAACGGTACGCTTTTTTCTAAATCGGCGATGAGCGCATCAATGTAGGCGTGTGTGAGATCCTTTTGGGGCAGCGCGTGAGAATTAAAGTCGCAATAAGGACACTTTCTCACACACCACGGCCAGTGAACATATAAAGAAAGCGGGATCTCGGAGGCAATCATAAAGTCCAGCGCTTTTTCATTTCTTCGATGAGTTTGACCATGGCTTGCCCACGGTGGCTCACTGCATTTTTTTCGTCCGCGGTGAGTTCTGCCGCGGTTTTCCCTTTCTCAGGCAAATAAAAGTACGGGTCGTAACCAAAACCGCCCTCGCCCTTAGACGTATCGGTGACCTCGCCGTACCAGCGGCCTTCGGCAATGATGGGTTCGGGGTCGTCTGCGCTTCGGACAGCAACCAAAACACAGGTGTAGTGCGCGCCACGGTCTGCGGCTCCTTTGAGTTTTTCAACGAGAAGCGCGTTATTTTTGGCGTCATCTCCGGGTTCGCCTGCAAAACGAGCAGAATGCACGCCGGGGGCGCCGCCAAGAGCGTTTACGCAAATGCCGGAGTCATCTGCGATGGCGGCAAGTCCCGTTAAACGCGCCGCATGGCGAGCCTTGGCAAGGCAGTTTTCAAGGAATGTTCCGTAGGGCTCTTCGGCACTAGGAATATTGAATTCGCCCTGTGGGTGAACCTCGATATTAAGCGGCGCCAAGAGCTTATTAAATTCGCGAAGTTTACCTTTGTTGTTGCTTGCCAAGACGATTTGCATGATTAGGCCTCGTTTGCTAAAGCGGCGTTTTGCAGTTCAATAATTTGGCCGATGGCTTTTTTTGCCAACGCGGTCATTTGCGCCATTTCGGTTTCGGTAAAGGGTTCGCCTTCGGCCGTGCCTTGAATTTCAACAAAGCGTCCGTCGCTTGTCATCACAAAATTCATATCGGTTTCGCTGTTGCTGTCTTCGATGTAGTCCAGGTCAACGACAGGTGTGCCTTCATAGATGCCCGCGCTGATGGCGGCGACATTGCCCTTTAGCGGATTTTCAGAAATTTGTCCTTTTTTGAGCATCGTTTGCACGGCTAAGGCCAGTGCAAGCCAAGCGCCGGAGATGGAAGCGCAGCGCGTGCCGCCGTCGGCTTGAATGACGTCGCAGTCAAGCTGAATGGTAAATCCCGCAATCTTTGTGCGGTCCACAATGGCGCGAAGGGAGCGCCCGATTAAACGCTGAATTTCCTGCGTTCTGCCGGACTGCTTCCCTTTGGCAGCTTCACGGTCGCAGCGCGTGCCCGTCGCGCGGGGTAAAAGACCGTATTCTGCCGTCACCCACCCTTCGGGTTTGTCTTTTAAGAATTTAGGCGTGCCTTCGGTAACGGAGGCTGTGCAGATCACTTTTGTATCGCCCACTTCGACCAGCACCGAACCTTCAGCGTGCTTGGTGTAGTGGGTGGTAAAGCGCACCGGACGCATTTCATCGCAAGTGCGGTGAGAAGGACGTTCAAACATGGTTTTCAATCCTTTTGAAAATCAATTTAGGAATTCTTTTCACGCTTTTTGAGCCGTGGCTCAAAAAGCATGGTGCCGCCCATGGCTTCGGTCCAAGGCCCTTGGACATTTTTTTGCGGCGCCCAATGTTGGGCGTCATCGTCGCTTACGAAAAAGCCCTGATCTGTTTGAGCGAAAAGTTTGTCGCCTCTGCCATCCAATGCGACAAACATGCCGATGTCTTTACTGATAAAGCGCGGGTGCCAAAATTTGCCTTCTTGAGAGGCAACGTAAATGCCCTTTTCGCAGGCGGCAAAAAGTTTGCCCTTGAAATTAAGTAGTGAGAAGAAGTGCCCGCAGGCGTTGCCTTCGTATTTAAGGCGCCAGCGAACGCCGGAAGCGGCCTGAAAAATGGCGTCGTTTGTGCAGGCGTAGAGCATCCCCTCGAAGCTTTCGATATCGACGAATTCGGCGCCTTTCCTCTGAGGGCTCACTTGTGTGAATTGGGGAGCGTCAGTGGGCGTGCTGTGAATGCCCGTGTCAGTGACAACAAAAAGCGCATCGCGGTGGAAGGTGAGGCCGCGAAGCGATCCCATCGCAGGAGTTTCTTCTTCAAAGAAGATCGCCCAGCTTTTACGGGAATCTCGGCTGATTTCGATTCGGTTAAAAAGGTAATTCACCCGAAACGAAGCGTCGGGCGTGTCAATCACTAAAGGCATTCTTTTTTCAATTCCATAGGGTACGGCGGAGATTGTAAAGCAAAGGGAGATTACAGGGAAAAGACTGAAATACTCTCCTAAAAGATCGTTTTCTAGGACAAAAATTCAGAGACGGAGGCCTTTTTGAATTAAAAATAACCAAACAAACATAAATATAGAAAATCAATAAGTTATGGAGTTTCTTGTTAAAGATTGTCTAAAAGCGATCGGATTTTTGTTGTTTAAAAGATACAGACATACCGAGAAAAGGTCTTAAGAATTTGACATGGGGGGGGTAAGTGGTAGGAAAATTTCAGACAGCAAAGCGAATGTCTTGAGAGATTTGCTTTCATTCTTCAAAAAGAAAGATGTCTTTTTAAAAGGAATATCTATTATGAAAAAGACTTTAGCTGCTGTCGCTGTTCTCGGCGCATTTGCCGGCTCTGCTTTCGCTGCCGACGTTACGATGTATGGTCGTGTTGACGCTGGTTTGCTCTACCAACGCGTTGATGCTGATGTTGCTCATCAAGCTGCTGAAAATTCTTGGGGCCTTGAATCTGGCAACATGACGGGTTCTCGTTTTGGTATCAAAGGATCTGAACAGATTTCTGATGGTTTGACCGTTGGTTTTACGTTGGAAAACGGTTTCAAGTCTGATACGGGTAATTTTGGTACGTCCGGTAAGTTATTCGATCGTGAAGCTCGCCTCTATGTTGCAACCGATTACGGTGAACTCGGTGTTGGTCGTATGGGCCGTATCTTGAGTGATGCGGGTTCTTATGCTCAACGCGGTCAATTCATCATTGGTTCCAGCTGGGGTGGCATGACCGGTGGTACGGAAGTGATCACCGATGCAACGTCCTCTCGTTTGGATAACATGGTTACCTATAAGTCTCCTGAGTTCGCTGGCGTGACCGTTTTGGCTCAGTATGGTATGGGTAGCACCGAAGATGCTGATGAAACCGATCCTACCTCTTGGGATCAAGAAGAAAATACTGCTACGACAGACCGCTACTACGGTGTTGCTGCTGTAGGTAAGTGGGGCGCTTTGACTGGAATGTTGGGCTTCGAACAAACCAACTATGCCAGTAGCAACGGTGTTGAATCTTGGGACGAAGATGACTCCATCGGTGTTGAAGCTTCTGTGGCCTATGACTTTGGTTTCGTGAAGACCGCTTTGACGGGCCGTTATTTCAAGGATGGTGCTGGTTACAACACGATTTCCAGCGGTTACCAAATCGAACGTGTTGATGGTTACGGCGTGAAGTTGGCCGCAGCTGCTCCGCTTCTTGGTGGTACGGTGCAAGGTGTGGTTGGCTACATGGATGCCGAATCTTCTGATACGAAGGTTGAAGACCTTGAAGTTAGCCGCTACACGGTTGCTTTGACCTATGAATATCCGTTGAGCAAGCGCACGAAGTTGTACACCGCCGCTTCTTACACGAAGGACGACTTCAAGGATAATAAGGCAGATACGAAGGCTGAACCGACCAATACCGCCTTTATGTTCGGTATGGCTCACTACTTCTAATCTGAAAAGGCTTCTAATCTGAGTTAGACAGTTTCTCTACTACCTTCTGTCTGATTTGGAGTTAGTTGTGAAACGGGTTCAAGAGAATCTCTTTTGGGCCCGTTTTTGTTGCAAAAAAACAACGAAGAAAACTCTCCGTCTTTTTGAGTAAATTTTCAATAAAAACATATAGATATCTGTTAGTTGAAGAATTTAGGTGAAAAAGCCATCTAAGTAGTTCATTGTCTTATTTGTTTGACTTCATTCTTCAATGCGCGCAACAATGCAACTTAAGCAGAAGGAATTCTGCGTTTTCCTCTAGAGGAAAAACAATTTGTTTTTTCATATAAAAAGGTAGTAATTATGAAAAAGACTTTAGCTGCAGTCGCCGTTCTCGGCGCATTTGCCGGCACTGCTTTGGCTGCCGACGTTACTCTTTACGGTAAGATCGACGGTGGTTTGAACTACACGCATCAAAAGGTTGATGGTTCCACCGGTACTGATTCTTTTGAAGCCCGTTCTGGTCAAAACTCCGGCTCTCGCTTCGGTTTGAAGGGCACGGAACAAATCTCTGAAGATTTGACGGTTGGCTTCCAGTTGGAAAGCGGTTTTGATGTTGACAATGGTAAGCTTGGTCAAGGCGGCCGTATCTTCGGTCGTGAAGCTCGTGTCTATGCCAAGACGCAATTCGGTGAAGTTGCTTTTGGTCGTATGGGCGGTATTGATTCCGGTTTGGGTTCTTATGACCTCGTTGGCGATTCTTCTGTGTTTGGTACGGGTTGGGGTACCTATACGGGTACGATGAGCTTGTTCTTCAAGGGCAAGAGCGACCGTTACGACAACATGATTTCCTATAAGTCTCCGGAATTCGCTGGCTTGACTTTGGTTGCTCAAGCTTCTTTGATGCGCGACTCCTCTGCTGACGGCGACGAAGGTACGCACTTGGCTGACCGTTACTATGCTGTCGGTTTGGGTGCTGACTACGGTGCCTTGACGGGTGCTTTGACCTTCAGCATGCAAGATTATGCTGGTTTTGCTGACCGCTACATGGGTGCTGGTGTTCCCGTCAATGAAGACGTCGCAAATGATTCCGATGGTTACACCGTAACGGCTTTCGGTGCTTATGACTTCGGTGTTACGAAGGTTAGTTTGGGTGCTCAGTATTTCGATAATGTTGCTCAAACTCGTGGTTCTTTGCAACCGTCTCTCAAGAAATTTGAAGGTCCAGCTACGGCTGCCGTCTATGAATACGGTAAGGTTGACCTCGGTGTTACTGGTTACGGTGTGATGTTGGGTGCTATTACCCCGCTCGCTGGTGGTAGCCTGTTCGCTTCTTTGGGTTATGCTGACTACGAAGCTTCTGAATTGGCTGCAAATGCCGCTGCAGATACTGACAAGGCTGATTACACGGTCTACGGTGTTGGCGTTGGTTACCAATATCCGTTGAGCAAGCGCACGTACGTCTACACGGCTGCTAGCTACACGCAAGAAACCAAGAACACTGGTCTCGCTGATGCCAAGGATGTTGACACGAAGACCACTGAAGTCATGATGGGCTTGGTCCACAACTTCTAATCTGATCACATAAGTTTTTGACTTATTGATTAGTTAAGAGTCTGGCCTCGATGAGAAATCATCGAGGCCTTTCTATTTTTTGGTATCTCTGTTTCTATTGCTGAATCTCAAAGTTGTATTTTTACAACTGCCTCAATGAACTAGAACAGTAGTTTAGATTTCTCTAATTATCTTTTCTCAATTAAAACAATAAATTACTTACTCAGTGATAAAAAATAATTTTTAGTTCTTTTGACGGATAAGTCGATTTAAACAAAAAATAAATTAGATGGAATTTTTTGATAATTGTTCGTTTGGAAGTTTTTAAGGGAGAGGCGGATATGAAGAAGACTTTAGTTGCTTTTGCTGTTTTAGGCGCTTTTGCTGGCTCCGCTTTTGCCGCCGACGTTACGCTGTACGGCCGTATTGATGGTGGTCTTCAATACAATCAAAACAAGGTTGAATATAACGGTCAGGAAGTTATTGATGATTCAAGCTTCGAGATGGGTTCTGGGCAATCCACGGGTAGCCGCTTTGGTTGGAAGGGCACGGAAGAAATCTCTGAAGGCCTGAAAGTTGGTTTCGTTTGGGAACACGGCTTTAATGTCGATGACGGTAGCTTCAATGATGAAGATCGCTTGTTTGACCGTGAAGCGACTTTGCAATTAATTAGTGATGACTACGGTACATTGGCTTTAGGTCGTACGGGTTCCATTAAGTCTGATGCCGGTACTTTTGGTTTTTACGCAGCTGCTGTGAATCCGTTTGGTAACGGTTGGTCCAATATTCCTGGTATTTCTGTTGCCATGTTTGCCGATCAAGACACTCGCTATGACAACACAATCACTTACCAATCTCCGACATTTACTGGCACAACCATCTATGCTCAATATTCCATGGGTGGTAACGATGAAAACGAAATGACTCACCGCGCAGAGCGTTATGCTGCTTTGGGTGTGAACTATGTGGCTGGCAACGTGAATTTGGCTGCTGTGGTTGACTGGACGGACGAAGCCTACACTAAGGATTTCTTGCTCATCTATGGTAAAGAACGTGATGATCAATACACAATTAACATTGGCGGCAGCTACGATTGCGGTCACGCCAAGACCTATTTAGCTGCTCAATATTTCAAGAACGCAAATGATGTTGCCAATATGGTAGGACTAATGGACGAAACCAGCATTGCTTTGGCAGAGTTAGCGGGCTTGACGATACCTCCGGAAGAAGACATAGTTAGTTGGGGAACCTTATTTGATAAATTCAAAGGCTATGGCGTGTCAATCGGTACAGACATTCCTGCTTTCGGTGGTAACTTCTTAGTGTCCTTGGCCTACGCGGATGCAGAAGAAGAGAACTGGGATGCTGATGTGAAAGCTTATTCCGGAGCTGTGGCTTACACGTACCCGTTAAGTAAGCGCACAAACTTGTACGTTGCCGGTGTATACAACAATCGTGAAATCAAAGGTAGTCTACGGGGTTACGAGATCGAACAAGATCAATACCAAGCCTTCTTCGGTATGGTTCATAAGTTCTAATTTTTGCTAAATTTGCTAACTGAGAGGTCTGAGGGTTTTGTCTTTCAGACCTCTTTCATTTTCTGCGCTTTTAGTGAATTAATTCACAATGATCTTTCGTTTTTAAAACGTTCCTTAATGTATGGGGCCTGCTATACTTAAGCCCCTTATTTTGATTAACAACGATTTGTTTTTTAAGAACAAATCTTATTTTGTGCAACGGATATAAACCGTGACCGCGAAAAAAATCTATATGCGCAGCTTTGGCTGCCAAATGAACGAGTACGACTCGGAAAAAATTGTTGACCTCATGGTCGATAATGGCTATGAACGCACCGATAAGGTTGAAGAAGCAGACTTGGTGGTGCTCAATACCTGTTCCATTCGGGAAAAATCTCAGGAAAAAGTCTTCTCTGAATTGGGCCGCATTCGTGATCAGAAAAAAGAAGCCCATAAAGACGATATGCTGATTGCTGTCGGGGGCTGCGTCGCAAGCCAAGAAGGTAAAAAAATCCTTTCTCGCGCGCCTTACGTAAATATCGTTTTTGGGCCTCAGACCCTGCATCGCCTGCCGGATATGGTGAAAAAAGTTGAAACCACGAACCGTCCGCAAGTCGATATCACTTTCCCTGAAATTGAAAAGTTTGATCATTTAGCTGAACCCCAGGCGCGAGGCGCCACCGCCTTTGTGTCCATTATGGAAGGCTGCAGCAAGTACTGCTCTTATTGTGTGGTGCCTTATACGCGAGGCGAAGAAATCTCTCGCCCCATGGCAGACGTTTTAATCGAAGTAGCTAAGCTTGCTGCTCAAGGCGTTAAAGAAGTGACGCTTTTGGGACAAAACGTCAATGCTTATCGAGGTTTGACGCCGGATGGTGAAGTCGCAGACTTTGCGATGCTTTTGGAATATGTGGCGGAAATCGACGGAATTGAGCGCATCCGCTACACCACTTCTCACCCCAAAGAATTCACACAGCGCTTGATTGACGCATACGGCAAAATCGATAAGCTCGTCAATCACGTGCACTTGCCTGTGCAATCGGGCTCCGACCGAATCCTTGCTGCGATGAAGCGCGGCTACACCGTGCTTGAATATAAATCCATTATTAAGCGCTTGCGCGCAGTCCGCCCGGATATCGCGATTGCCACTGACATCATTGTGGGCTTCCCCGGTGAAACCGAAGAAGATTTTCAGGCGACATTAAAACTCATGGACGATGTTGGGTTTGACGCGAGCTTCTCGTTTGTCTATAGCCGTCGTCCCGGCACGCCCGCGGCGTACTTAAAAGACGATACGCCTCAAGAGGTGAAACTCAAACGTCTGCAGATTCTGCAAGCGAAAAATGACGCTAAAGCAACTGAAATTTCTCAATCCATGTTGGGAACGATGCAGCGTGTTTTGGTGATCGGCCCCTCTCGCCGCGGCAGAGGCATGATGGCCGCCCGCACGGACAATAACCGCATCGTGAACTTTGTGGGCGATGAGACGCTGATCGATAAAATGGTCAATGTAAAGATTACGGAAGTCAATCCCCACACGCTTTTGGGTGAACTTCTTTGAGGTCGGTATGACAACGGAAGGAAAAGTATTGTCGCTTAACTTGGATTTGAGTAACACGGCGCTCTCAAGCCTTGTGGGCCCGATGGATGCGAATTTGCGCCAAATTGAAGTGATTTTGGATGTCTCGATTTCCCGTCGCAACAATCAGTTTCGTATTGCAGGCGAACCGGACAAAGCCCGTGAAGCGTTAAATGCGCTAGAAACGTTAGCAAAACGCGCCGAAGCTTCGTCTGAAGAATTGACAACGGACGATGTGCAGCTCTTTTTTGTGGGAGAGAACGCCAAAAAGGTGGACGGGGAGTCGCCCGCTGCTCCCGTGCTTCACACCAAGCGCCGTGAGCTTCAAGGAAGAACGCCTCGCCAAAACGACTACATTCAAGCGATTTTGGATAACGACATCTCCTTTGGGATAGGTCCGGCCGGTACCGGCAAAACTTATTTGGCGGTGGCGGCTGCCGTGGACGCCTATGAGCGCGACCGAGTCGAGCGCATTATTTTGACACGCCCCGCGGTGGAAGCGGGAGAGCGTCTCGGCTTTTTGCCGGGTGATCTCGCGCAAAAAGTGGATCCTTATTTAAGACCGCTTTACGATGCGCTTTTTGATCTGTTGGGCTTTGATAAAACCCAAAGGCTCTTAGAACGTCAGACGATAGAAATTGCGCCCTTAGCTTACATGCGCGGACGCACGCTCAATAACGCGTTTGTCATTTTGGATGAAGCGCAGAACACAACGCCCGAGCAAATGAAGATGTTTTTAACCCGTATCGGTTTTGGTTCCAAAGCGGTGATTACGGGGGACGTCACGCAAATTGACCTTCCGCGCGGGACGCGTTCGGGACTTGTGGAAGCGCAAAATGTTCTCTCTGGCGTGAGAGGAATCGCAATGACATACTTCACGGCCGCGGACGTCGTGCGCCATCCGCTTGTCGCGCGCATTGTTGAGGCGTACGCTAAAGCTGATGAAAGAAAACAACAGGCAAAACTAGCCAAAGAGGAAAGCAAGTAAGATGCCCAAACTCAAATTTAACGTGTTTGAACACGGCGACTTTAAGCTCCCCAGCAAAAAGAAAATGAAAAAGTGGGTGAAAGCCGCCATTGAGCGAGACACGCAGTTAAACGTGATGTTTGTCGAAGAGGCCGAAGGCCGCGAGATGAACGCGCACTACCGTCATAAAGACTACGCGACCAATGTTTTGACGTTTGACTATCAGCACGAGCCTGAAGCCATTGCGGATTTGGTGGTTTGCGTGCCAGTGCTCATCCGTGAAGCGAAAAAGCAAAATAAGTCTTTTGACGAACATTTGGCGCACTTGCTCATCCACGGAACGCTTCATGCGCATGGCTATGACCACATGGAGTATCACGAAGCCGATGTCATGGAAGACAAGGAAATCCGGGCGCTTTTAAAGTTGGGATTTGATAACCCTTACGAAGACCGCATCGTGCTTAAGGGCAAGAGAAAGAAATTTCACTAGAAGCTGAACAATAAAAAAAGGAGTTATATCTCCGATTTTTATAATAAAAATCGGAGATACAGTTCCTTTTTTCGAATTTTCCTGAAACCAAAATCCCTGATAATATTAACAATCTTCGTATCTTATTGATGTAATTACATGAGCACAGAACCACCGCTTAAAGCGGGCACTTCAAAACACCGCACATTTTTTGAAAAACTTTCGGGCGTTTTCCATACGCCGACGCGTGAAGATTTTATCGACACGCTCCATGAAGCCAACGAACAAAAACTCATTGACGATTCCGCCCTAAAGATGATGGAAGGCGTCTTGCAGTTTTCTAATTTGCGCGCCTGTGACTTGATGGTGCCGCGCTCACAGATGCAGGTTGTTGATCTGAGCGAAAGCAAAGACGTGTGGCTGCCGCAGATGATTGAAGCCGGTCACTCGCGTTTTCCTGTGATTTTGGATGATGACCGCGACAAGGTGATCGGCATTTTGCATGCGAAGACGATTTTGCGTGTTTTAATCGATCCGGAATTTAAAGCCAAGGATCATTTACGCGCGGCAAAATTCATCCCCGAGAGCATGCCGCTCAATGACCTTTTGCGTGACTTCAAGCTTGAGCGCAATCACATGGCGATTGTGGTGGACGAGTTCGGTAATGTCTCGGGTCTTATCACGATTGAAGACGTATTGGAACAAATCGTTGGCGAAATTGACGACGAGTTCGATGAAGTGGACGAAACGGCAGACAACATTTTGGAAGATACCAAGCACGGTTGCTGGCGAGTGAAGGCGCTCACGGAAATTGAGCAATTTAACGAATTTTTCGCTACCGAAATCAATACCGATGAGGATTGTCACTGCGAAACGATCGGAGGCTTGATCGCAGACCGCTTGGAACATATGCCCAAAATCGGTGAGACGGTGGTGATTGAAGGTTTTCGCTTTACAGTGCTTCGCGCCGATGAACGTCAGGTTCGTCTTTTGAAGGTGGAAAAAGTTCCTGTGCAGCAAGCACAAAAAGAAGAATAAATAATGTTGTTGTCTCCCTCGCAAAAATACTATACCTACCGTCTTGCGTTAAGTTTTGCCTCGGGCGTTTGCTTGGCAAGCGCTTTTGCGCCCGCCAATGAGCCGCTTTTTGCGTTTGCCGCCTTAATTTTGATTTTCTACTTGGTAGGCGCGACGCAAAAACTCTCTCACGTTGCCTTGTGGTCTATCACCTTTGGCTTTGGCTGGTTTGTTACGGGCATCAATTGGGTCTACTACAGCATGTACCACTACGGCTACATGCCGCTTGAGTGGACCTATGTCACAACAATCGTTTTCTCCTTGGGGCTTGCGCTTTTCCCCGCAGCAGCTTTCACGCTTGTTGCGAAGTTGGTTGATAACCCCGCGCTTCGTATGGGACTTGCGCTGCCTGCAGCGATGACCGTTTTTGAGTGGTTAAGAAGCTGGGTGTTTACGGGATTCCCGTGGCTTAATCCCGCCTACGCGGTGGTGGAGTGGCCCCTCGGGGGCTTGGCGCCTTTCTTGGGAAGCTTCGGCGTGCTCTTGGGGCTTACGTGGACCGCAGGTCTTTTAGCTTGCGTGTGGTCGCTTCGTGGTAAGTGGCTTTATATTGCCTCGTGCCTCATTACGGCTTTCTCCGTTTTGATGCTTTCAATGGCGGGCAAGCAGATTGTTTGGAGTGAGCCCGCGGGTGACTTCACGGTCCGTGTGGTTCAGCCGAACTTAGAGCCGCGTCTTTTGCAGCAATCCATGAGCGAGCGTTTCGATGAAGTGTACTTCTATCTCGATAACGTCACCGTGGAAAAAGCCGCGGTAGATGCTGTTATTTTGCCCGAGTCCGTTTACCCCTTGGCTTGGCAGCAATTCCCGGCATCAGAACGTGACAGGCTCTTAAAGTGGGTAAAAGATGAGAAGAAGTCTCTTCTTTTTAACGCCTTCTGGCTTGACAATAACCAGTACAGCAACGCCGCGATCGCCTTGGATCCGCAAGGAGAGCTTTCGCTTTATCAAAAACATCACTTGGTGCCTTTCGGTGAATTTGTGCCCTGGGGTTTCCGTTGGTTTATTGACTCCATGCGCATCCCGATGACGGATTTGGCTGCCGGTCCCTTGCCGCAAGAGCCGATTTCTTTCGCAGGACACCTCGCGGCCGTTAATCTTTGCTACGAAAATCTTTTTGGAAACGAATGGATTGAAGCTTGGCAAAAGGCCTCTCCCGAGGTTCTCATTAATTTGTCGAACTTGAAGTGGTTTGGCCCTGTGAAAGCCGCAAGCCAGCATTTGCAGATTTCTCAGATGCGCGCGCTTGAAACGGCGCGTCCGCTTCTGAGCGTCACCAATAGCGGTGAGACCGCTTTGATTAATGAAAAGGGTGAAGTCGTGCGCCGTTTGGCAACGGACATTGATGCCACGATGGATGTGAAGATCACCGCCATGAAGGGTGAGGCGACGCCATTTGTGAAGATGGGCAATTGGCCTGCCGTCATTGTTGCCTTTTTGATGTTGATTGGTGCTTTTGTTTGCACTTTTGCTTTAAAACGCGGACAAAAGGGCTAAAATTAAAAAATTTTCCGGAGTCTCACGGCTCCTTAACTGATTTATCAATTTTGGGATTTGACCGATGATTACATTTCAGGAAGTCATCCTGCGTTTGCAGCAGTATTGGAATCAACAAGGTTGTGCTTTGATGCAGCCCATTGACACGGAAGTGGGCGCGGGTACCTCGCACACGGCGACGTTCCTTCGCGCTTTAGGGCCGGAACCTTGGCGCGCCGCTTATGTGCAGCCGTCTCGCCGTCCGAAAGACGCCCGCTACGGCGAAAACCCCAATCGTCTGCATCAGCACCACCAATTCCAAGTGGTGATCAAACCTTCTCCCACCAACATTGTGGATTTGTATTTGGGCAGTCTTCGCGCTTTGGGTATTGACACGGAAGTCAATGACATTCGCTTCGTGGAAGACAACTGGGAAAACCCGACGCTGGGAGCCTGGGGCCTGGGCTGGGAAGTTTGGATGAACGGCATGGAAGTGACGCAGTTCACTTACTTCCAACAAGTGGGCGGTTTGGAATGCAAACCCATCACCGGTGAAATCACTTACGGGCTCGAACGCTTGACGATGTACCTGCAAAACTGCGACAACGTCTTCGATTTGGTCTATACCCACTGGAAGGATGCCGACGGTTCTGTCCGCACGCTCACCTATGGCGACGTGTTCCATCAAAATGAAGTGGAACAGAGCCACTATAACTTTGAAGCAAGCGACCCGGCGAAGCTTCTGAAGCAATTCGACTACTTTGAAAGCGAAGCCAAGCGCTTGATGGATTTAAATCTCGCGCTGCCTGCTTACGAAATGGTGCTCAAAGCCGGCCACACGTTCAATCTTTTGGATGCACGAGGCGCGATCAGCGTTACCGAACGCGCGGCATACATTGCCCGCATCCGCACAATCAGCCGCTCGGTGGCTCAAAGTTACTACGATGCCCGCGAACGTTTGGGCTTCCCGATGTTGAAAAAGAATTCCTAAGAGGCGAAAGAAAAATGACCAGTTTGTTAGTTGAATTGCAAACCGAAGAGTTGCCGCCGAAGGCGCTCAAAAAACTCTCCGAAGCGTTTGCCCAAAATTTAACAAAGAGCTTAGCCTCTCAGCATTTCTTAGGTGACGCAAGTGCGACGACTGCTTACGGTTCTCCGCGTCGCTTGGCTGTTTTGGTGACCGATGTTTTGGCAAAGTCTCCCGATGAAGCCTTCAAGCAAAAGCTCGTCCCGGTGAAGGTCGGTTTGGATGAAAACGGCAACCCCACGGCCGCTCTTGAAAAGAAGATGAAAGCTTTGGGTATTGTGGCCGATGTTGCAAGCTTAAAGCGCGTCAATGACGGCAAAAACGAACAGCTTTTCTATGAAGGTGTTCGTCCGGGTGTGGAATTGGCTCAGGGATTGCAAACCGCGCTTGAATCGGCAGCATCCAACCTCCCGATTCCGAAGGTGATGCACTACCAATTGGCCGACGGTGTGACGACGGTTTCTTTTGTGCGTCCTGCCAAGCATCTCGTGGCGCTTTATGGTGAAGACGTGGTGCCTGTGAGCCTTTTGGGCTTACAGGCCGATCGTTTAACGAGCGGTCACCGCTTCCATACGCACGAACTCATCGCTATCCGTACGGCTGATGGCTACGAAGAACAAATGGTTGAGGAAGCCAAGGTGATGCCTTCCTTTGCCAAGCGCCGTGAAAAGATCATCCATGATGTCACCGAAGGTGCGAAGCGCATCGGCGGCGAAGCGATCATGCCGGAAGACTTGATCGATGAAGTGACGGCTTTGACCGAATGGCCCGTTATCTATGAATCCTCTTTTGAAGAAGAATTCCTGAAGGTTCCTCAAGAATGCCTCATTCTCACCATGCAGCAAAATCAAAAGTATTTTGCCGTGCAGGACGAAAAGGGTCGCTTGATGAATCGCTTCTTCCTTGTGTCTCAGCTTGAGGCTAAAGACGGCGGTAAAGCGATCAGCTCGGGTAACGCCCGTGTGGTGCGCGCCCGTTTGGCTGACGCGAAGTTCTTCTACGATCAAGACCGTCTGCAGACCTTGGAAAGCCGCATTCCGCTCTTAAAGAATGTGGTTTATCACAATAAGCTTGGCACGCAGGCCGAACGCGTGGAACGCGTTAAAGCGATTGCCGCTCGCGTGGCTGATTTGATCGGAGCCAACCGTGACGCGGCTGTGCGCGCCGCTCAGCTTGCCAAGGTTGACCTTTTGACACTGATGGTGGGTGAATTCCCTGAACTGCAAGGCATCATGGGCGAGTACTACGCACTGCATGACGGCGAAGGTGAAGAAGTGGCGCTTGCGATTCGCGAGCACTACCAGCCGCGTTTTGCGGGCGATGCGTTGCCCTCGACGCCTGTGAGCCTCGCTGTTGCCCTGGCCGATAAACTTGAAACCTTATCAGGCCTTTTCGGTATCGGTCAGATGCCTACGGGCGATAAGGATCCGTTTGCGTTGCGTCGTCACGCCTTGGGCGTTTTGCGCATGCTCCTTGAAAAGCATCTCAATGTGCCGATCACGGCTTTGGTCGATATCGGTTATGAAGCGCTGAAGTCTGTGCCCAACGTCAAGGATGCGCGCGACGAGCTCTTAGCGTTCTTTGAAGACCGTATTCGCGTGATGTTCAAAGACAAAGGCTACAGCGCTCAGGAAATTGACGCGGTGCTCGCTACGCACCCGACGACAGTGTTGGATGTGCCGGCGCGCCTTGAAGCTGTGAGAGCCTTTGGTGAATTGCCTGAAGCTGAAGCGCTTGCCGCAGCCAATAAGCGTATCGGCAATATCATCAAGAAGACCGCTCCGCAAACCGACACGGTTGATGAAGCGCTCTTTGATTCTGATGCGGAAAAAGCGCTCTATAGCGCCCTTTGTGAAGCTGAACCGCGTGCGCACGCTGACTATGAAGCCGGTCGCTACACGGAATTGCTCAAAGGCTTGGCTCCGATGAAGGCGCCCGTTGATAAGTTCTTTGAAGATGTGATGGTCAATGTGGAAGACGAGCGCGTGCGCGCCAACCGTCTGGCACTTTTGTGGCGTTTGCATCGTACAATGAACATGGTGGCTGAGCTTTCGCGCTTAGCAAAGTAATTCTTTTATGAATGAATGCGAAAGGCTCCGCGAGGGAGCCTTTCGTGTTTCGGGAACGAAGCCATGTCAACTATTCGCGGTTGGATTTATTACCTGGTGCTCGCAATCACGCTGATTCCATTGGCAGTTGTTTTGATTGTGTCCTATCCCTTCAGCTCCGTCTCTTATCGCTATCGTTTGGCGGTAAGTTGGGCGCGTTTCATGCTGCGCATGGGTGAAGTGCTTTGCGGCATGCGTTATGAATTTAAGGGTACGGAAAACTTTCCAACCGACGGCACTTCTGTTTTGGTTCTCTCCAAGCACCAATCCGCCTGGGATATCTTTGCATTGGCGAGCCTTATTCCCCATCAAGCCAGCTTCGTTTATAAAAAGGAACTGCACTACGTGCCGGTATTTGGTCAGGCACTGGCTACGCTTCGCATGATGGCAATTGACCGCAAAAAAGGTTCTCGTGCCTATGAGCAATTCATGCGTCAGGGCCAAGCGTTTATGAATCAAGGTTGGTGGCTTGCGATGTTCCCGGAAGGCACGCGCACCGCGCCCGGCGCGAAAACGCATTACAAATCGGGCGGCGCGCGTTTTGCTGTGGCAACTGGAACGCCCATTATCCCGATTGCGTTAAATTCCGGCGAATGCTGGCCTCGCAATTCGATTTCTAAAAAGCCCGGCTTAATTACGGTTTCTGTGGGTCCCATGATTGAGACAAAAGACAGAACATTTGACGCTGTTCAGGCCGATCTTGTCAATTGGATTGAAGGCGAGATGCACAACATCTCTCCGAAGCTCTATGGAAATAAAGTGACAAGCGAATTTGCCGACGTTTGCCAAAAGTAGACATTGCAAAGAAAAAACAGAACGAACGCGGCTGAGAGTGATAGGCTAATGAAAATCGTACTCAGAAAGAAAGACCACTGTGAAACAGCTTGCTTTTGATTTTTTCAATGATTCGGAAGAAAAAAAGTCCGAGGATAGCGACACGCTTAAGCGTCAGCCGAAAATCCCGGATGTTCTTTCGTACCTGAAAAAAGAGTCAAGTCATGCGCAAAACGGGTTTACGTTAACGCCCGCCTTTTCTTACCATCTAGAGCGCGCCAAGCGCAAAACCGTGGGATTCATTGTTGATGAGCGTGGCGTGACCGTGAGAGCGCCTCGCTGGGTTTCTATTGCTGAAATTGAAAAAATGCTTCAGGAAAAAGAATCCTGGATTCAAAAGAAACTGACGGAATTTGGCAACTGGCAAAGAGAAGTCGGTATGCAAAGCGTGCGCTTTGTTGATGGTGCGAAGTTACCTTATTTGGGTCGAACATTGACACTCAAGCTCGAGCCCGCCGCCAAAGAAGTCTTTTTGTCTGACGTGTCCGACGATTGGGAACTGATTGTAAACGCCCCTAAAGAGGCAGAAGAGACGCGGGTGAAGGACTGGGTTCAGGTCTGGTTTAAAAAAGAAGCAGAGCGCTATTTAGGGGCGAGATTGAACGCCATTGCCGGACGGGCTTTAGTGAGTTTTAGCGGTTGGGGGATTTCAAGCGCTAAGGGCCGCTGGGGATCGTGCAGCGCCGATCGCCGCATTCGACTCAACTGGCGCCTTATTCATTTAGAACCCAATTTGATTGATTATGTGATTGCACACGAGCTTGCGCACTTAGACGAAATGAACCACAGCGCCCGATTTTGGAAGCGGGTGGGAGAAATATATCCTGATTACGAGAACGCACGGCGTGCGCTTAAAGGCATCTATATGCCGATGCTGCCTTTCTAAAGGGCGCGAGCAAGCTTCACAAAATCTTCAACGCTTAAAGCTTCGGCGCGAAGCGCGGGATCAATGCCTGTTTGACGGATTGTCTCTTCAGTCATGAGTTTAGAGAGCGCATTGCGAAGCGTTTTGCGGCGCTGATTGAATGCCGCAGCGACAATCTCAGAGAAGTGCTCCCAGTCCACAGGCAAAATTTCTTCAGACTTCTTTGGAATCATCCGCACGATGGAACTTGTCACCTTGGGGGGCGGCGTAAAGGCACCGGGCGGCACATCAAACATCTTTTGCATGCGGTAACGATACTGCAGCATAACGGAGAGCCTGCCGTAGACTTTGCTGCCGGGGGCAGCAACCATCCGATCCACCACTTCTTTTTGCAGCATGAAATGCTGATCAATCACGCGATCGGCAACGGTTAAAAGGTGAAAAAGCAGGGGACTTGAAATGTTGTAGGGGAGGTTGCCCACGATGCGCAACGATTTCCCTGGACACACTTGCGTCCAGTCAAGTTTGAGCGCATCGGCTTCAACCAAATCAAGTGTTTGCGGAAAAGTTTCTTTAAGCCAAGCGGCGAGATCTCGGTCAATTTCAATGGCGGTTTCTCTTCCCGCACCTTCAATCATTTTGCGGGTAAGCGCGGCTTGCCCCGGACCGATTTCCACAACGGTATCGCCGGGCTTGGGATCGATCGTTCGCGCGATGCGCTCAATCCAATGCTCGTCGTGCAGGAAATTCTGCCCGAAACGTTTACGAGCCCGATGCCCGGCCAATCCGTTTTGCATGATTAGTTCTGCCCTAAGAGCGTTTCGCGGCGGATTTCCACATAGGCGCGGTCGCGCAGCTCACGCTGCCAAGTGGCCGTGGCTTCAGCAAGCTTTCTTTGACGAAGCACCTGACGGGCCATGTAACGCACGCGCTCAGCCCCCACGGATTCCTGACGGCGATCCAACACTTCGATGATGTGGTAGCCGTATTGGGATTTAATCGGTTGGCTGATTTCGCCGGGTTTTAAGCGATTCATCGCTGCTTCGAATTCCGGCACCGTATCACCGGGCTGCAGCCAGCCCAAGTCACCGCCGCGGGTGGCAGAACCGTCCATCGAATGCAGGCGGGCAAGCGTAGCGAAGTCTTCTTTATTGTTCACCAAGCGGTTGCGGATATCGTTCATGCGCTTTAACACCGTCGCCTCATCGGTGATCGGGGTCACCGCCATCAAAATTTGACGAGCGTGCGTTTGCGTGACGGGGCCGCCCGCCAATTTTGTTTTCACGCCGTCGCGACGGCCGTTGACCTTAACAATACCGAAACCGTCAGAGCTCACATTCATGGCGATCTTCGTGGGATTTTGCTGAGCGTCACGCACTGCTTGCGCCAAAGCCGAAGGCATTTGGCTTAAAGTGCGCCAACCGATATTGCCGCCATCCAAAGCGTTCGAAGCCTTAGAGTAGCTTGCGGCAAGCTGACCGAAGTCTTCACCCTTGCGGGCGCGCTCAAGAATCTCTTCAGCGGTATCGCGCGCTTGGTTGAGCTCTTCAGTGCTCATGCCCTCTGAGGTCGGAATCAAAATGTTCGAGATGTTGTACTCAATCGTGTCATTGATGTTAAAGCCTGCTTGGTCGGCCAAGAATGCATCAATTTCACTTTCCGGAATCTTAATTTCGTCATCCACTTCGCGCTGACGCAAGCGTTGCGCGATGATCTGAGAGCGAATTTCTTCACGAAATTCCGGGAAGCTCACGCCGTCAAGTGACAAGCGGCGGCGAAGTTCAGCTACAGAAAGTTTATTTTGAGCGGCAATCTGTTCAATGGTGGCGTTGACCACACCATCGTCAACACGGATGCCGGTTTCACGGGCGCGCTGAGCGATCGCGCGTTCCAGAATCAACTGTTCGAGCACCTGCGCGCGAAGCTGCGGCATGGGCGGCAGTTGAATCTTCTGGCGTCTTAAGTTGAGCGCGGCCGTATGGGCGCGCGCTTCCAATTCGTCGGTGGTGATCACATCGTTGTTGACGACAGCAACCACGGCATTGAGAACTTGTGCTTCGGAGGCCTGAGCCTTGGGAGCCGGGGTCTGTGCCACGCAAACGCTTGCGGTAAAGGCGGCAAGCATCGCCAGGTATTTCATTTTATTCATAGTAGTCATATAAGCCGGCGGCGCCGGGTTGATCTGTCGTAGGCCGATAGCCCGGAATGGCTCGGCGCAAGCTGTTAAGCGGATCGGAACCGACGGCACCCAAGCCCGTCAACTCCAGCTGAACAAAGAATGTCGTGTCGTATCTCGCGTTGCCCATGTCGCTGTCGAGAGTGCGCTGGCCGACAACGCGCAGCGCCCAGCAATCGGCTACGTATTCAAAGCCCGCGAGCATTTCCACCGGCCGCTTTTCATCGAGCGCGTAATTGTAGCGCGCAAGACCATAGAGCGAATTGGTGAGCGGCCACTGTACGCCGAAGTCAAGCTGTTTGATTCGGTCAAGCTCGGCCGTTGTCGGCAAATCGTCATAGCGATAGTACAGTCCCATCACAGCGGAAGGCTTGGGCTGCCAACGAATACCGGCGTTCACACGCGTGAAGCGGCTTTCGCTCGTGGAGTACTGAGCGGTTGTGGAAACAAGCAAGTCTTTGGTTAAGTGAGCGGAAACGCTTCCGAGGTAGTCGCTCTTATTGTCCTGCGAGACACCTTCAGTGCTCTTTCTGCCGTTGCGGTAACGCTTCCAGTTATTGATGGTATAGCGGTTAAGAGCAACATCTTGATCATCAAAATAAAAGCGTTGACCAACAGAGGCGCGGAACCATTCAAAGCCCGTCTTTCTGTCCAAATAGCGCGACGTTAAGATGAGCGAGAGCTGGTTGGCTTGCGAAACACGGTCATGGCCCGTAAAGGCGTTTTCCATGAAGAAGCTGCCGAAACTCAGATCCGCGTAAGAGCTGTCAAACACCGGCATCTTGCTTTGATCGCGGTACGGTGTGTAGACATAGAAAATTCGCGGTTCGAAAGTTTGCGTGGTTTCTGTGCCAAACCAAGACGAGTCGCGTTCAAAGATTAAACCCGAATCCAAACTGAATGTCGGAACGATGAAGTCAGAATTTTTCTCGTAACCGATTGATTCTCTGAATTGCGGATCGAGATTATTCAAACCGGTTAAGTTATAAGACACCCCCGTGACCATAGCTTTCGGCGTCACAAACCATGCCGCACCCTTCATGGGATAGGCAATGGAGTGATTCATGTAGAAGCGATCGCCTTCGGGTTTGAAGTCTTCGTCTTTGTGTTTAAAGCGCGTGGCTTCCAAAGTGCTCGAAAGTTCAAAACCGTAAAGGTCAGCGTAGTAGGCGCTCCAGCGGAACTGCGGGACTTTTTCGTACGGTTTATCAATGGGCGCGTGGTGATCACGATCCAACACTTGATTTTTGCGAACACTCAAAGACGCGTTCCAAAAATCTCGACCATAGCTCATTGAAAAGTCTTGCGGCAAAACGGAATCATCGGTTTCGTTGAAATTGCCCGAGAAATCATCCAAGAAGTTGCCGTCGCTTGCGCGGTTGTAATTCACACGGAAATTGATGTCGTTCCACTTCGCCCAGCCGTCCACACGAGCGCCGTAACGGCTTTCGTCGTAGTGCTTGTCATCGGGCATCCAATCGTAGTTGATCGTACCGCCCATGTTGGCCGTTAAAAAGCGGAATTCATTGCCGAGCATGATGCCGCGCTTACTCATGATGCGGGGCGTAAAGGTGTAGTCGTAATTAGGCGCGATATTCCAATAGATGGGCTGCGCATAATCAACGCCTAAATCGGAACTCATCCCTAAAGTTGGCGTGAGTAAGCCGCTTTGCCGATCCGTGCCGATGGGGAAAAAGGCGTAAGGTGAACCTAAAACAGGGAGTCCTGCCAGATGGAAACTCACGTCATGGGCCGTTGCCATGTTGGTGGTTTCGTCAATGGTGAGTGTGTCGGCCTCAATCCACCAGGCTTTGCTGCCAGGTTTACACGTCGAAAGCGTTGCATCGCGCAGGCGAGTGGACTCACCGCTTTCAAATTGCGCGTATTTGGATTTCCCTTGAATGCGACGTGCGGAATATTCATAGGCGACGTCTTGCATTTCGCCCGTTTCAGTCTCAATTTTGTAATTGAGTTCTGGGCCTGCAAAACGCGCGCCATCACGCACCACAACAGCATTTCCCTTGACATCTACGGTATCGGTTGACTGCGTGTAGGTAATGTTGTCACCGCGGATCACCGTGCCCGCGCGGCGGACTTCCGCGTCACCCGTGAGCACGATTTGATCATCGGTCGTTTCCATTTCATTGGCCGAGATGAAACTCGCGCTGTTTTCGTTGACTTGCGCGGGTGAATCGTTAAGCGAGCTGGCCGAGCGAAGGCGCACGCCATCGGCCGCTTGCGCCATCGTTGCGCAAGCCAGCGCGCACGCAAGACTCAAAATCTTGAGCGCAGGCAACCCTCGAGATTGATTGGGGAGGAAATCCGACATGAAAACAAAGAATCAGTTTCGTCTAACAGTACCCGCCCATTATAGCCGAAGCGTTTGGCGCTCTTGCTTGTCCGTGCCATAATTTCGCCTGTCAATTTGAAAGAAAATATATTGGGATTGTTTTATGCAAGATCGTCAACAAGAGCGCCGCGAGTGGCTGCAAAGTATTTCGGAGCGTTACGGTTTGGATGTGTCAGGTGAAAAGCCTGCCAGTTCAGATGCGGGTTTTCGCAGTTATTTTCGGGTTCCCGCAGCCGACGGCAAAACTTTCATCGTGATGGACGCGCCGCCCGCTCACGAAGATGTACGTCCCTTTATCCGAGTGACCTCTCTTTTTGAAAAAGCCGCTCTGACGGTTCCGCATATCTACGAGCAAAACATTGAAAAGGGTTTTTTGCTTTTGAGCGATCTGGGTAAAGAAACCTATTTAGATGTTCTCAATGAAAATAATGCTCGAGAACTTTTCACCGAAGCAATTGATGCACTTGTAAAGTGGCAGTCCATTTCCGAGCCGGGTGTTTTGCCAGCGTACGATCGCGCTGTGTTAACTCGCGAAATCAATCTTTTTCCTGAGTGGTACATCGCTCGCCATCGCGGCAAGACCTTGGACGATCGCCAAGAGGCGTTATTGAAAGTTTGTTTTGAGCGGATTTTGCAAAACAATCTCGCTCAGGCCAGCGTGTTTGTTCACCGCGACTACATGCCTCGCAACTTAATGGTTCGCGAGTGTGACGGTCCCGGCATTTTGGATTATCAGGATGCGCTCTACGGCCCGGTTTCTTACGATATCGCCTCCCTCATGCGCGACGCTTTTATCAGCTGGGGCGAAACTTTTGTCATTGACATGACGATTCGATACTGGGAAAAAGCGCGTAAAGCCAGTATTCCAGTTCCGAAAGATTTCGGTGTTTTTTGGAAAGACGTTGAATGGATGGGGCTGCAGCGCCACCTGAAAATTTTGGGGATTTTTGCGCGCCTCAATTACCGTGACGGCAAACCGAAGTATTTGGCCGATACGCCGCGATTTATCAATTACGTGCGTCAAACAGCACATCGCTATGATGAATTAAAAGCATTGCTTTTCCTTATTGACCAAATTGAAGACAGTGTTCCGCAATACGGTTACACCTTCTAGTGAGACAGCAATATGCGCGCGATGATTTTGGCTGCTGGCCGCGGCAAACGCATGAGACCTTTGACCGATACCACCCCAAAACCGCTTTTGTACGCAGGCGACCGTCGCCTGATTGATTGGTCGGTTGATGGTTTGGTGAAGGCGGGGATCACGCAGCTTGTCATTAACGCCGCGCATTTATCCGATACCTTTGAGCCCGCGTTGGGCGAGCATTATCGCGGCGCGGAGATCAGCTATTCGATTGAAGGGAAAAATCACGACGAGTCGCTGGAGACTTTAGGCGGCATTGCTCGGGCTTTGCCGATGCTCACCGATGGCAACGAACCTTTCATTGTTGTTGCGGGCGATATTGTGAGCGACTTTGATTTTTCCCGTTTAACCGGTGTTGTTGCAGAGAAAATCAGAAGGGGAGAGGCGGATGCACATTTGGTTTTGGTGCCCAATCCGGACTTTCACCCCAAAGGCGATATGGGATTGGAAGACGGTTGGGTGAACCGCAAGACACGTGACTATACCTTCTCGAGTATCGGCATTTACAGCCCCCGCATTTTTAAAGATGTTCCGGCTGTGTTTGCCAAGCTCTTTCCCTGGTTAGATCAATTCATTGATGCCCGCCGCGTAAGCGGTGAGGTTTTCACGGGCTTTTGGGAAAATGTGGGCACGCCCGATGCGCTCGAGAAACTCGCTCAAAAACTAAAGAACTCATAATCCACAAGATGTAGTGGGTTAAGAAGACTTGGTCAACGGGTTGTTTGTTTTTGGTCAGAAAAACCCTAAAAAGTGCTCATTTTTTGAGCAATCACATTAAAATGGCTTCCTGTCCGGCAAGGGCACTTTTTGCATTTCTTTGAATAACTCCATGGCATTTACGATCGGGCAATACCGAATTGAGGGAAATTTGATCCTTGCCCCGATGGCTGGGGTGACGGATGCGCCTTTTCGGCACATATGCCGGCTTTTCGGAGCTGACTATGCCGTGGGTGAAATGCTTGCAAGCGCACCTCAATTGCGCGAAAGCCGCAAAAGTCTCTCAAGGCTTGGGTTTTATGAAAATGAGGCGCCTCGGGCGGTGCAGCTTTTAGGTGCAGACCCGAAGACCCTTGTTAAAGCTCTGGATTGGGCCTCGCGGTCAGGGGCGCAGATTGTTGATTTCAACATGGGGTGCCCGGCGAAAAAAGTCTGCAATGTCGCGTGCGGTTCCGCGCTGATGCGCGATGAAGCGTTGGCCGGTGAAATTATCCAAGCGCTGGGGGCGGCGGCCGTTGAGCGTCAGATTCCTGTGACGCTGAAATGCCGCACAGGTTGGGATGGTGAGCATAAAAACGCCGTCAGGATCGCCCGGATGGCTGAAGACGCGGGCTTTTCGCTTGTGACAGTTCATGGCAGAACCCGTGCGCAAGGCTTTGAAGGGGAGGCCGAATACGATACGATCGCCGAAGTCGCCCGCGCGGTGTCCATTCCTGTGGTTGCCAATGGTGACATTGATAGCGCCAATCGTGTACAAGCGGTCTTGCGCTACACGAATGCTTCTGCGGTTATGATCGGTCGAGCCGCATTGGGGCGTCCGTGGATTTTTAAAGAAATTAAGGAAAGACTTAAGGGAAATACTTCTTTTGAGCTTTCACGACCGGAAAAAGCGCGCTCGATTTTGACGCACAGGCGTTGGCATCTTGCGCATTATGGCGAGCCCTGTGGCACGCTGACATTTAGAAAGCACCTCTTGTGGTACTTGGACGGTTGGCCTGGATTTGAGGAAGTTCGTGCTGCGCTTTGCGCCGCTTCGAGCGCTCAAGATCAGGAGTCGCTTTTGATAGCGTACTTTCAAGCCCAAGGATGGATGTGAAAAATATTTTTTCTCTCTAACTTTTTTGTGTTCAATCATATGGTTTCCGATACAATCAAAAAACAAGAATTTTTGGCCGAAAACCCGTTGATGATGAAGCCGACTCCTTTAGAAGAAGATGAGTCGTTGGAGGCGGCTGTTATTCGTAATTTGCAAAACTATTTCAAGACGCTTGACGGGATGCGTCCACAGCATGAACTCTATCCGCTTGTGATGCAAGCGGTAGAAAAGCCGTTGTTTGAATTTGTGCTCAAACGCACCGGCCACAACAAAAGCGCAGCCGCGCAGCTTCTGGGAATTAACCGCAACACATTGCACAAGAAGCTTCGGCTCTACAAGCTCATCTGAGAGAAGGTGAGTGGAAAGGTTTTCTTTTTTCTTTTTTTAATTTTTAAGGACATCAACTATGCGCAAACAAGCTTTGTTGAGCGTTTCGGATAAAACCGGCGTGGTGGACTTCGCTCGCGAATTGGCCGCGCTTGGCTACCACCTGCTCTCCACGGGTGGCACTGCGAAACTCATCGCCCAAGCGGGTATCCCCGTGCAGGAAGTGGCTGATTACACAGGTTTCCCGGAAATGCTCGACGGTCGCGTCAAGACTTTAAATCCGAAGATTCATGCCGGCATCTTGGCCCGTCGTCCCGATTCGGAACACATGAAGGCTCTGGCCGATCACAATATCGATCCCATCGATATCATCGTTGTCAATCTCTATCCGTTTGAAGCAACGGTGGCCAAACCGGATTGCACTTTTGAAGACGCGATCGAAAATATCGATATTGGCGGTCCGACAATGATCCGCGCGGCGGCTAAAAACCATGAAAGCGTTGCGGTGGTTGTGGATCCTGCCGATTACGGCAAGGTGCTTGCCGAATTGAAAGAAAAGGGTGAAGTGACCGCGGCCACGCGTTTGGCTTTGGCGAAGAAAGTTTTCTGCCACACCGCCCGCTACGACGCGATGATTTCCAACTATCTCACAAGCTTGTGCGAAGACGGTCAAAAGGTTGACTTCCCGGAAAGCTTTACGCGTCAATTCGTCAAAGTTCAAGATATGCGCTACGGCGAAAACCCGCATCAAAAAGCGGCTTTCTACCGTGAAGTGCGTGTTGGCAAGGGTTTACTTGCAAGCTACAAACAGCTCCATGGCAAGGCTTTGTCTTACAACAACATCGCCGATAGCGACGCAGCTTGGGAAGCGGTTCGCCAATTTAATGAACCGGCTTGCGTCATTATTAAGCACGCCAATCCGTGCGGTGTGGCCATTGGCGTTGATAGCGCCGAAGCTTATGCCAAGGCCTTTAAGACTGACTCTAAGAGCGCCTTTGGCGGTATTCTTGCTTTCAATACGCCTGTGACCGCCGCTTGCGCTGAAATGATCTCCAAACAATTCGCCGAAGTGATCATGGCGCCTTCTTTTGATGCCGAAGCTCTCGCCATTTTGGAGAAAAAGCCTAATTTGCGTTTGCTTACCATCGAAATGGGTGAAGATCACAACGACTTTGATTTCAAGCGCGTGGGCGGTGGCCTTTTGGTGCAGACGCCCGACCTGCAGGTGGTCTCTGAAAAAGATTTGCGTGTTGTGACAAAGAAGCAGCCTACTGCGCAGGAATTAAAGGACATGCTCTTTGCCTGGCGCGTGGCTAAATTTGTGAAGTCCAACACCATTGTGTTTGCCAAGGACGGCATGACGATGGGCGTGGGCGCTGGCCAAATGAGCCGAGTGGACTCTGCCCGCATCGCCTCAATCAAGGCTGAAGAAGCCGGTTTGAGCTTAAAAGGCACGGCCGTGGCAAGTGATGCGTTCTTCCCGTTCCGTGACGGCTTGGATGTGGTGGTTGACGCCGGCGCCACTTGCGTGATTCAGCCGGGCGGCTCTATCCGCGACCCCGAAGTGATCGCGGCGGCCGATGAACGCGGCATCACCATGGTCTTTACCGGTGAACGTCACTTCCGTCACTAAACTCGAGCGGTTGCCTGAATGGTAACCAATCGAAAAAATAGGCGTCAATCGCTTAGACTGGCGCCTGTTTTGCTTTAAAATCAAAGCACTTTGAAAAGTTTTGATACCCAATAAAGGGAATTTGAACATGCAGATTAACCGTCGAACGTTGCTTGCTGCTGGGGCTGGTTTAGCTTCCAGCATCAGTTTGCCCGCTTGGGCTCAACTTCGCATTGAAATTACGGGGGTGGGTGCCAATCAGATTCCGATTGCCATCCCTCAGTTTCAGGGAACCAATAACGCGCCGTTGGACCTCTCGGCTGTTATCTCCGCGGACCTTGAACGAAGCGGGGCGTTCCGCTCGATCAAGGTGATGGGTGAGTTGCCGGCGGAGGATTTGCAAAAACCCCGCGCGAAATTCTGGCGCACCATGGGCGCAAACGCTCTTGTTATGGGTACAGTCGAAAAGCTGGCGGAGTTGCGCTATCGCGTCAACTACCGGCTTTTTGATATCAGTGAAAATAAAGTCACCGATGAAAAACAATATGACGTGAGTCCCCAGGATTTGCGTTTGACGGCGCACCGCATTGCTGACGCCGTTTATGAAAAACTCACCGGTGAATCGGGCATCTTTGCCTCGCGTTTGGCCTACGTGCTGCAGCGCGGCCCCAAGGCCTATGAGCTTGTTGTGAGCGACAGCGACGGTGAAAACGCGCAAGCGGCTTTGCGAAGCAACCAATCCATCATTTCACCCATGTGGTCGCCCAACGGTTTGCTGCTTACATACGTTTCCTTTGAAGCCAATAAGCCGGTTGTTTATCTGCATGACGTGCGCACGGGTGAACGACGCTTGATCGCGAGCTTCAAAGGCAATAACTCCGCGCCTGCTTTCAGCCCCGACGGCAAAACCATGGCGCTTGCCCTGTCGATGGGCGGCGGCACGCACATTTACCTCATGAGCACGAACGGTACCAATGTGCGCCGCTTCACCAACAGCCAGGGCATTGATACGGAACCGGTCTTTAGCCCTGACGGGCAGTATGTTTACTTTACCTCGGACCGTGGCGGCAGTCCTCAGATTTACCGTCAGGCGGTTGCGGGCGGTGCGGCCGAGCGCATTACCTATAACGCTGAGTATGCGATCAGCCCCGCGATCAGTCCCAAGGGAGACAAGCTTGCCTTTATCTCTCGCTTTAACGGAGCGTTCCGTGTGACGCTTTTAGATTTGATGACGGGTACGCAGCTTGTCCTCACCGACACGATGCGAGACGAGTCGCCGACATTTGCGCCGAACGGCAAGATTTTGGTTTACGCTACCGAAGAAGCCGGCCGCGGCGTGTTGGCCACGGTGAGCTTGGACGGCCGCGTGAGAACCCGTTTGACGGGACAAAGAGGCGATATTCGCGAACCCTCTTGGGGCCCGCTTTTGCAATAAATTCAATAAAAATTAGGAGTTTTTAAATGCAATTGAAAAGCAAGATTTTATTGGTGAGTCTCGGTTTGGCTGGCGCGTTGCTCACGGGCTGCTCCTCTGTGGATTTAAACCCGAACGGTCCGGATTCCGAATACGCGGGCGACCCGTTCACGAATCCCAATTCGCCCTTGAGCCAACAAAGCATTTATTTTGCTTTCGACAGCTACACGGTGCCGGCAGAGTCCCAAGCGATGATTGAAGCGCATGCTCAATATCTCGCCACTCATCCTTCCGCCACGGTGGTGCTTGAAGGCAATACGGACGAACGCGGCGGTCGTGAATACAACTTGGCGCTTGGTCAAAAGCGAAGCGACAGCGTTGAAAACCGTCTGCAGCTCTTGGGTGTGCCCGCTGACCGCATGGAAAGCGTGAGTTTTGGTAAGGAACGTCCGCGCGCGCTTGGCCACGACGAAGAGTCTTACCAACAAAACCGTCGCGTTGATATCATCTACCGCACGAAATAATTGGTTGAGACGCCCGCTCTGGCGGGCGTTCGGCATTTAATGATATGAGTACTATGCGTCAAACGTTTTTGACTTTGTTAATGCTCGCGGTGGGCGCGCAGGCGACAACCGCCTGGGCATTCGCTGACGATGAGGCCAGAACGGCAATTTTGGAGCTTCGCGAACAGCTCAAAGCGAGCCAACGCGCGCAAGTTGACCTGATGGGACAGGTTGAGGCGCTTCGCTCGGAAAATCAACGCATGATCGGCGAAATGCAGGAGCTCACTCGCAAGGTTGAGACGATGGATAAGCGTTTGGTTGAAATTGAACCCTCTCGCGTGCAGCTCAATGGCCGCGTGATCAGCGTCAAGCCTGCTGAACGCCGCGACTTTGAAAACGCCGTGGCGCTTTTCAGAAACCGCGATTTCAATAATTGTCTCCAAGCGCTCAATACGTTTAAAAAGAGCTGGCCCAAGTCGGCGTATACGGCCGATGTGGACTATTGGCGTGCAAGCGCTTATTACGCCTTAAGTAATTTCAAGAGCACGATAACGGTTGCCAACAATCTCTATCGTGTTTATCCGAGCTCGCCCAAAGCGCCCGAAGCGCTCTTATTGAAAGCGTCGGCGGAATTGAGCGAAGGGATGATTGAAGAGGCCGAACAAAGCCTCAATACTTTGATCAAGCGTTATCCCCGTTCGGAATCCGCGAAAACCGCTAAAGAGCGTTTGGCGCAGATTAAGCAACTCGGCTGATAAGCCGAAGGAATACAATTACGGTTTGTGGTGTTTGCAGAGGAATTTCCCTCGAATTTTTTCTTTAGAGATACTCGAAAATGACTTGCTCACGTTGCGGACAGGATATCCTGCGTGATCCGCTTCAAAATCACGGTACGGCCTTCACGGAAGAAGAAAGAGATCAATTGGGCATGCGCGGTCTGTTGCCGGCGCGTGTTGAAACGTTAGAAGAGCAGGCTCGTCGCTGCATTGAATTCATGCGCACGTTCCCGATGCCCATCCAGCGTTATTTCTATCTGGATTCTCTTCATAACACGAATGAAACCTTGTTCTACAAGGTCGTGTGCGACAACATTGAAGAAATCATGCCGATCATCTACACGCCGACGGTGGGTGAAGCTTGTCAGAAGTTTAGTCACAACTTCCTGCAGTCCAGAGGCCTTTTTGTCACGATCAAGGACAAGGGGCAGATTTCGAAAATTTTGGAAAATGTTCACCGTGACGATGTTGAAGTGATCGTGGTCACCGACGGTCAACGCATTTTGGGTCTCGGAGACCAGGGTGTGAACGGCATGGGCATTCCCATTGGCAAACTTGCGCTTTACACGGCTTGCGCCGGTGTCGCGCCTGAAAAGACGCTGCCCGTGGTGATTGATGTTGGCACGAATAATCCCGCTTATCTTGCCGATCCGCTTTATCTTGGTTTGCGCCAAGAACGAGTGTGCGGCGCCTGCTACGATGAGCTTATTGATGAGTTTATGATGGCCGCACGCAAGCGCTGGCCTAACGTTCTTATTCAATTTGAAGACTTCGGCAACGCCAATGCTTTCCGCCTCTTGGCTCGCTGGAAAGATAAGAGCCTATGCTTTAACGACGACATTCAGGGTACGGCCTGCGTCGCATTGACCGGTTTTTATTCAGCCATGCGTGTGACGGGCGGCAAACTTGCCGATCAGCGAGTGCTTTTCTTGGGCGCAGGCGAAGCCGCTACCGGCATTGCCAATTTGATTGCTGAAGCTATTGCTGATGAAGAAGGCATTTCTATTGAAGAAGCCCGCACCCGCTGCTACCTCTTTGACTCCAAGGGTTTGGTGGTTGCTCAGCGCACGGATCTTTCTGCCCACAAGCGTGAGTTCGCGCATGACGCGCAGCCCGCTGAAAGCTTCCTGCAGGCGATCCAGCAGTTGCGTCCGACCGCGATTGTCGGCGTGGCCGCTCAGCAAAATGCGTTCAACTCCATGGTGATCGGTGAGATGAGCGCGATCAATGATCGCCCGATTATTTTCGCTCTCTCTAACCCGACTTCGAAGGCTGAATGCACGGCAGAGATGGCTTATCAATTCTCTGAAGGCCGCGCGCTCTTTGCTTCCGGTTCGCCCTTTGATATTGTGAAGTACAAAGACCAAACGTTTGTTCCGCGTCAGGGCAACAACTCCTACGTGTTCCCGGCTTTGGGTCGTGCAGCGACCTTTGTGAAAGCCAAGACCATGCCCACCGGCATGTTCTTAGCTGCGGCCCGTAAGCTTGCCGACTTGGTGAGCGAAGACGATCTCAAGCACGGCAGCCTTTATCCGTCCTTGAACGACATTCGTCCGATTTCTGAGGCGATCGCCGTTGCGGTGGCGGAATATGCCTTCGAGAAAGGCTTGGCCAATTGTGAAAAACCGCAGGACTTGCATGCCGCCATCAAAGCGAGCATGTACACGCCCGGTTATTAATTAGGTAAGAGATAAACTTATCGAAAAGAACGGGCGGAGCAGGTCTCCGCCCGTCTTTTGCCCGGAGAATGGTTTGAATCCCAATGCTTTAATTGACGTTGCCCCGGAGCTGATTCCGGATACGACGCCTGCGATTGAGGACGTTGTGGCTGTTGCTCGCCTTAAAGGCGAGCCACTGCTGCATTTTCCGGACGATTTGTATATTCCACCTGATGCGCTCAAGCTCTTTTTAGAGTCTTTTGAAGGGCCTTTTGATCTTCTGCTTTACCTTATCCGCAAGCAGCGCCTGGATCTCAATGAAATCTCTGTGGCGGCGGTGACCGACCAGTATATGCAATATGTCGAGCAGATCCGCGCGCAGAATATGGAGTTGGCCAGTGACTATCTTGTGATGGCCGCCGACCTCATGATGATCAAAAGCCGGTTGCTCTTGCCTGTGCCGGTTTCTGAAGATAGTGACGAGGAAGAAGATCCGACCGCTCGCATTTTGCGTGAAGTGGCCGAATACGAAAAGATTCAGGTGGCCGCGCAGCTTTTAAATGCGCTTCCCACAATGGGAGATGGTTTCTGGCGTGGGTTTGTGGCTGTTGATGAAGAAGAGGCACCGGAGCCCGAAGTGCTGCCGCAGGAGTTGGCTCGCGTGTGGCTCGCGGTTGTGAAAAATGCGGATTTGAAGATCAACCATACGGTTGCCCGCCAAGAGCTCTCCATTCACGAATTTATGTCTGAAATCATCCGCCGTGTTGAGCATGCCCGTTTTGTCAGTTTTGACGAACTGGTGCAGGGGCAAGCCACGATGCAGGAAAAAGTGGTGAGTTTTTTGGCGATTTTGGAGCTTTCCCGAGAGGGGCTTATATCCATTACGCAGGCTGCGCCTTACGCGCCGATTTATTGCTCCAAAAAACGCTCTGCAGAGGAGCAACAAACAGCCAATTAATTTTTTCGAAAATGAATTGTTCAATTTTGAAAAAAATTCATATTGAGTTCAGTTAAATTTATTAAACTCCGATTGATCTTATTTTGATAAAAGGAAACAAAGCCTTATGGAATGGTTGACCGAGCTGATTACAACGATGCACTGGGGTGCCGTGGCTCAGATCATCATGATTGATATTTTGCTGGGCGGCGACAACGCAGTCGTGATCGCATTAGCATGTCGCAATTTATCACCTGAACAACGTAAAAAAGGTATCTTTTGGGGTGTCACCGGCGCCATCGCCTTGCGCGTTGTCTTGATTACCTGCGCGGTTTATCTGCTGCAGCTGCCGCTACTGAAAGTTGTGGCCGGTCTTCTTTTGATTTGGATCGGTGTGAAGCTTTTGATCCCGCACGATGAGGACGATAAGCATATCGAGGCGAGCACGAAGGTTCTGGCGGCCATTAAAACCATTATTGTTGCTGACCTTGTGATGAGTATCGACAACGTGATCGGTATTGCGGGCGCCGCTCAGGCAGCCCACGAGCACCATCAAACGCTTTTGATCATCTTCGGTTTGGTTGTGAGTGTGCCCTTCATTGTCTTTGGCAGCCAGATCATCCTGAAGGTCTTTGACCGTTTCCCGATTATTATCACCTTGGGCGGTGCGCTCTTGGGCTGGATCGGCGGCGGCCTGTTAGTGAGTGACATTTTCGTTGCCGAACATATTCCGCAAACGAGTACCGTTCATTACGGTGCTTGCGCGGTCGGTGCGCTGTTAGTGGTGGCGATCGCCAAGTGGTGGGTCGGACGACAAAAAGCTAAAAAGATCGCTCAATAATAAAAAATGCGCCCCTTGAAGGCGCATTTTTTTGACGGATGATTTTGTCTTAGACGATATCTTTAAGTTCACGTCTGAGGATCTTGCCGACAGCGGTCTTAGGCAACGAATCCACGAAAATGATTTGACGCGGAATCTTATAGCCCGTGAGCTGTGTGCGGCAGTACTTCACAACGTCATCCTTGGTGATGGAGGGATCCTTCAAGACGATAACAGCCTTCACCGTTTCGCCGGAACGTTCGTGAGGCACACCCACCACGCCGCATTCCAAAACACCCGGCATGGAAGCAATGACGCTTTCCACTTCGTTCGGATAGACGTTAAAGCCGGAGACCAAAATCATGTCTTTTTTGCGGTCCGTGATCGTGATCTTGCCGTCGGCGGCCATATAACCCACGTCACCCGTGCGCAGCCAGCCGTCACGGAAGACGCCGGCGGTTTCTTCCGGGCGGTTCCAGTAACCGGCCATGATCTGCGGACCCTTCACGCAGATTTCACCCGTATGAGACTCGATGTCTTCGGGCTTTTCACACAGTCCCAAATCCTTGAAACCGTCGCCGCGGATAGTGACTTCGGTATTAGGCAAGGGATAGCCAACGGAGCCGTCCCAGGGGGCGTCGGGTAAATTGCCGCAAACGCCGGGCGAGGCTTCCGTCAAACCGTAGGCTTCCAAAATGCCTACGCCCGTCGTTTCCTTCCAGCGTTCGGCCACAACCTTCTGAATTTGCGTGCCGCCCGCAACCGCCATCTTCAAGCGTGAAAAGTCCACGTTCTTGAATTCCGGGTTGTTAAGCAGCGCGTTATAGAGCGTATTGACGCCGGTGTAAACGGAAAAACGCCAGTGCTTGCATTCATTGACAAGCCCCTTGATATCGCGCGGATTGGTGATCAGAACGCTGCGAGCGGTCCAATTCAAGAAAGCAAGCGTCGCGGTGAAGGAGAAGATGTGGTAAAGGGGCAACGCACACATAGCTACTTCTTCGCATTCCTTAAAGGAGACACTGATCCAGCGGCCGGTTTGCTCAACGTTAGCGAGCACATTGCGGTGCGTGAGCATCGCGCCTTTCGAAACACCCGTCGTGCCGCCCGTATATTGCAAGAGGGCGACGTCTTCGTTGGACAATTCCACGGGCTTGAAGCCTTTTTGATGGCCGATGGCAAGCGCCTGACGGAAATCCACCGCGCCGGGCAGCGTCCATTGAGGCACCATCTTCTTGACGTGTTTGACAACCGTGTTCACAAGCGTGCGCTTTATGAAGGGGAAAAGGTCGCCCACTTGCGTGGTGATGATATGTTTGACCGGGGTATGCGCGAGAACGCGTTCGAGCGTCTTGGCGAAGTTTTCAATAATGATGATCGCCTTGGCGCCGGAATCTCTGAGTTGATGCTCGAGTTCTCGGGCGGTGTAAAGAGGATTAACGTTTACAACAATGAAACCGGCTCTCAAAATGCCAAAAAGCGCCACAGGGTACTGCAAGAGGTTCGGCATCATAATGGCCACGCGATCGCCTTTTTGCATGTCGGGCAACGATTGCAGATAAGCGGCGAGATCACAGGAGAGCGACTGAGCTTGCTGCGTGGTGAGTGTCACCCCCATGTTGGTAAAGGCAGGCGCATCAGGATGCTTTTGAGCAATGCCCTCAAGGAGCGCGGGAATATTGGCCACGCGGTCCGGATCAATCATTGCGGGGACGCCCTTCGGGTACTTGGCAATCCAAGGAAAGTCTGACATTGTTGTTTTATCCTAAAAACTAAAGCAAATGTATCTATTTTAAAGAAAAAAATAAGAAAGTCGCCCCCGAAAAAAGGCGACTTTCTCACTTTGTTAGCGCTTAGGATCGATTAACCCAAGGTGAGGCAGTGGCGAGCGTAGCTCTTCACATCTTCCCAGTCCGTGTAATCGATCACAGCAGTCGGATCCGTCGGGCCCTTAGTCATCTTCATGATCATTTGGATCATCTTGGTGTCAAGCCAGCCCCAGTTCGGGTAGTCTACCTTGCCAGCGATGCATTTCACATCACGGGGCTTCCAGGGGGAGTTCTGGAGGAATTTTTGCATGTAGCGGTTGCCTTCGGGCGTAGCCTTGATCGGCGTGCGGGCGACAACAGACACATTGAAGAAGCTGTGCGGTTTGGCGTTGAGCTGATCCTTGTGCTTGGCGAGGAATTGATAGAAAACCTTCGGGTAGGTGCCGTAGAGCACCGGGCAACCCACGATGTAGAGGTCGTACTTGTCCCATTGCACGCCTTCGCGGTCCGCTTCGACGACATTCATCATGTCGGCTTGGTTACCTTCAGCGATAACCGTTTCCCAAATGCGACGAGCGACACGGGCCGTGTGGCCGCCTCGGCTGTGGTAGAGCACGAGCACAGATTTCATTTTTATTTCTCCTATTGTCCCGCTCAAACTTTTTACTGCGGGCGGGACACCATAAACGCAGAATCCGAGAGAGTATTAGCGATAAGAAGAATGATCGTCTTTATCGTTGATTCTTCGGTTTAATCAGTGGTAACCCTGAATCCTTTAGGGCATGGGGGTCATTTTAGTGCAGAAATATTGCTTCAATCTTAACGTTGTTTGGTAAAAGGCATGTTTTCGAGCCAGTCTAAAAGTTCAAGCGGGGAGCACGCTACGCAATGGGTTTCCCACGTATGCACTGGGAAGTCCGTTCTGAGGTAGCCCCACAAAGCCGCGGCAAATGGCATGCCTAATTTTGCGGCCGCTTGAGAGTCACGAATGTCGTCTCCGACATAAGGGGTAAGCGCCGCTTGTGCACGGGCTTTTTCAAGCGCAGCGATAAGGTTATCTGGGTTGGGTTTAAGTTTTCCGGTTTCGTCTCCGCACACAACCACCGAGGCGCGATCCAAAAGTTCGAGCTTTTGCAGTATCGGAATCGTAAAGCAGCGGAATTTATTGGTGACGATGCCCCATTCCCAGCCTTTTTGTTCTAAAGCGGCAAGCAACTTTTCAACACCTTCAAAACAGCAGACTTTCTCTGCGCAGTGTTGTTCATAATCTGACAGATAGCGCGCTTTCATTTCTTCAAAGCGAGGGCTTTCCGGCGTGAGGTCAAAGCCGATTTTTAAAAGCCCCCGGGCTCCAGCGCCTGCGTATTCTCTTAAAACATCAAAGGGCAGGTCATCGAGTCCTTCGCTTCGTCGGATTCGATTCAAACTTGCGCAAAGGTCCGGCGCGCTGTCAACGAGCGTTCCGTCTAAATCAAAAAGTATCAGTGGCATACGTTGTGCACCAGGAAAATCGATTTATTGTGACTCGAAATCATAACCGCCTTTTGGACTTCGCATAACTTTGCCCCACGGATGGACATGTGTGCCGCAAACTAAACGATCGTTTTGGCTAAATTCTTTAAGCATGCTTTCTCGGACATTGGCGGCTTTTATCGGATCGTTGTCGTAGGCTGAACTTTGATCGGTAAAACGTAACTGCAGGGGGTAGGCGTGAAAGATATCACCCACAATACTCAAAGCGTGGCCTTCGGAGTACAGGTCATAACGGGTGTGGCCCATTGTGTGCCCGCGTGCGTCACGCGCAGTTACGCCCGGCAGAATTTGGGAATCGAATTCAAAAGTTTCTATTCGATTTTGATAGAGCGCCAGGGTTGAACGAGCTTTCTCAATAGATTGAGGTGCTCTTCCCACGCCTTTTTCAATCCAGGCTTCGTATTCTGCGTGAGACAAACGAACGGTTGCGTTTTGGAAAATAGGATTTCCCGCTTCAACCATACCGCCTATATGGTCTCCATCCAAATGCGTGAGCAACACATCGGTGATCTCTTCCGGCTTAACGCCGGCTTTTTGAAGAATCTGAAGGGTTTTGCCGCCAGCCTCGCTGCCGTAGCCAGTGTCAATTAGCGCACAACGATCAGCAGTTCGCACCAAAAAGCTTCTCACGACTCCAAAAGTCTGACCATTCGGAAGTAAAGCGAGTTTTTCGGGATATTTCTCAATACCTTCGAACAAAGACTTTTTAAAGACCGTTTCCCGATCGATGATCATGCAGAGTTGGATTTGTCCAATTTGAATGCTTTCAATAGGCTTAATGGTGAGCATATGGCCTCCCAAAAACTGAATGTCTAAGTCTGATTGTATCGCCGAAGGGGTGATAAAAAAGGCGCTCCGCAAATGGGAGCGCCTTTTAATTCAAATTAATGAGAGAGTCTCATCAATTATTGAGCGCGAGTGCCAACCACTTCGACAACGGCGCGGCGGTTCGGGGCCAAGCAGGCGACCAAATCAGCCAACGTACCGGTCTTTTCGCAGGTCACGACAGGATCAGCGGAGGCCTTGCCTTCGGTTTGGATCTTGTCAGCGGGAACGCCTTGGGCGACCATGTAGGACTTGACAGCTTCAGCGCGGCGTTCGCTCAACGTTTGGTTGAAGGAAGCCGGGCCGGTCACGTCGGTGTAACCGGTAGCCATCACGACGTCAACGTTCAAGCCGGACATACGGGCGACCAATTCGTTGAGCATCTTAACGCCTTCGGGCTTGACCTTAGCGGAGTTCAAGTCAAAGAGCGTGTCGGCGGCCAAAACGATCTTGCCGCTGTCAGCGATATCGCCGTCGCAATTGATGCCTTCGGCGAGAGCAGGCGTCCAGAAGCCGGTTTGCCAGCAGAGGTTATAACCGCTCATCACGGTTTGGCCGGACGTGGACTTAACATACGGGAAGACGTCAGCAGCGCTGGCCATACCACTCGTAGCGAGCAAAGCAGCCAAAGCGGCGCTCATAGCTAAAGTTTTTTTCATAGTTATTTTCTCCAATTGGATTTTTCGCGGTAAACAACAGACGACCGCGTGCGTCCGGCTTGCACCCCACCGCCCTCGCGAGTGGCCTCTTTGGGGGCACTTGCCAAAACTAAATCTTATTCTGCCACGTTTTTGTTATTTTCTGTGCTTTTTCTCGACTGAGCGGACGAAGTCCGTTAGATTGTTGCTTTTTAACAACGATCGTTCCGTCTACCCAAACATGGGTAATATCCTCACGGCCCGCACTATAAAGGAGCTGGCTGGCCGGGTCAAACACGGGCAGCGCATCGATGTTGCCTAAATCCACCGCGATCAAGTCGGCATCCTTGCCTTTTTCAATGGAGCCGATTCGGTCATCCCAACCCAAAGCTTTGGCGCCCGCAAGCGTTGCCGCGTAAAGCATGTCGCCTACTTTCATTTGGGTAGTGTCTTCGCAGACAGCTTTGCCCAGCATGGCGGCAAGACGCGTTTCTCCAAGAATATCCACTTTGTCATTACTTGCGACGCCGTCAGTGCCCATGGCGACATTGATTCCCATGCGCATCATTTTGGCGATCGGGGAAAAGCCGCTTGCCAATTTCAGGTTGGAGCACGGGCAATGCACGACGCTCGCGCCAGTTTTTGCAAGAAGCTCGAGCTCCTTGTCATCTGCCTTCACTGTATGAACAGAGATAAATTGCTCGCTAAGAAGCCCCAATTGATGAAGTCTTTCAATCGGACGGATGCCATATTGTTTGAGCGACCCTTCAATTTCCGATTGGGTTTCGTCCACATGCATATGAATATAGGCATTGTGTTTTTGGGCGAGCTCTCTGACTTTAATAAGAGCAGAGTCGTCGACCGTGTAGGGGGCGTGGGGCCCAACCGTCACGCGCACTTTGGGGTTATTTTTGAAGCGTTCAAAAAGATTTTCAGCGTAATTAATGTATTCATCGGTTGTTTTTGCCATGGCTGACGGGAAACCGATCACAATGCCCGAGACCGAGCACTTCAGTCCCGCTTCGGTTAAGCCACGGGCGACATCTTCACTGAAAAAATAATGATCACTTGCGCAGGTAATGCCCGATTCAAGCATTTCCGCTCCGGCAATAAGAGAGCCCTCATAACAAAATTCCGGGCTCATCAGTTTGCCCTCGGCGGGCCAAATTTTTGTCTGCAGCCAATCCATGAGCGGCAAGTCCGCGCCCATACCACGAAGCAAATGCATGGGGGCGTGCGTGTGTGCGTTAACGAAACCGGGGAGCACAATGTGATCGGGCAGGCGGATCAGCTCATCGGCTTCAATGCCTTCGGTTTCTGCGCTCGGCACGACTGAGACAATTTTCCCTTCATTAATTAGAACACTGTGCTGCGGTAGGACAACGCCTTTGGGTTTCATCGGCATGACCCAGCCGGCTTCAATAACGGTTTGAACGTGCATGGAAAAACCTTTTCGGAACAATTTTGAGTCATTGAAATTGTAGGCAAGACAGGACCAACTTGCCTCTTTCTCGGACAGAAACTCTGAGATCCCTGTCAAAGGTTTTATAACTAATTGAAAAATAAGGAAAATATCAAGTCTTTTTGATGGGCATTTTTAAAAAAATCCTGATAAAATCAACAGGTTAAAAATTCTCTACAGATGGAAGATCAATGTCTGATAACGAAGATATTAAGAATAGCAACGAGAATATGACTGCAGAGGCATCGGCCGATTCCAGTGCTCCTGGTTCGATGCTCAATATTGCTCAGGAATTACTGCCTGTATCGCTTGAAACGGAAATGAAGCGCGCCTACCTCGATTATGCGATGAGCGTGATCGTCGGCCGCGCCTTGCCTGATGTGCGTGACGGCTTAAAGCCCGTGCATCGCCGCGTGCTTTACGCCATGGAGCAATTGGGTAACACCTACTCCAGACCGACGAAGAAGTCCGCCCGTGTGGTCGGTGACGTGATCGGTAAATATCACCCCCACGGTGATATCGCCGCCTACGATACGATCGTTCGTATGGCTCAGCCTTTCTCGCTTCGTTATCCGCTGATTTTCGGTCAAGGCAACTTCGGCAGCTTGGACGGGGACGCCGCTGCTGCTATGCGTTACACCGAAGTGAAGCTTCAGAAGTTAGCCGGTGAAATGCTTGCCGATATCCGCAAGGACACGGTTGATTTCATTCCGAACTACGACAACACGGAAAAAGAACCGACAGTGTTGCCGACCCGTTTGCCGCATTTGCTCATTAACGGCAGCGCGGGTATTGCCGTTGGCATGGCAACCAATATTCCGCCTCACAACCTTCGTGAGACGATTGACGCTTGCGTGCATCTTCTCAATCACCCGGAAGCCACCGTTGACGATTTGATCAAATATGTGCCCGCTCCGGACTTTCCCACCGGCGGCACGATTTTCGGCTTAAAGGGTGTTATTGAAGGTTACCGTACCGGCCGCGGCCGTGTGCTGATGCGCGCCAAGACCCACTATGAAGAATTCGACCACGGTCGCCGCACGCGCATTGTTGTTGATGAGATTCCCTATCAGGTCAATAAGCGTGTTTTGGTTGAAAGCATTGCGCACCTGATTAACGAAAAGAAGATTGAAGGCATCTCGGATTTGCGAGACGAAACCGATAAGGACGGTGTGCGTGTCGTGATCGATTTGAAGGCTGGTGTTGTGGCCGATGTGGTGCTCAACAATCTTTATAAGCTCACGCAGCTGCAGGATTCTTTCGGCATCAACATGGTTGCCTTGGTTGACGGTCAGCCGCAACTTCTTAATCTCAAGCAAATCATTGAAGCGTTCTTGATGCATCGCCGCGAAGTGGTGACGCGCCGCTGCTTGTTTGATTTGAAAGAAAACCGCGCGCGCGGTCATGTGCTCGAAGGTTTGGCTGTGGCGCTTGCCAATATTGATGACTTCCTTGCCATCATTCGTTCCGCGCCCACGCCTGATGTGGCAAAGGCCGGTTTGATGGGCCGCGGTTGGAATTCCGCATTGGTGGGCGAACTTTTGAATCGCGCCGGCGAGCACAAAAATGATTACCGTCCCGAGGGACTTGATCCGGCCTATGGGCGACGCGAAGACGGTCTTTATTATCTGAGCGAAGTTCAGGCTGACAACATTTTGCAGATGCGTCTGCAACGTTTGACCGGTTTGGAACAAGACAAGATCATTCAGGAATACCGCAATGTGGTCGATGTCATCGCTGACCTCCTGGATATTTTGGACAAACCCGATCGTGTGCGTCAGATCATTGAAGACGATTTAATTGAAATTAAGAATGAGTATGGCGATGATCGCCGCTCTGAAATTGATCCGACCGGTGACCCCAACTTCAATCCGCGCGATTTGATTCCGCGCCGCGAAATGGTGGTGACGATGACTCGCGACGGCTACATCAAGGCTCAGCAGTTGTCTGACTATCAGGCGCAGCGTCGCGGCGGTCAGGGCAAGAAGGCCGCGACCATGAAAGAAGGCGATATGATCGAACAGCTCTTTATTGCCAACTCTCACGATCGAATTTTGTGCTTCTCTGACTTTGGCCGCATGTATTGCCTGGATGTCTACGCGCTGCCTGAAGGCTCCCGCACCTCTAAAGGCCGCCCGATCATCAACTCTGTTCCCCTTGCTGAAGGCGAACGCATTACGGTGGTGCTGCCGATTGAAGATTTCGACGACAAGCACTACGTGTTTATGGCAACGGCCAACGGCGTGGTGAAAAAGACGCGTCTGAAAGATTTTGCCAATGTCCGTCGCTCCGGTATTAATGCAGCGGGGCTCGATGAGAGCGATCACTTGATCGGAGTCGCCATTACCGATGGCGAACACGATGTGATGCTTTTCTCGGATGCGGGCAAGGCCGTGCGCTTTAGCGAATCCGATGTCCGCCCGATGGGGCGTGGCGCACGCGGTGTGCGCGGCATGGCGCTTGAAAGCGGTCAGAAGGTTATTGCGCTTCTTGTGGCCGACAGCGAAGAGCAGACGGTGCTGACCGCCACGGAAAATGGTTACGGTAAGCGTACCGTGGTGAGCGAATACACGCGCCACGGTCGCGGCACTAAGGGCATGATCGCTATCCAAACGAGCGATCGCAACGGCAAGGTGGTTGCGGCGACTTTGGTCGATGACGGCGACGAGGTGATGCTGCTCACGCAAAAGGGCAAGATTGTCCGCACGCCAGTTGCCGATATTTCTGTGTTGAAGCGCGCCACGCAGGGCGTTACCTTGATTTCTCTTAAGGACGATTCATTGGTTGCTGTGCAGCGCATCGCAGAAAAAGACGTGGAAGAAGAGGAACGTGAAAAGGCTGAGGAGCAGGCCGAACAAGCCAAGCAGCAGGCAGAAGCTTCTCCGAGCGATTCACAACAACCGCAAGAACAATAAAGTAATTTAAGAGGGTTTCCGCTTTTGACGGAAACCCCATTTTTTCATTAAATATGATTCCGGTAATTACGATTGACGGCCCGACGGCTTCCGGTAAGGGAACCGTTGCAGCGCGTGTAGCTCAAAAATTAGGCTTTCATTATCTCGATAGCGGTGCGCTTTATCGTCTCTGCGCCTATAAGGCCCTGAAAGAGGAAATCGATTTAGCCGATGAGGCGCATTTGGCCAAAACTGCCCAGGCGCTCTCGCCTGTGTTTGAAGGCGGCAAGATTTTCCTGGACGAAGAAGATGTTACCGATAAAATCCGCGCCGAAGCAGTGGGGGTGGCTGCGAGCAAGGTGGCAGCTTTGCCCCGAGTTCGTGAGGCGCTGCTTGATGTGCAAAAACGCTCTCGGCGTCTGCCGGGGCTTGTGGCTGACGGCCGTGACATGGGCAGTGTGATTTTCCCGGATGCGCCCTTAAAAGTTTTTTTAACGGCAAGCGCTCAGGCTCGTGCGCAAAGACGCTTTAATCAGTTGAAAGAAAAAGGAATTGTTGCTAATATCGACACCCTTACCCGGGATCTTGAGGAGCGGGATCGGCGTGACATGCAGCGCGCCGTGAGCCCTCTTGCGCCCGCGAAAGATGCCAAGATTCTTGATTCGTCAAATTTGACGATCGAAGAAACGGTGGGACAAGTACTTCAGTGGTACGAGGCTCTCGCCGACTAGATCCTTCGGGATCGCACCGGCAAACCGGCAATGGGGCCGGCCCGGTTTTTTAACCCGGTGTTTAGGCCGATACGGCAAAAACACTGATATTTATATTTAACTCATGTCTGAAAATATTAATCAACCCGAGTCTTTTGCTCAGCTTTTTGAAGAAAGCTTAGCTCGTCAAGAAATGCGCCAAGGCGAAGTCATCACGGCTGAAGTGGTGCGCGTGGACTACAACTTTGTGGTCGTCAACGCCGGCTTGAAGTCCGAAGCCTATGTGCCCATCGAAGAGTTCAAGGACGATCGCGGTGAAGTGACCGTGAAGCCGGGTGACTTCGTGGCTGTGGCGATTGAACAAGTCGAAAACGGCTACGGTGATACGATTTTGTCTCGCGACAAGGCCAAGCGTCTTGCCGCTTGGATGAACCTTGAAAAGGCCCTCGAATCCGGCGAACTCGTTACCGGTACGATCACGGGCAAGGTCAAGGGCGGTCTCACGGTGATGACCAACGGCATCCGCGCTTTCTTGCCGGGCTCTTTGGTTGACACCCGTCCTGTTAAGGACACCACGCCCTACGAAGGCAAGACCATGGAATTCAAGGTCATCAAGCTCGACCGCAAGCGCAACAACGTTGTTGTTTCCCGCCGTGCCGTGGTTGAAGCCAGTATGGGCGAAGAACGCGCCAAACTCATGGAAACCTTGAAGGAAGGCGCCATCGTCAAGGGTATCGTTAAGAACATCACCGACTACGGTGCGTTCGTTGATTTGGGCGGCATCGACGGCTTGCTCCACATCACCGACCTCGCCTGGCGTCGTGTTCGCCATCCGAGCGAAGTGGTTCAAGTCGGTCAAGAGCTCGAAGCCAAGGTTCTCAAGTTCGATCAAGAAAAGAACCGTGTTTCTTTGGGCTTGAAGCAATTGGGCGAAGATCCGTGGATCGGTATCGCTCGCCGCTATCCGAAGGGCACGCGCCTGTTCGGTAAGATCACTAACATCACCGACTACGGTGCCTTCGTTGAAATCGAAGCCGGCATCGAAGGTTTGGTGCACGTCTCCGAAATGGACTGGACCAACAAGAACGTTGATCCGAAGAAGGTTGTCCAATTGGGTGACGATGTTGAAGTGATGGTTCTCGAAATCGACGAAGAACGTCGCCGCATCTCTTTGGGCATGAAGCAATGCAAACCCAATCCTTGGGAAGAATTTGCTCAAAGCCACAAGAAGGGTGACAAGGTTACCGGTCAAATCAAGTCGATCACCGATTTCGGTGTCTTCATTGGTTTGACGGGCGGTATCGACGGTTTGGTTCACCTCTCCGACCTGTCCTGGACGGAAGCCGGTGAAGAAGCCGTTCGCAAGTACAAGAAGGGTGACGAAGTTCAAGCTGTCGTGCTCGGTATCGACACCGAACGCGAACGCATCAGCTTGGGCGTGAAGCAATTGAGCGGTGATCCGTTCAGCAACTTCACGAGCACCCATGAAAAGGGTTCTGTCGTGACCGGTACGGTCAAGAGCGTTGACGCCAAGGGCGCCGTGATTGACTTGGGCGACGAAACCGAAGGTTACTTGCGTGCCTCTGAAATCTCCTCCGAACGCGTTGAAGACGCTACGACGCAATTGAAGGAAGGTGACAGCGTTACCGCGCAAATCATCAGCATCGACCGTAAGAACCGCAGCATTCAATTGTCTATCAAGGCAAAGGATGCCAGCGAAGCTCGTCAAGCCTTGGATCGCATGAACCAAGACGCTCAGGGCGCTGCCGGTACGACTAACTTGGGTGCCTTGTTGAAGGCAAAGCTCGAACAAAAGTAATCGGAGAAGCATGGTGGACGCCATGACGAAATCCGAGCTGATTGAACGGCTCGCTAATAAGAACGCGCGATTGGCTGCGCGTGATGTTGACGAATCCGTGAAGGCGGTTCTTGATGCAATGACGTTGGCTATGGCCACCGGCAGTCGCATTGAGATCCGCGGGTTCGGCAGTTTTTGCCTCAACTACCGCCCCGAGCGCTTGGGACGCAATCCCAAGAGCGGCGAGAGCGTGGTGGTGCCGGCAAAATATGTGCCGCACTTTAAAGCGGGCAAAGAGATGCGTCTTCGAGTGGACGGCTCCGCGCAAGAAGCTTAGTCGTTTCTCAACGTCAACCTAAGTTCAGTAAGGGGATTTCGGTGAAAACCGAAGTCCCCTTTTCCATAAGTGTTAAATCACGACTTTTTCCTAAGCGAAGGTACTTAGATATCCTCAACAACTAGGCGAATCACTCTAGAAAGCCCGTCAAACAAGGCAGTAACCGTTACATATAATGACTCAATAGTGTCCTCAAACAGACGCTATAGAACCATTAAGATCGAAGAAAGAGTCAATTATGTATAACTTTTTAGCTGCATTTGTGATCTGCGGTTTCATCATCATCATCGGTGAACTGATCTCAACATGGACCAAAGCTTGGGTCCCCTCGGTGTTTGTGTCGGCCTGTATTTTGTTGGTCGGCTACTGGACGGTCATTCCTTATGACTTGGTGAAAGATTCTTACCTGACGCCATTTGGCGCCACCTTAGCTATTTACCTCTTGATTGTTCACATGGGCACGGTGATCAGTCTGAAAACGCTCATTGAGCAATGGAAGACGGTGGTCATGTGTCTTGCGGGGTTGGCGGGGATGTGTCTTTTTGCCCTCTTGATTTGCCCCTTGATGATGGACTGGGCCTATGTGGTAGCGGGTCTTCCGCCTCTGACGGGCGGCATCGTTGCCGCAACCATCATGCAGCAAGCCGCAACTGAACACGGTTTAACCTCTGCGGCTGTCTTTGCCATTACGATGTACTGCGTGCAGGGTTTCGCTGGTTACCCCTTGACGGCTATCTTCATGAAGGCCGAAGGCGCGAAACTTTTGAAGGAATTCCGCTCCGGCGAACGTGTCTCCAAAGAGGAGCTCTCGGCCATTAAAGATGTGACCTCATTGCCCTCTCGCGAACGTCGCGGTCCTTTGGCTTTGCCGGACTCCTTAAATAGCCCGATTGTGATGCTTACCAAGATCGGTATCGTGGCGTGGCTTTCCATGATGGTGGGTGGCTTCACCGGCATCAGCGGCGCTGTTTGGGCTTTGGTTTTCGGTGTTGTTTTCTGCTCGTTGGGTTTCTTGGAAACCGATATTCTGCACCGCTGCAATTCCTTCAACATCTTGATGTTTGCTTTGACGATGTTCGTCTTCGAAGGTTTGAAGGACTGCACACCTGAAATGCTCACCTCGATTTTTATGCCGATGGTCGGTTTGATTGTGGTTGGTGTGGCCGGCATGGCGCTTTTTGCCTGGGTTGCTGCGAAAGTCATGAAGCTTTCCTTCCCGTTGAGCTTCTGCAATTGCTTGACGGCTTTGTACGGTTTCCCGTTTAACGCCATTATCACGGAAGCGACCTGTAAGGCGATGGCTGAAACGCCCGAAGAACAAGAATTCCTGATGGGCAAGATGTTCCCCTCGATGATCATCGGCGGTTTTGTCACGGTGACAATCACCTCGGTGATTTTGGCAGGCTTCTTCGTGAATCTGTTTTAATTTTTGACCGATCTGGGCCCTGCGTTGCCCAGATCGCTTTTGAAAGGACGTAAAAAATGAATATTCAGGCACTGGGTCAAAAGTACCACGACTATCTGATCGAACAACGTCGTTGGTTTCATGCTTATCCGGAAGTTAGCGGCGAAGAATTTGAAACCGCTAAGCGCATTCGCGAAGAGTTGGATAAGCACGGCATTGAGTGGCGCGAGTGCGGCATGAAGACCGGCACGCTTGCGACGATTAAAGGCGGCAAACCCGGAAAGACAATTTTGCTTCGCGGCGACATTGACGCGTTGACCGTCAATGAAGAAACTGGATATGAATTTGCAAGTAAAAATCCTGGCGTGATGCACGCCTGCGGTCACGATTGCCATATTTCCATGCTTTTGACGGCAGCCGTAATGCTCAATGAAATTAAAGATGAGCTCTGCGGCACAGTGGTTTGTGCGTTCCAGCCCGCTGAAGAAATCGGCAAGGGCGCTTGCTCCATGATTGAAGAAGGAGCGCTTGACGGCGTGGATGCAGCCTTTGGCATGCATGTTTGGTCCGATATGCCGACCGGAAAGATTTCTGTGCGCGAAGGCGCGGCGATGGCTTCTGGCGACCGTTTCGAAGTCAATATCGAAGGTAAGGGCGGTCACGGTGCGACGCCTCATCTTTGCGCCGACGCCATTGTGATGAGCGCGGCTATTGTTCAGAACCTTCAAACGGTGGTGAGCCGCGAAATTTCTCCGATTGAAACGGCTGTGTTGACCGTTGGCACAATCGAAGGCGGCACGCGTTGGAATGTGGTTTCGGGCTCTGCGAAACTCACCGGTACAACGCGTTGCTTCAGTAACGAAGTTCGCGCTCAGTTCCCGGTGGCGATGAAGCGGGTGGTGGAAGAGACGGCGCGCGCCATGAGAGGCAAAGCGACCCTTACCTATGAAGAGTTGGTGCCGCCCACCATCAATGACGCCAAGTTGGCACGCGCTGTTCGCGCAAGCGCTCAAAAGGTGTTGGGTGACGATTACTTCTTTGATTACCCGATCACGATGGGCGGTGAAGACTTCGCGTACTACCAACAAAAAGTTCCGGGCGTGATCGCGTTGTTAGGTGTCGGCAATCCCGAGTGCGACGCCGTGCACGCGCAGCACTCCGGCTGCTACAAGGTCGATGAAAACGCTCTTATCTACGGTGCGATGACACATGTTCAAGTGGCCTACGATTTTCTCAATAACTGAGAAAAACGCTGTCATCTGACCAGATAGGATCAAAAGCCTCGACCGAGTGGTCGAGGCTTCGCATTCTCTAATCCGTATAATGAAAAATTCCAATTCGATGGAATTTAGAAGATGTTAGTGGATCGCAAAGATTTAAAAAACGCCAAACGCATTGTTGTGAAAGTCGGCAGCAGCACGATTACGCATGCCAACGGCAAGTGTGATTTTTCCCGCATTGATAAGCTTGCCCGCGAATTGTCTGATTGGCAAAACCAGGGCAAAGAGATGATTTTGGTCACCTCAGGCGCTGTGGCGGTCGGTGTGGATCGTCTGGGTTTGCCGGGTAAACCGAAAACCATCCCGGGTAAGCAGGCGGCTGCGGCGGTCGGTCAAGGCATTTTGATGCACACCTATGAAAAAATCTTTGCGGAATACGGTCAGGTTGTCGCTCAGGTGCTTTTGACGCGCATGGAGACGATTGACCGTCATCGCTACACCAACGCCCGCAACACGTTTATGGAATTACTCAGACAACGCGTGATTCCGATTGTCAATGAAAATGACGTGGTGGCGCTCGACGAATTGAAGATCGGTGACAACGACAACATGAGCGCCTTGGTGGCAAGCATCGTGGATGCGGATTTAGTCATTATTCTGTCTGACGTTGACGGACTTTATACGGCTAACCCTCAAACACATCCGGATGCGAAACTTGTGAGCCGAGTTGAAGAGATTACGCCTGAAATCGAAGCAAGTGCGGGCGGTGCCGGTAGTTCTGTCGGCACGGGCGGCATGTCCACCAAAATCCAAGCGGCTAAAAATGCGACGACTTCGGGCATTAATTTGGTGATTGCATCGGGCTCTGAAAAAGAAGCGATCAGTCGGATTCTGGAAGGTGAAGAAGTCGGAACACTTTTTGTTTCGAAGGAAAATCGCCTTCAGTTTAGAAAACGCTGGCTGGCTTTCGGCTCTCGCATTATGGGGCGTGTTATTGTTGACAGCGGCTGTGAACAAGCTATTAAGAAGGCAGGCGGCTGCAGTATTTTGCCGGTGGGTATCGCCGCTGTTGAGGGCGACTTTGAAGCGGGCAATACCGTGAGCGTTGTGACAGCTGGCGGCCGTGAAATTGCCAGAGGTTTGAGTCACTATTCGTCTGACGAACTCAAAAAGATTGCCGGCTGCCAGACGGCAGAAATTGAAGAGCGCTTAGGTCACAAGGCCTTTGATGAGGTCATTCACCGAGATGACTTGGTGATTTTGAATTAGGAGCGAACAATGAGCGATATTGCACAATTGGTTCGAGAAAAAGCTCTTGCGGCTCATCAGGCCACGGTTCAAATGGGCGTTCTCCGAACTGCGCAAAAGAACCAGGCTCTTTTGGCGATGGCCGATGCACTGCTTGAGCACAGCGAAGAAATTTTGGGCGCTAATCAATTGGATATGGATCGCGCGAAAGCCTCCGGCATGCGTGAATCCATGCAGGACCGTTTGCGCCTGACGATGACGCGCATTGAAGGCATGGCTGACGGTTTGCGTCAAGTGGCAGCTCTCAAAGACCCCATCGGTGAAGTGATCGGCGGCTCCCGTCTTTCCAATGGTTTGCTTTTAACGAAAGTTCGCGTGCCGATCGGTGTGATCGGAATTATTTATGAGGCGCGTCCTAATGTCACCGCCGATGCTATCGGTCTTTGTTTAAAGTCGGGCAACACAGTGGTGCTCAAAGGCGGCAGCGAAGCGCTGGACTCCAATCGTACAATTGCGCGCATTTTGTCAGAAGCGGCACAAAAAGAAGGTGTGCCTGCGGGTGCTATTCAATTTATTGACATCACTGATCGACAAGCGGTGACGGAATTAATTCGATTAAACGGTTTGGTGGATGTGGTGATTCCGAGAGGAAGCGCTCGCCTGATCCAAGCGGTCATTAAAAACGCGACGGTTCCGGTAATTGAAACGGGGGCGGGTGTCTGCCACACATTTGTGGATGCCACAGCCGATTGCGACATGGCGCGCCGCATTGCTTTTAATGCCAAGGTGCAGCGTCCGTCTGTTTGCAATGCCATGGAGACGCTCTTGGTGCACGAAAAAGTTGCTCAGGCTTTCTTGCCCGCGATGTTGCAGGAGTATTTTGATGCCGAAGTGCAGATTTTCGGCTGCGAGAAAACACAGGCTTTTGATAAGAGAGTGCAGCCCGCAAGCGATGAAGATTGGGCAACGGAATACGGTGATTTGCGTCTGTCCGTAAAAATAGTGAGCGGTTTGGATGAAGCCATAGCCCATATCGCTCGCTACGGAACCCGTCACTCGGAATGCATTGTGACGCGTGATATGGAAAACGCCAAACGCTTCCAAGCGGAAGTGGATGCGGCTGTGGTGTATGTGAACGCCTCCACGCGTTTTACCGATGGTTTTGAATTCGGCTTTGGAGCTGAAATCGGCATCAGCACGCAAAAATTGCATGCCCGAGGCCCGATGGCGTTGCCTGAGCTCACATCCTATAAATATTTAGTCAATGGCGACGGTCAGGTTCGCGGCTAAGCTCTTTTAAGGCTTTCGCAAAAAGATTGGGCAAGGAATTTTTCCTTGCCCAAATTAGTTTTGGCAGTTGAGATTGTTAGATATCAATGTCAACCAATTCGTAGTTGTCCTGGCCCATGCCTAATTCATGCATGTAGGCAAGCTGATGCAGGCCGTGGCGCGATTCAATGCGTTCAACCAAGTCGTGGTTCTTATCTTTGCCCAAAGAGTAGACAAGATCTACGCAGGCCTGGTCAATGGCAAGGATATCGGTTGACGCGACCATGCCGATGTCAGGGATGGTGGGTTCGGCGGCGGAAAGCCCCGCGCAGTCGCAATCCACAGACATGCGGCGCATGACATTAATAAACACGATGTGTTTGCCGAAGTGATCGCACACAGCCTTGGCAGATTCAGCCATGGTTTCCATCAAGTGTTCCTTGGCGGGCCATTGATCCCAAGGCAGACTGACGTCTGTGGTGGCATGAACCTGTGCTTTGCCGATCTTGCCGTCGGCGCAGCCAATGGCGATATTTTTCATGGAGCCGCCAAAGCCGCCCATGGCGTGACCTTTAAAGTGGGTAAGCACGACCATGGAGTCGTAATTGACGATATTTTTACCCATCGAAACTTCTTTAAAGTGTTTGCCGCCTTTAACCGGAAGCATGACGGTGCCGTCTTCATCCATGATGTCAACCGGGCAGAAAGTCCAGCCGTTGACTTCAAGCGTCTTGCGGTGCTTTTCGGTCGTGTCGCGGTCGCCCACGTACAGCGTGTTGGTTTCAACGATGCTGCTGTTGGGAATCCCTTGTTGGAATTCCTTCACCATTTCGCGAGGCAAAATGTTGGGGCCGTGCTGCTCGCCCGTGTGCAGCTTGATGGCGACTTTGCCCTGAATTTCATCATTAATCAAAGCGTAAAGTTTTTTCAGATGTTCAGCGTCAATGTGGCGGGTGAAAAAGACTTTGGCTTTGGGGCCCTTGAAGTCGGAGAGCACTTTTTTGCTGCCGACAACCGGCGCTTGCGTTTGAGCGGTGGCCGCGTTGCTAAGGGCGCTTAACACCGCCGCTCCCATGACGCCGCCCATGGTTTTCAGAAAAGCATTGCGTGAGCACTTGTATTCAGACATGACAAATCCTCGTAAAAAACGACTTTACGATGATTCTATCAAGTCGGATTTTTTCGGCTTGCTTAAAACTCTCATAATGTTGCCTGCTTTTTGATCCTTTGAATTTTTGTCTTGTTTCTGTCCAAAAATACTCGAAAACACCTAAAACAATATCCGTATCTTTACCGAAAGAAATGTTTTTTCTACGCCTTCTCACTTATGGGCAAAGCGCTCTTGATCCATAAAATAGTTAGAAAACAGCAAAAACAGAGGAAAAAATGGATAAAAAAGTTGCTAACAGATATATCCCGATCGGTTTAATGCTCTTTGCGCTCTTTTTTGGTGCGGGTAACCTCATTTTCCCGGCTTCTATGGGACAAAATGCAGGGGTTAACGTTTGGTACGCATTATTGGGTTTTTGCATTACCGGTGTGGGTATGCCTTTGATGAGCGTCATGGCAATGGGTTACTCAGGCTGTGCGGATTTGCAGGAAGCCGCAGGCCGCGTACATCCCCTTTACGGTTTATTTTTTACGATTGTTGCTTATTTGGCGATCGGACCTTGCTTTGCTATTCCCCGTACGGGTACCGTGGCCTTTGAAATTGCGGTGAGTCCCTTCTTGGGTGAAGGCAGTAAAGCCGTTTGGTCAACGGTCTTTTTGGCTGCCTTTTTCATTATTTCTTTCTGGCTCTCCGCCAGTCCCCAAAAGCTTGTGGATCGCATCGGCAAACTTTTAACGCCGTTGCTTGTACTCACCATTGTGCTTTTGATCGTTCAATCGTTCCTTTCTCCGTTAGGCGTGCCTCAAGCGCCGACGAAGGCTTATGCGGATCCTGTTGTGGCTACGGTTCAGGGCGTGCTTGATGGTTACAACACCTTGGATGCTATTGCCGCTTTTGTGTTTGCCACTTTAGTTTTGAATGTTGTGCGCATTGACTGCGGTTTAACAGATCCGAAGGAAATCACCAAGCAGGTTTATAAGTCCGGTATCGTCGCGGTTGCGCTGTTGGCCTTCATTTATATTTTCATCGCTAAGATCGGCGCGGAAAGCGTTCAGGCAATCGGCATGCAGGCGACCGGCGCGCCGGTGCTCGCAGAATCGGCGAAAATTCTTTTCGGTAACGCCGGTGCGATCATCCTTGCGGTGATTGTGCTGCTTGCCTGTCTGACGACTTCCATCGGTTTGATCACGTGCTGCGCGGCTTATTTCTTGAAGCTCACGGGGCGTTTCACATACCTCTACTGGGTGTCGGTTTTCTCGATTGTTTCTTTCTTGGTCGGCATGTTCGGCTTGGAAACAATCATTGTTTCGACGATCCCGGTTTTGATGTTCATCTATCCGTTGGCGGTGGTTTTGATTGTGCTGCTTTTCACACACAAGTTCTTTAAGGGCAGACAGTGTGTCTATGCGTTCACCGTCGGCTTTACGTTTGTTATGGCTGCAATCAACGGTTTGGAAACGGCCAATGTCAAGTTTGAAGCTTTAGAAAACCTTTTGACCAATTACGTTCCGATGCATACGCTCGGATTGGGTTGGGTTTGGTTTGCGGCAGCTGGCTACATCATCGGTTTAGTCTGGATGAAACTGGTGCCGGAAAAACAATAAATATTTGTTTTCTTGAGAGTGCCCTCGGTGAGTGATTGCCGAGGGTATTTTTTTGCGTTCAGTTGTGGTTTTCGGCAAGCACATGATCGCCGTCAAAGTTTGGAATGAACTTCGCGCTGTCAGTGCGTCCGACTTGTATGAAGCCTTTGGTGATGCCGATCTCTCTGGCGTGACGGACAACCTTTTGGTACTCAAGAGTGGTGAGCGGGCGGTTGATTTCTGGGTGCCGGCAGGCTTTGTAAATCGGCATGTACTGATTCATGATGGAAACGTAAACTTGATCGCCGAATGTTTCATGAATCCAGTCTAAGCATCGGCAGCTGTCGCGCCACTGCCAAGGCAGCACGAGATGCCGAATGATGAGGCCGCGACGAAGCTGGCCAGCCGCGTCAAGTTCGGCAGGTCCAACCATTTTGAACATGGAGCGGATCGCTTCGGAAGCGTAGTCAAAATATTTAGGCACACCGGAGTATTTTTCGCCCAGGTGATTGTCAAAGTATTTGAGATCGGGCAGAAAAATATCAATGAGGCCATCGAGCATATGAAGCGTTTCAGGCAGCTCATAGGCGTTTGAGTTATAGACGACCGGCAACGCCAGGCCCTGCGCCTTAGCTGCGATTAATGCTTCTCGGATCTGTCTGGTGTAATGGCCGGGCGTCACCAATTCGATGCAGGAAGCTCCTCGTGCGGCCTCTTCAAGGAAAATTTCTGTGAGCCGTTCCGTTGAAATGCGAATGCCTTTGCCCTTGGCACTGATTTCATAATTTTGGCAAAAGCAGCACCGTAAGTTGCAGTGTGAAAAAAAGATCGTTCCTGCTCCCTTTTTGGCTTCGAGAATCGGCTCTTCCCATGCATGCAGGCTTACAAGCGCGACCTCAATATCGTCACTGGCTTGGCAAATACTGCGCTTTAAGCCTTGAGCGGTTGAGCGATCCGCGCCGCAGTGACGGGGGCAAAGGTTACAGATCATATTATGGTTTAACGAGAGCTTGAGTGGCTTTGGGCATTTTGAATGTAAAGCTTCTTAACGCTCTCTGCAAAGAAAGACATCATGTCGTCGGCATTACCGGTCTCATAAAATTGCCCAAGTTTTTGGTGGAATTCAACACTTTCCTGATTCAATACCATGATGGGCCAATAACCGTTTAACATCAGGCAGCCATTCATCATTAACGATGCAGTTCGCTTATTGGCATCGAAGAAAAATTGAGTTCTAGCCATAAATAAGAAAACCGCAATTGCTCTTTCCTTTGGATCCTTAACTTCAGAATTGAGAAACTCAAAGCCATTCTTAGCAAGCATAGGTAAGCTTTCAAAGGATGGAGGAACGTATTCAACGTCGTGAATCCCGGTATTTAAATTGCGAAGAGCCCCCCATTCAAGTGCATCCTTGTAACCCACATAGCGGTGTAAAGCACAGGCAGACTCAATATCAACTCTAAATTCGCCGGCTCTCAACAAACGGACAAGCTCTTTGGCACCATCACCATAATTTTTCACCTGAAGAAGATCATTAACGTCTAAGCCCTCAACGGACTTTCCGTTCAGAATTGTTCTCGTTTGAGGCAGAGTGGACGGATTTTGCTCTAGGGTTCTCAAGCAGTTCCACGTAATGTCCACTAAATTTTGATTAAATATATACGTGGCCTTTTCCGTATCGCCGATAAAAGGAATATCAAAATCAAAGGCACCGATTGACCAGTGCATTCCATTTAAGATTTCAAAATCGCTACTCAACATCAAATTGTCCTATTCGAAGAAATTAACTATCTGATTCTAACTTTTAAGGGTACGTTTTCTCTCGTTTATTTTTTGATAAAGAATACTCATGCACATGCTCTTCGTTCAATAGTGTTTAACGCATGTCGAGTTCGGTGATTGTGGTTTCGGTAAGGCACCTAACATTGTCACAATCTTACGCTATCAGTAGGGTTAAATGGTGGAGGCGGCGGGAATTGAACCCGCGTCCAGAAATCGTCCATAGCTGGATCTACATGTTTAGCTAAAACATTTAAAAAATCTTATTTCGCTTTGCGCCCTTTAGCCGGCTCTGACGAAACCAGACACTCTTAAATCTCGACGCGCCCGCAGTGTCCTCGGTCGCATCCAGCCTGTATGAGTATGAAACCACTGCCGGCGAACCGGCCCGGTCTAGAGGCAAACCGGTGTGGTCCTCGCCTTAATTAGGCGGCGAGAGCGAAACGCTTATTGTTGGCGTTTATTTTGTTTCCAGCGGATTTACAAGGTGACTGGACCTTGACATGCACCAAGCCACTTCGTGACCCCTGTCGAAACCAGGTCGCCCCCATGTGAACTTGTCGGACAGACAATTATGAACGAAATCGCAAAAAAATGCCCAAAAAACCTGAACCGTTTGTTTTTGCAAAGAAAAAACTCTGAAAAAGGTTTCCCAGCAAAGCTATTTTGCATTAGAATTCGGATCGCTTTTGTTTTTGTGACAAAACACGATATATAAGACGGCTGAGCCGTTTTTTAATGATTGACTAAGTGCGTCACTTTTAAGACGCAAGGAATTATGGCAAAAGAAGATCTGATTGAAATGAGCGGGGTTGTGCTCGAAGTGTTGCCCGATGCCCGTTACCGTGTAAAGCTTGATAATGGCCACGAATTGGTTGCTTACACCAATGGCAAAATGCGCAAGCATCACATCCGTATTTTGGCTGGCGATAAAGTTTCCTTGGAATTGTCGCCGTACGACTTGACAAAGGGTCGCATCACTTTCCGTCATATTGAAGGCCGCCCGGCCGCCGCGCCTGCTGCCGCTGGCAACCGCCGCCGTTAATCTGCCAAAATCGAAAGACCTATTCTTTGAGGACGCCTGTTTAATTCGGGCGTCCTTTGTTTGCGTGTAGAATCAACGCAGGAAAATACCAACACCGGAATCATTCATCATGGAATTTGAGCTTTGGTACCTCATCGTTGTCCCTGTTTTGTTTGTCGCAGGGTGGTGGTTCAGAGGACTGGATCAGCGCCAGCGCGACACAGAGCGTCAGCCCGGCACCTACTATAAGGGCATCAATCTGTTATTGAATGATCAACCGGATAAGGCTATTGATGCGTTTATCGAAGTTGTAAAGCTTGATCCGGAAACGATTGAGCTGCATCACGCGCTGGGTAACCTCTTTAGCCGTCGCGGTGAATTTGACCGCGCGGTGCGCATTCATAACCATCTTCTCAATCGTGAAGATTTGCCTGCCCACGAGCGTGCTCTGGCTTTGTTCGAATTGGGGAACGACTACCTGAAGGCGGGCATTTACGATCGCGCTGAAGACAGTTTTAAACGTCTTTTAAATGAGCCGGAATATCACCTCGATGCCATGCGTGCGTTGCTGAAAATTTACTGCACGGAAAAAGAGTGGGAAAAGGCTATTGAAATCGCCAATACGCTGGAAAAACAGGCCGGCGAAAACCACCAGGTTGAAGTGGGGCACTTTTATTGTGAATTAGCGGCCATTCAAATGCGAGGCAAGCACTTTGACAAGGCTCGCGAAGAACTTAATAAGGCTTTGAAGGTTGATCGCCACAGCGTGCGCGCGCTGATGATGCTCGGTGATTTGTCGATGCTTGAAAAAGATCCCCAAACCGCCCTTCAATATTGGGCCAAGGTTGAAACCGTTTCGCCCGAGCATTTGACGCTCGTGATGGCCGCCATGGCTCAAGCCTACGATGCGATTGGTCAACATGAGCAAGCGCTTAATCTAATTCATCGCGCGCTTGATGATCATTCAAGTGCTGAGACGCTCTCAATTGCGCTTGACTTGATCACAAAGAGCGAAGGGGAAGAGTCCGGCAAGAAACTTTTGCAAGAAGAGTTAGCTCGCCGTCCGTCGCTCTGGGCTTATGAAAAGCTGTCTGAATTGAAATTGAAAGACAATCCTCAAGACGCCGATCTGCAGTTGCTGACGACGCTTTTGAAGCCTTATGTCAGCCGCCCGGGGCGCTATCGCTGCTCTCATTGCGGCTTTAAAGCGAAGGGCTTCCAATGGCTCTGTCCGGGTTGCTCCTCTTGGGGCAGCTATTCTCCTAAGCGGGAAGAGGAAGTTTAATTTTTTCAGGCTCGATGAAGTCTCCTTCATCGAGCTTTTTGTATTTTTTTACACTTTAACGGTTATTTCGTCACACTCTTTAGGCAAACATTGCGTACACTTTCACCTCGTGTGATTGCCTTTATTACAGGAATATCAATGCTTAAAAGAATCGGATTATTCATTCTGACCAATTTGGCAATTTTGGTGATGCTTTCCATCGTCCTAAACTTAGTCAGTTGGTTCCTCGGCGTGGACTTTTCTCAAATCGCCGGAGCAGGCCAGGATTTTGTTTCGCTTCTGATTTTTGCAGCGGTGATCGGCTTTTCGGGCTCGCTCATCAGTCTGTTCATGAGTAAGACGATCGCGAAAAAATCCATGGGCGTGCAGTTGATTGATATTGAACGTCCGCGCAACGATGTGGAGCGTTGGTTGGTTGAAACCGTTGCCAAACTTGCCAAAATCAAAGGTGTGGATATGCCTGAGGTAGGTTTGTATCACGGTGAGCCCAATGCCTTTGCCACGGGTCCTTCTAAGAATAATTCGCTTGTGGCGGTTTCCGACGGTCTTTTGGCAAGCATGAATAAAGAGGAAGTGGAAGCTGTTTTGGGTCACGAAATGAGTCACGTTGCCAATGGCGACATGGTGACGATGACGCTGATGCAAGGTGTGATCAATACCTTCGTTGTGTTCCTCTCTCGAGTGATCGGCAATATTGTTGACCGCGGTATTCTTCGCAATGAAAGCGATGCGCCCGGCGCCGGTTACTACATGACGAGCATGGTGCTTGACATGGTGTTGGGTCTTTTGGGTTCGATGCTGGTGGCGGCTTTCTCGCGTTACCGCGAATACCGTGCGGATGCCGGTGCGGCGGAGGCTTTGGGCTCGCCCGTGCCGATGATCAATGCTTTGGCTCGATTGGGCGGCCAGCAAGCCACGGAACTGCCGGGTAACGTCAAGGGCTTTGGCATCAGTGGCGGCATGGGCTCGCTTTTCGCAACGCACCCGCCTATTGAAGCTCGAATCAAAGCATTAAGAGAGTTGCAAAACTAAGGAAAATGCAAAGTCAAAGAAGCCTGCCAAACGGTGGGCTTTTTTGTTGTGTTGGGATTTTGTTTGAGATGACGACAGAGATTTGATGGGGTGGGAAATGGGACTCGAACCCACGACAACCGGAATCACAATCCGGGACTCTACCAACTGAGCTATTCCCACCATCAAACTTGGCCCGCCCGACAGGATTCGAACCTGTGACCCTCGGCTTAGAAGGCCGATGCTCTATCCAGCTGAGCTACGGGCGGCTCGACGACTGTCGAAACGTGGTCGGGGCGAAGGGATTCGAACCCCCGACATCCTGCTCCCAAAGCAGGCGCGCTACCGGACTGCGCTACGCCCCGCCTCAAGTGCGAATCAGCATTATGCAGGAAAAAAGGCTGAAACGCAATAGTTTTGGATAAATTTTTGAAGAAGGAAGCGGGCAGTGGCTACAATCAGCAAATGGATTTTTCAGTGAGGAGAAGATTCAGTGAAGTGGTTATGCGCGGGGCGACAGTTGGATTTAAGTGAGCCCCTGATTATGGGAATCGTTAATGTGACGCCGGACTCTTTTTCCGATGGCGGTCGTTACGCAGGAACGCCAGAAGCGATTGCCCACGGCCTCGAACTTCTGGAACAAGGGGCCGATATTTTGGATATCGGCGGAGAATCAACCCGACCGGGAGCGGCGGAAGTGACTGAGCAAGAAGAGCTCGAGCGCGTCATCCCGGTTGTTGAAGCACTCGCAAAAACCGGCGCTGTGATATCGGTGGACACAAGCAAGGCCGGCGTTATCCGCGAAGCGGTAAAGGCCGGCGCGCACATTATTAATGATGTCCGCGCTCTGCAGGAGCCCGGAGCGCTGGAAGCCGCTGCTCAAACAAACGCCGGGATTTGTTTGATGCACATGCAGGGGACGCCCGCAACGATGCAAAAAAACATTGCATACAGCGACCTTTTGCAAGAGGTTGAACGGTTTTTATTAGACCGCGCCCAATGCGCGCAGTCCGCTGGCATCGCGCGGGAAAGAATTTGTCTGGACTACGGATTCGGATTTGGGAAAACCGTTGATCAGAATTTTGAACTTCTTGCTAATACGGACTACTTTGCTCGCTTGCCTTATCCGATTCTGGTGGGTTTGTCGCGCAAATCAAGTCTGGGGGCAGTGGTCGGACGAGACGTTTCGGACCGATTGATCGCTTCTGTCACGGGTGCGTTGATCGCTGCACAGCGCGGCGCAGGCATTGTTCGTGTGCACGATGTGGCAGCCACGCGCGATGCGTTTAAAATTTGGCATATGACAGTGAGCAAAACTCATAAGGATTAATTCATGACTCGCAAGTATTTTGGTACAGACGGCGTACGCGGCCGCGTGGGTGAAGCGCCCATTACTCCGGATTTTGTTTTAAAGCTTGGTCAGGCGGCCGGCCGTGTTCTCAGAAGGCATATTGATGCGGGCCGTCATGTCCGCGTAGTCATTGGCAAGGACACGCGTGTTTCCGGCTACATGCTTGAAGCCGCTCTTCAGGCAGGCTTCTCGAGCGCAGGCGTTGACGTGGTTTTGTGCGGTCCGATTCCGACGCCAGCCATTGCCTATTTGACGCGCGCCCAGCGAGCCGATGCCGGTGTGGTCATCAGTGCAAGTCACAATCCTTATCACGACAACGGAATTAAATTTTTCTCAGAATCTGGCACCAAGCTTCCCGATGAAGTGGAGTTGGAAATTGAAGCCGAATTGGATAAGGGCTTTTCCTGTGTGGAAAGCCGCGAATTGGGCAAAGCCTGGCGTTTGGAAGACGCTTCGGGTCGGTACATCGAATTTTGTAAGTCCACGATTGACAGCAATGTGAATCTTAAAGGCCTGCGAATTTTGGTCGACTGCGCCAATGGCGCGGCGTATCACGTGGCTCCGGCCGTCTATCACGAATTGGGGGCGGATGTTTTCACGGTGGGCGATACTCCCGATGGATTCAACATTAATGATGGCGTGGGCGCCACGCACACCGAATCCTTGTCCAAAAAAGTTTTCGAAAGAGGGTGTGATGTCGGCATTGCGTTGGATGGCGATGCGGATCGCCTGATCATGGCTGACGCGAGCGGCCATGTCTATAACGGCGATGAACTCTTGTATGTGATGGTCAAAGACCGCATGCAAAGGGAAAAAATCAAGGGGGTCGTCGGCACTTTGATGACAAACTATGCGCTTGAAAAGCGCCTGGGAGAGTTGGGCATTGAATTTGTCCGCGCTAAGGTAGGCGACCGCTATGTGCTTGAACAACTGAAAGCTCGTGAGGGTTGGATCTTTGGCGGAGAAACCTCCGGTCACCTCTTGGTGCTTGATTGCCAGACGACAGGTGACGGCATTGTGAGCAGCCTGCAGGTTTTGGCAGCCATGCGTCGTCAGGGTAAATCACTCAAGGAATTGACCGCGGACTTGAAGCTCTTGCCTCAGGTGCTCATTAATAAGCGCATTGAAAAAGGTTTTGACTGGAAGTCGCACAAACCGATGAATGATGCGGTTGCAAAAGCTGAAGAGCAGCTCAAAGGACGCGGTCGAGTGTTGATCAGACCTTCCGGAACCGAGCCGCTTTTGCGTGTGATGGTTGAAGCCGATGATAAGGCGCTTGCCCAAACACTGGCGCAATCTATCGCTGATACGTTGTCTTAAAAACGAACGGGCCGCAGTAAGCGGCCCGAGTCAACTTAGTATCCTAATAATTTCAATAAAGGCGGAGCAATCATCGGCGCGGCAAAAGCGGTGATAATGCCTGCCAAGCCCATCGCCAGACCGGAAAAAGCCCCCGCCTTGTCGCTGATTTGAAAGGCGCGTGAGGTGCCCATGCCGTGAGCGGCCACACCCAATGAGAAGCCTTTGACGTAGTCCTTTTTAATTCGGCAAAGTTTGAAAATCGGTGTGGCCAGAAGCGAGCCCACGATGCCGGTCAAAACCACAATGCCTGCGGTGAATTCCGGGATGCCGCCCATTTTTTCTGAAATACCCATGGCAATCGGCGTGGTCACACTTTTCGGGGCCATGGACATGATGCTTTCAAACGATGCGCCTAAAAGCGCGCCAAGCAAAACCGTGGAAATGACACCCACCACACAGCCAACAACTACACCGATTAAAAGCGGCGCCCAAAGTTTTGCCAAACGCAGGCGTTGATCAAAAAGGGGAACGGCTAAGGCCACTGTGGCCGGACCTAAAAGAAAGTGGACAAACTGCGCGCCAGCGAAAAAAGTTTCATATTGGGTGTGCGTGCCAAACAAAATCGCCAGCAAAATGGCTACTGCGATCACAAAGGGCGAGAGCAGCGTGAGGTAACCGCTTTTTTGATAAACCCAGATGCCGATTTGGTAGGCAAGCAAAGTAAGGCAAAGCCAGAGCACCGGGTTGGAAGCCAGATGATTCCACAATAACTCAATCGTCATCATCGACTCCTAAAAGTTTTGCGCTCCACTGAATAACCAAAGCCGTAACGGCCATGGTGATGGCGGTACCCACAACAAGAATAGCGGCTATGGCGATCCATTCGGCCGAAATTCGATCCCAATGGCGAACAATGCCGACGCCCGCCGGCACAAACAAAAGCGCTAAATGCGCCAAAAGAACGGAAGCCGTCAATCGAACCCGTTCAATTAAGTCGTCTTTGATCAAAAATCCGATCAAAAGAAAAATCATGCCGAGCACGGGGCCGGGAATCGGCCAGCCGAAGCCGTACGAGAGGGCTTCGCCGATTAACTGCAGCATAAGAAATAAAGCGATGGAAATTAACATAAATTTCGCTTGAAAAAAAATGGACTTCGAATTGTGTCACCAAGGCAGAGAAAAAGCCAACAAATTTTTAGTGAAATTGCTGTAGCAAAATCTAGTGACTTTCCATGATGTTTTTTATTGCCTATTGAGCGGAAAATAAGACTGGAAACACAGACGCACTGAAATATTTTTCGAACGGAGGTTATCTATGCGAAAAAATCGTTGCGCATTGGCCGTTGGCCTTACTTTGATTGCCGGCGTGGCTTACGCTGTTGTTCCTCAGGTGAGTAACGATGTGAAAAAGGCCACCGAAACGATTTACAAAGATCCGGTGATGCAAAAAATGCTCACCGAGCTCACGAGCGATGAAAATGCTCAGTTCCGTTTCAACACGCACATGGAAGTGGCCCGCATTGCTTCTCCTTCTCGTTCTGAAATGCGCCGCGCTGAGGAATTGACCCGTTTGATGGTTCAGGAATGGGGCTTTGATAAAAAAGACATTATGACGACGCCCGAAGGCATCATTAAAGGCGCCGGCATTCAAAAAGTTGACGGTTTGCCCGTCTACAACGTTTGCGTGAGAATCCCGGGGACCTATTCTCAGGAAAAAGGCGCTCAGAGCTATAAGGGACAATTCCCGAAGGTTTTGCTCGAAGGCCATATCGATACGGTCAACCCCGGAAAACTTCCTCCGAAATCAACTCCTTATATGCCGGCTAAACTGCAAAAAGCGAGTGAGCCGGTCGTAAGCACGCCGGAAGCGCTTGCAGCGATTAAGGATGAACTGCACTTTGATAAGAACGGCAAGATCATCCAGGACGAAAACTATAAGAAGGCCTACGTGCGCTACGCCAATCTTGAGGATGCTCAGAAAAAAGGCGGCTACCGCATTTACTTGCCGGGCTTTGCCGATGCGATGGGCAATACAACCGGCGTGATGACCGCGGCCATCATGATGAAGAAGTACAACATCAAACCCGTCTATGACATTTGGGTTTGCGGTACGGCCGGCGAAGAAGGCAAAGGCAATCTTTGCGGCATGAAGCAGCTCTACGGCTATAACCAAGATACCGGCAAGGGCAACAACGCGTTGAACTTTGTGGCGAATTTCGCAGCGGACTCTACCCGTCCGGGTTCCGGCACGCTCAACTATCTGGGCAGCTATCGCTTCGAAATCAAGTACACAGAACCTGCGGGCTATAAGCAGGGGGCTGCGGATGCGCCGAGCGCTTTAATGGCGATGACGCGTTCTATTGCGAAGATTTCTGATATCAAGTCGCCTTGGGACACGGATAAGAACGCTGAGCGCACAACCTACACGGTGGGTGTTGCAAGCTGCGATACAGCTCCCGACGGTGAACGTTCCCGTTCTTGCACGTTGATGGTTGACATGCGTTCACCTACGCAAGGACCGTTGAGCGCGATGCGCGCGCAAATTGAACCGACCTTTAAGGCCGCTTTGGATGAAGAAAATGCCAAATACGGTCTGAAGAGCGGCGATAAGAACGCGGTCAAGATGGAATTGGTGTGGTTCGGTGACCGTCCGGCTCATCAACGCAAGAACTTTAACGACATTGCAACGCAGATTTATTGGCAAACCGCTCAGACGGTTGGTATCGACCAATTGAAAGCTTTGAAGACGAACGCCTCCAGCTTGAACGACAACGTACCGGCAGCGGTCGGCGTGCCGACGGTGAACTTTAACGTTCATACGCCTGCGGCTAGCGGCGGCGGTCACACGTTCAACGAATGGGGTATTCCGGGCAACGCTCAGGACGAAGGCAAGCGCATCTTCCGTATGGTGTTGATGGGTTTGACCGCGGCAGGGTATCACACGAGCACGGGCGAAGTTGTGCAGCCCACGGCTGATCCTATTGGCGCACGCACAACTGAAGAAATGTACTAATGAACGGACATCGGGAGAACATTATGAAAGGAAAATTGTTAGTTGCTTTGTTGGGTTCTTTTGCTGCCTCGGTGGCAATGGCCGATGTCTCCGGTGTGATGACTGTTGATATCCAGGGCCCCGGCGGTCACAGTAGCGGCGCTTACGGTAATACGAACGCCGTTCATGCGGCCGCGCGCGCGATCATGGAAATTGAAAAGGCAATTCCGTCGCAAGCGCAGTGCGTTGTTTCCAATTTCACGGGCGGCGTGTCGGTGAATGCGATTGCAGCCGACGGTCACTTTAAGGTTGCCTTGAAGGCAAAGGATGAAAAGGAAATGGCCGCGCTTAAGCAAAAGGTAACGGATGCGGTGAAAAAAGGCGTGGATGCTGAAAATGCATTCCGCAGCGTGAAACCGGGTCAGCTCACCGGTGGTGTCCCGTCTGAGGTCCGCTTTGCCATCAAGTAACAACTCTTATTGAGTTTCGGGCCGCCTCTAGGGCGGCCCTTTTATCAAATAAAAAGATCATAAAAAGAGCTGTATATTTAATTAAGATCAAATAATAACAATAAATAAAATTGATATATAAAATATAATCAATGATAATAACAGTATCAAAAAATGATCTGGAGAGGAAAAATGAACAGATATATGTGGATTGCTGACTTGATGGCTCAAACGGTTTTTTCGGTCACGGCGACCATTTTGGGTTTGGGAACGGTTCTGTCGATTCTGCAGGCAATTTAGTCCGTCGGAAATAACAAAAGCCGGTGCCTCGCGACACCGGCTTTTGCTTGGACCAAAGAAGTCTTTAGGACTTGAACGTTAGTTGTTAAGGAGATACAAACAAACGCTCATTGAGCTGGGAGAGATCTATTCCAAACGCCAGTTTCCACCCCTTTTTGGCCCCCGTTGTTTGGAAGACAGCTCGAAACTTCTTACTTGATCCGTACTTTAGCGCACGAATCTTGCGTGAAGCTTACGATCAAGCAAAATGTTTGTAATGTGTATATTAATGATAATTATTCTCAATTGCAAGAGAAGTTTGTGATTTTTTGATATTTTTTTGTGGCGGGAGTGGTATAGGAAAGTTCCGAAAGCAATGATTTTGCGGTAAGATAGCGCTTCTTTTAACTTTTTTGGCCGGTAAAGCCATGTCTGAACACGAATTACTTTTATCAGATTTCGATTTTGATCTGCCCGCCGATCGTATCGCGCAATTTCCCTTGGCAGATCGTTCCGCGAGCCGCCTTTTGCATGTCCTGCCTGATCGTCTGGAGGATTGGCATTTCAGAGATATCGTCAATTTGCTGCGTCCCGATGATCTTTTGGTGATGAATAACACCAAAGTGATCAAAGCGCGTTTGCTCGGCAAAAAGGAGACGGGCGGAGCTGTTGAGGTTTTAATCGAACGCATTACGGGTGAAAACACCGCAATTGCCATGGCTCGCGCCAGCAAGAGCCCGAAGGCGGGAACGTTTTTGATTTTTGAAGCAGAAAATCGCCAGGAAAAAGTGGAAGTGACTGGACGCGAAGGTGAATTTTTCGCCTTGCGCTTTGAACATCCGGTATTGGAAGTGCTCGACTTTTTCGGCAAAGTTCCGCTTCCGCCTTATATTGAACACGCCGCCGACAAAAGCGATGAAAAGCGTTATCAAACGGTTTATGCGAAAACACCCGGTGCGGTGGCCGCTCCCACGGCAGGTCTTCATTTCACCGAAGAAATCATCGATGCACTGAAGAAAAAAGGCGTTGAAATTGAATTTGTTACGCTGCACGTCGGTGCTGGCACATTCCAACCCGTGCGCGTGGAAAAACTTTCCGAGCATGTCATGCATTCGGAGTGGTACACCATCAGCGAACAAACCGCCCGCGCGGTCAATGAAGCAAAAAAAGCAGGGCGTCGTGTGGTTTCGGTAGGCACAACCAGTTTGCGCGCGCTCGAAAGCGCTGCGGTGGAAAAGGGACGGATTCAGCCCGGCGCGCGTGATACGCGCTTATTTATCAAACCTGGCTACGAATTTAAAATCATTGATGCGTTGATCACCAACTTCCATTTGCCTAAATCCACACTATTGATGTTGGTGTCGGCTTTGGCTGGCAAGGAACGCATCGATACGGCGTATCAGCATGCTATTAAGGAAAACTATCGCTTCTTCAGCTACGGAGATGCGATGCTGCTTGAGAAAAAACCGGAGTAAAGCGTGAGTCTCGAATTTACATTGAAAAAAACAAGCGGGAAAGCCCGCCGTGGTGAAATGAAATTAAACCATGGAGTGGTGCAAACGCCGATTTTTATGCCGGTGGGCACCTACGGCACGGTTAAGGCCATGGCCCCCAATGAGCTTGAGGAAATCGGCTCTCAGATCATTCTCGGCAATACTTTTCACTTGTGGCTCAGACCCGGTCTGGATGTCATTGAAAAGCATGGCGGCCTGCATAAATTCATGGGCTGGAATAAACCCATTTTGACCGATTCCGGCGGTTTTCAGGTGTTTTCTCTCAAGGGGCTTCGCAAGATCACTGAAGAAGGTGTGAAGTTTGCTTCGCCGATTAATGGTGACAAGCTCTTCTTGACGCCGGAAGTGTCCATGCAGATTCAGCGTGTGCTCAATAGCGATATTGTCATGGTCTTTGACGAATGTACGCCTTACAAGATCAATGATCGTCCGGCAACCGAAGCCGAAGCCGCGCAATCCATGAGAATGTCTTTGCGTTGGGCGAAGCGCAGTAAGGATGAATTTGTCCGTTTAGGCAACCCCAATGCGCTTTTCGGTATTGTTCAAGGCGGGATGTATGAGCACTTGCGCGAGGAGTCTTTGCGCGGATTAGTCGATATTGGTTTTCACGGCTATGCCGTGGGCGGTCTTTCGGTGGGCGAGCCCAAAGAAGAAATGCACCGCATTATGGAAAAAATCGTCTGGCAGCTGCCGCAAGACAAGCCGCGTTACCTGATGGGGGTTGGAACGCCGGAGGATTTGGTCGAAGGCGTGAGCCAGGGTATCGACATGTTTGACTGCGTGATGCCGACGCGAAACGCCCGCAACGGCTGGCTTTTCACCCGTTACGGTGATTTGAAGATCCGCAATAGCAAATATAAAGATGATTTGCGTCCCTTGGATCCCACCTGTGATTGCTACGCGTGCCGAAACTTCTCCCGCGCCTATTTGCATCATTTACAAAAAGTAAATGAAATTTTGGGGGCTCGACTCAATACCATTCACAATCTTCACTATTATCTGCACTTGATGCAGGAAATCCGTGATGCATTGGATGCTGACCGATTCGAGCAGTGGAAGCAAGAGTTTTACGAAAATCGTGCCCGCGGAGTGGATTAAAGGGGTTAAACGAGTATAAAACGAGCTAAACCCCCGTATAATTAGAAAACTTTCTTGTCCGAGAGACACTCGGACGCTTTTTATGGAGTAACACATGTTTTTTATTTCTGACGCGTTTGCACAAACGGCCGCCGCTGGCGACACCGCCGGTCTTTTGACCAGCCTGTTGCCGATGATTTTGATTTTTGTTGCCTTCTGGTTCTTCTTGATCCGCCCGCAGCAAAAGCGCCAAAAAGAACACGCCAAAATGGTTGATGCGCTCACGAAGGGCGACGAAGTGTTGACCGCTGGCGGCATCGCTGGCCGTATCGTGGAAGTGCGTGATGACTACATCGTTGTGCAGATCGCTTCGGTTAAGGAAGAGCCCGTGACGTTGACGATGCAGCGTATCGCTATTCAAACGGTTTTGCCCAAGGGCACGATCAAGACCTTCTAATATTGACGACTCCCAAGATCATCCGGTCTTGGGTTTTTCGTTGGGCCGCCTTGCCTGTTTGATTGGTGCAGGGCGGTACCGCTAAAGAGAGCGAGCCCAGCCTGTCGTTCTCTTTTTCAGTTTATTCTGGGGAATAAAACGTGAACCGTTATCCATTATGGAAATACATCGTCATTCTGGTCGCGCTTGTGATCGGGATGATCTACACGACGCCGAATTTCTTCGGAGAATCGCCCGCCGTGCAGGTCTCCAGTCAAAAAGCGACAATCAGAGTCGATGAACATGTCTATGAGCGTGTGCAAAATGCTTTGATGCGGGCCAACATCACTCCCGAAGGGATGTTCTTTGAGCAAGGGGCTCAACAGTCAACGATCCGCGTGCGTTTTGAACCGACTCAGGCGGAATTGCAGCTCCAAGCCAAAGAAGTGATTGAACGTGAGCTCAATCCCGATCCGAGCGATCCGACCTTTGTGGTGGCGCTCAACCTTGTGCCCAACACGCCGCAATGGCTGCTTAATCTGCATGCCCTGCCGATGTACTTAGGTTTGGACTTGCGCGGCGGCGTGCACTTCTTGTTGGAAGTGGATATGGATGCCGCTATCGATAAGCGTGCCGATGCTATCGCAAGCGACCTGCGTTCTCAGTTCAGAGAAGAACGCATTCGCCATGCCGGCATCACTCGCAGCGGCACCTCTCTTGAAATTGCTTTCCGTACGGAAGAAGAACGCGCCAAGGCTCGCGATCTTTTGCGCAACACGCACAATGATCTGTCTCTTGACGATCGCGATGACGGTCAAATGTACCGCTTAGTGGCCACAATGACCGATGCTTCTTTGCGTGAAGTGCGCGATTACGCGTTAAAACAAAATATTTCAACGCTTCACAACCGTATTAACGAATTGGGTGTGGCTGAACCCGTGATCGCTCAGCAAGGTGCCAATCGTATCGTTGTTCAGCTGCCGGGTGTTCAGGATACGGCCAAAGCTAAGGAAATTTTGGGCCGTACGGCCACTCTTGAAATCCGTCTGGTTGACGATTCGCCTGAAGCGTATGCGCAGCTCAGCCAAGGTACGGTTCCGTTCGGTGACGAACGTTATTTGGATCGCGCCGGTGTGCCGATTTTGGTTAAACGCCAGGTGGTTCTTACTGGTGACAACTTAAATGACGCTCAGCCTGGGTTCGATCAGCAAACTCAGGAACCCACGGTGAATTTGACGCTTGATAGCCGCGGTGCCCGCATTTTCCAAGATGTGACGCGTGAAAACGTGGGCAAGCGCATGGCCATTATCCTTTTTGAAAAGGGTAAAGGTGAAGTGGTGACCGCGCCTGTGATTCGTCAAGAAATCGGCGGCGGCCGAGTGCAGATTTCCGGCCGCATGACGGCAACGGAAGCAACTGACACGGCTTTGCTGCTTCGCGCAGGTTCTTTGGCCGCTCCGATGGAAATCATCGAAGAACGCTTGGTCGGCCCGAGTTTAGGTGCCGCCAACATTGAAGCCGGCTTCCGCTCAACGGTCTATGGCTTTGCGGTCGTCTCGATCTTCATGATTTTGTACTATCAGGTCTTTGGCGCAGTTTCTGTGTTTGCACTGAGCTGCAACGTGATGCTCTTGGTTGCGTTGCTTTCTATGCTTCAGGCAACGCTGACCTTGCCGGGTATTGCCGCTATCGCGTTGACGCTCGGTATGGCAGTGGACGCCAACGTGCTTATTAACGAACGTGTTCGTGAAGAGTTGCGCGAAGGACGTTCGCCTCAGCAGGCAATCAGTGAAGGTTTTGACAGAGCTTTTGCCACGATTTTGGACTCTAACGTGACGAGTTTGATTGCCGGTATCGCGCTGTTGATTTTTGGCTCCGGTCCCGTCAGAGGGTTCGCCGTTGTGCACTGTTTGGGTATTCTGACCTCAATTTTCACCTCTGTGGTGGTCAGCCGCTCGGTGATTAATTTGATCTATGGCCGTCAGAAGAAGCTCAAAAAACTGCACGTTGGTCAAATTTGGAAGCCTACGGAATAGGGGAGTGTGAAGTATGGAGTTTTTTAGAATTCGGCGCACGATCCATTTCATGCGCTTTGACAAGATCTTCAATACGATCTCGTTTGTTTCGTTTTTAATTGCGGTTTTCCTGCTTTGCACCCGCGGTTTGGCTTTCTCGATCGAATTCACGGGCGGCACGGTGATGGAAGTCACCTACCCGCAGGCCGCTCCGACTGAGCAGATTCGTGAGCAAATCAAGACTTCTTTAGGAGTGGAAGCCGCAGTGCAAAACTTCGGCACCGCTCGCGATGTCATGATTCGTTTGCCGATCGTTGAGGGTGAAAGCTCCGGCGAACAAGCCAAAGAAGTGATGGCCGTTTTGAATACGACTGAACCCGGCGCCAAGATGACCCGTGTGGAATTCGTTGGACCGCAAGTCGGCGAAGAATTGGCCACCGATGGTTTGACCGCCTTGATTTTGGTGATTATCGGCATCGTGACTTACTTGGCATTCCGCTTTGAATGGAAGTTCTCAGTGGCCGCCATTATCGCTAACCTTCACGACGTCATCCTGGTGCTTGGCGTGTTCTCATTTTTCCAATGGGAATTCTCGCTGCCGGTGTTGGCCGCGTTGCTTGCCGTGTTGGGTTACTCGGTTAACGAATCCGTGATTATTTTTGACCGCGTTCGTGAGCACTTTAAGAAGATGCGCCGCACCGATACGGTTGAGGTGATTGATTCGGCTATTACGGCGACGATGTCCCGTACCGTGATCACTCACTCTTCGACCTTGGCAATGACTTTGGCGATGTTCTTCTTCGGTGGTCCCGCCTTGCACTATTTTGCATTGGCTCTGACAATCGGTATCTGCTTGGGTGTGTATTCATCCGTGTTCGTGGCTGCCGCTATCGCCATGTATTTGGGTGTCAAGCGTGAAGACTTGGTCAAGCCCGTGAAAAAGGATCAGGTTCAGGAAATGGTCCCTTAACCTTGAAACCGACAGACAGCAAAAACGGCGCCGCGGCGCCGTTTTTGTTTGGATTAAAGAGAACTAGACCCCGTATTTTTCATCCAATGCCTTCAATTCGCCGCGAAGGTCCATCAGATTCCAGAGATAGTTCATCACGCGGGTGTAATCCGGGTCATCGGTCGGCATCCAGAAGCCCATGTAATTAACAGGCGTCAAGGGGTTGTCGAGGAATTGTGCGTGAAGCTGCGGGTATTTCTTTGCGTAAAGCTTCGCTTCCGCATTTTCCGTGATCATCAAGTCACCCTTGCCTTCTGCGATCAAACCGGGGATTTCGTAGTTCTTTTCGTGCGTGAGAATCTTTGCCTTGGTTAAATTTTGTAGCACGAACTGTTCATTGGTGCCACCCGGGTTCTTAATCACGGTAACGCTCGGGGCGTTGAGCTTATCCAAAGACGTGAGCTTATCTTTGTTCTTCTTATGGATCAAGGCCACTTTGCCGAAGGGTGCGTAGGCGGGTAAGAAGTCACCGGTAACGACGCGGGCAGGCGAACGCGTAATGCCGCCAACCGCGACGTCAAACTTGTTATCGGCCATATCTTTGGCAAGATTGGACCAGCTCGAATGCACGAACTCAACCTTCCAGCCGTAGACATCGGCCATTTTTTGCACGAGTTCGATGTCATGGCCCACAAACTTCCCATCCTCTTTCATCGAAAACGGACGGTAGTCACCCGGCGTTCCGACACGGAGAACCTTCTTCTCCATGATGTTGTCCAAACGGTCGCCGGCGCTAGCGGGAGTCACAGCACCGAGTGCCAAGGCACTCAAAAGCGATAAGGTCAAAAGAGAACGAGAAAGATTTTTCATAAATAGTCCTTTTTAGTTGAAAGAAGGAAAACTCAGTTTATTCTAGATTTTTGATATTTGATTGCCGAGAACTTTCTTTCTGTTTTTTAGATTGAGCGGCTTAAGGATTTACCCGAGTTTTTAGGCAAAAGACATTAAAAAGCCCGCGTGGGCGGGCTTGAGGTTCTGGAAACGCAGCCTTTAGGGCATGCGTTTGTAGAGGTCGTAAAGGACACCACGGATAACCGTGTCTGTTGTTTGCTTACTTAAAGCTTCAATGGCATCGGGTTCTGTGAGAGCAGTTGTATCGTATTCTTTGGGTAATTTTTTCATTTGGCCAATAACGACATCCTTCCAAAAGGCAGGTGCTTCACTTTCTTCCCAAAACCCGCGGCCGCGTCCAAAGTGCGCCACTGCGAGATAAAGCAATACCGCTTCTAAAAGGAAATTCTGCAAAGCAATTTTGCTCCAGGAGACACGAGTGCCGTGAACGCCTTTGACTTGGTTATAAGCAAGCGCGGCACCTGCGCCGCCAATTGCGCCGATCACCGTGCCAAGCAAAGTGCCCAGACCTGCGCTCAGGCCGCCAGTGCTGAGGTCGGCGGCAAGCCCCGTTGCGGCTCCCGCGCCCACCGCGCCCATAATGGCTGCGCCTTTGGGGTTAGCGGCCGTGTTGACGGTCCAGTCGGTTTTTAAGCGTCTTAAAATTTCGCGTTTCACGCCCGAGCCTTCAAGCTGATGGGCGTCAATGAGCCTTTGTGTTAATGCGCAAAGGCTGTCTGCTGCACGCGCAGCCAGAGCGTTTTTTGCGTCTTCGATCGGGCCGCTTTGCAGTTTCACTACGCCCAATCGACGTCCCCAATCTTTGACTTGTTCGGTGAGAGAATAGTTGGAGAGTTCTTCATGATCGACAGCGAGCTGCGTCATGTAGTTGGCGATAGCCTCCACGGAAGTCGCGTACACCGCTCTTCTTTGTCGGCTCCAGGCTTCGCGAAGCGCCTCAAACGTTACCTTTTGTTCGTCGGTGAGAACGTTGCCGATTGCGTCAAAAAGTGCAAACTCTTGCACCCAGCAGCGCGCAAACGCATCCATCGGTAAAACCGTCTTAACGAGCGGGTACTGAGCCATGTAGTCGGTCCAGCGCTTCAGTTCTGCCTCTTCGACCTCTGTTTCCCGAGGTTTGCCCATTTGGTTGAGCAGCACGATGACCGGTTTGCCGATCCAGGAAAGAATCTGCATTTCGGCAGCAATGTATGTGCAGGCTTTGGGAGACTCACTCGCGTTGACTAAATAGAGAACGACGCTGCTAGTGTCTTTGACGTGCTTGAGCGCGCGCTGATTGAGCCACAACGCTTTATTGGACATGCGGTCCCAGACTTCGGACAAGAACCAACCGAGCGGATTGGCTCTGCCTTCCAAGCGTTTGGCAAGCCTCACACTGTCACCGAACCCCGGCGTATCCCAAAGAACAAGTTCCGAGCAGCCGTCGCTGGCGCGGATCAAGACGTAATCATCATTGGTTTCGGTCACGTGGGGACGGTCGGCCACCTCACCGATGTCCCGTCCCAAGAGCGTGCGGGCGAGCGTCGTTTTGCCGATGTTGGTGTGAGAAACCAAACTCAAATTAATACGCATGAGCTGTTGATCAGACATATTCAAATCCTACTGTGCTTGCCCGGTGGCAAGTCTTAATTCGTCACAGGTTTGCTGGTCGGGGCGAACGCCGCTGTGATAGAAAACAGCCGGCACGCCGACAGCCTCGCAAAACGAGCGCCAAAGCTCTTTTCGGCTCTCTGTTCGGTCTCCGAAATCCCCGAAGCGCGACATATACGAAGACATGTCAATAAGCACCGCCAATGGTCTCGTGTCAAATTTTGCTTTTAATTGCCGCAGCGCCTCACCCTGCACTTCCTGCTCCGGGGTCGTGGTAGCGTTCATCAAAATCCAGATTTGTTTTGACTTGCCCTGGGCATCCATTGTGAGCGGCAGTTCATCGGATTCCGGATTCCAGTGATGGGTTTTGACTTCCGAGAGGTTAAAGCCGAGCTCTTCGGCAAACCGATAAACGCTCTCGATATTTTTGGGATTATCGGTTTGATCGGAGACGAGAAGATCCAAAGACATCTCTTCAGAACGCCACGTTCTCAAGATGTCGTTGAAGTACCGGTCGGAAAGATCAAGCGGGAAATCCCGCGCGAGCTTGCTAATTTGAAACGTATGTTTTAGCGCAAGCAGCAAGCGGGGAACGGCCACAAAAATGAGCAACATGAAAATCATGCGCAAAATCCATAAGCTTGCAGAAACGTCCACGGAATTGACTGCCAAGCGGTCAAAACGCATGTTTGCGACATCCAGAATATTAGGCATGGGGCCTAAAAAGCTTGTGAAGACGCCGTAGGTGAGCGCAATGATTTGATAAACGATCTCGGGGCTGCTCGCAAACCAGGTGCTTTCCCAGCCAACGGTATAAGCGGTGCCCACGCCGCGAAGCAAAACACTGCAGATCATGCCTGCGATAAATGCAAAAGCGGCTAGATGGAATGCGCGAGCGACAAAATGCATGACAAAGGGTTCAATCAACGATCTGATTGACTTTGCGATGCGGCGTTGTTTGGTGGTCAGCGTTTTGGCCAAAATGCCCAAAATGGTGCGCATGCCCAGAAAGTCTCTGTAGGGGCGATGTCTGAGCCCGGAGATAAAGAGCATGATATAAACCAAAATGTTCCAGAGCAAAACGCCGAAAAAGGGCAGTGAGAGCAAATTAATGCGCGAATGCTCAGAGGCGAGTTGGTCGGTGAGCAGACCGCAGACAAAAGCCAACGCGATCAGAGCGGCATTGATCCAGGCCGGAGGCGTAAAGCGCAAGGCGATGGGTTTAACGGTCGGATTTTTAGCGATGATCATTTTTTCGGCGATTCTTGCTCTGGCAAGCAAAAAAGCCGACGTGCTCGCATCTTCACCGACAGCAAGAGCCGCCTGACGCGTCGCACGATTGGCGTCACTGCTTTCCCAGCTCAGTGTCGGTGTTTGCTCAAGCAATTTCACCTGGGTAATCGTTTCCGCATCTTTGAGCGAGAAACGACCCCGTTTGATATTTGTATAAGCCTCACTCATGAATCTATTAAATCCGATCGTAGATCACTACAGTTTGTTTGCGCAGATTTCTGAAAATTACGGCACTTAGCGTGTGAAACACTACAGTTTTCAGAACTCAATAATGATACACGATACAAAGAGCTGAAACGACCGTGAAAAAACGTATTTTCAACGAGTTAGACGGGTATCGGGGCACTCTTTAAAAAGCGTTTGAGCGGCCACGTTCGGATCCTTTTGTCCGCAGATGGCAGAAATGACCGCCACACCGTCGGCGCCTGCTTTGAAAATCTCTTTGACGTGATTGGCTTTGAGGCCGCCGATGGCCACCGCGGGCACTGGGCAAATTTTCATTAGCTGGGCGAGTCCGTCAAAGCCAATCGGAGCGGCAGCGTCAGGTTTTGTGGCGGTGGAAAAAATGGGGCCCACGCCGACATAGTCGACAATTGTGGGATCAACATTTTTCATTTGCTCAATGGTGTTGATGGATAACCCCACGAGTTTGTCCGGACCCAGCATGGCTCGGGCGCACGTAGCAGGCAAATCCTGTTGCCCGATATGAACGCCGTCAGCGCCGCTTGCCACGGCCACATCCACATGATCATCAATAATCAGGGGGATTTTGAAGGGTGCCAGAGCGGTTTTTAATTCAATCGCGCACTCGTAGAGTTCTCTTTTTTTCCAGTAAGGCGCACGAAGCTGAATGATGCCCGCGCCGGCTTGCGCGGCGGCAAGCGCCGTTTGTACGATGCCTGTCTGAGCGCAAAGCTTCGGATCAAGCACGAGGTAGAGCCGATAGTCAGGCGTAGGAACAGGCATTTCTTTTCCCCTTAGACGTGTTCGCGAGCAATCTGATAAAGAGCGTCGAGATAGGCAGGATGAAAACTGCCAGGGCCTTTGCTTTGTTGAGCGGCCATTTCAGAGGCGCGCTTGGCCATCTGAAGCGCAGAAGCACTTGCTTCAAGTGCCGAGTCGTTGCACGCGCAAAAAGCCGCAACAAGTGCGGAAAGTGAGCAGCCGGTTCCGACAACTAAAGTGCTCATCACATCGCCGCCTGCGATGCTCAAAACCTTTTCACCGTCGGTGACAAAATCCGTTTCACCAGTGACGGCGACTACGATGCCGCGCGTCTTTGCCAAAGCCATCGCCGCTTGCAGCGCGTCATCACTGCTGTCGGTGCTGTCAACGCCGTGGCCGCCTTTACCTTGGCCGGCCAAATTTAAGATTTCACTTGCGTTGCCCCTGACGACAGTGGGACGAAGCGAGAGAAAATGAGCGATTTGCTGATCTCGCCAAGGTAAAAGACCAGAAGCGACGGGATCGAGCACCCAGGGCATGGACTTTTTATTGGCGGCTTCAATCGCCAGATTCATGGCGCAAAGTCGCTTTTCCGTGATAGTGCCGACATTGATCAAAAGGGCATCGGCAATCGCGGCAAAGTCCGCGCTTTCATGCTCATCGATAATCATGGCCGGGGAGGCGCCTGCCGCCAGAAGTACGTCAGCGGTAATCTCCTGCACCACGTCATTTGTCATGCAGTGCACTAAGGGGCGCGCATTAACCAAACGCTGGCAGCAGCGATCAAATGTTTCTTGCGATAAATTTTCAACGGTTTGCATTTTTTGTGTCCTGAAACAACTGCCTGACAATAGCACAAAGGCAGGCTTGTGACATCATCGGTACAATGTTTGCCCGACAGTTTTAAGTTAAATACGTTATGTTCGTTCATCCTCAATTTGATCCCATTGCCTTCTCAGTCGGGCCGTTGTCTGTGCATTGGTACGGTCTTATGTACCTGGTGGGCTTTGCGCTTTTTTGGTTTCTCGGAACCTATCGGGCAAAAAAAGACGCTTGGCGGTCGATGAGTGCGGAAAAAGTTGAAGATTTGCTCTTTTACGGTGTCCTTGGCGTGATTTTGGGAGGCCGCTTAGGGTACTGTCTGTTCTATCAGCCGGATTTTTATCTTGCTCATCCTTCGCACATCATTCGAATTTGGGACGGCGGCATGAGCGCTCACGGCGGGATTATCGGTGTAATTTTGGCAATGTTTTACTTTGCTAAAACACGAAAGATGTCGTTTTTGTCGGTTGCCGACTTTGTGGCGCCGTTGGTGCCTCTTGGCTTATTTTTCGGCCGAATCGGCAACTTCATCAACGGCGAACTCTGGGGGCGAGTGTGTTCCTCGGATTTTGTCTTCGCAATGATTTTTCCCCAAGCCGCCGATGGTTTGCCCAGACATCCCTCGCAGCTTTATGAGGCCGGTCTTGAAGGGCTGTGCTTATTTATTCTCTTGTGGTTGTATTCCGCTAAACCGCGTCCTGTTGGAAAAACGGCCGCGCTCTTTTGCTTGGGCTACGGCTGCGCGCGTTTCGCGGTGGAGTATTTCCGAGAACCGGACTCGTTTTTGGGGCTGCTTGCGTTGGGGCTTAGCCAAGGGCAGTGGCTGTCTTTGCCGATGATTGTGATCGGTCTGGCAGTCTGGTTCTGGGTTGGCACATCGCAGAAAAACTAAAGTTCCTGAGGCTTATCCTGCTGCAGGATTGCCTGACAAGTTTCGGCATCCAGTCTTCGCATCGAAAATTCGCATCCGCAGTACAGCTGGTTATAAAAGCCGTTTAACTTCAGCAGTTCATTCCTTCTTTGCTGCAAGCCCCCTTTTCGCCAATTTTTATCCCAAAAACGTGTTCCGGGGTAAAGGGATTGAGCCAATTGGCCGGCATGCTTGATTTGTTCAATGTCTTTCCAACGACTGGAAGCCAAAGTCGTTGTGAAAAGTTCAATTTTTTCTTTTTGAGCAACGCGTGCGGTTTCGGTTAAACGGTAGTTAAAGCACACTTGGCAGCGTGCGCCGCGCTCGGGCTCCATCTCGAGTCCTTTGACTGCTTCGCGCCACTTGGCGTGGTCATAATCACCATCTATAACACGGATGTTGAGTTCTTGGGCGTAACGCGTGAGCTCATTTTTACGGATCAGATATTCTGAATCGGGGAAAATGTTGGGGTTAAAGTAAAAAAGCGTGGGGCGGTAGCTGTTTTGCAAAAGCCACTCCAAAATGGCTGAAGAACAGGGTGCGCAGCAGCAGTGAACTAAAACATCTGTCATGGTCGAGCTTAATTTTGTTAGGCATTCCATGCGGGCAATTGTATACTGCGGAAATCTGCAAAGGATTTCTTGCTATGTCGAGTATTTCGGAAAATCTGAATCGGGTTCGGGACAAAATTGCTAAAGCCGGCGGAGATGGCCGCGTCAAATTATTGGCTGTAAGTAAAACTTTCTCCGTTGACGCAATTAAAGAAGCCGTGGATGCAGGACAGCTCTGCTTTGGGGAAAATTACGCTCAGGAGGCTTGCGCCAAAGTCGACTGGTTTGCATCGCACTATCCGTCACTGCCCATTGAATGGCACTTTATCGGCGCACTGCAGTCAAATAAAACGCGTTCGGTTGCCGAGCGTTTTGATTGGATTGAGAGCCTAAGCAGAGTGAAGATTGCTCAGCGCCTCAATGATCAGCGTCCGCCGGAAAAAGGCCCTGTCAATGTGTTGGTGGAAGTCAATATTGATGACGAAGAAAGTAAGAGCGGAGTGTCAGTTTCGGACTTAAAAGATTTTCTGAGATCCATTTCATCGTTGCCGCTACTTCGTATTCGCGGCCTGATGTGCGTTCCCAAAGCACAGGCAAATGATGAGGAAAAGAAAGCAACTTTTGCTCAGATGAGAAAGCTCTATCAAAGCTGTATTGATGAGGGGTACCCTTTTGATACGTTGTCGATGGGCATGAGCGCGGATTATGAATTGGCTATTAGAGAAGGATCAAACTTGGTAAGAGTGGGATCGGCGATCTTCGGTGCAAGAGATTATTCAAAAAAATAGGGAGTAAAAGATGCAAAAACGAATTGCAATGATCGGCGGCGGGAATATGGCCGGCGCGTTGGTGGCGGGACTGTCTTCTGCGGGCTATCCCTCGGAGCTCATTGACGTCATGGATCGCAATCCCGGTAAGTGTGAAAAGCTTCATGATGCTTATGGCGCCAATACGCATTTGTCAGCGGGCGATTGGCTGCGTGATGCAGAAGTGGTGGTGCTTGCTGTCAAGCCCCAGGGACTGTCGAAAACAATTGAAGAGATTAAGCCCTTTTTGGAAAAAGAAGCCTTTTTTATTTCGATTGCCGCAGGGCTGCGGGTGTGCGACATCGCCAGATGGCTGGGTTCTGACCGATTGGTTCGTGCCATGCCCAATACGCCTGCTTTGGTAAAAGCCGGTGTGGTGGGCTTGTACGTTCCCGAAGCAGCAAAAGAGTTTTCGAAAATCGCTCAGGAAATATTGCGCGCCATGGGCGAGGTGATTACGGTTCAAAGCGAAACGCAATTGGATGTGCTCTCAACGATTTCGGGCTCTGGCCCTGCTTATGTGTTCCGTTTTATCGAAGCGCTGGAAGCGGCTGCTGTCAAACGCGGATTTGATCCTCAGGCGGCCAGAAAAATGGCGATTTTAACCGTTGTCGGTTCAGCAAAATTGGCTCAAAACAGCAGCGACTCTCCCGCTCAGCTTCGCATCAATGTGACGAGCAAAGGCGGCACGACCGCTGAGGCGCTGCGCGTGATGGAAGAACATCATTTCATGGAAATGATGGATGAAGCCGTTCAGGCGGCCTATGATCGCAGCCAAGTGCTTGCCGATGAATTAGGAAAAATTTAGATCAGCGCGAAAAAAGGGGTGTTTTTTGAACACCCCTTTGAGAGAAAAAATTAATGCGGATTAGTCAAGCTTTTTGACTTCTGCAGACATCTTGCCGAGCATAATGCCCAAATCCAAGGCGCGTTGAATGCCGGTAACAGACAAGCATTCAAAGATACCGTGGTAGTTCATGCCGCCCGTAAAGAGGTTCGGGGTAGGCAGACCCATGGCAGACAATCGAGCGCCGTCTGTGCCGCCGCGCACCGGTTTTTCATGGATTTCTACGCCGATGCGGCGATAGGCTTCACGGGCCAAGTCGCACACGGCAGGAGCCTTATCCAAGTAGTTCTTAAGGTTGTGGTATTGAACCTTGATATCGGCTGTAATGCGGTTATCCCAGACCGTGTTCATATCTTCAACCATCTTGCGAACGTAGTTCATACGTTCTTCAAAGCGGAAGTTGTTGTGATCGCGAATGAGCATCTTTAAGTCAACACCGCGCACGGCACCCGTAATGCCCATGGGGTGGAAGAAGCCTTCATGACCTTCTGTTTTTTCCGGGATGGATTCAGCAGGCAGACGGGAGAGGAAGTCCATAGCCATGCGGATGGCATTGACCATCTTATTCTTGGCAGAGCCCGGGTGAGTGTTTAAGCCTTCAAAGTGAACCTTCACCATAGCGGCGTTAAAGGTTTCTGTTTCAAAGCCGCCTAATTCGTCGCCGTCAAAGGTATAGGCGTACTGAGCGCCAAATTCAGCGATATCAAAGTTTTCTGTGCCACGACCCACTTCTTCATCAGGGGTGACGGCAAAGCAGAGCTTGGCGTGCGACACTTCGGGGTGTTCTACGAAATAACGAGCCGTTTCAACAATAATGGCGATGCCGGCTTTGTCGTCAGCGCCCAAAAGGGTGGTGCCGTCTGTAACGACGAGTTGTTCGCCAGCGTATTTGGCTACGCCCGGGAAGCGTTCCATCGTTAAAACGATATTCTTTTCCTTATTCAAAACAATGTCGCCGCCCTTGTAGTCAACGACTTGCCACTTGGCGGGTTCGCCGGAGGCTTCAGGAGAGGTGTCCATGTGAGCGATCATCCCCATGGCCGGAGCGTTTTCAAGACCAGCCGTGGCAGGCAAGTAAGCCAACACGATGCCTTTGTCGGTAACGCGAACGTCTTTCAGACCGACGCTTTCGAATTCAGCTTTCAAAAGCTGCGCGTAAGCGACTTGCGCTTCAGTGGAAGGAGCAGTTGTGCTGTTGGGGTCAGACGTTGTGTTGTATTGAGTGTAAGACAAGAAGCGTTGCAAAATCAGGGGAAGTTTGGCAAAGCTTTCGGCCGTGTAGTTGCCGTAGTAGTCGTGCTTTAACATGGGTGTCCACCTCTATATAAGAAATGCGTCAATGATCGGCGCAACAAAAACTGCGAAGATTTTAATGGTATGACTAGATTCACTATCACAAAAACTAAGTCAATTTGCCTAACCTCAAATGCTTATCAAATTTTGCAATCTATAGGCGTTTTAACCAATTTTAGAGACTAGTCACTTTTACCTATAATCGGCAAGACTTTTTGTCTTAACAGGCTGTCAGCTGCGTTTTTCGCGGCCAGTTTTGGATACGGCTTTACCGACGATAATGGTGGTACACATGGATGGTTCTCCTTCCGGGTGCGAAAATCAGTGAAAGAGGATGTTGTAAAAATTCGATGTTAATTTGCCTCAGAAACAGAACTTACGGGCGGCAGGTTCAGGACCTTGCAGCCTTCGAGATTGAGACTGTTTACCGCAGTCTTAATGGCTTCAATTGCGGGCATTCGGTTAAAGCTTTTACGCCAAGCGATGATCACTCTACGGGTCGGAGTCGGTTTTTCAAACGCGATGGCCTTCACCAATTCATCGCACTTGGTTTCCTGAAGCGCGGAACTCGGCAAGACGGTAATGCCAAGTCCTTGAGCGACCATATGGTGGATGGTGAGCAATGAGGAACCTTCAACCGTTTTTTGCATGGTTGTTACGCCATTTTTTCGAGGTGAGCTTTCAGGACAAGCCTCAAGAATCTGATCACGCAGGCAGTGTCCTTTGCCAAGCAACAGTAGTTTTCCGGTGCGCACTTCCTCGCGGGCGATTTCTTTGCGCGAGGCCCATTCGTGATCGCGCGGAACCGCGACAACGAAATCTTCATCATAAAGCGGCATCAGCATCAGTCCGGGTTCGTTGATCGGAAGCGCCATAATGGCCACGTCAATGTCTCCGGAGCGAAGCTGCTCAAGCAAGTTTGCCGTGTAGTTTTCGGTCAGAATCAGAGGCATTTTTGGGGCAATTTTGAGCATTTTATGCACCAGGCCCGGCATTAAATAGGGACTGATGGTGAAAATGGCGCCCAGGCGCAGCGGACCGCAAAGAGGATCTTTGCCCTGGACGGCAAGCTCTTCGATTTTGCGGACATCTTCCAAAACTCTCTGTGCTTGTTCAACAATTGTTTCGCCTACAGGAGTGAGCGACACTTCCTGAGAGCGTCGTTCAAAAATGTGTACCCCCAGCTCTTCTTCCAACTTCCTGACTGCAACAGACAGTGACGGCTGAGAGATAAAACAGGATTCTGCCGCGCGACCGAAATGGCGCTCACGTGCGACAGCGATGATGTACTTCAATTCAGTGAGTGTCACTTATGCCTCCAAAAATTTCTCATAGCCGCTAAACCACCGTCTGGCATGCTGTTTGGCGCGTTCTGGGTCTTTAGCCAACCATTGCAGTGCGAAGTCGCGTGCTGATTCGAGTAGCGCGCTGTCTTCTTCAAGATTGGCAAATCTTAACAAGGGAACGCCCGATTGTCTTGCCCCAAGAAATTCACCGGGACCGCGAATTTCCAAATCACGTCGGGCAATTTCAAATCCATCGTTGGTTTCGCGAATGACTTTGAGTCGCTCGCGGCCGGTTTCAGATAATTCACCGTAAAGCAGAATGCAAAAACTTTTTTCCGCGCCGCGCCCAACTCGTCCTCTTAATTGATGCAGCTGCGCCAATCCAAACCGTTCAGCGTGTTCAATAACCATCAATGTTGCATTGGGGACGTCTACGCCTACTTCAATGACGGTGGTTGCAACCAAAACATCGATTTCACCGTCTTTAAAGCTTTGCATAACGGTTTGCTTATCTTCCGGCGCAAGAGCGCCGTGTACTAGACCGATTCGCAATCCCGGCAGCAGGCTCTTGATGTCTTCGTACGTTTCTGTGGCGGCTGTTAAATCAATTTTTTCGCTCTCTTCAATGAGCGGACAAACCCAATAGACCTGCCGGCCTTGAGCGACCTGCTGAGCGATAGTGGCAATGATTTCGTTTTTCCGAGTAAGGCTCACAAGCTTTGTTGTGATGGGTTGGCGGCCGGCAGGCAGCTCATCAACAACAGAAACGTCAAGGTCAGCCAGATAACTCATGGCAAGCGTTCTTGGAATAGGGGTGGCGGAAAGCATCAATAGGTGCGGCATGTGATTGCCGGAAGATTCGCGCAGCGCAAGCCTTTGAGCAACCCCGAATCGATGCTGTTCGTCGACAATGCTCAATCCCAGATTGGCAAACCGCACGCTATCTTGGATCAGTGCGTGGGTGCCCACGATCAATTGCGCTTCGCCTGAGGCAATCGCTTCCAGATTTTCATTTTTCTGACGGCTTTTTTGTTTTCCGCCCAGCCAAACAATTTTAATTCCTAGTGGCTTTAACCATTGGCAGATTTTTTCATAATGCTGCTCTGCCAGTATTTCAGTTGGCGCCATGAGTGCCGCCTGATACCCGGCGTCAATTGTCAAAGCCGCGGCCAGCGCGGCGATTACGGTTTTGCCGCTGCCGACGTCGCCTTGCACAAGACGATTCATGGGAATGATTTTTGCTAAATCCGCTCGAATCTCTCCGACGACTCTTTTTTGAGCGCCTGTTAACGAAAATGGCAGCAGCTCAAGAAGTTTATCGGTTATCGGGTGTTTCTCCGGAGCGATTTGCGGCGCGCGGCAAAGCGCTTTTAACGCTCGGGAGTGTCTCAGAGCAATTTGCTGCGCAACCAACTCATCAAATTTGAGTCTTTCCCAAGCAGGATCGGTTTTATCCTGCAAGGCTTGAAGACTTGCACCCACCGGCGGATGGTGGATGTAGCGAAGCGCGGCATCCAAAGAGGGCAAATGCAATCGATTTAATACCTCAGCGGGCAAAAGATCTTTGATTTCCACATCCAGAAGCGCCCGAGCGATTCGTTTGCGCAGCCAATTTTGCGTAATGCCTTCGCCTGCGGGATAGACCGGCGTTAGTGTGCTGGGCAACGCCGCACCTTCTAAGGCAGCGCGGATTTTCGGATGCAGCATCTCCAAACCAAGAAAGCCGTCTCGCACCGGACCATAAAGTCGGATTTTTTGACCGACCGCGAGTTGCTTGATCTGAGAGGGGTAAAAATGAAGCAGTCGGACGGTCACGGTACCGGTGCCGTCGCTCACAACTGCTTGAAGTTGTTCGCCCGAGGGCCGTCTGATGCGCTCGCTTCGAAGAACTTCTCCCTCGCACTGCTGAGTGCTGCCCGGTTCGAGCTGTCCGATCGGTGTCAGAGAGGTTTCGTCTTCGTAGCGAAGCGGAAGATGAAAAACATAATCCCAATCTTTATTCAGGCCCAGTTTGGCCAAACGCTCCGACAGAGGGGGAAGTTTCTCACCTTTTTTTCGCATGTAGGCGGCTAAGGGCATCTCGGTACCTTAAAAACTTAAAGACTCACAATCGCTTCGACTTCTACCGCTCCGCCTTTGGGCAATGCTGCGACCGCAAAACAGCTGCGGGCCGGGTAGGGGGCTTGGCAGTATTCCTGCATCACGGCATTCACTGCGGGGAAGTTCGCCATGTCTGTTAAGAAAATGGTGATTTTCATCACGTTGCTCATGGAGCCGCCGGCAGCTTCAACGATGGCTTTGACGTTTTCGAATGCCTGACGGGCCTGCGCGGTAAAGTCGGCGGGCAGCTCTCCCGTTTTAGGATCAATGCCGAGCTGACCGGAAGTAAAGAGGTTGGCAACACCCTTGGTTGCTTGGGAATACGGTCCGATGGCAGCGGGCGCCTTGTCGGTATGAATGATTTCGTGGGCCATGAGTGACTCCTTAGTAAAAGAGTTAGAGAGGAATAATGTTGCCATTTTAACCTGAGCGTTCTTTGTTAAGTCCGCTAAAACGACACTGTATTTTGTCAAATAAAACGATGAAATTAACAATGATGATCAAGGTCAATCCACGTGTTTTGATAGTTTGGTGTAAACTTCGGGTTATTCCCAATGGGTGTTTTTCTGTTTTGTCCGTCAGAATGCCTGTGAATTCGGGCTTTTTGGCAATTCGGTCAAAGCAAAAACACGAATGGAGAAGGATATGTTTAGTCTTTAAGCGCATTCGTTTCGGGCCTCTGATGAAGACCGAGACGATCTGTTGTGCCTAAAGACTGGACCTATTTTTGTAACGGCCGAGTTCTCAATAGGTTCGTATGCGGCGTGACAACCCGCATCGGATGAGCTCGGTGGAGTATTTGTCCGTGCTTGACACGTGAGAATACGCCCCCTTCAAATGCGTCTGCGGGTTTTTATACCAGCAGGCAAGAGAGAATGAGCATTCTCTTGGGTTTCCCGAGGCGGGCGGTTCGGTAACAACGGTTGAGACGAACGAGGGGAACCTTTTTAAGAAGACCCCTGCCGATACAGGAACATATCCTGAATCGGTGGCCCTCTTGGATCAAGGAGACCAAGTAATTATGAAAATCATCTACACCGACGTGCTGGTGATTGGTGCTGGTTTGGCTGGTTTGCGTATGGCAGTTGCTGCCAAGCATCGCGGTCAAGACACCATCATCTTGTCGCTGGTGCCGCCCAAGCGCTCTCACTCGAAAGCCGCTCAAGGTGGTATGCAAGCTTCTTTGGGTAACGTGATTAAAGGTTTGGGCGATAACGAAGACGTCCACTTTGCCGACACGGTGAAGGGTTCCGACTGGGGCTGCGACCAAGATGTCGCCCGCTTGTTCGTGACGACCGCTCCGAAGGCTGTTCGTGAATTGGCTGCCTGGGGTGTGCCCTGGAGCCGTATCACCCCGGGTGATCGTCAAGTGATCATCAACGGTGAACGCGTTACGATTACCGAACGTAAGGAAGCTGCTGGCTTGATCGGCCAACGCGACTTCGGCGGTACGAAGAAGTGGCGTACGTGCTTCGTGTCTGACGGCACGGGCCATGCTATGTTGAACGCCGTGAGCGACCGCGTTATTGCTGAACACATTCCTGTTGTGGAACGTGTCGAAGCGATCGCTTTGATTCATGATGGCAAGCGCTGCTACGGTTCTGTTGTTCGTGATTTGATCACGGGCGAATTGATGGCTTATGTGTCTAAGGCCACGGCCATCGCTGCCGGCGGTGCCGGTCGTCTGTTCCGCGTGACCACGAACGCTGTGATTTGCGAAGGTTCCGGCCACTCCTTGGCTTTGGAAACCGGTGTTGCCACGTTGGGCAACATGGAAGCCGTTCAGTTCCACCCGACCGGTATTTTCCCGGCCGGTATTCTCGTGACCGAAGGCTGCCGCGGTGACGGCGGTCTGTTGCGTGACGTTGACGGCCACCGCTTCATGCCGGACGTCGAACCTGAAAAGAAAGAATTGGCTTCCCGTGACGTCGTGAGCCGTCGTATGGAAGAACGTATCGCTCAAGGCAAGGGTGTGAAGAGCCGCTTCGGTGAACACATCTGGTTGGACATCACCTTGTTGGGCGAACACCACATTAAGCACAACCTCCGTGAAGTGTATGAAATCTGCCACTACTTCTTGGGTGTTGACCCTGTGAAGGAATGGATCCCTGTGCGTCCTGCTCAGCACTACACGATGGGTGGTATCCGCACCGACTACACGGGCGAAAGCCGTCAATTGAAGGGCTTGTTCGCCGCCGGCGAATGCGCCTGCTGGGATATGCACGGTTTCAACCGCTTGGGTGGTAACTCTGTGGCTGAAACGGTTGTGGCTGGTATGTTGGTTGGCGAATACATCGCTGACTTCTGCGAAAAGCCTGAAAACGTTATCGATATCCCGACTTCGATCGTCTATGACTTCATCAAGCGCGAACAAGCCAAGCTTGATCGCTTCTGCGATGGCCACGGTTCTGAAGACCCGGCCAAGTTGCGCGCTCGCATGCAAGATATCATGACCTCCAAGATCGGTATTTTCCGTCGCGGCGCCGATATGGAAAGCGCCATCAGCGAATTGGAAGACCTCTACAAGCGTTCTCACAACGTCTCTTGTAAGTCTCAGCTCGGTGCCAACGCTGAATTGACGTACGCCTACCGTACGCAAAAGATGTTGCGCTTGGCTTTGACGATTGCTTGCGGTGCTGCTGCCCGTAAGGAATCCCGTGGTGCTCACTTCCGTGAAGACTACCCGGTGCGTGATGACGCCAAGTGGCTCAAGCGCACGTTGTCTTCCTGGAAGGACGAAAACGACACGTTGCCGACGCTCTCTTACGAAGACCTCGACGTCAACAAGATGGAGTTGCCTCCGGGTTGGCGTGGTTACGGTGCCAAGAACTACATCGATCACCCGGATACGGCCAAGCGTCAAGCTGAAGTCGATGAAATCCGCGCGAAGATGGAAGCCGAAGGTGCCGACCGTTTTGCTATCCAAAACGCTTTGATGCCGTTTGCTCACCTCTTGCCGAAGCGCTTGCAAGGTAAGAATGAACGCATCGATGAACCCTTGGCCTAAGGAGCTGACGAAAAATGAGTGAAAACAATACCCAAAAGCAACATCGTCTGCTCAAGATCAGCATCTTGCGCTACAACCCTGCTGATCCGGCTAGTGTGCCTCACATGCAGACGTTCGAATTGGAAGAATCTGATTCGATGACCTTGTTCATCGCGTTGAACGAATTGCGCGACAAGCAAGATCCTTCTTTGCAATTTGACTTCGTGTGCCGTGCCGGTATTTGCGGTTCTTGCGCCATGATGATCAACGGTAAGCCCGGTTTGGCTTGCCGTACGTTGACCCGCGACTTGCCGACGGAATTCACGTTGGCTCCGTTGCCGGCCTTCGAATTGATCGGCGACTTGTCCGTCAACACCGGTAAGTGGATGCGCAACATGAGTGAACGCATGGAAACCTGGGTTCACTTGAAGGAAGAACAGATCGATCTTTGCCGCAAGGAAGAACCGATGGATCCGCAATTGGCCGAAGATATTTATCTGTTGGACCGTTGCGTGGAATGCGGTTGCTGTATCGCCGGTTGCGGTACAGTCCGCATGCGCCCGGACTTCGCCGGCGGCGTGGCTATCAACAAGATCGCTCGATTCCGTTTGGACCCGCGCGACAACCGTAACGACGCCGACTACTATGAAGTGATCGGTGACGACAGCGGTGTGTTCGGTTGCATGTCCTTGCTCGCTTGCCACGACTTCTGCCCGAAGCAGTTGCCGTTGAAGACGCAAATCGCCTTCATCCGTCGTAAGATGGCTGAACAAGGTATCCGCGGCTACGATAAGGTTTTGCCGACCCCGAAGAAGGCTATTCCTATCAAGGTCGTGAAGTAATTCTCAAAACTTGAGAGAGGGTTTGAAGCGTCGATTCGGCGCTTCAAATCCAATTGAGAGTTTTGAAACCCTACGGGGTGTCAATGGACCGACGATGCCCGGTGACGGAGTCATCGATTGACACTGCGTAGTTTACAAAACGGAGACGCCTCAAAAGACGCCTTCTTAATATGATTTAACGAGGAGCAAAATTAACATGTCTCGTATTGAATATGACTTCCTTGGTGGCAAGGAAATTCCTGATGATTGCTACTATGGCGTTCAAACCCTGCGTGGCAAGGAAAACTTCCATGTGACGGAAATGTCCATGGCTCAAGAACCGTTCTTCATCATCGCTTTTGCGTATGTGAAAAAGGCTGCCGCCATGGCCAACAAGGAACTCGGTACGATCCCGGCCAACGTCGCTGACGCTTTGATCTGGGCTTGCGACCAATTGATCGCTGGCAAATACCATGATCAATTCGTGACTGACTGGGTCCAAGGTGGTGCCGGTACGTCCACGAACATGAACTGCAATGAAGTCATCTGCAACTTGGCCGCTGAAAAGTTGGGTTCCAAGAAGGGTGACTATGCTTTGGTTTCTCCGAACGACCACGCTAACTTCGGTCAATCCACCAACGACACGTATCCGACCGCTTTCCACGTTGCCTTGTTGCTCCGCAGCAATGTGATGTTGAAGGCTGTTGAAGACCTCGTCGCTTCCTTCTACAAGAAGGCTGACGAATTCAAGACCGTCTTGAAGATGGGTCGTACGCACTTGCAAGACGCTGTGCCGATGACCTTGGGTCAAGAATTCCACGGCTGGGGCTTCACGATCGCCGACGAAATCAAGACGATCAAAGATGCTCAAGAACATCTTTATGTCGTGAACCTCGGTGGTACGGCTATCGGTACGACCGTGACGGCTCACCCGGATTATCCGGCCTTGGCTGTCAAGTACTTGGCTGAATTGACTGGCTTGCCGATGCGCAATAGCGAAGACTTGATCGCTGCTACCTCTGACTGCGGCGGTTATGTTGCTATCTCCAGCGCTATGAAGAGCTTGGCCGTTAAGTTGACGAAGGTTTGCAACGACTTGCGCTTGTTGGCTTCTGGTCCGCGCTGCGGCTTCCAAGAAGTTAACCTCCCGCAAATGCAACCGGGTTCTTCCATCATGCCGGGTAAGGTCAACCCTGTTGAATTGGAAGCCATGAACCAAGCGAGCTTCATCGCTATTGGTTTGGACACCACGGTCATGTTGGCTGCCTCTGCTGGTCAGCTCGAATTGAACGTGATGGAACCCCCGATTACCTGGGCTCTGTTCTTCGGTATGAAGGTCATGACCAACGCCATGAACGGCATGCGTACGAAGTGCATTGACGGTATCACCGCCAATGTCGATCGCTGCAAGGACTTGGTGATGGGTTCCTTGGGCATCATCACGATCTTGAAGCCGCACTTCGGCTACAAGACCTGCTCTGAAATCGCCCACGAAGGCTACCACACTGGTAAGACCTTGCATCAACTCATCGTTGAAGAACGTAAGTTGATGACGCAAGAAGAATGGGATAAGGTTTTCAACTTGCAAAACCTCATCGCTCCTAAGTTCGAAATGTAATTTCAAACCTAGGGTAAACCTCGTACCAAAATTTTTTGATGCGGGGTAAAGTTCTCACAGTCACGGAGGCGGCAGAGTAATCTGCCGCCGATGTGATTGGGCTTCAGCATAATAAGGGTTATCCCTTATTATTCTGAAGATATAAGAAAGATAATAACTACTCCGGTTTTGGGGGTAATATGGATCTGATGTTAATTCTTCAAATTGTTGTCCTCTTGGCGGCTATCTTCTTCGGTGTCCGTTTGGGTGGCATTGGTATCGGCTACGCCGGCGGTATCGGCGTGCTGGTTTTGGGTCTCGTCTGCGGCATGACGCCGGGTGCGATTCCCTGGGATGTGATCTTGATCATCATGTCCGTGATCGCTGCCATTTCTGCTATGCAGTTGGCTGGCGGTCTCGACTACTTGGTTCAAATCGCTGAAAACATTCTTCGTAGCAATCCGAAGCACATCAACTACTTGGCTCCGATCGTGACCTATGTGTTGACGATCTTCGCCGGTACGGGTCACACGGCTTTCTCCATGATCCCGGTTATCGTTGAAGTGGCTAAGGAACAAAACATTAAGCCTGTTTGCCCGTTGTCCATCGCTGTGGTTTCCTCTCAGATCGCCATTACGGCTTCTCCGGTTTCCGCCGCCGTGATTTACATGACTGGCGTTCTCGAACCGTTCGGTTGGAGCTACCCGGCCTTGCTCGGTATCTGGATTGTGACCACGTTCGCTGGCTGCATGGTGACGGCTTTTGTTATGACCTTGATCCAAAACATGGACTTGAACAGCGACCCGGTTTACCGTGATCGTTTGGCCAAGGGTCTCGTGAAGGCTCCGCAAGGCGCTACGCACCGTGAAATCTCTGACTCCGCTAAGAAGTCTGTTTGGATCTTCTTGGTTGGTGTTATCGCTGTGGTGCTTTACGCTTCTGCCATTTCTCCGGCTGTTGGTATCGTTGATCCGGTCATCGTCGGCCGTGACGCCGCCATTATGGGCATCATGTTGACGATCGGTACGTTGATCACCGTTATGTGCAAGATCCACGTTGACGACATCGCTTCCTGCTCCGTCTTCAAGAGCGGTATGGTTGCTTGCGTTTGCGTGTTGGGTGTTGCATGGCTCGGTAACACGTTCGTTGCTGGTCACACGAAAGAAATCACGGAATTCTCCGCTACGACCGTGGCTGAAAATCCTGCCTTGTTGGCCGTGATCTTCTTCTTCGCCGCTATGTTGTTGTATAGCCAAGCTGCTACGGCTAAGGCCATTACGCCTGCCGTTGTGACGGCTTTGGGCATCACCGCTGCTAACCCGGGCGATTCCTACATGTTGGTCGCCACGTTCGCCGCTGTGTCCGCCTTGTTCGTTCTCCCGACGTACCCGACGTTGTTGGGCGCCGTTCAGATGGACGACACGGGTACAACCCGCATCGGTAAGTTCGTGTTTAACCACGCGTTCTTCCTGCCTGGCGTGTTGGCCATTGTCTTCAGCGTGGTCTTCGGCTTCATCGCCTGCTCTGTGTTCTAATCTGAACATACGCTGAAAAACAAATCGGGTACTGAATCAGTACCCGATGGCAAAAATAAAAACGGTAGACTGTTTTGCAGTTTGCCGTTTTTTTCGCAAAATCGTTTACCTTTGATATCGCTAAATCTCAAAAAAGGCTTTTGGCTGCATAGAAAAAAGCGAAGTAGTCCTTCCCTATCAGTGGTAAACGTTCGTTTGCTCAGAAGCCTTTAAATCTTAAACAGAACGCATAAAAAAACGAATCCCAGCTCTCAGGTCATTAACATCAATGATAGGGGTTTAAAAAGCGAAATTGAGTAGATGCCGACCGCGTGTCTAATCGATCTCAGAGAGTTTTTTTTTGTTTCGGTACTAGTTTTTCGGTTGCGGTCTGATGAGAAGGGTGATGATGCCGGAACTTAAAATTCCCATGGCAGTGGTTAACCCAAAGATGTGCAGAGCAGGTGTGGAACTCAGACCGATGACGCAGAAAGCAAAACTGCTCGATAGAAAACCGAACGTGGTTAAGCTGAAACTTAAATCTTCATTTTCTTCATTTGTGTAGTAAAGCAGAGCTATCGCCAGCCCGACTCCATAAGCCACTATCAAAGCCATGGCGCTAAAGACCGTAAAGGGCATATCAAACCAGGAAGAAAGCGATACCGCTGAGGCCACACCCAATAAGGCCGGTACGACGATTCGCCAGGAGCGCAGACCGTAGTGAAAGAGGCTCACTGTGAAAGAGCAAACGATGACTAAGGCCAAAATGCCGACAAAGATATATCGATATTGGGCGAGGAAATTGTTTGCATCACCTGACATGTCCACAAAGGTTACCCCTGCCAGATGATCTGCCAAACCATAGAGTTTTTGCATTTCATTTTCAGTCATGCCCGCAACCTGGACAATCGAGCTGAAGCCTTCGGGCACATCTAACCACAAATGTCTGACGGGATAGGCCGTCGGGGAATTGAGCCAGTCTTCAAAACGTACGTTAAGCTGCACAGGGTTGGGATTGGGCAGCTGATAGCCCAATATCGCCGATAAGGGCTCTTTGACTCTGTTAAACATTTCCTGACGCAAGAGCTCAATTTCATGCTGTCTTGTGTAGGAGGGGAACCACTTGGAAATGCAGGTGGTGGTCATATCGCTGAGATTGAGCCCTCGTTGCACAAAACCTAAACGCAAAGCTTCCTCGCCCATGAGAACGTCTTGAGCGGAGGAGGCGGTTACGATGAAAAATTTGTCATTGTTGGGCAAACTCAGCAAAGAATCCACCCGTCGCTGTTCCGTCGCGACCTCGGATGATACATAGGTTAAATTTTCAATGTTCTGCGTAAATTTAATTTGAATGAACCCCGCCAATAAGATAACGAAAAATGTGATACCAACGGCGGTGTAGTCTGAAGGTCTTTTTTGCCAGTGCTTAAGCGAAAAGCGGGGGAAGTAACGACTGAAGATCAGCATCTTTTTGCTGAAATCGTTCTCTGCAATCGGACCGGGGTTAAAACTCGGGAAAATCAAAATCAAAGTGATTGCGCAGGCTAAAAGCCCGCTGCTCATAAAGACTGCAGCTTGACGAATGGGCGGCAGCGGAATGATGTAAAGCAGCGCGATCGCCATGCATTCAATGACGACAATCCACAGAAGCGGTTTGAGAATCTTGTCAAAGACGCGAACCGGAGACAAAAGAGAATAATGGCGATGCACCAGCAAAAAATAACCGACCAGCATGACCACCAAACCTGTCAAAGAGGATCCGCAGACGATTGACCATAAAGAAACCTCTCTGAAGGTGATGATGACAGCAAAAAGTCCGGCGACATAACTCGACAAAATCGTAAAAAAGACCAATGTCGGGAAGCGATTGGAAGGCGACCACTTACGAATTAAGCCGCCTAAAAAGATAATCATGAAAGTTGCAATACCAGAAAGTTCCAGCATGTGTGTCTGCGCGGCCGCTGCGCCAACGTAAGGTTTGCCGTGAACAATCACCATCGAGGACGGATCAATGGAGGCGCTCACTTCTTTGAGATCATCAATGGCGTTGTTTAATTCAAGGTAAGACAGATTATCGAGATTTTGGGGAGCTTGGAAAACAAAAATGGCCCACACGTAACCTTGAGCGTAAAGTTTCAGTGTGTCGCCGCTTGAGACAACAGTGCTGCGCGGCAACCGTTTTTGAGCCCAACGATCAAAAAATCCCAACGGATCGTCAGCTTTTGGAATGAGATTGGCCTGACCGATGCCGGTGAGGCTTTCAAGACTTCTAGCAAGCAGTTCTTCATCGGAAGAATTACCCACGGTATGCTGGTCAATCAAATTCATCAGCCGATTGGAAATCAGGCGATAGAACGAAAAATACTGATTGATTTCCAGGCCTTCCCAGTTGACTCTTTCTAATGCGGCTGGCGGCGTCCAGAGCGCTTTGAGTTTTAATACATTGTCATCGAATAACTGGGCGTGGCTTTCCGGGAAACCCACCATGAAGGTCAGTCGGTAATTTTCAAATGACGAGAGGCTTTTTTGGGCGGCCACGCGCGCGTCATCGACTTCTGTGATGGGAGCAAGGTGCGACTGGTCGTAATCAAAACCGTTTTTAAGCAGATAGTGCGCGCTAAAACCCAGTGCCAAAGTTAGCATCAGCACCCAAGTGACGGCCAGCACCTGCCAGGAAGCGAGAATGACTTTACGGATTTGCAAGTTCATTCTCCTGTCGGCTCGATGAAATCTCTGAACGAGTGATCTCAGAGATTTCTAATGTGGTGATGTCATTTGAATAATTTTCCACCACAATTTTTTGAGGGGCACTTGCGCCTTCGACAAGCACGTGCTTAACGATGCTGCCCGTCATGTTGCTTCTCGGATAAAAATCCATTCGCCAGCTGCTGTTGTTATTTTGTGTGAAGATCTGGAAATCGAGCTCAAGCGCAGTCATGTCTTTGTTCAACAGCGCCCACAAAATGCGATTAATAATGTTGGTGGCTGACAATGAAGTGTTGGTGATGGTTTTATCGTTTAGATGAACGTACGTCTTGAAATTTTGATCGGTGTAAACGGACGTTGTGCGGACCGGTTGAACGGTTTTCCAAAGTAAGACGTCGTTTTCCCAAAAAATGAAAAACCCTTCACACTCGAAAACTTTCGGAATGGAAACGAGTTTTTGTCTTTGAACGAAATGCCCTTCCACGACGGGAGCCGAGTGCAGACGCGAACCGATGTCAGCGGCGGAGTCCGCGTGGCTGACAGGGGCAAACGCGGCAAAAGCAACGCATGCCGAAAACGCACATGTATGCCAACCTTTTGTCATGAAAAAAGCCTTTCAAAGTAATGGCTACATTTTAGCCGAGCATAGCCAAAGGCTCAGAAATTTAAGTCCAAAAAATGATAAAGCTTCCGAAGAGTTTTCTCCGGAAGCTTTTAGACAAAAAGCGCAAACGCTTATTGAGCAGAGCTTTGAAGCGCTTCAGATTGTTCCTTTAAGGACTGAACCTTTGCGCGGGCGGCATCCAAATCTGCTTGGATGAATTCATCTGCGCGGCCGGCCTTGGCTTCAATCATCTTCTTTTGCAGTTCAACCTGAGCCTTCTTGAGTTCAATGTCAAGACGTTGAGATTCGAGCTGCATTTCTCGAGCTTGATCTTCATAGGATTCAAGCTTCTTTTGACGATCGGCTTTAGCTTTGCGTTCAGCAGCCAATGCTTTATCGCGAGCTTGCTGAGCGCGGCGCTGAATGTCGGCGGCTTTTTTCTGGGCGGCTTGGCGCTCAGCTTCTTTGGCGGCATCCAAAGCCTGGATTTCGAGTTCGGCTTGATGAATGCGGGCGATTTGCTCATCCATCGACATGCCGCCGACTTGGGCGTAGGCGGCAGGGATGAGCAATGCAACAGCGGTCAAGCCGATCAATGATTGCTTAAGCATGAAATACTCTCCTTATTTTGTTCTTATTGGACGCAGCCGTTGGGGTTGTTCGGTTGAATGCGCGTTTCAGTCGGTGTCGTGGAAATCATGATGGCCAGACCGGGCTTGAATTCGCACACTTGTCCAACTTGAGCGGAGTTATAAAGTTTGTTGTTGTAGCGGAACGTGAGCTGCACGCCGTCAACATAGCTTGTGCGGTCACCGCCCACGGCGCCGCCTGCGATGTTACCGACCGCGCCGCCCGCTAAGCCGCCGATCACGCGGGAAGCCGTGTCGTGACGGTTATGGCTGCCGAGTGCGGCACCCGCAATGGCGCCGATGATGGTGCCGATAGTTTGGGCATCACCGCGGTTTTCTGTATTAGAGACGGCAACCTGAGCCGGACCGATTGACAAAATTTCTACGGTGCGGACTTGTTGAGCTTGGTTGACCGCGCCGGCCGCGTATGTGTCGGAACGGTAATAACGGCCGTCATTGGCGCAGCCGGCTAAAACCAGGGAAGCCACAATGGTCGCAAGAGCAACTTTTTTCATAGAAAAACCTATCTGATATTAAAAAGTTTATGAATCACCAGGTCACTTTAGCGCAAAACGCTCTCGCCTGCACATAATTGATGGACTAAAATACAACGTTTAGAAAAAAATGTAACGACTGTTTGGAATTAAGGTCGCATGATGCAGAGTACGAATATGGCTTCGGCCGATGAGGATGATGAAGAGGTTGGCCTGCCTGCCTTGCCTCACGGTACAAAAAATTACATGACACCGCAGTGCTATCGGCGCATGCTTGATGAGCGTGAACACCTGGTTCGTGTGGAGCGTCCTGAAATGGCCAATGTGGTCGCATGGGCTGCAAGCAATGGTGACCGCAGTGAAAACGGTGACTATCTTTACGGCAAGCGCCGTTTGCGCGAAATCGATAGAAGAATTCGCTTTTTGAGTAAGCGCATTGACATGGCCGAAGTGGTGGACCCTGCCACGCGTCCGGCAACCGATCAGGTCTTTTTTGGTGCCACTGTCACCTACGAAAACGAACAAGGTGAAGAACACACGATTCGTATCGTTGGGATCGATGAAGCCGATGCAAGCGTCGGGGACGTGAGTTGGATCAGCCCCATTGCGCGCGTCTTTTTAAAGGCTCATGAAGGCGATACGGTGGCTTTGCCGACGCCCTCCGGCGTGCAGCATCTCGAAATTGTTGAAGTGAAATATTGTTAAGAGAAAATTTTTGCATTGAAGGACTTGCATTTTATCCGCAGGACCTATACAATGCGTTCTCTCTTTCGGGGGTATAGCTCAGTTGGTAGAGCACTTGCATGGCATGCAAGGGGTCAGCGGTTCGAATCCGCTTACCTCCACCAAGAAAAGTTTAAAAAGTGTCTCCATCGTCTAGAGGCCTAGGACACGACCCTTTCACGGTCGGTACCGGGGTTCGAATCCCCGTGGGGACGCCATCCATCTGAAAGCAGCCTTCGGGTTGCTTTTTTGTTGCCCATCAAAAAAGCCACCCCGTTTGGAGTGGCTTTGATGTCTTCAGCAGGTGACTCTATCAGATGCTGCGCGCAACGACCGTAATAATCACAATCGGAGAAATCACGCCGATGCCGACTCGCATGATGGTTAACATCGTTTCAGAAAGCGGGCAGGAGATCGTGAGCTGCTTGCGCGTTTCAGGCCAGTTTACCCAAGCGGCAATGATGGCAAGCCCAAGAGCTGTGAGCGGCATGCCGACGTTGCTCGTAAGGTAGTCAAGAAGATCAAACACGGTCTTGCCGAAAATCTTGAAGTCCGCAAGCGGTCCGAAGGACATCGTGCAGAAAACACCGATCACCATGATGGAGATAAAGGCAACAGGCACGGCGGTTCTGCGGGAGACGTGCAGGTCGCCCATGGCGGCTACCACCGCTTCGAAAATACTCACAGAGCTTGTAATGGCTGCCACGATCAGGCAGATGTAGAAAAGTACGGCGAAGAATTGACCGAAGGGCATGCTGGCAAAGACCGCAGGCATCGTAACGAAAGTTAAGCCGGGGCCGGCCGTCGGTTCCAAACCGAATGCAAACACGGGCGGCATCACCATTAAACCGCCCAGGAGGGCCGCCAAGATGCCAAGGAAAGCCACCCAGGCGGTGGAGTGCGGGAGGTTGGCATCTTCAGACAAGTAGGAGGCGTAGACAATCAATGTACCGGCGCCCACCGACAAGGAGAAGAAGCAAAAGCCCATGGCGTTAAAAAGCGAGTCGGCGTTAAATTGTTCCCAGTTGAAACTGAACATGAAATCCACGCCCTGCCAAGCGCCGGGCAGCGTCAAGCCGCGGATGATGAGGATGATCATCAAAATGAAAAGCGTCGGCATCAGGTACTTGGCCAAGCGTTCAATACCGGCTTGGACACCGAAAACGACAACGCCTGCGGTCATCACCATGAAAACAACTTGGTAGAAGATACCCAAAACGGGGTCGCTTGCGAAACTATTAAAGTGCGTGCCTAATTGAGACAAATCCGTAATCAGGCCATTGCCCATCATGGCATCGACCGCATAGGCCACGCACCAGCCGCCGATCGTTGAATAAAAGGTGAGAATCAAAAAGCCGGTGGCAATCCCCACCGTTCCGAAAATACCCCAGAATTTCGCCTTGCCGACACGAATCATGCTGTTGATGGAAGCTGCGCGTCCGGCGCGGCCCACAACCATTTCCGCTAAAAGCAGGAACATGCCGAGCGTAAAACAGAACAAAATGTAGGGAATGATGAATGCGGAGCCGCCGTTGGTGCCGGCCATGTAGGGGAACTTCCAAATGGCGCCCAAACCTACCGCGGCGCCTGCGCTGGCGAGAATGAACCCAAGTCGTGATGTCCACAGATCTCGAGAAGACATAGTGTTATACCTTTTGCTTTATGGAAGAAAGCTCATTTTATAAAGTGCCTTTTTTCGGAGAGGCTTTCTGATTACAGCGAAAAAAGGGATTGAGGTTTTCCCGATTTGGGGAAAAGTGCGCATCGCGCCGCCTTTCCCCCTTACTGATGGGAAACTAGCCGAGAAGCCCTGCGCCCGCAATCACAATAATGACGCAGGGCACAATAAATCGAATGAGAAAATGTGTAATGTTTAAAACAATATCGTTCATGGGTTGGGTGAGAGTCAGTTGCTTCTTCATCACCGGCCACACGAGGTAGCCCCCGACAATTGCGATGCCCATTGCGCCGATTGGCATACCGACATTACTGGTTAAAAAGTCAAGCCAATCGAAAAATGTCTTGCCCGCTACGGTGCAGTCTGACAACAAACCGAAACTTAACGCGCAGATGACGCCGAGCACGGTCAACGCAAATGTATTTATCGTAATGCTCGCTCCTCGGGAGAATTGGTATTCATCAACGAGGAACTGCACACTCATTTCCATGATGCTGATCGCGCTCGTGAGCGCGGCCACCACCAAACAGATGTAAAAGAGAATAGCAAAGCCCTGACCGAAGGGCAATTGGGCAAACACCGCAGGCATAGTGACAAAAGTCAAACCCGGGCCAGCCGCCGGATCCAGATTAAAGGCAAAAACTGCCGGCATAATCATCAATCCGCCCAAAATTGAAGCAAGAATGGCCAAAAAGGAAATCCAGGCCACAGAATTTGGCAGATTGACAGAATTGGGTAGATAAGAGCCGTAATTCATCATGGAGCCCGAACCCAGCGATAGCGAGAAAAAGGCAAAACCCATCGCGTTTAAAAGAGAGGTGCCGTTAAAGGACTGGGAATCAAACTTAAACATGTACTCGACCCCAAGCCAGGCATTGGGCAGTGTTAGACCTCTGACAATCAAAAACAGCGTCAGAATAAAAAGCGTCGGCATGAGAATTTTGGAAATTCGTTCAATGCCTGCTTCTACGCCAAAAGCAATGACGCCTGCGGTGAGCGCTAAAAATGCGATTTGCATAAAGACCGCTCGTGCGCCATCGGAGACAAAGCTGTTGAAATACGCGCCAAGCTGAGCGGTGTCGGTGATTAGGCCATTGCCTAAACACGCATCCCAAAGGTAATTGAGACACCATCCGCCGATGACTTGGTAGAAAGCCAAAATCAGAAAACCGGTGAGTACGCTGATTTTTCCGACGCCGCCCCAAAAACGACCGCCGAAAAGCCGAAGAGCGTGCGCGGCGCCCCCTCTGGAAGCGCGCCCCAGAGCCATTTCAATCATCAAAACGACAAAACCGATCGCGATGGTTAAAACGATATAAGGAAGAATGAAGGCGGAACCGCCGTTGGTGCCGGCCATGTAGGGGAATTTCCAAATGGCGCCCAGGCCCACCGCAGAGCCCGCGCTGGCAAGAATAAATCCCAGTCTGGTTGCCCAGACGGAACGTTCTGAAGAGTTGGTCATATTAAGTCCGTTTGTTAGTAGCATTAGCCGGCGCCGCTCGGTAACCCGTCAAACTCAAAGGCAGCCGTCAAGCTTTTTTAGTCATATCAAAGCGGGAATTCTAAGACATATCAAAAAAATCGCCTTTTCCCGTCATGGGAAAAGGCGAAGCTGTTGCTTTTGCGCTCAATTAGGACAAAAGCATTTCGTCGGTGACTTCACCGGCTCCCTTTTCGAAAAGTTCCAGCAGATCGGGAACCGTCAGATGCGATTTATCTTTGACATCGACAACAATTTTGCCGCCGTGCATCATGATGAGCCGGTTGCCAAAGCGCAGTGCATCACGCATGTTGTGCGTGATCATCAGAGTGGTGAGACCATTGGCTTTGACTAACCGGTCGGTGAGCTGCAAAACTTTTTCAGCGGTTTTCGGATCAAGCGCCGCGGTGTGTTCATCCAAAAGAAGAAGCTGCGGGCGAACCAACGTTGCCATCAAAAGCGTGACCGCCTGGCGCTGACCGCCAGAGAGCAGACCGACATGGGCGGTCATACGGTCTTCCAGCCCCAAGTCCAAAAGTTTGAGTTGCTCGCGGAATTTTGCTGTCATCTCTGCTTGGGAGCTCCAGCGAAGGCCTTGGCGTCTGCCGCGGCGGCTCGCCATGGCGAGATTTTCTTCTATCATCATCCGCGCCGCAGTGCCTTTCATGGGGTCCTGGAATACACGGCCGATATATTTAGCACGTTCATATTCAGGCATTCGTGTGACATCGGTCCCGTCAATGACGATTTTTCCCTGATCAATCTGAAATGCACCCGCGATGGCGTTTAAAAGCGTTGATTTGCCCGCACCGTTGGAACCGATGACTGTTGCGAAGTCACCGTCATTGAGCGTGAGGGAGACACCCTGCAGAGCCTTTTTCTCATTGACGCTGCCGGGGAAAAACGTTTTGGAAATGTTTTCGATGATAAGCATCTCTGTTTACTCCGACAGTATGGCTAAGACTGAGTTTTCTGGCGCTGCAGCGTCTCTCGAATAAGTGGCATGGACAAAGCCACCGCTACGAGCAGTGCGGTAAAGAGTTTCAAGTCGTTGGGCGGCATCCCCAGTTGCAAAACGAGCGCAATCACCAGGCGGTAGACGATTGAACCCAAAATAACGGAAATCAAACAGTTTTTAAAACTTCTTGTGCCGAAAAGCACTTCACCGATAATTACAGAGGCCAAACCGATCACAATTGTGCCGGTTCCCATGCCGACGTCGGCAAAGCCGTTTGATTGTGCAACGAGCGCTCCGGAAAGGGCCACCAAGGCGTTACTGATTAAAAGTCCCAGGACAATCATTCGGTTCGTGTTGATGCCTTGAGCGCGGGCCATTTGCGCGTTGCAGCCCGTTGCTCGAATGGCGGTGCCCAATTCAGTGCCGAAAAACCAGTACATAACACAGCCAACGATAACTGCGGCAAAAACACCTACCGCGAACATTGACCAGGAAGGATCGGGCAGCCAAGACTCGGCGTACGTGAAAACGGTTTCGACACGAAGCAGCGCGACATTGGCTTTGCCCATTACGTGCAGATTGATTGAATAAAGACCGATCATTGTCAAAATGCCGGCTAAAAGCGCGGGGATTCTGAGCCGCGTGGTGAGAAAGCCGGTGACAATGCCCGCCAGAGCTCCGGCTACAGTGGCAAGCGCAAAAGCAGCAGCGAGCCCCATGCCGTTAACAAGCGCTGTGGCTGCAACGGCCGCGCCCAGCGGAAAGGAGCCTTCGACTGAAAGGTCTGCGATATCAAGCACGCGGAAGGTGATGTAGACCCCTAAAGCCAACAGGGCCCACATAAGCCCTTGGGCAACGGTAGGAATTAAAATCTCAAGCATTTTCTTGTCTTCTGAAGGGCTCGGACGACTTTTTTGCAGAAAGTGTCCGAGCCGTGAATGCCAATCAATTAATAACGAACCAATTCAGCGTTTTTAGCTAAAGAATCCGGGATTTTGATGCCCAGTTTTTCAGCCGTTGCGGCATTGATCTTTGACTTAAATTCCGTTTGATACCGAATAGCCATGTCTTGAGGCTTGGATTTGCCTTCAAGGATATCTGCACCCATGTCGCCTGCGATGCGGCCGAGGTTGTAGTAGTCCACGCCGACTGTGGCCAAGCCTCCGCCTTTAAGCATGCCTTCTTCGCCGGTAATGACGCCGATACGCGCAGGCGTGGTGATCTTGGTGAGCACAGGCATCGCCGAAGCGATGATGTTGTCGGTGGGCACATAGATCACATCAACCTTGCCGATCATGCTTTGCGCGGTCTGCTGAACGTCGTTGACAGAAGAAACGGTCAGCTCAACCAGGCTCAGGCCGCGTTTTTGAACTTCCTCTTTCAAGATTTTTGCTTGAAATTGAGAGTTGATTTCGGAGCTGTTGTAGATGGTGCCGATACGTTTGGCATCGGGAAAGAGCTCCAGCATGAGTGCGACTTGCTGTTCGACGGGATTCAGATCTGATGAGCCGGTGACATTTGTGCCGGGTTTGTCATTGGATTTGACGAGTTTCGCCACTTCAAAGTCGGTAACAGCCGTGGCAACGATCGGAGTTTGATTAGTGGCATTGGCCATGATTTGTGCCGCGGGAGTCGCGATGGCGAAAATCAAAGGATATTTTTGGCTCACGAAACGTTGAGCAATGTTGCCCAAATTGGATTGGTCAGCCTGTGCATTTTGTTGATCAAATGCCACTTTGAGGCCTCTGGCTTGGACGGCTTCGACAATGCCGCGGTTGGCTTCATCCAAGGCGGGGTGTTCAACCAATTGAACAATGCCGACAGTCGTTTGGGCTTTCTGTTGATCGGCGGCCGGTTCTGACTTATCTGAACAGCCGTTTAAAGCAATTAGGCCGGCGGCCGCGATTGCCGCTAAGACAATTTTTTTGGTTTTCATGATGCCTTTATCCTTTGTTCTAGGTTCGATCCTGCGCGATATTTCAATCATTAAAGAAAGGGAGCGCAGTCCGATTTCTACGGTAAACCGTTCCAAAATTTTCATTTTGGCGGTTCAGGCGCGGTTCGCCCCCCTTTGTAAGGCAACCGCATGCGTTCATGTTATCACGGCAGGGATTGTCTCGAAAAAGGCAAATAAAGAGCCGCTAAGTAGCATTATCTAGTTGAAAACACTACATAAGCGGCTCGATGTTGGAGAATTCTCAGATGCCGGAAAGCAGTACCGTCAGAACAAGGATCGGCGCGAAAATCGCGATGCTCCAGCGAAGCACGGTATAGACCGTTTCACTATGAAGGTGTGACTTGTCACCGGAGATAAAGGGCTTAATTTGCGGCCAAGCAATCCAACTTGACAAAATGGCGATCATCAAGCCGCCGATGGGCAGACTGATATTGCTTGTGAGGTAATCGACCCAATCAAAGAATGTTTTTCCAAGCCACTTGCTGTCGGCAAGGGGGCCAAAGGACAGGGCGCTGAATGAGCCTACAAACAAGAGGCCCACCGTGGTGACCACAACCGCTTTGGGGCGGCTCCAACCCCACTCATCGTGCAGGAACGCCACATCGATTTCAAGCATGGAAACCGAACTCGTAATTGCGGCAACGAGCAGGCATGCGTAGAACGTAATTGCAAAGAAATTCCCCAAGGGCATCTGCGCGAAAATCGCGGGCATGGTGACAAAGGTGAGACCGGGGCCGGCGCTTGGATCCAATCCGAACGCAAAGACAGCGGGCATCACCATCAGTGCGCCCAAAAGCGAACTGACGATCGTGAGAAAGGCGATCCAGGCAGAAGACCCGATCAGGTCTACTTTGCTGTCCAAATAGCTGCCGTAAGTGAGCATGCAGCCGCTTCCCAAACAAAGTGAGAAGAACGTAAAACCCATGGTGGAAAGCAACGCGTCGAAAGTGAACGCGTCCGGATTCCAGTCAAAGAGGTATTTGATGCCGTCAATGGCGCCCGGCAGAAAAAGCGAGCGCACAATGATGATGATCATAAGAATGAAAAGCAGGGGCATGAGCACTTTGGAGAGGCGTTCAATGCCGCTGCTCACGCCATAGGCGACCACCCAGGCGGTGATAATGAGAAAGAGGGCTTGATAGCCGATGGCCAATTCCGGATCGCCCGAAATTGATGCAAAATGCGCGCCAAGCTGCGCTTGGTCAGCGACAAGTCCTGAGCCCAAGCAGGCATTAACAAAATAAGCAATCGTCCAGCCGCCGATGGCCGAGTAAAAGCTCAGAATCAAAAATCCGGTGATCACACCCAAGTAGCCTGCTCGGCCCCAATGTTTACCGCCCAGTTTGCGGAAAGCCGTGACAATGCAGCCCGCGCCCGCGCGGCCCACCGTGAGTTCTGCGATCAACAAAACCAATCCGATGGAAAAGGTCAGCACGATAAACGGGAAAAGAAAGGCTGAGCCGCCGTTTGAGCCGACTAAATAGGGGAATTTCCAAATGGCGCCCAGTCCCACTGCGGCGCCTGCGCTCGCAAGGACAAAACCCAGTCGGGAACCCCATGTTGATCTTTCTGCCATAAAAAACCTATGCGTTATTTGGACGTTGCCAAACAAATTAATCTGATTGGTCCATTTTAGCTACAAAAACCAACCGGGGCAGGCGCCCCGGTTGTCTCTTGGACTGATTTTGAAAAATTAGAAAGAAGATTCAAAACGGCGTTTCACGTCTTTGACGTTAGAAACCTGTTTGATGCTTCTCATGACGCGCATCAATTGAATGCGATTGTCAACCTGCACCAAAAGCTGAAGTTCCGGATCGTTGAGATCATCCGGAATATTCATGCCGACAATGGATGCGCCTTCTTGAGCCACCGCTTGCGTGGCTTGCATAATGGCCGGACGGATGTCGTTGACCTTAACGTCAATAGGCACGGTGAAGTGCGCGTTGGGATTGTCGGCCCAAGAGGCGTCTTCCCAGCGCTCGGCGTTATTGTTGCGGCCTTGCTGCGCGTGAATGCAGCTTGCCCGGTGTACGGTGAGACCGTGCCCGGCGCGCTCAAACACGCAAATATCATCGCCCCAGACCGGGTGACAGCAGCGTGCGATCTGAGCGGCCTGGCGCTTGCCGTTAACGGTCACCTCAATACCGCCGTCTTGTTTGGCGGGTTCATTTTCTTCTTCAGACAAAGCTTGCAGACGGTGCAATATCACGACAAAACTTGCTTTGCCTGAGCCCACAAGAGCGTAAAGCGAAGCGCGAGAATCCACGTCGTTTTCCTTCATAACCGTCATCCACACATCATCAGAGACGGCATCAAGAGAAAAGTCTGCTTTTTGCGCTTCTTCTTCAAGCACTTTGTGGCCGATTTTGACGGCACTGTCAAAATCAAGTGAGCGCAAATATTGACGGACTTCTGCGCGGGCTTTGCCGCTTCTGACAAAGCCTAACCAACGGGGATCGGGGTGAGAGAGCGAGCTCGTGGCAATTTCCACCATGTCGCCATTGGCTAATTTGGTGTCAATGTCGCTCACCTGACCGTTGATGCGGCACTCGCGCACATGATTGCCCACGTCCGAGTGGATCTGGTAGGCAAAGTCAATCGGCGTGCAATCCTGAGGCAAAGAAATGATCTTGCCTTTCGGAGTGAAAACATAAATGCGGTCGGGGAAAAGATCCGCTTTGATGTTTTCATAAAATTCGCTCGTATCGGACGATTTTTGCTGCAAGTCCAAAAGCGACTGCAGCCAAGCGTGTGTGAGCGTTTGAATATCGCTTTCGCTGCCGCGATTGAGCCAGTGCGTGAGAATGCCCTGCTCGGCGATGTCATTCATCTTTTCGGTGCGGATTTGAAATTCCACAGGGGTGCCGGAGGGACCGATCACGGTGGTGTGAAGGCCTTGGTAGCCATTGCTCTTCGGAATGGCGATAAAGTCTTTAAAGCGCGACTGCACGGGCTTGTACATCATGTGCAGTGCGCCCAGCGTTCTGTAGCAGTCTTCCCGCGTGGTCACGATTACACGAAAACCGTAGATGTCGAAAACTTCCGAGAATGAAAGTTTTTTAATGCGCATCTGGTTATAGATACCGTAGCAGGTTTTTTCACGACCGAGCACGCGCCCTTTGATATGTGCGCGCTCAAGCATCTGCTTGGTGTCGTTTAAGATTTTTTCAAGAGCTGGGCGACGGTTTTTGCGCGCAGCAATCAACTCTTTGTAAAGAACTTCGTAGCGGCGCGGGTAGTAATTTTGCAGGCACAGCTCTTGCAGCTCGCGAAATGCGTGATTAATACCCAAGTGGTGCGCCATGGGAACGTAGATATCCAGCGTTTCCTTGGCGATACGGCGGCGCTTTTCAGGGCGCATGACGCCGAGCGTTCTCAAGTTGTGCAAGCGGTCAGCGAGTTTCACCAAGATAACACGTACGTCCTTACTCATGGCAAGGAGCATTTTTTTGAAGCTTTCAGCTTGAGCGATTTCGTTTGATGAGAACTTCAGCTTATCGAGCTTTGAGACACCGTCAACAATTTCTGCGGTGATGGTGCCGAATTTTTTAGCCATCTCATTTTTCGAGTGACCGGTGTCTTCAAGCACATCGTGCATCAGACCGGCTTGAATGGCCGCGCAGTCCAAATGCCATTCAGCAAGAATACTGGCAACGGCAATCGGGTGTGTGATGTAGGGTTCGCCGGACTTGCGGAATTGTCCCAAATGCGCGTCGTCGGCGTAGCGATAGGCTTCCTTGATTCGTTCAAGATCAGCCAGACTCATGTATTTGGAGCAGATGTCGATTAAAGAAGCCGCGGTGGCGATGCCGGCTTTTTTGGGCGCAGTCATGAGCGGCAGCTCTGGCTGATCGTCTTTATGAACGGGAGCCGGGTTGTTTTCGCCTTTTAACACAGATTGACGAATCGAGGCGAGAATGTCGGTCGAACCGGTCTGAAGATATTTGGGTACCATGCAGCACCTCTTGAGAGACTCGCCTCTGCCTGCAATAGTTTTTCTATTAATACGCGGCAAGCAGAAGTTCAGAAACAAAAAAGCGAAGCGGGGCCGCGGCCGTCACTTCGCTTTCGTTTAAAGCATTAAGAAATGCGCTTGAACATTTCATCCTTGGTGATCGCGCCTTCGGCAATTTCGCGAAGGGCCAACACAGTGGGCTTATCCTTGGCGTCAATGCGGGCAACCGCACCGGAGGAAAGCTGACGGGCACGCTGAGCGGCCGCCAATACCAATTCAAAGCGGTTATGGATTTTTTTCAAGCAATCTTCAACAGTTACACGAGCCATATTGGGTCTTTAAAAAATAAAAATAAACACACACCCGCTTTAATTCAAAAGCGGAATGCCTAAATGTTTGAACGTTTCACGTTCGCGAACCGCTTGAGTTTTAAAACTCAAACGCGAAGCGCGCACAATCGCGATTAAATCCTGCGTTGCGCGCTCAAAATCATCGTTAATTATAACGTAGTCGAACTCTCCCGCATGCACCATTTCTGCGCCTGCTCCTGCCAAGCGTCTGGCGATGACCTCATCGGAGTCGGTTGCACGCTTGTTGAGTCGAGCGCGAAGCGCTTCGACCGAGGGCGGCAGAATGAAAACACCGACAACATCCGGGAAAAGCCGTTTAACCTGCAAGGCGCCCTGCCAATCGATTTCTAAAAGCACGTCGTGGCCCAGTTCGAGCTCTTGGGCGATCCATTTTTTAGATGTGCCGTAATAATTTCCGTGCACATAGGCCCATTCAAGGAAAGCATTTTCTTCCTTGAGCGCTTCGAACTCTTCGACGGAGACAAAGTGGTATTCACGGCCATTTACCTCGCCCGGACGCGGCGCACGCGTGGTATGCGAAATCGATAAATGCACCGTCGGATCGGCTTTAAGCAGGGCCGCCACCAACGATGATTTGCCTGCTCCGGAAGGAGCGGTTACCAAAAACAAACGACCGGCTTTTTGATCTAGCATAGAGAGCCTCTCGAGTTAATGGACTTATTTTAGCGAATGTTCGCCAAAGAGATTGATGCCGAAGCGGGCAAGAAGCTCGCACGTTTCGTAGACAGGTAAGCCCATGATGCCGCTGTAGGAGCCTTCAATTTTTTTTATAAAAGCGCCTGCCAAACCCTGAATTCCGTAACCGCCCGCTTTGTCGTACGGTTCAGCTAAGCGCACATAAGCGGCGATTTCTTCTTCAGTAAGTTCTTTGAAATAGACTTTGGAGACGCTCACGGCCGTGAGAAGATTGTCTTTATTGGTTCCCACACAGACGGCCGTGCGAACTTCATGCTCGCTTCCGGAAAGCGATCTCAAGAATGCCTTGGCTTGTTTCTCGTCATCAGGCTTGCCAAGTAGTTGTCCTTGAGCGATGACTGTGGTGTCGGCAGACAAAACCGGCAAGACAGGACGCTTTTCGTGTTGAATTTTTTCAAAAGCAATGAGGGCTTTTTCCTGAGCGATTCTTACCACATAGTCTTCAGGCGCTTCACCCGGTAGCTGAACTTCATCGCCTTGAAAGTTTCGAAGCGTGTGATCATTGCTTGCGAGAATGACAGGGCGAAAGCCCAGCTGTTCAAGAATTTCTTTTCTTCTCGGGCTTTTCGAAGCAAGATAAAAAGTATTGGATGCGGGCATTCTGTATTCCGATTAAGCGCGATGATAAGGGTGATTGGTGAGAATGCTGAACGCTCGGTAGATTTGCTCGGCAAGCATCACTCGAGCCATTGCGTGAGGCAGTGTCATTGAAGAGAGCCTCAGCATCATGCGGGCTTCGGATTTTAACTGCGGATCCAGGCCGTCGGCGCCGCCGATGATAAAGCAAAGCGACTCGCCCGCGTCACGCCAAGCGCGGACTTTTTGAGCGAATTGCTCCGTGGCGAGATCTTTGCCCCGTTCATCCATGGCGATGATGAGGCTATTGTGCGGGATAGCCGCTCGGATGCGCTCGGCTTCAATTTTCATGATGTTGGCCGTGCTTTGACCGGCACGAAGTTCGGGCTTCACGGCTTTAATGGTGACATTCCAATCTTTAGGAAAGCGTCCTAAATAATCTTCCACAGCGCTGTCGGCCCATGCCGGCTGCCGCAGTCCAACGGCGACAATCGTAATCTTCATGAGGAGATTCGGGCCGCTGATTGCGGCCCGCTGGCAAATGGTTAATCGTTGACGATTTTCACCGTCTTGCCGCGCACGACACGCGGACGCTTGGGAGCGGTCTTCGTGGTTTCTTTCTTTTCTTCCTTGTCGGAAGCAAGTTTGATATTGACTTTCTTGCCGCCCCAAACTTCTTCGAGGTTGTAATACTCGCGCATTGCCGGCTGAAGAATGTGCACGATCGCCTGATCGCAGTCAACCAATACCCATTCGCCGGTGTCGGTGCCTTCCATGCCGATCACGTCGCCGCCCGCTTCCTTAACCTCATGGCTGACGTTGTAGCCTAAAGCGCGCGTTTGACGGTTGGAAGAACCCGTCGCGATGATGACGCGTTCAAATTCCGTGGTCAGGTGTTTGGTGTTGTAAACGACGATGTCCTGAGCTTTGACATCTTCTAATGCATCAACAATTACGCGTTGTAATTTGCGAATGTCCATAAATTATTTCTCTTGTCAGTGGTTTTGTTATAAAAAAAATTGTATCAGTCTTTCGAATTCGGTTCTGCAAGCAAAAGATCAATAACTTTCGGAGCAAGCATTGATGAAAGTTTTGCAGCATCAATCGGTCTTTGCCTCAAAATTTCACGCACTCGGCTCGATGTGATGTCAAGCGCGGGCATGTCCAGATTGACAATATCAATGCCAGATTGAGCGACATAGGCTTGAACCTCTTCGTTAGCTACAAGCCGTTGGCCGTTTCTGGAGAAAACAACCAAATGAACAAAATTAAAAATGGATTGCCAATCTTTCCAAGTATGAAAGTTTTCCCATTGATCCGCGCCGATCAAATAAAAGCGCTCGTCATTTGGGTATTGACGAGCCAACTCTTTGACTGTGTCGATGGAATATGAAAGACCGCTTCGGGAAAGCTCGCGGGTGTCAATAGCCATGCGAGGTTCGTTGACAATAGTTTGTTCGATGCTTTTAATGCGAAGCGACTCGGCAAGCAGCTCCTGCGGATCTTTTTGCCAGGGGTTGGCCGGAAGCCACCAAAGCTTATCGAGCTTTAGCGCGCAAAGCGCCTGCTGAGCCAACGCGAGGTGGCCCAGATGCGCAGGGTTGAATGTTCCGCCGAAAAAGCCTAGCCGCATATGAAAAAAGCGGGAAGGGGAGGACCTTCCCGCTTAAATCTAAAAGGATTATTTCATCGCGCGGTAGCCGATATCGGAACGATATTGCATACCGTCAAAGTGCACTTCACGCACGCCTTCATAGGCAATGCGTGCCGCTTCTTTTACCGTTTCGCCCAAACCCACAACGCAGAGCACACGGCCGCCGGAGACAACCGTTTTGCCGGCATCGGCTTTGGTGCCAGCGTGGAATACGTGCAGACTGTCGGTGTCTGTCGGCAAAGAGGTGATTTCTGCGCCTTTTTCAGGCTTCACAGGGTAGCCGCGGGCTGCGCAGACAACGCCAAGCGCCACGCGCTTATCCCATTGCGCTTGCACCGTATCGAGATGCCCGTCAATGGCGGCTTCCACCATGTCAACGAACGAGGAATTCAAGCGGCTCATAATTGGCTGCGTTTCTGGGTCGCCCATGCGGCAGTTAAATTCCAGCGTCTTAACGTTGCTGCGGCCGTTTTGGTCACGGTCAATCATTAAGCCCGCATAGAGGAAACCGGTAAAGGGGATGCCGTCATCGGCCATGCCCTGCACCGTCGGGCGAATGATTTCGCGCATCACCTGTTCGTGAATTTCAGGCGTGACAACCGGTGCGGGAGAGTAAGCGCCCATGCCGCCCGTGTTGGGGCCTTCGTCTCGGTCAAGCAGACGTTTGTGGTCTTGGCTGGAAGCCATCGGCAAAATGTTTTTGCCATCGACCATGACAATGAAGCTGGCTTCTTCACCCTTGAGGAAATCTTCGATCACGACACGTGCGCCGGCAGCGCCAAACGCATTGCTCTCGAGCATGCTGTCAATGGCCGCGTGCGCCTCTTCAAGCGTCATCGCGACAATGACACCTTTGCCGGCGGCTAAGCCGTCAGCTTTGATGACAATGGGTGCGCCCTTGCGGTCAATATAAGCGTGCGCAGCAGCGGCATCTGTGAATGTTTCGTAATCAGCCGTCGGCACGCCGTGGCGCTTCATGAAGGCTTTAGCGAAATCTTTTGAGCTTTCCAATTGAGCGGCGGCTTTGGTCGGTCCAAAGATCTTAAGGCCTCGGCTGCGGAAGTGATCAACAATGCCAGCGGCTAAAGGAGCTTCCGGTCCGACAACCGTGAAACGGATGTCGTTCGTGGCGGCAAAGTCAGCCAAACGGTCAATGTCGTTTTCGGCAAGATTGACCAGTTTGGGAGTCAAAGCGGTGCCGGCGTTGCCCGGAGCAACGTAAACGGTCTCAACCCTTGCGTCCTGCGCCAAGCGCCAAGCGATCGCGTGTTCACGACCGCCGCTGCCAACAACGAGAATTTTCATGGAAACTCCTCCGAGTAAGGGAAGTAATTAGTCAAAAACAGCCGTGGTGTAAACCTGCTGAACGTCGTCGAGGTCTTCGAGCGCATCGATCAAACGCTGCATGCGCTCGGCATCTTCGCCGCTCAATTCGGTTTCGTTCAAAGCCTTCATCGTCACTTCGGCCATTTCAGGCTTCATGCCGGCCTTTTCAAAGGCTTCGTTGACAGCTTCAAAAGCTTGCGGATCGCAAGTCACTTCAATGCCGCCTTCGTCGTCAACGATCACATCGTCGGCGCCCGCGTCAAGCGCGACAGCCATCACGTCATCTTCAGTGGCCGTGCCGGGGGCAAAAAGGAATTGACCGCAGTGCTTAAACATAAAGGACACAGAGCCTTCGGCGCCGAGATTGCCGCCGTTTTTGCTTAAGATGTGACGAACATCGGCGACCGTGCGCGTGCGGTTGTCGGTTGCCGCGTCAATGATGAGGGCAGCGCCGCCCACGCCGTAACCTTCATAGCGGGCTTCTTCAAACTTCACGCCTTCCAACTGACCGGAGCCCTTGAGAATGGCGTTTTTGACGGTGTCCTTGGGCACGTTGCCGGCGCGGGCTTTGGCAAGCGCTAAACGCAAGCGGGAGTTGCCGTCGGGATCGGCGCCGTTGCGGGCGGCAACCATGATTTCACGAACGAGCTTGGTCCACAAATTGGAACGCTTGGCATCTTGACGGCCTTTGCGGTGTTGAATATTGGCCCACTTAGAGTGTCCGGACATTGGAAATTTCCTTTCAAAAACAATAAATCAGGTAAATACGCTCGATAAACTGAGCGACAAAATATAAAACCATATTATTTTACCCGTGCGTTGACCTTTTGTCTGCCAAAAATGCGAACTACAGGTAGCGGCCGGTAATGCTTTCCGAAGACTTTTGTATTGCTGTGGGTGAACCAGCGGCCACAATTTTTCCACCCGACTCACCGCCTCCGGGGCCCATGTCAATGATGTAGTCGGCGTTGCGAATAATGTCCAAATCATGTTCGATGACAATCACCGTTGCGCCTTGGGCGATCAGATTTTCAAAAATATTCAAGAGCACTTTAACATCCAGGGGATGCAAACCGATCGTCGGTTCATCAAAAACAAAAACGTTTTGTGATTGCGCTTTGCCCATTTCGCTTGCTAATTTCAAACGCTGCGCTTCGCCGCCCGAGAGGCTGGGCGTTTGTTCGCCCAGTGTTAAATAACCTAAGCCCAGTTCTTGCAGAACCTTTAGTCGCAGAGCGATTAATTTTTCTTTTCCGCAGATGGCAAGCACGCTGTCGACATCCATCGACATTAATTCCGGCAAAGAGTGGCCGGCGAAAACAGTCTCAGATGAAATCTCTTGCGCTTCTTCACTGTAGCGGCTGCCTTGGCATTGCGGACAGGGGATGTCGACGTCGGGCAAAAACTGTACGTCCAGACTGATTTCTCCGGTTCCGTCGCATAACGGACAGCGAAGTTTGCCGGTGTTGTAGGAAAAATCTCCCGCTTTTAATTCAAGCGCTTTGCTGGCCGGCATTTTTGCGTAAATCTTTCTTAATTCGTCATGGACGTTGGCATAGGTTGCCACTGTCGAGCGGATATTAATTCCGATCGGTGTGGCATCAATTAATTTCACGTCCGTGATGCCGTCGGCTTTAATTTTCTTGACGTGTTGGGGTAGTTTTTGCTTTTTAGTCAAAGCGTCGATGGCGGGCACAAGGCTTTCAAGAACCATGGTGGTTTTGCCGGAGCCGGAGACGCCTGTGACAACGGTTAAGCGGCCTTTTGGAATTTTGACTTCAAGCGGTTTAACTGTATGGATGGCACGCGTATTCATGACAATGGTGCCAATATCAAAGAGCTGAGAGTCAGGGACTTGCGGTCGAATCCGCGGACTCTTTTTCGTTGCTAGGAACGGACCGATTTGTGACTTAGAGTTTGCGATAACTTTCTTTATCGCTCCTTCTGCAATGACTTTCCCGCCTTTGGCGCCTGCAACCGGTCCCATTTCGATCACCCAATCGGCGCAAGAAAGAATCTGCGTGTCGTGGTCTACCAAAATGACAGAATTGCCGTCTTTGACAAGATCCTGCATGACACCGATTAAACCTTCGATGTTGCTCGGATGCAGGCCGATAGAAGGTTCGTCAAGCACGTAGAGCACACCGGTTGTGCGGTTGCGCACAGCACGCGCAAGCTGCATGCGTTGGCGTTCACCGGTTGAGAGCGTATTGCTTGCACGATCAAGTGTCAGGTAGCCAAGCCCTAACTCCAGAAGTCTTCTTGCGACATCTTCAAACGACTCAATGATGCTTAGTGCCATCGGGCGCATATTTTCAGGCAGAGAATCCGGTACTGAGCGAACCCAGACAACAAGATCGGAAAGCGTCATGCGTGTAGCTTCATCGAGCGAAATACCAAGCAGCTTGGGTGCGCGAGCGGCGGGATTTAATCGTGAGCCGTGACAATCCGGGCAGATATCCTGTTTGAGAAATTTCTCCACCCGCTTCATGCCCTTTTCGTCTTTAACTTTACTGAGTGCATTTTCGACGGTGTAAACCGCGTTGTAGTATGTGAAATCGAGCTCTCCGGCTTGCAGACCGTTTTTGGGTTTGTAGAAAATATGTTTTTTGACAGCCGGGCCGTTAAAAACAATGTCTTTTTCTTTGTCCGTCAAATCTTTAAACGGAATATTTGTTCGTACGCCCATTGCTCTGCACACATCGGTCATCAGGGACCACATGAGCGAATTCCAAGGAGCTACAGCGCCTTCGTCAATCGTAAGGGATTCGTCAGGCACAAGTGTGGAGCGGTCAACGGTCTGCACGATGCCGGTGCCCGAGCATGTTCTGCAGGCTCCCAAACTATTGAAAGCGAGTTCTTCGGCCGAAGGCGCAACAAAGTCCGCTCCGCAAACAGGGCAGTGAAGTTTTTCGCCGGCCGCAACTGCTAAAGAGGGTTCCACGTAATGACCATTGGGACAGCGGTGGTGCGCTAAGCGGGAAAACATTAAGCGAAGACTGTTGAGCAGTTCGGTTCCTGTGCCAAAAGTACTTCTGATGCCGGGAACCGATGGTCTTTGGTGAAGGGCAAGAGCGGCCGGCACGTAGAGCACTTCATCGACTTGCGCTTTTGCCGCTTGCGTCATGCGGCGGCGCGTGTAGGTTGAAAGCGCTTCCAGATAGCGGCGTGATCCTTCGGCATAGAGTACGCCAAGCGCAAGAGAGGATTTCCCGGAACCTGAAACACCCGCGATTGCAACTATTTTGTTCAGAGGTACATCCAGATCAATGTTTTTAAGGTTGTGGACTCGAGCGCCTTTGATTTTGATGCAATTGACCATTTAATGTTCCCCAGTTTGTATCTTTGGACAATATAGACAAAAAAGCCCGCGGTGAAAAATCATCGCGGGCCTGAGTCTCAAAGACGAATTACTTCATGAGGCGGGTGAGCATTTCAGAGTAAATCTTCACGCCGACATCCAAAGAGTTTTCGTCAATGTCGAAGTCAGCCGTATGGTGGCCGCCCGTGCGGTCAGAACCCAACACGAAGTAGGCTGCCTTGCCGCCATGCGCTTGCACGCGGCGGGCAAGAATGGTGGCGTCTTCGGAGCCGCCGAAGTTAACATCGTGCAGCACCTTCTTAACACCATCGGTATGAGCGCAAACATCATCGAGCATGTCAACGAGTTCTTTATCGTTAACGAGGTCAACGGCCTCACCCATCTTTTCGATGTGGTGTTCAACGCCGAAGCTCTTGGAGACGCCTTCGACGATGTTGACCGTTTGTTCGGCCATGTATTGGTTGATTTCGCTCGTTTCGCCGCGCACTTCCATAACGAGTTTGGCGTTCACAGGAATCACGTTGCGGCCTTCGCCGGCGGTGATCTTACCGACGTTGACACGTGTCATGCCGGCGCCGTGGCGCGGGATGCCCAAAAGCTGCGTGACGCAGTGGCAGGCGGCGGCCAAAGCGTTGCGGCCGGCGTTCGGTTCAATGCCGGCGTGGGCGGGACGGCCCTTAAACGTGATGTCGTACTTTGTCGTACAGAGGAAGCCCACGGGGCTTGTGATAATTTCGCCCGACTTGGCCATCATGGCGATGTGGCTTGAGAGGAAGTAGTTGCAGTCATCCACGATGCCGCTTGCTGCAACAGCTGCAGCGCCTCTCACACCTTCTTCTGCGGGTTGGAAGACGATCTTGAGTTTGCCTTTGAGCTGTTCTTTATTTTCCATGGCCCAGCGGGCAATAGCTAAACCGGTGGAAATATGGGAATCGTGCCCGCAGGCGTGCATCAAACCGGGGCGCTTGGAAGCCCAGCCTTCTTTGCTGGCGCGGTGTTCAGCAGAGGGATTTTCCTGAACGTTGTTGCAGTCAATGTCAAAACGCAAGGCAACCGTCGGACCGGGGCGGCCGGTATCCAAGACTGCCACGCAGCCGGTCAATTCCTGCATTTCATCAAGAAGCGCTTGGCTGACGCCGCGAGACTTGGCCGTTTCAATCGCTTGAGCGACAAGCTTCGGGTCTCTGCCTAAGCAATCCTTGCGTGAAACAACCTTTTCACCCATCAGGACTTCGTAACCCAGAGCGCGTAAATGCTCAACGATAAAAGCGGTGGTGCAAAATTCCGTCCAACCTTCTTCAGGGAATTGGTGCAGTTCCCGGCGAATGCTGACGAGTTGGTCGTGATAAGCGCATTGAGTCATAGTAATTTTCTCCAAAACAAACAACTTCCTAAAAAGAGCGTTTTTCGCTCTTATCTAAGAAAAATTGTAGTCCTGAAACAAAAAGGGGAAGAACTGAATTCTTCCCCTCTTTTGCGTTTAGTTAAGTTCGACTAATTCGGACTAGACCATGAACAGAGCCAACACGAAGACGGCGATCGTGCAAGGCAGAGCCGTGCGCTTGGCGACGTCCATCGGGTTAGCCATAGCGATACCGGAGACCACAACCATGGCGCCGGCGATCGGGCTCATCGTACGGCCCAAAGCACCGGTCAAGAAGGCCAAGGCTCCCAAGGCTTTGATTTCCATGCCGAACTCAGGAGCGTGCGGGGTCACGGCTTCGTTAAAGGCCATGGTAGCAGCGTCACCGGAACCGGTGATCGTACCCATGATCCACGGGCCGAGCGAGCCGCCCCAACGGGCGATGTCGTTGGAGTGCTTGAGCACGTCAACAAACGTATCGATCAAGCCGGTAGCGCGCAAACCAGCGGCAAACACACCGGCGGCGATGATGATACCCATCACATCAGCGTAGCCCTTGCCCATACCGCTGAAGAACTTCTTGGAGAATTCTTGCGGGTTGGTGCGGTCGAAGGCGTAGCCGACGAGCAACGTGATAACAGCACCCATGACCATGGCTTGTGCCACACCCATCTTGATGACGGGCAACCAAACGTTACCGACGACCAAGATCGTGATCGGAACGAGCGGCATCAAGGCCTTAAGAGGATTGGGCTTGAAGCTGTCGTCTTTTTGTTGAGCTTCCGTGTCAACCTTTTCACCCTTATGGTCGCCAAGGAAGATGCAGACGAAGAGCAAGCCGACAACCAGGATGGCACCGCAGAGGATAGACCACATGGCGTGGAAGGCGATGAAGTCCATCACGTCAATGCCAGCCATTTCAGCAACGAACGGGTTGTGGGACGTACCCGGAGAGAGGTACGAACCGATCGTGCCGCCCATCACGGCAGCAGCGGCAGCGGCGGGCTTGATGCCAGCGCGCAACATCACAGGGATCAACGTAGAACCCACGGCGGCGGCGCAACCGGCGGCCGACGGAATTGCGATGTTAATGAAGAAGGTAACAGCCGTGCAGATCGGGATGAGGAAAACGCCCAAACCACGAATCGGAGCGGCCAAGTAGTGAACGAGACTGCGGTCACATTGAGTGTAGTTCGCAATGAACGCAAAACCCATGGACGAGCAGATTGCCATCACCAAGGAGTTATTGGTCATGGACTTGGCAAACGAATTAAGAGCACTCATCGGGTCCATAGACACCAAGCAGAGCACAAAGCCAGCGGTGAACAGAACAAGGCGAGTTTCCAATCGTTTGATCAAAGCGTAAACCGTCAAAATCGTAACGGCTATAGCTAACCATTCAAGCAACGACATGTGAATTTCCTGTAAAGGTTTGAAAAATGAGAAATTGCCGCTCTTCGTGGCGGTTCTTTCTCTTCGCGTTAAGTATCCTATACTTTGAAAATTCTGCCCAGAGGGAAATCCCTGTAATTAGGGCATTAGGCTTATTTTTTTTTGTAAATTTCCCCTCATCTTTGATTCAGAACAAAAAACGCTTATAAATCAAAATCTATAAATAGCATAACCCATTGAAAGTAAAGGGATTAATTTAAATTTAATCCCGTCTTTTTTTGCCAAAATCCATACAATTAACCTGTTTGTTTTTATTTTTGGAGAGACAGCATGTCTGAATTGCAACAGAAAGGTTTTGAATTTGCCAAGAAAATTTTCGATGACATCCGTGAAATGAGTAAAGACACTCAGGGTGTCACACGTCAGGCTTTTTCTGCGAAAGAAACAGCTGTTTTGGACTATCTCACCGAAATCGGTCGTTCGCTGCAATTGGAAATTGTCTCGGATAAGGCTGGCAACGTTTGGATGACTTTGCCCGGCAAGGATCGTTCGCTTCCTGCTTTTGTTTCGGGCTCTCACGTTGACAGTGTTCCGCAGGGCGGCAACTATGACGGATTGGCCGGCGTCACCGCAGCGCTCACGGTTGCCTGGTGGATGCGTGAAACTAAATTTGAACCCAAGCGCGACTATACCGTTTTGATGATGCGCGGCGAGGAAAGCTCTTTCTTCGGGAAAGCCTATATGGGTTCTTTGGGCATGCTGGGCAAACTTACCGAAAAGGATCTCGCTTTGAAGATTCGTGACGGCTCCTGCACGTTGGGCGAAGCGATGCAGTCTTGCGGTATTGATACCGCGGCCGTCTCCGGCGGTAAGGCGCTTGTTGATATCAGCAAGATTGCGGCTTTTGTTGAATTGCACATTGAGCAGGGGCCGACCTTGGATGCTCAGAAAACAGCTCGCGCGGGTATTGTGACCGGTATTCGCGGCAATATCCGTCATAAGGCGGTCAGAATTTTGGGTGAAGCGGCCCACTCCGGAGCCACAGATAAACCCTATCGTCATGATGCTTTGATGGCTTTTACCGATTGGATGCAGCGTGTTGACCGCGCATGGGATCGCTGGCTTGTTAACGGTGAAGATCTGGTCTTTACGGTGGGTGTTCTGAAAATGGCTTCGAGCGCCGCGATCTCTGTTATCCCCGGGGAAGTCACTTTCTCTGTGGATATCCGCAGCTTAAGCGCTGACACCGCTAAACGCTTCCATGACTTGATGCAAAAGTACGGTGAAGAAGTCGCTCAGGAACGCGGTGTGAAAATCGAATACGACCAAGCGCTTCTTACGGCGCCTTCCGGTGTGAACGCTGAGTTGAGCGATCGCCTCGAGTCGAGCGCTAAGGCCGAAGGCATTCCGTGTCTGCGTTTGGCTTCCGGCGCGGGTCATGACTCGGCAGTGCTTGGCAATAACGGCATCCCGGTCGCCATGATTTTCGTTGCCAACCAATTGGGTTCTCACAATCCTCATGAAGCAATGAAAATGGAAGACTTCATGCAGGGGACCGATATTTTGTGGGCCGCGGTTTCCCACTACGACGAAAAATAATCAATAACAGCCCGGTGCGCGTCGGTTACGACGCTCACCGGGGATTGCCAGCCATGAACGAAGCGGAAGATGTAAAAAAGAAAAGCGGAGTGGTGATCGTTGACGGATCGCCGCTTTTTAGGGAAGCTTTGGCCGGATTGCTCCACGCAGACTCTGATTTTGGCAACGTGGCCGAAACCGGTGATAAGCAACTGGGAATGTTCTACATGGATCGTCTGCAGCCGGATTTGGTGATTGTGGACATGCACATGAAAAAGGGGGCCGCTATTGAGTTGCTGCGTTACGCTAAAAATCTCCCTAAATCAGTCCGAGTCATCATGATGACCGATCGTGATGACAGTGAGGAATTGATGGCCACCGTGCAGCTTCAGGCTGAGGGTTATCTGTCAAAACTTATTGAAGTGCCGGAACTCTTGTCTCAGATCAAAAGAGTGCTCGGTGGAAAAGTCGTGGTCAGCAATCGCTTGATGGCGGCGCTCACGCGAGCGTTCAGAGAGGATACGGGCGAGGTCGATCGTGACCTCAATTGCCTGACAAGCAGAGAAAAAGATGTCCTTAAATGCCTATCAATCGGCATGAGCAACCAGCAAACAGGGGAATATCTTTCTATTCAACTTGGCACCGTCAAGGTGCACGTGAAGCATATTTTGAAAAAGATGGGTTTTGCTTCACGCACACAAGCGGCCCTTTGGGCCAGAGACAGGGGCGTGACGATTTAGCGGCAGATGTAAGCGCGGCCGACGTGCGTGATGTTTTCTAAAGAATTTTCATCGTCGGTGGCGTTGATCGTTTCTGTGATGACCACTACATTAGCGCCGAGCTTTGCCGCCTCATTTCGAAGGTCATTTCTAGCGCCTAAAGCCAGATTGCGGTTCGATGTCCAACCGCCCGTGAACCAATTGCCTTGAGAGCCAACCACTTCCCCCTTATAGGTGCACTCATATTGAGAAGGCAGACTTTGAACAATCACAACCTGTTGGCCTTGTTCGGTGACTGAGTTGGCCATGCAGCCAGCCAATAGGGCGGCAGAGCACAGGGAAGCGGCAAGTAAATAAACACGCATTGTTAATTACCTCTTGATTTCTTGACTCTGACGAGTTTAGCAAAAGTTCGGGCAATTCCAGAAAATTATGCACAAAAACAAACGCGGCCCGAAGGCCGCGTTGTCATTCAGTCAAACTGTAATGGATTACTTCCACCAGTTGTTGACCGGTTCGTACTTAACGATCGGTTCGCCGCTTTCAACGAGGGCCTTACCGTTGCTGTAGTACGTCCACATCGTCATGGTACCGCAAGCGATCATCAAAACGACCACGCAGTACATGATCTTACGAAGGGCTTCGCGGTTGCCAGCGAGAACGTCCCACTTCATGGCCAAACGATACAGACCGATCATGCCGTGCAATTCGGTAGCCACCAAGAAGACAAACGTCCAGACCAAACCGTTATGGTAGGTGTGAACAGAAGAAAGGTTGGGGCCAATGGCGTGCGGGTCGAGCAACATCGGGGTGACGTGCGGGAAGACCATGCCCGTCAAGATCACAGCGGTCACGATTTGGACGATCCAAAGGGTGGTGTCGCGGTGAGCGATGAATTGGTATTGGCTCTTGATGTTGTGGAACATACGATAGCTCGTCGGGAAACGACGCAAGGCCATCAAAGCGTGGATGATCACCAAGAGGGTGATAGCGCCGATCAAAGCGACGTGCATCCAAGCATGTTCTTCACCGTCAAAGATATAGCCGCCGGAGAAGGCAACCAAGTTCCAGAACACATCCTTGCCCAATTGGATGGAGCTCGTGAAAGCCATGTGGCAGAACAGGAACAAGCCGAGCAACAAGCCCGTCACGGACTGGGCGACGTCGCAATAGGCCGGCCATCTGCTCTTGCGCTTGGCGTTGCGCAATTCCACACCAGCGATGACTTCTTCAGACCTCGGGGTGTTGGAATATTTTTCTTGATCAGAGGTATACATCGACATGATGAAATTTAACCTTTATTAAGAAGTTATGTCCTAAATTCAAAACGCGGTCCAAGCGCTTTGATGACGTTTTACAAAAACAAACAGACAGAGCGCGTCTTGCGCTCCGACATGCGTATCATCCTCCCTTTTGGACCAAAAAGGTTTGAGTTAAGTCATATGTTTTAAGCTTTTTTCAGATTAATTTAAGTTTTCTTCAGGCAAAAATAAGGGTTAACCCTTATAAAAGTATTTCCGATCTGTAAGATTTTCGGAAAAACCTAGGGTTAACCCTTAATTTGATGGTTTCTAAATTAAAGCGTGCCGTAGAGGCGGTCGCCGGCGTCACCCAAGCCTGGAACAATGTAGGCTTTTTCGTTGAGGTGATCGTCTAAGCTTGCCGTATAAACTTCAACGTCCGGGTGCAGCTTTTGGAATGTTTCCATGCCTTCGGGGGCGCAAAGCAAAGACATGAAGATAATGTTTTCACCCTTGACACCGCGTTTTTTCAAAACGTCAACGCCGTGGGCGGCTGAGTAACCGGTGGCGAGCATCGGGTCAACGAGAAAGAACGTTCTGCCTTCAATGGCGGGAAGCTTGACAAGGTATTCCACCGGGCGTTTATTTTCGTCGCGGTACATGCCGATGTGACCCACGCGCGCAGAAGGCATCAGTTCGAGGAATCCGTCAGCCATGCCGAGACCGGCGCGCAAAATCGGAACAATAACCGGTTTTTTGTCTGCAAGAAACGGCGCATCAAAGCGGCACAGCGGTGTTTCAATGGAGTGCTTTGTGAGCGGCAAGCCGCGAGTGACTTCGTAGCCCATCAAAAGAGCAATTTCACGGAGCAATGCGCGGAAATCCTTCGTGCAAGTGTTTTTATCCCGCATGATGCTGAGTTTGTGCTGAATAAGCGGGTGATCAACGATATGCAATCTGGGGAAGCGAGGATCGTGTTGCATGAAAAGCTCCTTTTGAAAAATACGCCTTCATCTTAATCTTTTTTCTCAAAAAACAGAAACGGCATTTTTGAAAAATTCCCAATCTGACTTCCCTACGTGATACAGTTAGGAAGTTGGTTAACCATGCACCGCAGAGAATAGCCATGCATTTACGATCTGTTTTTCTTCTTTTGCTTTTCGTGCTTTGCTCCGTTTTCCTGGTAGTTAATTGGGAAGGCGTCATGGCAGATGTCAATGTCAATTTGTTGTTTGAGGAAATTCAAGCGCCTTTGGGATTGATTCTGCTTTTAGGACCGGGCTTGGTGATTTTAATTTGCTTGGTTTACGGTTTTGTGCAGCAGGCTGCGTTGTCGATGGAATTGCGCCGTGTTAATAAACAATTGCAGCACGCGCGTGATTTGCTGCAAAAAGCCGAGCAGTCCCGCTTTGTGGAATTAAAAAATGACATGCAGCGTCAATTTCTTGATCTGCAAAATCAAAGCGCAGCGCGTCATTCTTCTTTGATGACCGCGATCAATGGTTTGCAGGCAGCGATTGAAGAAAGCAGCGATCAAACGGTCAACTCGCTTTCGGCAAGCGTCGGAGAGGTGGAAGACCGCTTAAGTCAGCTCGTTGAAATGGCCGCGGGCAAAGACTTTGAGATTCGCGAGAAAAAAACAGAACCACTCAAGAAATAGAAATCAAAAGGAAACGGGCCCAATTTTTGGGCCCGTTAATGTGATGGTTTAGCGTTTGGAAACTTTTCTGACGCACCAATCGCCAAAACTTTGAATCACTTGTACGAAAAGTACCAAAATCAGCACCACGGTCCACATGACGTCCGGCATGTAACGATTGTGACCATAGCGAATGCCGATATCGCCCAAGCCGCCACCACCGATGGCGCCCGCCATGGCGGAGTAGCCAACCAGCGTCACAATAGCGATCGTGACGCCGGCAACGATGCCGGGCATGGCCTCCGGAATGAGCACCTTCATGATGACCTGCATATTGGTCGCGCCCATCGATTGAGCCGCTTCAATCAATCCGCGATCAACTTCACGCAGACTGGTCTCAACCAAACGCGCAATAAAAGGCGCAACGCCGATCACCAAAGGAACCAGCGTGGCGGTTGTTCCGATGGTCGTGCCGACAATGAGGCGCGTGAGCGGATAAATTGCCACGAGCAAAATGATAAAAGGCGTTGAGCGGACGGCGTTGACAATCACACCCACAACGGTGTTTGTCGCCAGGCGGGGCATTAAGCCGCCTTTGTCTGTGACGTGAAGCAAGACGCCGAGCGGGATTCCGATGATGCTGCCGAGAATGCCGCTGCCAATCACCATGATGACTGTTTCGATAAAGCCCTCGCCTAAGAGGGCAACAATGTCAGCGTTCATCAGAGGTCAACCTCCTCGTATTCAACTTGGTTGTCTTTTAAGAAGTTAAGTGCGCTTTGATAGTTCTCAGTATCGGGGCATTCAGCCAAAATGGTGAGCATGCCAAAGCTTGTGCCTTTTAATTCTTCCACCTGACCTTGCAGGATATTGAAGTCGACTTCAAAGCGTCGCGTGATGATGGAAAGAACCGGCAGGGTCACTTCCGAGCCTACGAAGGTGAGTCTGAGAAGTTTCGCAAAACGCCCCTTGTCTGCGCAGGCCTTAATGCGATCTCGCACGGTGTTGTAAATTCTTTCGGGCATATCGTGCACCACCACATCGGCGAGCATCGCTCGAGTGGTCGGGTGACGGGGATGACGGAAAACTTCAAGAACCGTTCCGCTTTCAACAATTTGCCCCTGATCCATGACAACCACACGGTCGCAGATCTGTTTGACCACTTCCATTTCGTGGGTGATGAGCACAATCGTCACGCCCAGGGTTTGATTGATTTTGAGAAGCAAGTCAAGTGTGGAGCGGGTGGTTTCCGGGTCAAGCGCGCTTGTGGCTTCATCGGAGAGCAAAATCACGGGGTCGTTGGCAAGCGCTCGCGCAATGCCGACACGCTGCTTTTGGCCGCCGGAGAGTTGACGGGGGTGTTTGTTTTTATGTGCGCTCAATCCCACCAAATCAATTAAATGATTGACCTTGCGTTCGATTTCTTCTTTCGGTGTGTTGTGCAATTCCAGCGGCAAAGCGATGTTGTCAAAAACTGTGCGGGAGCTGAGCAAATTAAAGTGCTGGAAAATCATGCCAATTTTGGCTCGAAGTGCCCGCAGTTGATCATCGTTGAGGTCGTTGAGACACTGATCGTTGACTTTAACAGTACCTTCAGTGGGCTTGGTCAGGAAATTAATCGTGCGCACCAAAGTGGATTTGCCGGCGCCGGAGCGACCAATAATGCCGAAAATTTCTCCCTTATTGATGTGCAAAGACACATCTTTGACAGCGTGAACAGTTTTGCCGTCAGGAGTGTTGAAGGTTTGAGAAAGATGGCTGATATCGATCATCGTCACAATTATCCAAGAGAATCGAAATGCAAATGTTTTAACGGGAGGGATTCAGCGGATATAAAAAAACTCGTTCAACGGAACGAGTTGATTGAATGGTGCCGGTTAGAAGACTTGAACTCCCGACCTTCGCATTACGAATGCGCTGCTCTACCAACTGAGCTAAACCGGCTTCCCAATTTGCCTCCCGTTTAAGGAGAAGCAGAATTATGCCGAAGTTTTTTTTAATTTGCAAACACTATCTTTCAATGCGTTTGACAAGATTTGTTACGATGTACGCAAACTCTTCGGGCGTGACCGGAGTAATTGATAAGCGGTTGCCTTTTTGCAAAACACGCATGCCGGAGAGCACAGGCTGCGCGCGAAGAGTCGCAAGATCAATGAGGTCAATCGCCTGATCGGCCATCACATCGACGCACACCCAGCGGGGATTGCTCCGTGTGGATTTGGGATCGAAATAGATGCTCTTGGGATCAAACTGTGTTTCGTCAGGTTTGGCTTCAGAGCACACATGCGCCAATCCTACAATGCCCGGCATTGGGCAAGAAGAATGATAAAAGAGCACCTGATCACCAATGGCCATCACGTCACGCATGAAGTTTCTAGCCTGATAGTTGCGAATGCCGAACCAGGGAACGGTTCGATCGGGCATTTGCATGACGCTTTCAAAGGAGCATTCAGTGGGCTCGGATTTCATGAGCCAAAAACGTTGTGCCATGGCGGATTTTCAGACAGAAGACAAAAGAAAAGTTCCCGATAAGTGTTGCCTTGCATCCTGAGTCCGAAGAATCAAGATTGGTCACCTCTGAGACGGGTTTCGGGGAAGCATCACGTGCCTCCGCACAGCCGGCCCCAAGTCCAGCAACCGGTTGGGATAAGCATTGGAACAAGGAATCTTAAAGCAACTGTTCGCTTACCGGGAACAAGATAATTGTCGTACAGAATTGAGGAAAATACAAACAAAAAACGGCCTGTAAAACAATATTTTTCAATTACAGGCCATGTTTGTGATTTTTACCACTGAACTAAGCCGCTGTAGTGAGTACCGAGAATGATCAAACCGAAAATAATTCGATACCAGCCGAAGGCTTTAAAGTCATTGCTGGAGACATAACGCAAAAGCCATTTAACAACGATTAACGCACTGATGAAAGAGACGATAAAGCCCACGGTAAAGCCCATCGTCATATCCGTTGTCCAAGTAAAAGTATGCTCGTTGGAAACTTTTAAAAAGATTTTCGCAAGCGAGTAAGCCGTTGCTCCAAAAATCGTCGGGATGGCCAGGAAAAAGGAAAATTCTGTCGCAGCTTTACGTGACAGTCCCAAAACTAAACCGCCGATAATGGTTGATCCTGAGCGGCTTGTGCCTGGGATCATGGCGATGCACTGCATGCATCCCACAAGGAAAGCATCCTTGATGGTCATATCATCCATTGTTTGAACTCTGGGCGCGTAGTTGCGTTTGGCGTGAATGTTTTCAATCCAAAAGATAATCAAACCGCCGATCACCAGCGCAGCGGCGACCGTCACCGCATTAAAAAGCAGTCTTTCGATTACGTCGGCGAGCAAAACACCCAAAAAGGCCGCTGGCAAAAATGCAACGACAATGTTGATCGCCAACTGGCGATCTTTGCCTGGTTCAAATAAATGCGTCAGGATATTCCAGAGCTTGACACGATAGAACCAGCAAACGGCAAAAATAGCGCCGGCTTGAATGGCAATACTGAAAGTATTGACTTCCGGACCGTCAAAATTGAGCAGATCACCGGCGATAATCAAGTGCCCGGTGGAGGAAATCGGTAAAAATTCAGTCAAGCCCTCGACAATACCGAGAATGAAGGCTTTGATTTGGTAGATAAGATCCATGTCTTTTTAGGCGCTATTTACGTCGGTAAATCAAGTCCCAAACGCCGTGGCCAAGGCGCTCGCCTCGGGCGTGGAATTTTGTCATGGGACGCTCTGTAATGGGATTGGCCATGACAGGCGAATAGCCATCATGGAGGTTTTCCAAAAGAGGCTCGTTTTGTAGCACTTCGAGCATTTGCTCGGCGTAATTTTCCCAATCCGTTGCACAGTGAATGTAGCCACCGGGCCGGATTCGTTGAACCAAATCATGGATAAAAGGTTGTGCGACTAAGCGTCGCTTATGGTGTCTTGCCTTTCTCCAAGGGTCGGGAAAGAAAATATGAACGCCACTTAAGCTGTCGAGCGCAATCATATCCTTGACGACTTCAACGGCGTCGTGCTGAATGATACGCACATTTTTAAGCGTCATTTCATCCAGACGTTTGGCCAAAGCGCCCACACCGGCGGAAAAAACTTCGCAACCCAAGAAATCCACTTCCGGGTGCATTTGTGCAATAAGCGCGGTGGTTTCACCCATTCCACAGCCAATTTCCAACACCAAGGGAGCTTGTCTGCCGAAAACTTCATTCGTGTTAATCAATTCCTGTTTGTACTCAACAGCATATCGGGGCAGCAACTCTTCAAGTGCGCGTTTTTGTGCTTGGCTGATATGGCCGCGGCGCAGAGTAAAACTACGAATATGTTTTTTTTTGAACGCTTCGATTTCTTCGGCGGTCAGGATTTTTCTTTCGGTCATACTAGAAAAAAACGGACGCCTGGGTCCGTTTGATTGCGTGAAACTGGAGCGGATGAGGGGAATCGAACCCCCGTCATAGGCTTGGGAAGCCTCTGCTCTACCATTGAGCTACATCCGCAATAAGGGTTGCTATTTTACTGAAAATTCGGAAAAAAGTGATTTATATTACTTTTTTAGTATCAAAATCTGTATAATCGCCAAGCTTAATTTTTATTAAAGGTTTTTAGATGAATCAATTTATCTCTGATTTTAAAGCATTTATTAGCCGCGGCAACGTGATTGATATGGCTGTCGGTGTCATCGTTGGCGCTGCTTTTACTGCGATCGTTAACTCAATGGTTAAAGATCTTATCAACCCTATTCTTGGTGTTTTGGTCGGTTCGCAAGACTTTTCCAACTTCTTCTTTGTCTTGTCTTTGCCTGAAAACTACACCGGTCCGATGACTTATGACGCTTTGACCAAGGCAGGGGCTGCCGTGTTGGGTTATGGTGCTTTCTTCACCGCAGTGTTCCATTTCCTCTTGTTGGCTTTGGTTGTGTTCACCATGGTTCGCATAGTTAACAATATTCGTAAGACTGCTGAAGAAAAGTTGGCTGCCAAGAAGGCTGAAGACGAAAAAGCTACCGCGGCCGCTCCAGCTCCTACGCCGGCTGATATTGCTTTGTTGCAAGAAATTCGTGATTTGCTCAAGCAACAAAATTCTGCTGCTAAATAATTAGCATAGCGCTCCATACAAAAAGACTCGGTTGTGAAATTTCAACCGAGTCTTTTTTCTTATGGATGCTGCTGATTAGTAATTTTCAGCGCGCACTTCAAAGTAGCTTTGCGCGTAGCCGCAAACCGGGCAGGCTTCCGGAGCCTTAACACCCATTACGAGGTGACCGCAGATTCGGCATTCCCACATAGCTTGACCGGCCTTTTCAAACACTTGCTTCATTTCCACATTGTTCAAAAGCTTGCGATAGCGTTCTTCGTGAGCTTTTTCGATGGCGGCAACAGCGCGGAATTTCGCAGCCAACTCTGCAAAGCCTTCTTCTTCGGCGTCTTTGGCAAAGCCGTCATACATGTCGGTCCATTCATAGTTTTCGCCGTCAGCGGCCGCGCCAAGATTCTTGGCCGTGTCGTTGATCCAGCCTAAAGCATCACACCAGAGACGGGCATGCTCTTGTTCGTTGCGGGCCGTTTGAAGGAAAATCGCGGCGATTTGCTCATAGCCTTCACGCTTGGCGACTTCTGCAAAGTAGGTGTACTTGTTGCGGGCTTGAGACTCACCGGCAAAGGCGGTCATGAGGTTTTTCTCAGTTTTCGTACCGGCTAACTTGCCGCAGCCTTGTTTGGGTTCTTCAACCAGTTCGAAGACTTCAGCGCCCTTTTTGCAAATCGGGCAAATGTAATCAGCGGGCAAATTGCCTTCGCATTCGTGGATATAACCGCAAACTTTGCAACGGTATTTCATTTTTTTCTCTCCTAAATCAGCACTACGGTTTTGGTAGTGGGTGTGTAAAAGGGTTTCGGCCAGCTCAGAGAGCGGACGACCGTAAAAGTTTTGATAAATCTGCTTGATTTCTTCGTTGTCGTAACTGGTTCGGTGGGACATATCCATCGAGCTGTCACGTTTGTAAAGCGCGTCAATGCGTTGCTGACGCGTCATGTCTTCTTGCCCCCAATTGAGTTTGGGTTGGCCGCCGCCGCTGATGCAGCCGCCGGGGCAGGTCATCACTTCAATAAAGTGATAGTGTTTTTCACCTTTATTGATGGCGTCAATCAAACGGCCGGCATTGGCTGTGCCGAAAACAACGGCAACATCAAGCGTAAGGTCAGCGATTTGCACTTGCGCTTCTTTCACATCCGTGAGGCCTCTGACGGGTTGAAGATCAAAGAATTCAGCGGGCGCGGCTTTCCCGGTGATCAGGTAATGGGCCGTGCGAAGAGCCGCTTCCATAACGCCGCCGGTATTACCGAAAATAACGCCAGCGCCTGAGCCTTCGCCCATCAGTTTGTCGTAGTGAGAGGGCGTGATGTCGTCAAAACCGATGCCTTTGGAAGATGCCCACTCCGCCAATTCTGTGGTGGTGATGACAAAATCTGTATCGCGGATGGAGTCGTCTCCGCAGTAGCGTCCGCTGCTATTGAATTCAGGGCGGCGAACCTCGAATTTCTTCGCCGTGCAGGGGGCAAGCGCGACATGCACGATCTTTTTCGGATCGATGCCGTTTTCACGTGCAAAATACGTTTTCACTGTAGCGCCTTGCATACCGATCGGACTCTTGGCGCTCGAAATGTTAGAAAGAATTTCCGGATGGAACGTTTCAGCGTATTTCACCCAGGCAGGACAGCAACTTGTAAATTGAGGCAAAGGCGCATTTTTTTTCGTAATGCGTTCAACCAATTCCGAAGCCTCTTCCATAATGGTGAGGTCAGCGGCGAAGTTGGTATCAAGGACGTAATCGGCGCCCAGCTGACGAAGCAGCCCCACCATTTTTTCTTCTTCAAAACGGCCGGCTTCCAGGCCGAAGGCTTCCGCAAGGGCGACGCGAACTGCTGGAGAAGTGGAGACCACAACAATGCGGTTGGGATCCTCAACGGCTTGCTCAACTTGCGGGTACTCATTGCGGGTCAAAAGGCTGCCGGTCGGGCAGACATTGATGCACTGTCCACAGTGGATGCAGATTGCCTTGTCTGCGGTCTTTGCCAGATCATAGTGACCGTGCACGCCGATGTAGTCTTCGCAGATCTGACGGCACATGGAGCAATTCACGCACAGGGACTCGTTTCGCACCAGTGCAGGATTGTCCTCCTCGACTGCAACACGTACATCCAAGGACTCATGTTTGGACATAGATTCTCCCATTGTTATTTGGGGCTAGGGGTGTAAAAGATTTATTGTGAGTATACGAATGGGAGACATAAAAGACAATTCAAGTTGTCACTAGGATTGATAGTTTTTATATATTAAAAAGGCGTTTTCGATAGAAAATTTCAATCAAAAACGCCTGTTTTTCGTATTATTTTTTGGATTCAATTGACGGTCTATCCGACTGTTTTTCCTCTTTTTTCTTGTCGTTCGGGCTGTTCCAGAACTTTGTATTGGGATGCTCTTTGCACCAACTGACAAAGCCGTAGATGATGATCAGGGGAAAAACAAGCCAATTGAGAAAAAAGTCTAATAAATCCATATTAGCGATGGTAAGACGTTACCAAATCCACTTCTTCCTGAGCGCCCAAGAACACGGCCACGCGTTGGTGCAGCCCTTCAGGTGTAATGTCAAGAATATTTTCATGACCGTTTGTCGAGTGGCCGCCGGCTTGTTCAATGAGCCAGCTCATCGGATTGGCTTCGTACATCAGACGGAGCTTGCCGGGTTTGGACGGATCGCGATTGTCTTTCGGGTACATGAAAATACCTCCGCGATTCAAAATGCGATGAACTTCTGCCACCATAGCGGCAACCCAACGCATGTTGTAGTCCTTTCCACGTGGACCGGTCTTGCCGGCTAAAAGCTCAGTGATATAGCGTTGCACAGGTGCTTCCCAGTGACGCATATTGGAGCAGTTGATGGCAAATTCTTTAGCTTGCGGCGCGATTTGCAGTTTGTCGACTGTTTGGTAGAAATTGCCCGTGCCGATGTCAAGCGTAAAGAGTGTGGTGCCGAATCCAAGCGTAAAGACAAGCTGTGTTTGTGGGCCGTAGATCACGTAGCCAGCTGCAAGCTGTTTTCTGCCCGGTTGCAGGAAGTCTTCATCATGGATGTCGCGACGCGGTTCGCCGGCAGGAAGAATCGAGAAAATTGTGCCGATAGAAACATTAATATCGATGTTGCTCGAGCCATCAAGCGGATCAAAAAGCACGAGGTAGGGGCCCACTTCGCAGTCTTCAGGCACGCGAAGCGCGTGATCCATTTCTTCGCTGGCAACGCCGCTCACTAGGCCGCTTTCCGTGCAGGCGCGGCACATGATGTCATTGGCGATAATGTCGAGTTTTTTCTGCGTTTCGCCTTGAACATTTTCGCTGCCAGCAGAGCCTAGCACACCGGCCAAAGCACCCTGACTGACCTTAAAGCTGATTTCTTTGCAGGTGCCGGCTAAGTGGTTAATCAAAGCGGTCAAACGAGGATCCACGCCATGATGAACTTCCAAGTCATGCAGATAAAGGTCTAAAGTTTTTGCCATCTTTATAGTCCTTCAAAAATTAGTGAGTGGCGTTGTTGAGTGCTTTGCCGATAACTTCTTTTAAATCCGCCGATAGGTTTGGCTGCGAGTTCACGTAATTGAGGGCTCGGAACATCAGCTGAGCGCATTCCGGCGTGTAGCGGCGCCAACCGTCAAGGCAGCGTGCCAGGCGGCTGGAGACTTGCGGATTGATTTTATCGAGTTTGAGCACTTGTTCGACCCAAAGCTTGTAGCCCACACCGTCAGGACGGTGGAATTCAGCCAAATTGTTTTGGCAGAACGCAAGCACCAAAGAGTAGACATTGTTTGGATTGTGCGGGTTATAACCCGGATAACGCTCAATAAGGTTGTGCACAACATCGACAATCGGGCACTCATCCATCGGAATGGTGGCCGTTGCCTGCACGGTGAACCATTTGTTGATCAAAAGCGGTTCATTACGCCATTCGGCCTCTGCCGCTTCCAGTAGTGTGAACTTCGTGGGCGAAGCGCTGTTGGCAATGATACGCAACGCATCGAGCCTTTCGGTGAGATTCTTGCTGGTTTCAAAAAGCTGTCGGGCTCGCAGAAGCGATTTTGCGTTGCCGCCAGCCAAAAGAAGCTCGAAGCAAAAGGCGCGCATCGCGCGTTTGCCGGCTTCAGAGGCCGTGGGCGAATAAGTCGGATTGGGGGCGTTGTCGTCAAAAACGCGCATGATTAGATGCGAGAATTGACGGCCCAATTGTTCACGAAGCGAGCGAATGGCCGCTCGAATGGCCACCGGGTTGATCATCGGTTGAGATTCGGCCACTCGGGTTTCGCTGGGCAATGTCAATGCAATAGCTTTAAATGCTGCAGAGAGCGTTTTTTCTGAGAGCATTGATTCAAACGCATTGCGATAGTGAGGATTGATCACCATGCGCGTGCCGCGTTCATAATCGGTTACCATCTCATTGATGCACAGCAGAGACAACTCTTCCATTGCCTGAGCACGGTTAAAGGGATCATTGTCGCATTGACTTAAAAATACAAGCTCTTCGGGCGAATATTTGTAGTCAACGATAATCGGCGCAGAGAAATTGCGTGCAAGAGAGGGGATAGGTCTTTCTTTCACGCCGATAAACACCCATGAGTGTTCCTCTTCGGTCAATTCCAACACGCGAGAGGTGCCCTTTGGAGTCGTTTCTTCCTGAAGCTGCAGCAAAATGGGATTGCCCTTGCTGTTAAAGAGAGCGATATCAAACGGGATAAAGAAAGGTTCTTTCTTACTCTGACCCGGAGTGGGGGGACAGAATTGAGTCAGCGTGACTTTATAGGTCGAATTTTTCTCGTTCCAATGCGTGTGAACGCGCACGTGTGGTGTGCCAGCCTGCGTATACCAACGTTCAAATTGATCAAGGTTGCGCATGTTGGCTTCAGCCATTGCATTAAGAAAATCTTCACAAGTGGCGGAACTTCCGTCGTGCTCACGGATATATTGGTCAAGACCTCGTTTAAAGCCATCTTTACCTAAAAGCGTTTGAAGCATGCGGATGACTTCAGCGCCTTTTTCGTAGACCGTGGTTGTATAGAAATTGTTGATTTCCTCGTAGGACTCCGGACGAATCGGATGAGCCATCGGGCCAGCATCTTCGGTAAATTGCCGGTCACGCAAATAGCGTACATCTTCAATGCGCTTGACCGCGCGGGCAGAAGAGTCGCCGAGCATATCTGCGGCAAACTCTTGTTCACGAAATACCGTCAAACCTTCTTTGAGCGTGAGCTGGAACCAATCTCGACAAGTAATGCGGTTGCCGGTCCAGTTGTGGAAGTATTCATGGCCAATGACGCTTTCAATTCGGGCGAAATCTTTGTCTGTAGCAACCTCAGGAGTGGCCAGCACACAACGGGAATTAAAGATGTTAAGGCCCTTGTTTTCCATTGCCCCCATGGTGAAATCATCGGTGGCGACGATCATGAAGCGTTCGAGATCCAATTCCAAGCCGAAGCGATCTTCATCCCAAGCGATAGCGCGCTTCAAACTTTCAAGCGCAAATTCGGTTTTGTCCAAATTACGGGGTTCAACCCAAATTTGCAGCAGCGCCTTTTTCCCATTTTTGAGCAGGAATTTTTCCTCGCGGCACTTAAGATTTCCGGCCACAAGAGCGAAGAGGTAACTTGGCTTACGATAAGGATCTTCCCAGCAGGTAAAGTGCCAATTGCCGTCTAAATCACCTTCTTCAATCAAATTGCCGTTAGAGAGCAAAACCGGACAGACAGACTTTGGAGCGTTGATGCGAACGGTAAATTTCGCCATTACATCGGGGCGGTCCGGGTAATAAGTGATTCGGCGAAAGCCTTCGGCCTCGCACTGCGTCATAAAGTTGCCGTTGGAGATATAAAGGCCCAACAAAGACGTATTGGCCTGAGGATTGATGACGTTTTCAATCTCAAGCTTGATATCAGTTGTGATGTCTCGCAAAACGAGGTCACCGTTGGGTTGAAGGGTGTACTCGGCGCGGTCAAGCTGGCGTCCGTTCACGGCAATGCTCACAAGCTTCAAATCCCTGCCGTTTAAAACAAGGTCGTTATTGACACGGTCCTCATTGGGACGAATCATTAAAGTGCTGTGAACATGTGTCTGTTGCGGGTGAAGGTCAAATTCCAAATATGCTGAATCAACCCAGTGAGTGGGGGGAATATAGTCCTTACGATATACAGTAGCTGACGCCATTGCTTAAAACCTCTGAAAATCAAGACGCTTTTTGCGAGTTTCAACTCAACCATTGTAAGCATTTAACAGAGATTTTTCCGCTATTTTGCAAGTAATTTTTGAACAAATCCCACGCTTCGTTCTAACCGAATGTACTTAAGAATATATCCGCAGAATTATCGATCTCATTTAGTGAAAATTGAGTAGATTCGTGGAAATTATTGACTTTCCCCAGTAGTTGAGACCATAAAATTTAAAGCTCCTCTCTTTTAATCTTTTTAGAGAAAAGTCAATGGAGCTTCTGAATACTTTTGTCAATCACGCAAACCATTATCTTTGGGGAGTGTTCTTTCTGATTCCGTTGTTGTGCGGAACGGGTATTTTTTTCACCATCCGTCTTCGTTTTGTTCAAGTTCGTTACTTTGGTTTGGCGGCGCGCTATTTATTTGGCGGTGCATCGTTGTTTGGCAAAAAGGCGGATCAATCTGGCATGAGCTCTTTTCAGGCGTTAGCTACCGCCGTTGCTGCACAAGTTGGTACTGGAAATGTGGCTGGGACCGCAACCGCCATTGTTTCAGGAGGACCTGGAGCTCTGTTTTGGCTGTGGCTAGCGGCTTTTCTTGGGATGGCCACTATTTTTGCCGAAGCAGTTTTGGCGTTGACTTTTCGCACTCGTGATGCCTCCGGACATATCGTAGGTGGCCCTGCTTACTACATTACGTTGGGTATGGGAAAAAAGTACCGTTTCCTGGCGTACTTTTTTGCGGTAGCCATCATCATTGCTTTAGGTTGTATTGGAAACATGGTTCAATCCAACTCCATCTCTTTAGCGATGCAGTCGGCTTTCGATATTCCACTTTGGATTTCCGGAGTTGTCACGGCTGTGTTGGCAGGGTCCGTATTTTTCGGAGGAATTGGGCGTCTGGCCTCAGTTACGGAAAAACTGGTTCCCTTGATGGCAGCGACCTATTTGCTCGGAGGTTCCTTTGTAATTTGCTGTCATTGGGATCAAATTCTTCCGGCGTTTGAATTAATTTTTACGGCTGCTTTTAATCCTCAAGCCGTTGGTGGTGGAGCTCTGGGTTTTACCGTGGCCAAAGCTATGCAGTATGGAGTCGCTCGTGGTCTTTTTTCAAACGAAGCTGGAATGGGATCAACGCCGCACGCTCATGCCATTGCGAAAGTGGAGCATCCGGCACAGCAGGGACTGGTTGCTATTTTTGGTGTATTTGCAACGGTGTTGATCGTAACGTTTACCGGGATTGTTATTTTGGTCACCGGTGTATTGGATTATCAAAATACAGGTATTGAATTGACGCAGCGTGCCTACGATGTCGGGTTAGGACTGTATGGCAAAGGATTCGTTGCAGTCTGTCTCTTCTTTTTTGCCTATTCGACGATTATCGGATGGTACTTTTTCGCATCGCAAAATGTGCGATTTCTCTTTGGTCCCAAAGGCTTATTTCCCTATCGATTAATCGTTTGTTTGTTTATCGGATTGGGAGCCGTTTTAAAAGTGGATTTGGTTTGGGCATTGGCCGATCTTTTTAATGGGTTAATGGTGATTCCAAACTTAATCGCTCTTTTGTGTTTGCATAAAGTGGTTGAGCGTTGTTTGAGTGACTTTGAACAAAAATTGAAGGCATCCACAAAATAAAAGAAAATGGCCCAAACGATCAGTTTGAAATCGTTTGGGCCAAAAAGTTTAAGAGTTAGCTGATATTAAGCTCTCTTGGCCAACTCGACCGCCTTGCCGATATAGGTGGCAGGAGTGAGTTTCATCAGGCGTTCTTTAGCCTCAGCGGGGATGTCAAGCTGGGAGACAAATTCATGAATGGTCTCCGGCGTGATACCCTTGCCGCGGGTGAGCGCCTTAAGTTGTTCATAGGGATGCGGCACACCGTAGCGGCGCATCACGGTTTGGATGGCCTCGGCGAGCACTTCCCAAGCGTGATCGAGGTCTTCGGCAAGCTTGTGTTCGTTGAGCTGCAATTTACCTAAGCCACGGGTTAAAGCGTTGTAACCCACGAAGCAGTAGCCAAAGGCCACACCCAAATTGCGCAGCACGGTAGAGTCCGTCAAGTCACGCTGCCAGCGGGAAATGGGGAGCTTTTGAGCCAAGTGGGTAAGTAAGGCGTTGGCGATGCCGAGGTTGCCTTCTGAATTTTCAAAGTCAATGGGATTGACCTTATGCGGCATCGTGGAAGAACCGACTTCGCCTTCCTTGAGTTTTTGCTTGTAAAAGCCCAAGGAGATGTAGCCCCAAACGTCGCGGTCCAAGTCCAACAAAATGGTGTTGGCTCGAACGATGGCGTCAAACATTTGAGCCATGTAGTCATGCGGTTCAATCTGAATGGTGTGCGTATTGAAGGTCAAGCCGAGACGTTCTTCAACGACTTTCTTGGCAAAGGCTTCCCAGTCTTTCTCAGGATAGGCGATGGTGTGCGCGTTGTAGTTGCCCACGGCGCCGTTCATCTTGGCCAAAATCGTGACCGATTCAATGGATTCGATGGCGCGCTTCAGACGCATCGCCACGTTAGCCCATTCTTTGCCGACCGTCGTCGGGGAGGCCGTCTGACCGTGCGTGCGGGAAAGCATCGGCACATCGGCCCAGCGGTGAGCATTTTCAACCAATGTTTGATGAATCTTACGCAAGAATTCAACCAATTCTTTGCGGCCTTCGCTGAGCATCAAAGCGTGGGACGTGTTGTTGATGTCTTCGCTCGTGCAGCCGAAGTGAACAAACTCACTGGCGCGGGCGAGCTCTTCGTCGTGCGAGACCTGTTCTTTAATCCAGTACTCAACCGCCTTGACGTCATGGTTGGTCGTTTTTTCAATGTCTTTAATCTCTTGGCAGGATTGGACGGTGAAGTTTTCCACCAAGCCGCGCAAATAAGCCTTGCCATGATCGGACAAGTGATCCAATTCAGGCAATTGAGCTTCAGATAAGGCAATGAGCCACTCCACTTCGACGCGAACACGCGCGCGCATGAAAGCGGATTCAGAAAAAATTCCTCTCAGCGACTCGGTTTGTCGGGCGTAGCGGCCGTCGAGCGGAGAAAGTGCGGTTAATGCGGAAAGTTCCATTTTGTAACGTCCTGAAAGAAAGTAAATATCTAAACGGGAACATTGTATCAAAGCCAAAAGAGACTCAGGCTCAAGAGACTTGATTTTTCAATCAATCGTTCGCTTTTTGATCGTTACGCATTGTTTGCTGAAATAACAAAATTAAACAGTTGCCAAAGGATTGTTGCGTGTTACTCACGTACACTGCAATTGCAAGCAAAGCTAAAGTCTTAAAGCCTCTGCGAAGCGAAGTTTGAGCAGGGGCATCTTTTTCAGAAGATGGAGAAATGTTATGACGAGAAAACCGTTGATTATTGCTGCGATTTTATCGGCAGGCCTTATTCCGTTGAGCAGTTTCGCTTGGCATGGCGGTCCGCATTGGGATGATCAGCCGGGTCCCGGCTGGCATCATCGCTATGATGGCCCCCACTGCGGTTATTGGCAGGATGGCCCGCGTGTGGGTCCTCGCCATAAAGCGATGCCGCCCAGAGCGTTCATGCATCGAGAAGTGCACACGTTCGGCATGGATCGCGAGCAAGCCGGCGTCTTTATGGATGAAGTGCAAGCGGTTTTCGGTGTGACCGCTCAGCAGAAAAACGCTTGGCAGCAAATGAAACAGGCCTATACAGATATGGCGCAAGTGCGTTGCGATCATCGCGCCGCTTTTAAGCCCGGCATGACTCATCAGCAGCGGCTCGAAGCGCGCAGTGCCTTCATGAAGGAGCACGCACGCACGTTTGACGCTTACGTGCAAGCCAGAGCGCAGCTTCAAAAAGTCATGACTGAAGAGCAAATGGCGCAGTTTGATCATATTGTCCGCACAGGCAGTTTGATTAAGCCGCCTGCGGCGCCTCAGGTTCCGCCTCCCAAGCCGCCTAAAGCTTAAACAATAGTGTCCTCGAAAAAGAGGATGTTGCTCTCAACACATGGGTTCACGAGGGCAACATCCTCTAATTCTTTTAAAATCAAATTGTTATATTGTTGTGGCTTCAGATCTTGAAGTGCACAATTTTTTCTGTTATTTTTCCCTGATCTGAGCAGAACTACTCATTTAAAGGCCTATGTATCGGGCTTTTCAGACGTATACTCAAAAAAAGAGCTCAGTTTTCTCATTTCCGATTTTTCATTTAGCTTTTGTTGATATACAGATTGGGCAAAAATATGTTTGATCAATTTACGACGGATCCTTACAGTTTTGATGAAGTCACATCCTCGCCGATTACCCCGGTTACCCCTTCTCAGGATGTCTTGCGTTTAGGGCGTTTACTGCCGCAGTCGATTTATTTAGGTTGCGCCAGCTGGAATTTTCCGGGTTGGAAAGGAATTGTTTGGGGAGAAACAAGCGGCGTTGAAGATTTAACAAAGCGAGGGTTGACCGCCTACTGCAAACACCCGGTGCTTCGAGCCGTCGGTATTGATTGGTCTTTCTTTGGCACGCTCAATGAAATGGCGTACGCGGCAATGGCCGCTCAGGTCGATGAAAAATTCCGCTTCTTGATTAAGGCGCCTCAAAGTGTGACGGACGCCGTCAAGCGCGACCCCAAAGGCCGCTTCCGCTCACTCAATCAGGACTTCTTGGATCTGCATGCGGCCATGCATGAGTTTGTTTATCCCGTGATCAACGGTTTGGGTGAGAATGCCGGTCCTCTGGTTTTCCAACTTTCTCCGATTCCGCGTCCTTTATTGCCCACACAGGCCGAGTGCTACAGCTATATTGATCGCATCGCTCAGTTCTTTGCGGATTTGCCCAAAGAAGTTGAAGGTGAGAAGCCCGTTTACGCGGTTGAAGTCCGAACGCTTTCTATCTATACAAAGCGATTATTGAATGCGTTAAGACCGAGTGGTGTGCGTTTGGTGATTGGTGTGCATCCTTCGATGCCGGATGTGATTCGTCAAACCGCTGCGTTGCGTTACTACGAAGATCCGGAAGCCGAAGGCGATGACTGGAAGATGAAGGGGCCCTTAGTTGTGCGCTGGTCCTTGAATCCGATCCAACGTCATGGGGTGGCTAAGATGACGTACGCGCCCTTTAACAAGATTGTTCACCCTGATCCGGCTACGCGCTCCGGTATTGTGCACCTGCTCGATGTAGCACAAAAATCCGGTCAAAATGGATTTGTTATTACCAATAATAAGGCTGAAGGCTGCGCGCCGCTTACGATGATTGAAATCGCGCGCGATGTCGTGAGCAAACTTTCCGAAGAAAAAGACGCTCAGCTTGATCCCCGAAATTTATGAGGATCATTGATATCTCGCCTTTAGTGACAGAGTCGTCACCCGTTTACCCGGGTGACGATCCGTTGTCACTTCGATTTGCAGAAAACGCGCATTGCCGTGTGGGGACGCTTTCGATGAGCGCGCATTTGGGCGCCCATGTGGATGCACCTTTGCATTTAAATCACTCAGGTGACATTTCTGACATTCAATTGTCATCGCTGCTGGGTCCCTGCCAAGTCATCGAATTACAGAAAAATTTTGCGATTGAGCCCGCAGATTTCCCTCCAATAAGTTCCTCTCGTGTCCTAATTAAAACGGGTTTTAAGTCATCTGTTTGGACAGATTCTTTCCCTTATCTTTTGCCTGCTGCTGTACAAAAATTAATTGATGCAGGTGTTCGTGTCATAGGAATTGATACCCCTAGCATTGACGCTGGGGCGGACGAGACGCTGCCGTCACACGTTTTGGCTATTGACGCAGGGATTTTGATTCTGGAAAATTTGGACTTGTCAGCCGCGCGTGCGGGACACTATCAGTTGGTGGCGTTGCCTTTGAAAATAAAAGGGTTGGACGCCAGTCCCGTCAGAGCCGTGTTGCTGGACTTTGAGGAGAATAAATAAAGTGGGCAATGTGTTTAAAAAAGAGTGCATGATTCGCTTCGCGCACTGTGACCCGGCAGGAATTGTTTTTCATCCGAATTTCTTTGTGCTTTTTAACGGATTGACCGAGGACTGGTTCCGTGAAGGCATGCAGCTGCCGTGGGAAAACATGTCACAAAAGGACGTGTTGATTCCGGTGGTCTCTATTCAGTCGGATTTCTTTAAGCCCTTTCATATCGGCGATGTTGGTGAACTGCGGCTTTGGGTGAGCCATATCGGCAACAGTTCGTTTACGGTTGAAATTGAGTTTTATAAAGACAATAATCTGCACGTGAAGTGCCGTGAAGTGATGGTGTGCATTGATGCGCCAAATCGGAAATCCACGCCGATTCCTGCTGAACTTCGCGAAAAGATGCAAAATTTTCTGATTGAACCTGAGGCTTAGTTTTTGGCCTTAATCCAAATTTTCAAAAGGCGTGGTTTTGCCCCAAAGACGCAAAGCCACGCTTTTTCTTTGTTCGTTTAACCCGCTCACAAAGAAATATTCACTGCCTTTTTGAGCCTGCGTATTGATTGCGTTGGCGGATTGAAGACGATCTTTCAGGTGTCTGCAAACCGCTTCACTGGGCTCATAAATCGTTACCGAGGGGCCGACAATGGATTGAATGGTTTCACTTAAAAATGGGTAGTGTGTGCAGCCTAAAACGAGCGTATCGATTTCATCTTGAATCATCGGATCTAAGAAGCGGTGCAAAAGCGCCCGAGTTTTAGGGCTGTCAAATTCTCCGGCCTCCACACAATTCATCAGACCGGGGCACCCTTCAGAGAGAATATGCGCTTCCTTACCAAAGCGGCGAAGCAATTTTAAGTAGCGTTCTGAGTGAGCGGTGCGGTTGGTGGCAATCATGCCGATGCGTTTATTTTTTGAAATCGCAACCGCCGGTTTAATAGCAGGTTCAATGCCGACAATAATTTCATGAGGGCGCTCTTGACGGAGTGTGTCGATGGCTTCGGCGGTGGCTGTGTTGCAGGCGACAACGAGCGCCTTGGCATGCGTGCGGTCAAACAAAAAGGAAGCGATTGTACGGGCGCGATTCACGATGAAATTATGCGATCGGTCTCCATAAGGGGCGTAACCGCAGTCAGCGACATAAATGAAGTTTTCATTAGGCAGCATCCTGCGTGCGGTCTTTAAGATGGATAAACCACCCCAGCCGGAATCAAAAAAGCCGATAGGATCACTTGCATTCATTTCGTTAACTTTCCCGAGAGGCCGTCTGTCGTCGGTTGGCAGGACGCCATGCGCTGATGAGTACCGCGACGATAATCAGAGCGGCGCCGGTAAGTTCTGACCAGCCGAAATATTCACCGGCAAGCCAACCGATGATGCCGGCAAAAACAGGTTCCAGCGCATAAATCAGAGTCGCTTTCATGGCGGAGACGTATTTAAGCGCCCAGCCAATACCGAATTGTACAAAACTCACGATGGCCGCTAGGGCGGTTACGCAAATTCCCAATCCCCAAGTCCATTCGGTCGGTTTGACCGGTTCGTGCCACAAAAGGGTAAATAAAGCGAGAAGGGCGACAGTGATGATCTGCGTAAAGCTTAACTGCAGCGGTCTGCATCCTTTGGTGAAATAACTGATGGAAAGAATTTCGGCCGCGCAAATAAGCGCGCTCAGCACCGTGATCCATTCACCGGCTTGACCGGAAAAACTCACAGCAAATGGATTGGCAAAAAGCGTCATCCCGGCAAAGGCCAAAACAATGGTGACAATTGTCATGGGCTGGGGCACATTTTTAAAGACAAGCCATTGCAGCAAAGGAACAAAAGCGACGTAAAGACCGGTTAAAAATGCTGATGTGCTGCTGGGGATGGTTGCGAGCCCGATTGTCTGCAGCGTGTAGACGCCAAAGATACACAAACCGATAAAAAGTCCGGCTTTCCATTCATATCGGGTAATGGACAGGACTGACTTTCTCAGAATGCATAAAAGGATGGCGCTTGCCAGTAAGAAACGCAGCGCGACGACAACAACGGGATCGGCCCAAGTGAGCGCTATCTGAAGGGTAAGGAAGGTTGATCCCCAAAGCAGCGTCACAAAGACTAACAATAGCTGAGCCAATACCGCGCGATTGTGCATATCGAAAGCAGCCTGATTTGCTAAAAACTTTCGTCGGGTTTGAGGTAACGCCATTTGCCGACTGGCAGCCTGCCTAAAACAACCCGTCCGACACGCACTCGTTTGAGACGCAACACTTTCAGTCCGACGGCTTCGCACATTCGACGAATTTGACGTTTTTTACCTTCTTTGAGGATGAAACGCAATTCATCGTCATTGAGCCAGGAAACTTTAGCGGGCAGCAAAGCTTTGCCATCTAAACTCAAGCCGAAATTAAGCAGTTTCAAACCTTCTTCTGAAAGCTTAGGTGCAGAGCCATCGGCGCTGGCGACACGCACAATGTATTCTTTTTCGATTTCGCTCGTCTCACCGATAATGGTTTTGGCAACTCGACCGTCTTGAGTCAAGACCAGCAGACCAACCGAATCGATGTCGAGTCGACCGGCCGGCACAAGGTGCAAAAGCTGCGAAGGATTGAAACGGATCCCGGAGTCATCCTCACGCCAATGATTCTCAGGTTTGATCAGCACCTTGGCGGGCTCATAGCCGTCTTCGGCTTGTCCGCTCACATAGCCCACTGGCTTATTGAGTAAGACGGTGACTTGTTGTTGCTGCTGTTCACGCGCTTTGGATGATACTTGAATGCGATCGCCGGGAGCGACTTTGTCACCTAAAACCGCCACCTTGCCATTAACCTTCACCCAGCCTTTTTCGATCCAAGCATCAGCCTGGCGCCTGGAAGCGATTCCAAGCTCACTGATGCGTTTGGATAAACGGACGAGATCTTCACTCATGGCATCAGGCGGCCGCTCGGTTAAGACGGTCTTGCACAGCGTTCCAAGCGTCTCCCGTGGGCGGCGTTTCGATCAAGATTAAATCGGCGCTGGTTTGATCAAGTTCGTGCAGACGCGTGTAGAGCACGTGCATGTATTCGCTTGCATCACTTGGAGCAATAAACCACTTAACAACATGGGCGGGCGTTTGCTCGAGCGCTTGACCGCTGGCCATGACGGCCACTTTTTTATCTTTGAGCTTTTCGAGTTCTGCCGCAATATTGTCAGAAAGAACCACTTTGGTTTTCGGCGCATAGTGGCTCTTCAGAGAACCGGAAACGCGAGGAGAATCTTTGCCGCCATCGGGCACTGCACAACCCAGGGCTTCTTCGAGCATACCGCGGGTGACCGCGCCATGACGCAGAATTTCAGGATGCTCGCCGCTCAAATTAATGATGGTGGATTCCACTCCCACTTCACACTGACCGCCATCTAAAATGAAATCCACTTTGCCTTTTGGCTTTTCGCCCAAATCGTCACGAACATGCTGAGCGCAAGTGGGCGAAATGCGGCCGAAGGTATTGGCGGAGGGGGCGGCGAGTCCTCGGTGGTGCTTACCTGCAAAGGCCTTAATTAAAGCCACTGCCCACGGATGAGAGGGGCAGCGCAGACCGACGGAGTCCTGACCGCCAGTGATCCAATCACCGACAGCGTCTGACTTTTTCAAGATCATCGTCAACGGGCCCGGCCAAAATTTTCTCGCAAGCACGTAAGCGCTTTGCGGAATGTCGCAAGCCCAATGATCAAGCGCCTCTTCTCCCGTAATGTGAACAATCAACGGGTGGGTCGTCGGTCTATTTTTAGCTTCAAAAATTTTCTTAACCGCTTTTTCGTCTTCCGCATTGGCGGCAAGCCCATAGACTGTTTCGGTAGGCATGGCCACCAAGCCTGAACATTCCAACACATCAACAGCGGCGCGGATGGCGCGTTCATCAACTGGCAACATTATTGGGGCTCCGGTAAATCCAAAATTTTCGCGCAAGCTTTAGCGCGTTGCATGGCTTCTTCAATCGTTTTTCCGACACAGGTGATGTGCCCCATTTTTCGTGCTTTTCTCGCCTGCGCTTTTCCGTAGAGATGAAGCTTGGCGCCGGGAACAGCAAGAACGGCGGACCAATCCGGTTCGCGTCTGTTTTCTCCGTCAAACCAAATGTCACCCAACAGGTTCAGCATGACAGCGGGGGAGTGTTGGGTCGTGTCCGCAAGGGGCTGACCGGTCATGCAACGAAGTTGCTGCTCGAACTGATTGCTCCAGCACGCGTCAATTGTGGCGTGGCCGGAATTGTGCGGACGGGGAGCCATTTCATTGGCAACAAGTGATCCGTCTTTCAGCACGAAGAATTCCACACACAGCACGCCGACATAGTGAAGCGCGTCGACGATTTGCGTAGCGTATTGTCGTGCTTTCGCAGAGACTTCGTCGCTTACGCGTGCGGGCATGACGGTGACTGCGAGAATGCCGTTACGGTGCTTGTTTTCGCAGACGGGGAATGTTGCTGTTTGGCCATCATGAGAGCGGGCCACAATCACTGAGACTTCTTTAAAAAGTTCAAGCCTTTTTTCCAGAATGCAGTCAACGCCTTTGAGTTCGTCGAATGCTTCGCGCAACGCCTGACGGTTATCAACCAAAACTTGTCCCTTGCCGTCATAGCCTAAACGAGCCGTTTTCAAAATGGCGGGGAAAAGTTTCTCATCGGCTTTTTCAATGTCTTCGACCGAGCGGATATGGCAATGCGGGGCAACAGGGACATGCGCCTGCTGCTCAATGAATTGCTTTTCATCGTTGCGGTCTTGAGCCACTGCAACAGCGGATCCCGGAGGCGCCACGAATGCATCCTGAGCTAAGCGATTTAAAGCTTCAGCAGGAACATTTTCAAATTCCGTGCTCACAGCGCTGGTTTCTTGTGCAAGGCGAGTCAAGCCGGTATCGCTTAAATACGGTTCCGCAATATGCTTTAAGGAAACCTCTGCGGCGGGCGGCAATTCACCGGGTTCAAGCACTGTGACGTGATACCCCATGTAAGCAGCTTCGATGGCAAACATTCTTCCCAACTGACCGCCGCCCATCATGCCGAGCATTTCACCAGGGTTTAAAGGCAACTTTTTCTGCATGTCGAATTCGTATTAAAAATTAAAGGGGCAAGACCATATTGCGTGCTTTTTCATTTTGAGCACGGCGGAATTGTTCAATTTTTTCTTTCATTTCTTCCGAACCGCCGGCAGCAAGCATTTCAATGGCAAAGAGTGCGGCATTGCCGGCTCCGGCTTCACCGATGGCGAAAGTGGCAACAGGCACGCCCTTTGGCATTTGCACGATGGAGAGCAACGAATCTTCGCCTCTTAAGTAGCGAGAGGGGATCGGCACGCCCAAAACCGGCACGGTTGTTTTGGCAGCGAGCATTCCAGGCAGGTGAGCTGCGCCGCCCGCGCCTGCGATGATCACTTTAAGACCTCTTTCGCGAGCCGTTTCAGCATAGCGAAACATTTCATCGGGCATGCGGTGAGCGGAGACAACCTGAGCCTCAAAAGGCACCTCAAATTGCTTGAGAATGTCACAGGCGTTTTTCATGATGTCCCAATCCGAATTGGAACCCATGACCACACCGACAACGGGAGAATTTTGCATAATCAGCCAACCTTTAAAAAAACAAGAAGGGCGCGGGAACTCAGGAGTTTCCCGCGCCATGAACACATCAGCTAAGCCGTTTATTAAGCCACATCATGGCCGGCTAAACGACGCAGAGCCTCGCGATACTTCTGAGAGGTCTTTTCAATGATTTCTTCAGGAGCGCGGGGGGCCGGAGCAGTCTTGTTCCAGGGCTGTGTTTCAAGCCAATCGCGGATGAACTGCTTATCAAAAGAGGGAGGCGACATGCCGACATTGTATTGGTCGGCAGGCCAGAAGCGAGAGGAGTCAGGCGTCAGCACTTCATCCATCAGACGCACGGTGCCGTTTTCATCGAGCCCAAATTCAAACTTCGTATCGGCAATGATGATGCCCTGCGTGAGAGCATATTCGGCAGCGCGCGTGTAAAGCTCAATCGAATAGTCGCGAATCTTGCGGGCGACATCTTCTCCGACCAGGCTTACCGCTTGTTCAAAAGAGATATTTTCGTCATGCTTGCCGACTTCCATTTTTGCGGCCGGCGTGAAAATCGGTTGAGGCAGCTTTTGCGCTTGCTGCAGTCCGGCCGGCAGCTCTACGCCGCAAACTTTGCCGGTCGCCTTGTAGTCTTTCCAACCGCCGCCAGCGATATAGCCGCGCACCACGCATTCAATGGGAATAGGCTTGAGCTTCATGGCGACAACGGAGCGGCCGCGAACTTGTTCCACTTCGTCAGGCGCAACCACTGTCGTCGGATCAATGCCCGTCAAGTGATTCGGCACAATGCCCTTGAGTTTTTCAAACCAAAAATCCGTGAGAGCCTGCAGGACCATTCCCTTGTAGGGGATCGGATCGTCAAGAATGACGTCAAAGGCAGAAATACGGTCTGTGGCGATAATCAAAAGCTTATCGTCATCGAGCTCATAGCTGTCACGAACTTTGCCGCGATAAATGCGCTTTAAGGAGTGCAGAGAAGTATCAAGAATGGGCATGATCGTTCAATTCCGTTATAGAAAATTTCGTTGGACTTTCACCAACAGATTAACGGGTACATTCTAGCGGTTTTTCTCAGTACCGAGAAAGATTTTGATGGCCCAAAACGAGGAAAAATTAGTTTAAGAAACAATCAGCCAGGACGGCGATCCAGACGAGTGCTGCCAAAGCGCAGGCCATAAGCACTGCGCAGCTTCCCATGTCTTTGGCGCGCTTTGATAGCGGATGGATTTCCGCGCCGATCCGATCAACAGTTGCTTCAATGGCGGAATTGAGAATTTCAACGATGAGCAGGAAAAGTAAAACGGCGATCAGGCAAACCGTTTGCAAAAGCGTGACAGGCAGGACGATGGCCACAATTGCACCGATGATCAAAAGCCAAAACTCTTGACGGAAAGCCTCTTCCGAACCATAGGCGGCGGCAAAGCCGTCTTTGGAGTAGGAAAACGCGTTGATCAGGCGTCTCAGGCCAGTCTTACCTTTTAAATCTTTTGCGTCGCTCATAGTGATCAATCAAAAATCGGGGGAGCGGATAGCGCTCCCCCTAGTGAAATGAGTGAGAAATCAGATCACGTTTTGCTTTAATTCACCGCTGGAGTAGCGCTTGGCCATCGAGAACAAATCGATGGGTTTGATCTTAGCGCCTTGACCTTCGCAGCCGAATTCAAGGTAACGCTTTTTGCACAGTTCGTAGGCGGCTTGGCGAGCGACCTTGAGGTATTCACGCGGGTCGAACTTGGAGGGATTTTCAACCAAGAAGCGACGAACCGCAGCGGTCATAGCCAGGCGGATGTCGGTGTCAATGTTGACCTTGCGTACACCGTGCTTGATGGCTTCCTGAATCTCTTCAACCGGAACACCGTACGTTTCACGCATTTGACCGCCGAATTCACGGATTTCAGCGAGGTATTCCTGCGGAACGGAGGAAGAACCGTGCATGACAAGGTGCGTGTTGGGCAGGCGGCGGTGAATTTCCTTGACGCGTTCAATGGACAGAATGTCACCGGTGGGCTTGCGGGAGAACTTATAGGCGCCGTGGCTCGTACCGATGGCGATCGCCAAAGCGTCAAGCTGCGTCTTTTCTACAAAATCGGCGGCTTGATCCGGATCGGTGAGAAGCTGTTCGCGCGTCATCTTCGCGTCGGTGCCGTGACCGTCTTCCTTGTCGCCCTTCATGGTTTCTAAAGAGCCGAGGCAACCTAATTCGCCTTCAACGCTCACGCCGATGCAGTGAGCCATTTCAACAACTTGACGAGTGACATTGACGTTGTAGTCATAGCTGGCAATGGTTTTGCCATCAGCCTGCAGAGAGCCGTCCATCATCACGGAGCTGAAACCCATGCGGATAGCACCTTGGCAGACAGCGGGATTTTGGCCGTGGTCTTGGTGCATGCAAACGGGGACGTCAGGATAAGACTCAACAGCGGCTTCAATCAAATGCTTCAGGAAAAGCTCACCTGTGTAGCGGCGGGCACCGGCAGAAGCCTGCATGATCACGGGCGCACCCACTTCCTGAGCGGCCGTCATGATGGCTTGAACCTGTTCCATGTTGTTCACGTTGAAGGCCGGAACGCCGTAGCCGTTTTCAGCCGCATGATCCAGTAATTGACGTAATGAGACGATTGCCATGATTGCGATGTCCTTGAGTTAAAAATCAAAGCGATTGAATTATTTTAGCCGTTCTCAGTTCAGAAAGGGCTCCTAAAGCAGAAGTTTGCGTTGCAAAACGTTTCTGCCCGATTAACTTTGCATAATGGAGTCGTTCTTTCGCACTTGAGTCTTGATGCCCTGCAAAATGGCTTCGGCCACATTCTGCTGATAGGCGGCGGTTTTGAGTTTTCTTTCCTCTTGGGGGTTACTGATAAAGGCGGTTTCCACCAAAATTGACGGAATGCCCGGTGCTTTCAGAACCAAAAAGCCTGCCTGCTCCACCTGTTTGCGGTGCAGGGTGTTAACTTTTGCCAAATACTGCAAAACACTGTGCCCCAGTTCCAAGCTGTAATTGATCTTCCATGAAGTTGTCATATCAACGAGAACCGATTGGAGTCTGCGGTCCACTTCTTTGAAATTCGCCCCGCCGATCAAGTCGGCTTCATTTTGGTTTTTAGCTAACCAACGCGCAGCTGAGCTGGTTGCGCCGCGTTCGGCCAATGCGTAGACAGAGGCACCTTTGGCAGAAGGTTTCGTCCAAGCGTCAGCGTGAATGCTCACGAAAAGATGCGCTTTGGCTTTCTGAGCGATCATCACACGCTGGCTCAGGCTGACGAAGTGGTCCGAGGTGCGTGTCATGACAACCTTCATGCCCTTTTCTGCTCGGATCAAACGTTCCAGACGCTTAGCGATCGATAAAGTGATGTGTTTTTCGTAGGTTCGGCGTTTACCCACGGCGCCGGGGTCTTCTCCGCCGTGGCCGGCATCCACCACAATGACAATGTCACGTTTTTTCTTGGGTACGGGTTTGGCAACGGGAGCAGATTTTTTAGCTGTTTTTTCGGGCTGCGTGACCGGTTTTGCGGGTGTTTTAGCAGGCGCCGCAGGCTTAGCCTTAGAGTCCTGCTTGCCGGAAACCGACGGTTTGACGTCTGCTTTTGGCAGAGTCGCGGTTTGGGTTTTAGCCACCGATGTTTTGGGCGAAGAGCTCTCTTTATTGCTTAAGCCCGCGATAACGCCGGCAATCGGGTCTTCCGAGTTGACGGGATAAATGTCAAAAATCAAACGGTATTTGTAGTTGGCTACGGGCTTAAGTGAAAAGACCTCCGGGCGCACTTCACTCTTTAAATCCATGACGAGGCGTACCACGCTGGGAGAAAACTGTCCGATTCTCACTGCCTTGATATAGGGATCGTTCGGCGAGACATCTGAAATCATTTTCTGCAGCTTAGCGGTCAGCGTTAAGCCTTCAATGTCGACGACCAATCGATAGGGCATCGGTGAGCGCACGAGAAAATACTTGAACTTGATGGGCTGATCATGTTCAAGAGTGACACGGGTGTATTCCTTTGCCGGCCACATGCGAACATCTACCATCTGAGCAGCGAAGGCGCTTTTCAGAGGCACGAGCGACAATGCAAGCGTGCCGCTTGTTGTGGCGATTAAAGTTCTGCGTGAGAGGTCCATTCTTTATTCAGTGCGCTTAAAACATTTGCCCCCAAATTCGTTGGGGTGACGAAAGTAACACGGCGTCCGTCGCCTTCGGGAGTCAGAGTCATGATCAAATCAGCATCGGGCAGGCACTCTCCGGCTTTTTCGCTCCACTCGACAAATGTAATGTGTCCGGGGGCGAAATTATCCCGAAAACCAGCGTCGAGAAACTCCTCGGGCGATTCGAACCGATAGAAATCGAAATGAAACACTTCCAGACCGCCATCCAAAGGGTAGGTCTCCAGCAGCGTGAATGTTGGACTTTTAATACGTCCGGTTACGCCGAGCGAGCGCAATGTCGCACGAGTCAGACTGGTTTTGCCCGCGCCTAAATTTCCTTCCAGACGGATGTTAAAACCGCTTCGGACAATGGCCGAACGATTTTGATCGAGCGCGCAGGCCAATGCGGCGCCCAAACGATCCGTATCTTCAGCAGTGGGCAGGAACATTTTGTGTTTTGATTAACTATCGAGACAAAAAGGGTATTTTAAGGATAGAACGGTGTTTTTGTGGACTTTAAAGGCGAAAAATATGCAAAATTTTGCATGTTGTTACCAACAAAGCACACGAAACTGAACTGGGGATTAGAAAAAGTGGGAAAGAAAGGCGATGGTGGGAGCGCAGAGACTCGAACTCTGGACCGACGGATTAAGAGTCCGCTGCTCTACCAACTGAGCTACGCTCCCAATGCCAATAACAAATTTTGAAGAAGTTTGGTGGGAGCGCAGAGACTCGAACTCTGGACCGACGGATTAAGAGTCCGCTGCTCTACCAACTGAGCTACGCTCCCA
>CALXQR010000006.1 GCA_944390675.1 uncultured Burkholderiaceae bacterium
GAGTGGTAGTTCAGTTGGTTAGAATATCGGCCTGTCACGCCGAGGGTCGCGGGTTCGAGTCCCGTCCACTCCGCCAACACTTACCGAAGTCCGCATCAAGCCTCTACGGTTTGGAGTGGTAGTTCAGTTGGTTAGAATATCGGCCTGTCACGCCGAGGGTCGCGGGTTCGAGTCCCGTCCACTCCGCCAACTTCTCTTTCTTAAATCCCAAAGCTTTTGTACAGAGTGCGATCTTTTTGTTCGCAACTGTTACTTTTCATGGCTTTTTCTCCCTTGATTGCCCTCTAGTTGCTAGAATTACCACGTTTTTGCGGTTTGATGAAACCGCAGAGAGACTTTTTGTATTTTTTAGGGATAGAAATAATGCTTCAGGCTTTTCGCACGCATAAGCGCTGGATGATGTTTATCGCCATGATTTTCATTATTCCGTCGTTTGTGGTCACCGGTATTTACAGCTATAACCGCATGTCCGATACGGAAAATGATCTGGCAACCGTAGGCGACACTTCCATCACGTTGATGGATTTTGATAACGCCAAGCGCCAGTATTTGGATAATTTCCGCCGCCAAATGGGTCAAAGCTTCAAGCCCAATATGCTTGACTCCATCGAAGCCCGTGCATCCATTTTGGCTGCCTTGATCAGCGACCGCGCCGTTGCTCTGGAAATCGCGACCGAATACATGAATGTCGGTGAAGCCGATGCGATTAATCTTGTGAAGCAGGCGCCCGCTTTCCAACGTGACGGCAAGTTCTCTGTGGAAGCCTATCAGCAATTCTTAAACAGCATGGGTAAGACCGATGAGCAGTTTGTGCTGGAACTGCGCCAAGATTTGACGCGCCAGATGCTCCTGTCTTCTGTCTCTCAAAGCACGCTTGCAAGCAACACCGTTGCCCGCCGCATCCATGATTTGCTCACCGAAGAACGCACGATTCGCACGTTTGAAGTGAAGCCCGATGCCTATTTAAAGAGCGTTTCCGTGACGGACGATGAAACGAAGGCTTACTACGATGCGCACAAGGCTCAATTTGCTGTGCCCGAAAGTGTTGACATTGAATACGTGATTCTTTCGCCTGACTCTTACAAAGACATTCAAGCAAGCGAAGATGACATCAAGACTTTCTACGAACAAAACCTTCAGCGTTTCTCTACGCCTGAAGAACGCCGCGCAAGCCACATCCTGATCGCTGTTACGGGTGAAAAGAGCGACGCGGATGCGAAAAAAGAAGCCGACGAACTCATGGCTCAGATTAAGGCTGATCCCAAGAAGTTCGCGCAGCTTGCCAAAGAAAAATCCGCTGACCCGGGCAGCGCCCGCCAAGGCGGAGACCTCGGCTTTTTCCAAAAAGGCATGATGGTTCCGGAATTTGACTCCGCGGTCTTTGGCGGCAAGAAGGGTGATTTGGTGGGTCCGGTTAAAACGCAGTTTGGCTACCACATCATCCGCATTGACGACATCAAAGCCTCTCAAGCAAAGAGCTTGGCTCAGGTGCGCGGTGAAATTGAAGCGCTTTATAAGCAGCAAGCCGCTGTGCGTCAGTTTGCTGAAGACGCCGAAACCTTCTCCAACATGGTTTATGAACAAAGCGAATCGCTCCAGCCCGTTGCCGAACGTTTTAATTTGAAGATTCAAAAGGCTGAAAACATTACGCGCGACCACGAAGACCAGCTTCTGAATCCCAATGTGGTCGAAGCGCTCTATAGCTTTGATGTGCTTGAAGACAAGCGCAACTCCAACGCCATCGAAGTGGCTTCGAACACGCTTTTGGCCGCTCGTGTGACGCAGCACCATCGTCAAACGACGAAGACCTTTGATGAAGTGAAGGGCGCGATCCAAACGAGTTTGAAGAACACGAAAGCAATTGAGGCTGCTCGTGCTCAAGGCACCGCTGATATTGAAAAACTTAAGGCCAAACAGAGCGTGAGCCGCGCTTTTGGCAATAAGACTGTCGTGTCGCGTGAACGTCCGGGCGCCTACGCTTATGAAGTCGTGACTGCGGCGCTTCGCCCGGCCGCTGACAAGCTTCCGGCTTATACCGGCGTTCAAACGCCCAATGGTTCTTATGTGGTAATCGAAGTGTTGGATTCCAAAAAGACCGAGCCTTCGCCCGAGGAACTTGCGATGCGTAAAGCTGAATTGGCTCAGCTTTACAGCAATCCCGAACAATCCGCTTTCATCAGCGGACTGGAAAACAAGTTCGGCACGCAAATTTTGAAGGACGAATATAAGCCTGGTTATCAACCGAGCGAAGACGAACAACACTAAGAAGAAGCGGATTGCTTGCAGCGGTCCGCACCAATAACCACAAAAGGGGTGTTACAAAAGTCCCATTTACGAGAAGGGACTATGTAAACACCCCTTAAATTTATCTAAGCGACGAAGAACGTGGCGGTAACGTGATATTGATCCTTTGCACTTTATCGCTTAAAACGATTCAGAAGACACCTCAACTACACTAAGATACCACCCTTTAAATTTGTCCATTTTCGAGATTTCCGCGAGCGAGGAGGCTTTAGGGATTGGATGGCCTTCATCGATTTCTAGATCAATCCACCCAGCAATTGCTTCCTTGGCGTTCTCAAGCGCCTCATCAAGCGTATCTCCTGCAGAAAAACAACCGGGCAAATCGGGAACAACTACGCCAAAGGCGTGTGTATCGTCCCCATGTTCAATTGCAATAGGATATTTCATAAAATTGGCCCTCCGCCAATTAAAAAGGAGGTGTTAATCAAGTCTAAGAACTAGACTTTTGTAACACCTCCCTTGTTTACATTAGGTTGTCGAAAGGCTTAGGCTTCTTCAGACCCCATCGTGCGGGCAATAGCTTCACCCGGACCGTCTTCGTCGAGCACAAATTCGCTTTCGTCATACGGATCGACGAGATCGTCGGGGTTGCCGCCCCAGCGAAGGATTTCAAGGGCGCGCGCGGCGCGTTCGCAAATATCCATTGCGACAATACCCGTGTTTCTTGCGCGAACCGCTTCGCCATGAAGCCAAACGGCACCGAGCGTTGCGCTCACAATGTCAAACTTCTGCGCAAAGAAGGCGCCGATCATGCCGGCTAAAACGTCACCAGAACCGGCCGTAGCCAAGCAAGCGTTGCCCGTCGGATTAATCCAGGAGCGAGAGCTTCGCATCGTGACCACCGTGCCCGTACCTTTGAGCACCGTGATGGCGCCGGTTTGAAGCGAAAGTTCACGGGCGCTTGTCACACGGTCATCCTGAATGCTCTTCACGTCGCGGTGAAGCATGCGGGCGGCTTCGCCCGGATGCGGTGTAATCACCGTGTGCGCCTTGCGGGCGAGCACTTCATCTTCAAGCGATTGGTCTTGAGAGATCATGGTGAGCGCATCGGCGTCAATAATGAGCGGCACGTTTGTGCGAACTGCGGCGAGCAGTCGTTCTTTAGCTTTTTCGCTCATGCCCATGCCGCAGCCGATCACGATCACATCAAAATCGTTGAAGTCAACGGGTTCGTCCGTAATCATCAATTCGGGCTGAGCCGGATCGTAAAGGGGAGCGTTTTGGGCCATTAATTCAACAGTGACGCTTCCTGCGCCAAGCTTCAAAGCAGAGCGTGCAGCTAAAAGCGCAGCGCCCACCTTGCCTTTGTCGCCGCCCACAACGAGGCAGCGTCCGTAGGTGCCCTTGTGAGAGTGATATTTGCGAAGTTCAAGGATGTGCTTGAAGTCATCGGTGTCAATCAAACTCAAAGAGGAAAGGGGAACGGAGACATCAAGCTCAGAAAGGGTGACCATGCCGCTTGCGTCTTTGCCGTCATTCATAAAGCACCCGGCCTTGGCGCTGATTAAATTGAGCGTCATGTCAGCGACGCAGCCTTTAATACCGCCAACCCAATTGCCGCGCTCGGCGTCAATGCCGGTCGGAATGTCAATTGCCATGTGAAGCGCCTGGCGTTCGTTAAACCAAAGCGCGGCGTCAATATAGTCGCCGGAGATCGCTTTAGTGATACCGACACCCAGCATCGCGTCAACCACCACATCGGCTTTCGGCGCCATGTAAGGATCTTCGATCACTTCGCCGCCTTTTTCAATCCAGCGGTTGTAAGCGCGAAGCGCGTCTTCTGTCTTGGGTTTCTTGCCGCCGATAGCCACGCAAATCACGTTATGGCCGCGGCTCTTTAAATGCAGGGCAGCGGTGTAACCGTCGCCGCCATTGTTGCCTTGACCGCACAAAATCACAATGGTGCTCGCGGCATCGCACTGATCATCAATCCAGTTGGCAGCCACAAAACCCGCGCGATCCATCAGCGTGCCTTCAGGCAGCACGTGCGTCATGCGGGTTTCCAATTCCGACAATTCTTCCAAACTCAACAGCGTGGTCGACATGGTTATCTAACGCTCCTTAAGACCAGATTTCATAAACGAAGACATTCTAATAGAAAGCTATGCCGAATGTTTGAAAGAAAGGAATCTGAACGGGGAATGGAATTTAGCTTTTTGTGAAGCTAAAAAACTTGGCCAAAAGCCTAAATAAAGGGAATTTAGGCCTTCGGACTCTTATAATAATTCGATTAGTGTTTTTTCTATTTATCTTCCTAACCGAAGTCTTTCTTGGGGACATTTTCTGCCATGTCTAACACCGATACGATGTTCACTTTAATGGCCACAAGTGCTTTGTCGGACTTTCGCGCTGCGCGTCTTTTAAAGCGCATTCGCGAGATTGCGCCTGCTGCTCAAGGCGTATCCGCCCGTTTCGTGCACTTTGTACACGCACAACGCCCATTGACCGATGATGAAAGCGCCCGTTTGCAGGCGCTTTTGCATTATGGCGCTGATGGCGCAGATGTGAAGGCCGATGCGACCTTCATGGTGATTCCGCGCTTGGGCACGATCAGCCCTTGGGCCAGTAAAGCCACGGATATTGCGCATAACTGCGGCTTGGACGTGATCCTTCGTATTGAAAGGGGAACGCTTTATAACGTCGACTTTGCGGGCAGCGCTCCTCAAGCTGACGTTCTCACTCGCGTGGCCGGTGTTCTTCATGACCGCATGACAGAAAGCGTTGTCGACGCTGATGTGAAAGCTGCAAAGATTTTCCTTGAATTGCCCGGCAAACCCATGGTGACGGTAGATCTTTTAAAGAACGGCCGTCAGGCGCTCGCTGATGCCAATCTCACGATGGGCTTGGCCATGAGCGAAGACGAAATCGACTACCTCACGGACGCCTTCACGAAAGCTAACCGCAATCCGACCGATGTTGAACTCATGATGTTCGCGCAGGCCAATTCTGAGCACTGCCGTCATAAGATTTTCAACGCCAAGTGGACGATTGATGGCAAAGACGAAGAAAAGACCCTCTTTGGCATGATCCGTGAAACGCATAAGGCGCATCCGCAAGGCACTATCGTGGCTTATTCGGATAATGCCGCGATTTTTGAAGGCGCCAAGGTGCCGCGTCTTTACCCGAGAACGCCAGAAGGCGAAGCTTTCGGCCGCGTCTTTACCGAAGAGGAAGAAGAAACACATACCGTCTTTAAAGTGGAAACGCACAACCACCCGACAGCGATTTCGCCTTTCCCGGGCGCTTCCACGGGTTCGGGCGGTGAAATCCGCGACGAGGGCGCTACAGGGCGCGGTGCCCGTCCGAAGGCCGGTCTCTGCGGCTTCACGGTTTCCGCCTTGGAATTGCCCGAAGCGCCTCAAGACTGGGAAAACGATAAAGACGTGACGGCAGAAGCCTGTCACAACAAAGACACATACGGCAAGCCCTCTCGTATCGCGAGTCCGCTTTCCATTATGACGGACGGCCCCTTGGGCGCTGCCGCTTTTAATAACGAATTCGGCCGCCCGAATGTTTTGGGTTACTTCCGTGTGTTTGAATCGAACGTCGGCGGGACGCGTTACGGCTACCACAAGCCCATTATGCTTGCGGGCGGCATCGGCAACATCCGCAACGACCAAACGCATAAAACCTCGCTTCCTCCGGGAACGCTTTTGATCAGCTTGGGCGGCCCGGGCATGCGAATCGGTTTGGGCGGCGGTGCTGCAAGCTCTATGACCACGGGAAGCAACACCGAAGCGCTTGACTTCGATAGCGTGCAGCGCGGTAACCCCGAAATGGAACGCCGTGCGCAGGAAGTTATTGACCGCTGCTGGGCTAGCGGGGAACGCAATCCCATTTTGGCAATTCACGACGTGGGCGCGGGCGGTTTGTCGAACGCTATGCCGGAATTGGCTGACCTCTCCGGTCACGGTGCACGCTTGGATCTCACCAAAGTGCCGGTTGAAGAAAGCGGCATGAGCCCGCTTGAAATCTGGTGCAACGAAAGTCAGGAACGCTATTCCATCGCCATTGCCCCGGAATCCCTTGAAACCTTTGATGCAATCTGCAAACGCGAACGCTGCCCCTATGCGGTATTGGGTGCCATCAGCGAAGACAACACGCTTGTTGTGGCGCGCTGCGAAAAAGAAACTGATGCCGTCAATATGCCGATGGAAGTGCTTTTGGGCAAAGCCCCTCGCATGCACCGCACGGTTGAGCATGTCGAACAGCAATTGCCTGAATTTAATCCCGAAGGCATTGATTTGAAGAAAGCGGTTAAGGATGTCCTGCGTCATCCGACGGTGGGTTCCAAGAGCTTCTTGATCACGATCGGTGACCGCACGGTAGGCGGTTTGGTTCATCGCGACCAGATGGTCGGTCCCTGGCAGGTGCCGGTTGCCGACAGCGCCGTCACCAACATCAGCTTTGTGGGCAACCGCGGTGAAGCGATGAGCATGGGCGAAAGAACGCCGTTAGCCATTGCCGACTCTGCTGCCGCGAGCCGCATGGCAATCGGTGAAGCCGTTACCAATATAGCAAGCGCTGATATCGAGCTGCCTTTCGTGAAGTTGTCCGCCAACTGGATGGCAGCCTGCGGCACCGAAGGCGAAGACGCCAAGCTCTTTGACGCTGTGCGCGCCGCAAGCCTCTTGTGCCAAGAAATCGGTCTTGCGATTCCGGTCGGTAAAGACAGTCTTTCCATGAAGACCTCTTGGGAAGATAAGGGTGAGAAGAAGTCGGTTACGTCGCCTGTGTCCTTGATCGTATCGGCTGCCGCGCCTGTTCGTGATGTGCGCTTGACGCTCACGCCTCAGCTTCGCACCGATGTTGCCTCTGTTTTGGTTGCGATCGATTTGGGCTGCGGCAAGAACCGCATGGCCGGTTCCATCCTCTCGCAAGTCACGCAGCAATTCGGCAGCACGACGCCTGACTTGGATGATCCTAAGAAGCTTCAGGCTTTTGTGAAGTTAGTGCGCAAACTCACTCTTGCGGGCTGCGTGTTGGCCTACCACGACCGCGCCGACGGCGGTTTGCTGGCAACGGTTGCCGAAATGATGTTTGCAGGCCATACGGGTGCCCGTATTGATCTCACCTCGATGACGAAGTCGGCTGAAGCCTCTGAAGTGCTTCCTGCGCTCTTTAATGAAGAGCTGGGTGCCGTGCTCCAGGTTCGCGCCGAGCGGATTGATGAAATCCATGCGGCTGTGAAGGAAGCGGGGTTGGCTGAATGCACGCACTTCCTGGGTGAAGTCACTGCTGACGACACGCTTCACATTGAAGCGCACGGCAAGACTCTTTGCGAAGAGTCCCGCGGCGAACTTCAAAAGGCGTGGACGGAAGTCTCCTGGCAAATTGCCCGCATGCGTGATAATCCTGCCTGCGCCGATCAGGAATACGCCCGCTGCACGATGGAAGATGACACGGGCTTATTTGTCCGCACGACCTTTGATACCGAAGAAGACGTGGCTGCACCCTTTATCGCAACGGGCGCTCGTCCGAGAATCGCTATTTTGCGTGAGCAGGGTGTGAACAGCCAGACGGAAATGGCCGCGGCCTTTACGCGTGCCGGTTTTGAAGCCATTGACGTCCATATGACCGATTTGCTTACAGGCAGAAGCGATCTCAAAGACTTCGCAGGTCTTGCGGCCTGCGGCGGCTTCTCCTATGGCGACGTCTTGGGCGCGGGCGGCGGCTGGGCCACCACCATTTTGCGTAACCCCAAGATGGTGGAAATGTTCTCGGCTTTCTTTAACCGTCCTGATACATTTGCCTTAGGTATCTGCAACGGCTGTCAGATGATGAGTCATTTGCGGAGTATTATTCCCGGTGCAACGCATTGGCCGCGCTTTGTCCGCAACGTGAGCGAACAATTCGAAGCGCGTTTGGTTGAAGTGGAAGTCATGAAGAGCCCGTCGATCTTCTTTGACGGTATGGCAGGTTCTATGATGCCGATCGTGAACTCTCACGGGGAAGGTCATGTTGAGTGGTTAAGCCCCGAAGACGCCCGTCTAGCAACGCTTGCTGCTCGTTACGTCGATCCGGCAGGCCGCCCCACGGAAGTTTATCCGTTTAATCCAAACGGGTCGCCCGACGGCATTACCGGTGTCACGACCCCTGACGGACGCTTCACCATCATGATGCCGCACCCGGAACGCACGCACCGCACGGTGCAGATGAGCTGGGCACCGGATACACTCGGTGAATTCAGCCCCTGGATGCGCATGTTCAGAAACGCCAGAAAGTTTGTCGGTTGATGACTTTCTGAGGTGACTTAACGATTGGCCCTTGGATGCGTTTGTCTTTCAAGGGCCAAATTCTTTTTGTTGAAAGGATTGTGATGCCTTTTGATCTTTGGGTAAGTTTTACAATCGCTGCGGCGGTTTTGGCTGTCGCGCCCGGTCCGGACAATCTCTTTGTATTGCTTCAATCGGCAATGTATGGCGCAAAAGCGGGTATTTTCGTAACGCTCGGCCTTTGCGTGGGTGTGTTCATTCAAACGCTTTTAGCCGCTTTCGGTGTCGCTGCTGTTGTAGCGGCTTCACCCACGCTTTTGATGATCATTCAATTTGCGGGCGCCGCTTACCTTCTTTACCTTGCCTGGGGAGCGTGGAAGGCACCCGTCGGAGGCGACGATAAGGCTAATGCTTCAAAGTACCCGAGGCTAACGAATTTTCAGCTATGGCGCCGCGGGATTCTCATGAATATCACCAATCCCAAAGTGCTCATCTTTTTCCTTGCGTTTTTCCCGCAATTTATCGTAAAAGGCGCGACTGAGACGGAAGTGATGATTCAGATGCTCATCATGGGCATGACCTTTTTGGTCTGCACGCTCGTTGTCTTTTCTGCGATTGCCTGGTGCGCGGGCACATTGGCCGATCGGTTGCGCAGTCCTAAAGTTCAGACTATCCTAAACAAGGTAAGCGCGGTCATTTTCACGATTTTGGCCATTTCCACACTTCTTTGGAAAGCTAACTAGGGAGCAGCATCATGACGCAGGCCCGCAGGCAGGACTTCTTGCTTATTACGCTTTTGGGCGTAGCCCACGGTCTGTCGCACTACTTTCACTTAGTGATCCCTGCGCTTTTCCCTTGGATCATTCCAGAATTCGGCACGAGCTACGCGCAGATGGGCGCGGTGATGACGGTCTTTTTCATTGTGAGCTCACTGGGACAGGCCACAAGCGGCGTTTTGGTCGATAAGCTGGGTCCTAAAGTCTGTCTTTATGGCGGTGTGGGCCTTTTGATGGTTTCAGGCTTTTTATTCAGCGTCGCTCAAAACTATCTCTGGTTTTATCCTGTAGCGGCTTTTGCGGGGCTCGGCAACAGCGTTTTCCATCCGACAGACTATTCCATCATGAATCGCTGCATTACAAACGAGCGGCTGCCCTTTGCATTCTCGATTCATTCCGTGGTGGGCAATATCGGTTGGGCAGTGGCGCCAGTCTTGATGGTGGGTGTTGCGACTTTTACGGGAAGCTGGCGCTTGGCTGCGGCAACTTCGGGTGCCATGGCTTTAATTGTGTTAGCCGTGCTCCTTATGAATAACTCGCTTTTTGACAGGGCTCTGGCTTCGGGCAACGGTTTAACGCAGGAACAAAAGAAAGAGGAAAAAGGGGACGCGGGTTTTGGGTTCCTAAAGCTTTTAGTCATTTGGCTTTGTTTTCTCTTTTTCTTTTGCAATTCGTTTGCTCTGGGCATTTTGCAAAATTTCGCGCCTTCCATTTTCAACGCGACTTATCACGTGGGGCTTGAAATTGCGACCGGGGGCTTAACCGCCTACATGATCGGCTCCATCATCGGTGTGCTCTCGGGCGCCTATGTCGCGAAAGTTTTTAAGCGCAGTGATCACGTCATTGCGGCTAGCATGTCCGTGTCTGCTGTCATGTCTATCTTGCTTGCAAGCCAGGGCTTGGGCCCCTGGTGCGTACTGCCCTTGATGTTCTTGATGGGGTTAGGTGTCGGTGTCGCGACACCTTCGCGAGACCTTTTGATTCGCGGCGCCTGCATGAAGTTCTTGGGCACGAACAGTTTCGGGCGTGTCTATGGCTTTACCTATTGCGGGATGGACGTGGGGCAGACCCTTGCGCCTCTTGTCGCTGGGCCCTTGCTTGACGCGGGCTTTTTCTCGCTTGCGCTTGTTTTAGTGGGCGTATTCCAAACGGGGGCGCTCCTTACTGCATTGGGTGTCGGTCAGCAAAAAGAAAAGCCCGTCTGAAACATAATTTCAGCGAGTACCCACGAAAAAGCCTCGGCGTGAAACCGAGGCTTTTGAACATATTGGAAGGCGAGTGATTACTTGCCGACCTTGATGTTGGCCTTTTGGAAGAGTTCCTGAATGTTTTGCTGGACCTTCGTTTGGATCAACATGTTCTTGTAGTGATCCTTGCTCTTATTGAATTCCGGGAAGGCTTGAGCCTTGCGGGAATCATCGACGCGGATGATGTAGAAGCCGCCGTTGGCGCGGATAGGCACCTCGGTGTAGTCACCGTCGTCGAGCGAGCGGATCGCCAAACCGATCATTTGCGGGAAGTTAGCGGAAGACGTCCAGTTGTCGATCTTGCCGCCCTTATCCTTCGTGCTCTTATCGATGGAGTACTTCTTGGCGACATCAGCAAACTTGTCACCGTCCTTCAAATCATCGATCACTTTCTTGGCGTCAGCTTCGGTGCGAACCGTAATCACGCTGATCTTGTATTCACGATCGCCGTAAGCCTTCTTTTGTTCTTCGTAGAACTTCTTGACGTCAGCGTCTTTGACCGGATTCTTCTTAGCGAAATCAGAGATCAAAGCGTTGATCAAAACGCTGTCGCGGGCGTTGTTGATCGCGTCACGAACTTCGGGACGGTTGGCGAGCTTCTTACGATTGGCTTCTTGCAAAAGCACTTCTTTTTGAATCAGCTGATTGCGAACCTGCATTTCCAATTCAGGCGTGCGCTTCTGACCGTTCTTGACGATCTGACTGATAATCTTTTCCTGCTCTTGAGCGGTGATCGTCTTACCGTTCACTGTGACGGCGGAGGGGGCCGACAGCGCCATCGTGGAGGCCAAGGCCAAAGACAAACCGATGACTAAAGCTTTGTGTTGCATAAAATTCCTCAATAACAAAGAGAATAATTAATTGTTGCCAGTATTTTGCGCTTCTTGCGCGTATTTGGCGACATAGAATCCAAGTCCAATTGTAAAAAGAAGTGTCAGGCCCAAAAGCCCGAAGAGCTTGAAGTCTACCCAAATATCCATGCTGAAGCTATAGGCGACTGCCAAATTGATAAAACCGATGATGATGAGAAAGCCCAGACAGAAGTTCTCAACATTGCGCCAGGCGTGCTCAGGCAGAGCGATGCCTGCGAAAACTTTCTTGATGTAATCCTTCTTCGTGAAGCGTCCGAAAAGAAGAATCACGGCAAAGAGCCAATACAAAAGCGTGGGCTTCCACTGAATGAAGGCGGGATCCTGAAAGGCGATTGTCATGCCGCCGAAAAGCACCACGAGAAGCGTTGAGAAAATCGCCATCTTGGAGGGCTTTTCTCCCTTGAAGTAAATGAAGCCCATCTGAATTAAGCTCGCGGCAATAATGACCGAGGTAGCCGTCACAATGGGAATCAAATCAGCGCTCACCGGGACGATGGGCGCAAGTTCTGCGGTGTACGAGCCCGCTGCTTTAAAAGTAATAAAAAAGCAAATGACGGGCAGGAGATCAAAAAAGGCCTTCACTCTTTCTGTGTCTAATCTTTAAAAAGGTTTTGCCACTATAGCGCAAAGGCCTCAAACGTGCACGAATACCAATACTTCGTTACACTTTGGCTTTTTTCTTCCAAATATTGTGGGATAGACTGTCGGATAGTTCAGTCTCCCAAAAAGCGAAGGAAGATCCACATGAATACGAAAACAAAATGGCTCGGCGCTGCGGCGGTTGTGATTGTCTGCGCGGCGGGCTACTCATTTTGGCAAAAGGATACGAATACAGTGACTACTGAAATGCCCGCTGCCGCTCAAGTGACCGAGAGCGCACAAAAAGTTGTGACCGTGGAAGGCGTTACCGAATACCGCTTAGCCAATGGCTTGCGTGTTTTGCTTTTCCCGGACTCGAGCAAACCTACCATCACCGTCAATATGACATATCTTGTTGGTTCACGCCACGAAGGTTACGGCGAGACGGGGATGGCGCACTTGCTTGAACACTTGATGTTTAAGGGCTCGAAGAACTATCCCGAACCCACCAAAGAATTTACCCGTCGCGGTTTTAAGATGAACGGCTCCACATGGCTTGACCGCACGAATTATTTCGTCTCTTTTAATGCCGTGGACGACAATCTCGATTGGGCCCTGGGCTGGAGCGCGGATGCGATGGTCAATTCCTTTATCGCGCAAAAAGACCTTGATACCGAAATGACAGTGGTGCGCAATGAGTACGAAATGGGAGAAAACAATCCCGTGAGCGTGTTGCTCAAACGCATGCAGTCCGTGCTTTTTGACTGGCACAACTACGGCAACAGCACGATCGGCGCAAGAAGTGACATTGAACACGTCAAGATTGAAAACCTGCAGGCGTTCTACCATCGCTACTATCAGCCCGATAACGCTGTGCTCATGGTTTCGGGCAAATTTGATGAAGCCGAAACCTTAAAGAAGATTGAACGAATCTTCGGTGCTATTCCGAAACCCACGCGTGAACTTCCGAAACTTTGGACGGAAGAGCCGGTGGCTGATGGCCCGCGTACATTTGAAATCCGCCGTGCGGGTGAAATGACAGTCGTGTCTGTAGGCTATCGCATTCCTGCCGCTTTTCATCCGGATGCCCAGCTCATTAATTTGGGCGCAGACGTTTTGGGGGATACGCCGCGCGGCAGACTCCATAAAGCGTTGGTTGAAACGGGGCTTGCGACGCAGGTCTTCGCCTGGCCCATGCCTGCTCACGATCCGGGTTTGGCAATGTTTGGCGCCATGCTCCCCAAGGGCGGCGATATTGAAAAAGCCAAACAGGTTTTGATTGAAACGGTGGAATCCACGTTTGAAACAGAACCTCTCAAAGCTGACGATTTGTCCTTGATGGCGCGTGAAGAAAAGACGCTTTACGAGCGCACGTTTGCCGATCCGGAAAATTTCGGTGTGGACATTTCTGACTTCATCGCTTTGGGCGACTGGCGTTTATTCTTTATCCATCGCGACAGCTGGGAAAAGATGACGCCCGAAGACGTAATGGCCGCATGGAAGCGCTACTTTGTGCGAGACAACCGCGTGGTGGGCACCTTTATTCCGGACAATAATCCCCAGCGCGCGCAGATGACGCCCGCGCCCACGTTGGATGAAGTGATCTCCGCTTATAAATTTAATGAACAGGGACACGAAGCTGAAGCGTTTGATTCGACGCCTGCGAACTTAAATGCCCGCACGGAACGCTTTGCGATCGGTGACGTGCAAGTGGCTTTGTTGCCCAAAAAGACGCGTGGTGAAACAGTCGTTGTCCGCACGCAATTTAGATACGGCAACATGCAGTCGCGAAGCAACAAACGTGCGATTGCCGCTTTGATGGGCTCGATGCTTGAGCGCGGCACGAAGACCATGACGCGTGAAGAAATCAATGATGCCTTCACGAAGTTTCAGATTGAAGGGGATTGGGGACAGTTTACGACGACGCGTGAACACTTGGCCGATGCGCTTGATTTGATGGCAAAGCTTTGGACCGAGTCCACGATGCCTGAAAAAGACTTCGAAGAGCTCAAAGCGGAATTTGCAAACGACGTTCAGTCCCGCATGGACGATCCGAGAATTCAGGCGCGCGATGCGATCACGGAATATTTCAACCACTATGAAAAGACCGATCCGCGTTATCGCTTGACAAGTAAGGAACTTAAAGCCGCGATTGAAAAGGCGACGCTTGATGAGGTGAAGGAATACTACGCTGACCAATTCGGTCTTAATCGCGGTGAAGTTGCAATTGTCGGTGACTTTGATGCGAAAGCCGTGAAGGCTCAGCTTGAGAAAATTCTCAAGGAAAAGGTCTCCAAGGTGCCTTATGAAAGAATCATCCGCAAGCATTTTGAAACGCCTGGCACGCGCATCATCATTGATACGCCCGATAAGGAAAACGCCACGATTGTCGCGCGCTTTGACTTTGCCCAAAATAAGGGAGAACCGGACAGCGACGCAATGCTATTGGCCAATTGGATCTTTGGCGGCAGCACCGGGCTTTCGAATCGCCTGATGCTGCGTTTGCGTCAGAAAGACGGTTTGAGTTACGGGGCGGGGAGTAATGTGAATATTCCTGCTTTCGGCAACGACGCAAGTTGGACGATGCAAGCGATTTTGGCGCCGCAAAATCTTCGCAAAGCGGAAGTTGCGCTTTATGAAGAAATTGATCGCGTGATTAAAGACGGTTTTACGCAAGAGGAACTCGATGAAGCGAAGAAAGGCTTTATTGAATACCGCGCGGTGAACCGCAGCCAGGATAACCTTGTCGCTTATCACTGGGTGCAGATGATGAACGAAGGGCTTGACTGGACCGAAGCAGAAGATCGCGATACGACGATTCGCAATCTGACGCTTGAAGAGGTCAACGCCGCCTTCCGCAAAATGGTCAATCGTGATCAGCTCACGGTTGTTTTAGCGGGTGATCAGAAAAAAGCGATGACTCAAGAATAAACATTAAAGTTTGTTCAAAATCATTGGGGGCTGCTTCTTCGGAGGCGGCCCTTATATTTTGTGTGTTATCCAAGGTTAACAAACTGGATATGGTGTTGCTTTTTTTATCTATCAGATTCTGAAGCAGGCAAATAAAAAGGCTTTATATATCAGAAAGTTCTTAGATTTATAGGGTTTCCACGTATATACCTCGGAGGGGGGTATGTTTAGATTGATTCATATATATCTTTCTGATAACAAAGAATAAAAAGAGGCCTTGTATGAACCGAATTTATAAGTCTGTTTGGAATGCTGTAACGCGTAGTTGGACGGCTGTCTCGGAATGGCAGAAGGCACGGGGTAAGAAGGCAAGATCTTTGAAGCTTCTACCTGCTATTTCCTTACTACTAACGTCTCCTACCATATTGGCTTATGGTTTTAGTAATGTAATTATAGGAAATAATTCAAATGCTATCGAAGGAGATTATTTTTTCGATAACTTGCCCATGAATGATATTGACGTTACTGTAAAACCGGAAGTTACATTAAATGATATAGGAGGAGTAACAAACTTATTTACCTTGTCAAATAAGGGTTTTGAGCAGCAATTAGGTAAAGGTTCAGTAACGTTTACCTATAAGAACGGATACCATATTGATCCGAAGATTTCTTTCAATAGCCAAACATCTCAAACTCAATACCTTTTACAAAATAATAAACAAGTTGCGAAGCTGACTTTTAAATTAGGATCCGAAGCTTATAACATATTTAATCAATATAAGGATGATTTTGGTGTTGAATCCAAATCATTCGGAAATGTTCAGAGCTTCACCGGCTTGCATTTTAAAAATAGTGACGCGTCAAGAGTTTACGACAATAATGGTTTGGCTATTATTAATAATGCAACTGGTATCTGGGCAATGACTCTCCTGACCGATATTGAACTGTTGGACAAGGATAATGCCCTAGAACTGAATGTCTCTGGTTTAAATCAACAAACGCTTTCAGCACGTTTAACTGGTGACGGCAGTGTTAAGTATGTTGGTAATAGTATTGACAATGCCGGTTTAAATATTGACAAGGTCATAAAGGATCAAGCATATAACAATGATAATTCTTACACAGGAGATACTTACGTTAATAACTTGACGCTTAACTTAATGAAAGATCGTTCATTGGGTGAAACGGGCAATTTATTTGTTGAAAAAGCATTGGTAGTTGTCAAAGGTTTGGAAAAGAATGTTGGAAATGTCAAGGTTGAAACGAACTCTGCACTTGAACTCTCCAACAACCCATTTGAAGTTATTGGCGATTTGACTGTGGATGATACTTCTTCTCTATCCGGTGGAAATGCCAATGTTAGTGTAGGGAAGACATTAACTGTTAATTCGAAGAATGAAGGTTTGGGCGGAGAGTTTTCAGCTGCAGATGCCGTTTTAGGCGATGTGGATGCTTTAGGTGACGCAACCCTTGCTCTTTCAAATTCTCTTACCTTCCAGAATGCAAACAGTGAAAAGAGCTTTGATAGTAGGGTTACCACAACAAATGCACTAAGTGTCAATGTGGTCGATTCAAAAGTTGAATATGCTGAATATTTAAGCTTAAGTCCTACTACTACAACCATTAAAGGCGACAGTAATCTCACCGTTCATAACTTAGATCAACTTGGCGCTGTTAGCTTTGCTAAAGGTGATAATGAAGCTGCCAATACTCACTCGGTTCTAACTTTGGATATGCAGGGTAACGGCGGAAATTCCTGGAATATTGATGGTTTAAACATTTCGAATACACGTGGTGATACTCAAGCCATCGTGATTGCGAACGGTTCAGGCTTTGAAATTTCTGATAATACTCTCACTGGTTTCAAGGGCTGGTTGCGTTTGAGCAATATGGATTATTCCTTGGATGCCCAAACAGCAGACCGTTTCTCAGGTGATTTAGGTCTGAGTATTGGTCAAGGTGCGACCCTTAAGATTGACGGCCATATGGAACTCGGAACATTCGGTTGGGCGAATGATGGTAACGGCGGTGTTTTAGATGTGACAGGGCACGCTCACTCAGCTGGTGATTACACTCAAGACGAAATTTTGCATGTAGCGAATCTGTATTTGGACGGCAAGGGCTCTATTCTCATTGATCCGACCCAATATATTCGAAATACAGGTCCACAGACCGGGGGATCTGTATTGGATTATGACAATGGCGCTGACAGTAATCGGTACGTCATTATTACGGCAGACAAAATTATCGGCGATGACAATATTGAATTAGTTGATAAGAACGGATCGAATTCTAACAGTGTTACCCTATTGTATAACCTCAATTCACAAAGGGAGGCTGCAGAAGCAACATGGGGCTACAACACTGGAAAGGATAAGGATAAGGGCGAGGTTTATATTACTTATGGTTTGAAGAAGCTCAATTTAGTTGGAAGCACTGATGCAGATGCCTCATTAATCGTTAATTTAGCAGATGCAAAGGATAAGACACTTAGCGCCACAGTGGAAGGTAATGGCATCATAGATGTAGTCTCAAGCAATGCAAACAAAAAAGACGTCGTTTTCGCTGGAGACAACACCTTTAGCGGCACCGTTAATGTTAACGATGGAATTAAGCTGACAGCCTACACAGGAGCACTTTCCGGCGATTCTAAAAACCGCGGACAAGTTGATCTACATCTTGCCGATGGTGCCTCTGTTGTTGTTAGTACCCGTGGCGGAGCCGGTGTTGAGACACAATATTTGAAGTCTATTTACGCTGTTGACACTGCAAACGTTGTCGAAATTAAAGATTTGACCGAACTGGCGTTAACCGGTACCGGCAGTCAATTAAAAGGCAAATTGACCGGTCAAGGTATCTTAAATGTGTTAGGTGGAGAATTGAGCACAAACGTCAGTACGCTTAATGCATTTGAAGGTGAACTTCAAGCCAATGAAGGCGGTAAAGTCGCTTTAGATACTTCTGCAGACGAAGTGCTTACGCATAACATTGCGATGGATGACACAAGCTGGTTGATTAAAGACGGTTCCGGGAACTTAAGCTTTGATATCAAAGAAGCTGCAACTCGCGCTGGATCCAAGTTAAATGTTCGAGTCAATGATGGTTCTGTGACACTCAGCAGCCAAACACCCATGGGGAACATTTCTGTTGCCGATGGTAAGTCGGTTAATCTCGATGGATTGGTCGAAGTGACGAACTTGTCCGGTAACGGCAATCTTGCAATGGATGTCGAATTCGGAAGTGATGCAAATAAAGGTGAATTGGGACAAGCCGGTGATGGTCTCCGTGTGACAGAAAAAGCCTCTGGTGACTTTGCCTTATCCGTTTCGCCTCGAGATCTTCAAAAAGGTGCTGTTGAAAGTATCCGCGTGATGGAAGTCGAAGGCGATGCAACCCAGTTTGAATTGGCATTAGCAAATGGCTTGACTGCCGTTCAATCCGGTGCATATGACTATAAGCTTGTCAGAACGGATAATGGTACTGGCGCCGATTTTGATTTGACGAGTATTGCCGGTGCAAGCGACCATCGTAATACGACGGCCTCTGCTGGTGCTTATATCGGCATTGCGTACGCGGCACAACTCTTTGACCTCTCGCTGCACGACCGTGTCGGTAATCGCGACTGGATCAATCCGGTAACAGGTGAAAAACAATCCACCTCGCTTTGGATGCATCACACGATGAGCCATGAACGCTTCCGTGATTCCACGAGTCAATTGAGAATGCGCTCGACTTCTAACGTCACCATGTTGGGCGGCGACGTTGTTCAATATACGACCGAAGGCAACGGTTTGGCTTATGCCGGTCTCATGGGCGGTTACGGTACGATGGATACGAAGACTCGCTCTAAGATGACAGACCTTCGCTCCAAGGCTGAAACAGACGCTTGGGGTGTCGGTGCCTACGCCGGTTGGAAGGCCAACAAAGACGGACAAACGGGTCCGTATGTTGATGGCTGGTTGATGTTCACACATGCTTCAAGTGACGTTACGGGTGTTGACCGTCAGGAAGAAAACATCAAGGGCGAAGGTCTCTCTGCTTCTATCGAAGCCGGTTGGGGCTTCAAGCTTGGAAGTGTTGAAACCGCTAACGGCAAATATGCTACCTTCACGCTTGAACCGCACGCCTCTGTCACGTGGTTTGGCATGGAATACGATGACCTTCATACCGATGCTCAAGACGTCAAGTTTGAAGGCAAGAACAATGTCAGAACACGTCTTGGTACGCGTGTCAACATGACCGAAGAAGGCAACAAGACGTTTAACGCCTTTGCTGAAGCCAACTGGGTGCACAATACTCAGGAATACGGCGCGACGATCTCCGGTCTCACGGTTGACCAAACGGGTTCTCGCAACCAGGCTGAAGGCCGAATCGGTGTGGATTGGCGTATTACGAAAGACCTCTCCGCGTGGGCTCGTGTCGGCGCCTCGTTTGGTAGCGACAACTACAGCGAACGTGAAGGTTCAATCGGCGTACGTTACCAGTTCTAATTGATAAACTTCTAGACGAAAAAGCCTCGGAATTTTTATGTTCCGAGGCTTTTCAATTAAATGGAATTAAAGAGCGTAGGGGAGAGGGACGTTAACGAATTCTGTATTACAAATTCGATAACTTCCTTTTTCCATGCTCTTAAGCGTAACTTCAACGAGCGCCTTGGTTTCATTGCCATTTGTGACGCTCATGACCACACTGCCGCAAGCTTCACCATCACTAAAAACATCGTCATTTGCACAAAGCGCGACATTTGAATCGGCCTTTACGATGGTCATGCGGCGTGGCGTCGAGCCAATGTGCTGCACTCGGGAAATAATTTCCTGACCGGGATAGCAGCCTTTATCAAAAACCAGTCCGCCGATTTTTTCCAAATTAATCCATTGCGGAATAAAAGCTTCTGTTGTTTTAGCAAAGACCCAGGGCGTGCCCGTTTCGATTTCACTTTCAAACCAGCGTGCGCTTTCTGCAGGCTCTGTGTATTTGGAAGACAGAACAGTCTTCGGAGCAATCGCCATAGCTCGCTGTTGATTTCCCCAATCGGCGACACGAGCCAAGACAACTTCGCCTTGAAGGGCGACTTCATCGAGGGCGGGAAGGTTTTCTTGAAGTCCAATCAAACCGTAAACGGTTAAATCCTCGCGCAGTTTGATAACGACTTTGCTACGAAGAATAAACATGGATAGGCGCTTAATGAAGCCTTCCACCAAATCGCAGGGCAGCACTAAATAATAGGAGTCTTCTTTTTTAAAGACGCGCATGAGCGCAAGGATTCGGCCTTGCGGTTGGCAGTAAGCTGCCAAGCGAAACGCTGAACCAAGGTTTTTAATGTGGTTGGTGAATTGGCCGTGGAGGAACTCTGCGGCATCTTTGCCCCTTACCTCAATGACAGACAATTCTTTGAGATTAAAAGCACCCGTTACAGGCGAGTCTTCATTCACAGACCACGAACCGCAAAGATGGTTTTCCATAACCCTGACTCCAAAATTTAACGCAGGCTGATATTATGGAGGCTTCAAAAAAAATGTGCGAATTCATCCGCCGATGTCGAAATTAAATACTGATCAATTGTCATCCTTAAAGAAAATCAATAAGCGCTATTGGGCCTTAGGATTAGCTGCCGGTATCGTTGCTGTTGGCCTTTACGCCTATAGCGCCAATCAGATAAGTTTTACCGACGAAGTCTCTGATAAAAAAGAAGTTCTATTTACTGTCCCGCCCGGCACACCTGCGGCGAAAATCCTAACTATTTTGGAAAAAGCGGGGGTCGAGGTGAACGACTTTTACTTCAAACTCTCACTTCGTTTAACGGGGGCTCATAAAAATCTTCGCGCAGGCATCTACGGTGTCTATCCGAACGACACGGTGGGAAGCATTACCGAAAGACTCTCCAAGGGCGAAGCCTACATGATGAATTGGCGCATCGCCGATGGCTCCACGTTCTGGGAAGTTAGGAAGAGCTTAAATAGTCTAGCCAATATCAAGCATGACTCCGAAGACATGACGCACGATGAGCTTTTGTTTGCGATCGGCGCCAAAGAAGGTCACCTGGAAGGCCTCTTTGCTCCAGATACCTACAACTTCCACGCTAATGTGTCGGATTTGCTGATTCTCAAAAAAGCCTATGAGCAGCAGCAAGCGATTCTCATGGATGAGTGGAATAAGCGCTCTGCGGACTGCGCGGTGAAAACTCCTTATGAAGCGTTGATTCTCGCAAGCATTGTCGAGCGCGAAGTCGGCCGCAGCCAAGACAGACCTATTGTTGCAGGGATTTTCTCCAACCGCCTTCGCATCAAGATGCCGCTTCAGACCGATCCTTCGGTGATTTACGGCGAAGGGGAGAATTTCGGAGGCGACATTAAGCGCGAGCACCTGCGCCGCGATACGCCTTACAATACCTATCGTTTTGTTGGTCTTCCGCCCACGCCCATCGGAAATCCGACGCGCGAGAGCATTCACGCGGTGATGCACCCGGCGAAGACCGATTACCTGTACTTTATTAATAAGTCTAACGGCGATTTGGTGCCGTCAAAGACCTTGGCTGAACACAACCGCGCCGTGCGCCGCTACATTCTTAATAAGGAAAACTAAACCATGCGAGGCAGATTCATCACGTTTGAAGGCATTGACGGTGCCGGCAAAAGCACACAGATTGACGTGATTGAGGCCACTCTTAAAGCCCGAGGCCTTGAAGTGATCCGCACGCGTGAGCCGGGCGGCACGCCTTTGGGCGAAGTGATCCGCAAAGAGCTTTTGTCTGTGAGCATGGATCCTGCCACCGAAACGCTTTTATTTTTCGCCTCTCGCGCTGAACACATCGCAAAAGTTATTCGCCCCGCGATCGAACGCGGCGCTTGGGTGTTAAGCGACCGCTTTACCGACGCCACTTACGCTTATCAAGTGGGCGGACGCGGTTTTCCGGCTCATAAAGTTGAAGAATTGGAAAAGTGGACGCAGGGTGACCTTCAGCCTGACCGCACGGTGCTTTTTGATATCGATCCGGAAGTCGCTGCCCAGCGCGTCGCAAAAGCGAGAAACCTTGACCGTTTTGAAAAAGAAAATCTGGATTTCTTCACGCGCGTTCGTGAAGCCTATTTAACAAGAGCGAAACAATCGCCCGAGCGTTTCCTTGTCGTCAACAGCATGCAGGAAAAAGATACGGTGAGCGACATCCTTCGTAAGGAGTTTTCTCAATGGGCTTAGCGGTTTATCCCTGGCAAGAGGAGTTGGCGCGCGAGCTCGTGAGCTTTCGCGATAATCTCCCCAACGGCCTTCTCGTTTACGGTCCCCGCGGCATCGGCACCATTGATTTAGTGGTGGCTTACGCGAAGAGCCTCTTTTGCGAGCATCCGAAAAAAGACGGTACGCCCTGCGGGGAGTGCAAGGGCTGCAAGATGGCCAATGCCTTTACGCACCCGGATCTTCGCTATGTCTTTAGTGAGGCTGAGGCCATTCCGCGAGGGATTCCCTTTGAGCCGCCGTCTAATGCTTCAAAAGACCGAAAGATTTATCGCGAAATTCTCATTCATCAGCCGAGAGAACTCACGGACTTCTTAAGCCTTGCGCCTCATATTGATCAAGGACGACGCATTATTGTCGTTTATCCGGCCGATGCCATTCGGCCGGACGCCGCGGCGACGTTCTTAAAGAGTCTTGAAGAGCCGCCCGAGCGCACGACATTCTTACTTGTCGCTGACGACATTGACCGCGTGCTTCCCACCATCCGTTCCCGTTGCAGACTTTTAAGAGCTAAAGCACCTACGCACGAAGAGGCTCTGGCTTGGCTTAAATCGAAAGGGGTGAAAGACGCAGAAGAAGCCTTGGCGCGTGCCGCAGAACGCCCTTGTCTCGTGACTGATGAAGAAGCCATTCGCAATAATGACAACATCGACGCAAAGACCCGTGAGCAGCTTCTAACGCTCACCACGATGGCGCCAGAAATCCGCCTTGCGCTTTTAAAGACTCTGTCTCAAGGTGCTCGGATCGACTTAACGCAAATTGCAGTTAAAGAGGGCCGCACAGCGCTCCCGGTTTCGGCGGTGCTCCCTGTGCTTGAGCGCTGGAGCTACGACCTCTTGGCGGTGAAAGAAGGTCTGGAACCTCATTATTTCCCGGCCTATTTCCCGCAGATGAAGGCGCTTGTCCAAGAGGTTGATAGCGAAAAACTTTTTAAATTCAGTGATTCCTTGAAAGGCATGCGCCGCGTCGTGACGCACCCGTTGAACGCTCAGTTGATCATTGAACAGGCCATCATGCGCTACCGCAAAACGATGGCCAATCAAAATTTCGAATAGCGTTTAAAAAGCTTTGAGTTTGCGCATCGCACGCGCGACTTCACTTTCTTCAGGGGTGAGGTATCGGCTTGTGGTACCGACACTTGCGTGGCCCATCGCGTTTTGCACGACGTTTACGGGCATCTCCCTTAAAGCAGTGGTTGCAAAGGTGTGGCGTAACCAGTGTGTGGAACTTGCGCGGAATTTCGCCGCATCAAGCGGTCTTGTGGATTCCACGTGCGAGGCGACTTCTGCCAAGAAATCTTCAAGCGTACGGTAAAGCCCCGAGCGGCTCAAGGAGGTCGTTTTCGCCTGACCTTCCTTTAAGGCGTTTTTGCGGCCCCGACCAAGAGAGGACAAGAGCGGCGTTTCAGCATCCGCGATCCCCAAGTGAGCTAAACCTCTCATGCTGAAATAGTGATTGATGATCGCGACCTGTTCAGGCTGCAGCGGCAGGCGTCTCACTTTATCGCCCTTGCCAACCACTTCAATAACGGTGATCGTGTCATTGTCAATTCGACGCTCAACAATCCAGCCTGCGCGTGCCTGAAGCATTTCGCTTGCGCGAAGTCCCAAGCCTTTGCCAAGCATCAAAATGACAGCCATTCGGGCGTGACGCTCATCATCGTCTTGGGACTCAAAGTACTCGTAAATCGTCTGCCATTGATCTTCGGTAAAAGAGCGGTCAGCAAACGCTTTGGGAGCGCCTTCGCCTTCAAGATAGGGGACTTTGGTTGAGATTTGATCAAAGGGGTTATAGATGATGTAGCCCGTTTTCTTTAAAAAGTTAAATAGCTGACGCACTACCGTCATCGACATTTTGCGCGAGGTGTGCGACAAGGCGCTGTTAAAGGGGCGCCAGTTTTCATTTTCGCGCGGCGTATTTTTTGCGCCGATCCAATCGTGCTGAGGTAATTTCCAGCGACGCGCCCAGTCTTTATCTGAAAGGCGTCCGAGCTGCTCAAGCCAGCGCAGATAGTCAGAAGCCTCCTGCAAGCCCACCGAACTCATCGCGATTTCTTTTTCAAGCGTGCACCAAAGCAAAAACCGCTCAGCTTCCTTTCGGTAGATGCCTTGGGTGTTGGGGTTGCCCGCGCGGGCCGCAAGCCACGCCTGAATGGCCGAGAGGTCATCGACGGCTTCGAGGCTTTTCATCACGTCATCTGCACGATTGGTGCCGGTTCGGCCATCAAGACCCACCTCTAAATGAATACGCTCCAACGGAACAATCTTAGGATTAGGCGGATAGGTGGGCAGAAGGGTTGTTTTCTCATTGCCTCGCTTGGCTTTGGACTCGCGAATGAGATTATTTTCTCTCAGCCAGGTGAGAACCCGTGACTGATCTTCCCCATCTTCAATAATTTCAGAGAGTTTTCCTTTTTTCACGAGTTTCGCCAAATCGGACACTTTAACGCAACGAGCAGTGAGTGCCTTAAAGGCCACTTCCGGCGCAAAAATTTCCACAAGCATCGTCGAAGCGGTGATTTTTTCAGGAACTTTCTCTAAAAAAAGCGAAGACATTTTGATTAATTATGTTGAATAACTCAGCAATTTTAGTCGTAATTTCTTTAAGATAGTCAAGTTGACTTTTAGAAATCTTAGCGATGAGACGTTTTCTGATTACGTGCGTGGCCATCATGGTGGTGCTTTTCTCCGCCATGGGAGTGGAATCGCTCATTATGGGCGACCATAACTCCATTTTGCGCCAGACGCTCACAAGCCCAGTGAAGCAATTGATCGACAGTCCGCGCGGCAACCCCAACCAAATAGTCGTGGCTATCGACACGCAGATTGACCATCATACGCAGCGCGTCTACTTTAAAAGCACGTTTGACGCGATTGACGCCGCAGTACGCGGCCTCAATAAATTCCTGGTCCTTAAGTTCCTTGATCGCGACACCATCGCTACCATGCTCGCTGACGGCCAAATCGACTTTGTTTTAAGCGACGCGGACTTCTACGCCGACCTTGCCTTTGAAGATAAAGTCAAAGCTATTGCCATGCTCTGGCGCGCGCAAGCCAAATCTCCGAGCTATTCTGCCGCTTCAACCATCGTTGTCAGCAGCGCTAATAAAAACATTTATACGCTCACTGATATCGCGACAGGCAACTTCCGAGTCGCCGCCACCTCGGCGGACTCTTTCAGTGGCTTTACTATTGCCAAAGAACCTTTCGTAGAAAAAAATCTCTCCTGGCAGTCGGCTTTCAAAAATATTGTCTATTCGCCCGATAAAGATCCGTTGGAAGTTTTAAACGCTGTGAAAACGGGCAATGCTGATGTGGGCATTGTGCCTGCCTGCTATATCGAGCAGGTGATGGTGGGAAACCGCGCGCACCTCACGGACTACCGCGTGATTAATCCGCAGCCAGTGAGTGAATTGGCCTGTCAGCATTCAACCTCGGCTTATCCGAGCCTCATGATTTCTTATCGAAATGGACTGGACAGCAACTACATTTTGGATATCACGAATTCCCTTTTAGGGTTGAAGCTGCCCTTCGGGACGACCTGGAGTATGCCGGAAAATACGCGCCCGCTCTATGACTTGATGTACCACTTAAGAATCGGGCCGTATAACAATGTCACGTACTCGACTTTCTACCGTACGCTGAGCGAAAACCGCACGATTTTCATCACCGCGATTTTCCTTATTGTGGCGGGCTTTTTCTATAACCTCATTATTTCCGTTGAGGTGGCGTCGCGCACGAAAGCCCTTAAAAAAGCGCTTGCTGAAAAAGAAAGAATCTCCAAGCAGCAGGAACAAACGAACGAATATATTTCTCGCTTGGAGCGCACGGGTATCGTGGGACAGATGTCAAGCATGATCGCGCACGAATTAAAGCAGCCTTTGGCGACGGTTTCCAATTACGCCCGAGGTCTTTTGCGCCGTATTGATCGTGGTTCGGCAGATAAAGACACGATCATCAAGATTTTGAAAGAAATTGAATATCACGTTGAGCGCGCCAACGATATCGTCGATCACGTGAGAAGCTACGCCAAGCCCCATGAGGTCAAGCGCGAAGAGCATGACCTGCGCGACATTGTCGCAAAGACCGTGGCCACTTTTGAAAAGTCCGGCCGCACAACCGTACCGGTTGTGGTTGAAGGGGAGCGTCAGGCGCTCGTGGAAGCCGACGACTGGGAAATTGAGCTTGCGCTTTTAAACCTTTTAAAGAATTCCGCAGACGCCTTCGCGGAATTGCATCCTGCGATCCTCGATGAAGATGAAAACGTCATTCGCATCCGCATTGAAGACCATGGCGAGACCTGGTGGATCCGCGTGATCGATAACGCAAAGCTCGTTACCAAAGAGTTCACGGATCACTTCTTCCAGAAGCTTGAAACAACGAAGTCACACGGCTTAGGCCTGGGACTTTCCATCGTGAGTTCTTTGGCTGAGCGCCACGCAGGCCGCGTTTGGGCAGAGCCCAATGCCGGGCGTGGCGTAATCGTTACGATTGAATTGCCGAAGTATCAGGATATTTCCGAAAAGATTTAATGGATACGTTTTGGGCCTTGAAATTCAAGGCCCAAGCTAATTAGTGGAAGGTGATGTCGTACTGCTCCGGTCCGTAGCAGCTTTCGACCTGAAGGGCGACGGGGCATTGGATAAAGTCCTGCAGGAGGTCGAGCGCCTGAGACTCTTCTTCCAGGAACAAATCAATCACCGTTTGGCTTGCGATCACGGAGAATTCACGGATACCCGGGTACTGACGCCATTCCCGAAGCACTTCACGCAAAATTTCATAGCAAACAGTGCGGGCCGTTTTGATTTCGCCTCGTCCGCCGCAAAGGGGGCAGGGTTCGCAGAGAATGTGAGCAAGGGATTCGCGCGTACGTTTGCGTGTCATTTCCACTAAACCCAATTCCGTGAAATGGCTCATCGTGATATGCACGCGGTCGGTCGCGACCGCTTTTTGCAGTTCCGCTAATACAGCATTCCGGTGGGCGTCCTTTTCCATATCGATAAAGTCGATAATGATGATGCCGCCCAAGTTTCTAAGCCGTAATTGACGGGCAATGGTGCGAGCGGCTTCAAGGTTGGTTTTGAAAACCGTGTCGCCAAAGTCGCGTTTGCCGACGTAAGCGCCGGTGTTGACGTCTATTGTCGTCATGGCTTCTGTTTGGTCAAATATCAGATAGCCGCCTGACTTGAGATTGACGCGGCGAGAGAGCGCCCGTTCAATCTCGCCTTCAATGCCGTATTGCTCAAAAAGGGGAATCTCGCCCGTGTACATTTCAAGCTTATCGGTCACAGCGGGCACAAAGTTTTGAGCGAAATCGCGAAGCTTATCGATATTGTCATCCCAGGCATCAACCAAAACGCGCGTTGTGTTTTCATTGACCATATCGCGAAGCGACCGCTCTTCAAGGTATAAATCCTGATAAAGAAGGCCCGGAGCGGGTGTCAGAGGGATTTTCTCCGAAATCTGCTTCCAAAGACGCGCGAGATACTGCATGTCGTCTAAAAAGTCGTCGCACGTGGCGCCTTCCGCGCACGTTCTCACGATATAGCCGCCTTTTTCACTTTCGGGCTTCACGGCCGTGATAAGGGCCTTTAAGCGCTCGCGTTCAGCCTCATCTTCAATGCGCTGAGAGACGCCGATATGAGGTTCTTTCGGCAGATAAACGAGTTTGTGGCCCGCTAACGAAATGGTGGTTGTGAGCCGTGCGCCTTTGGTCCCGATCGGGTCTTTGGAAACCTGTACGATCACAGAGTCTCCGTCGTGCAGCATATATTCAATGGGTTTAAAGCTTCCGTCATCTTGGCGCGCGGTAAAAATGTCATGCACATGCAAAAATGCCGTCCGTTCCAATCCGATATCGATAAAGGCGGACTGCATGCCGGGCAACACACGCACCACTTTGCCTTTGTAGACATTGCCGACGAGTCCTCGCTGGGCACGCCGCTCAATGTGCAGGTCTTCCAAAATGCCGTTGACCATGACGGCCACGCGCGTTTCCTGAGCCGAGCAGTGAATCAGAAGCTCTTCATTCATTTTTTAAATCTTTCAGCCAAAAAGTCTATCCAGAAGTTTAAACGAGGAGGGGAAGCCAAGCCAAATGAGACTCTTTCTCGGAACTTCTTGATTAATGGTTCAAATATCAGCTTTTCTTAACGAAAAACCCCCGTTATTTCAGGCGCCTTTTGTTAGAATTCAGGCAGATTTTTTTAGCTAAGGATTTGGTGTTTAAATGAGCGCTGAAATGAATGATATTGAGTTGAGCGGACAAGCGGCCGCGCGAGCCGCCCAAGGTGTGGGTTTTTATGTTTGCCCGACTGATCCGGAAGGTCTGAATTCGCTTTACTACACAATTGAAGTGACGGACGCGCAGGGCGTCGCTTTCCTTCGCCGACTGCTCACCATTGATGTGAAGAACATCCATCGAGGCGAAGTGCGTCAAAGCTTTATTTTGAATGCTCTGGGTGTCATCACGGATTTCGTGTGGGTCGCTCATTTGCCGGATTCTGACGATCACTTCCGTGTTGTCTTCCAATCGCTCGATACCCTTGCCTGGATGCATCAGGTCGCCAAAGCCTTTGATGAAGAATTCACAACGCTTAAAGTGGCCACGGCCGTCTTATTTGCCGATCAGGTTCAAACGCCCCACGGCGATATGCCTGACGGAAAAGTTGTGACAATGAAAACCGCTAAGGGCGAAGTGCTTATTATGCGCTGCGGCCGCATGAGTCTTGTTCAGGGTGCCGAAGGCGCCTTTGAGGGCTTCACGCACATGGGCTTTGAAATTGTTGACGATTTGGCCGCGATGACCTTGGCCAGCCACGCGGGCTCACCCATGGCCTTCGGCTGGGTGGCGCGCGATCAGATGCCAAGCGAGGTCAACGCCGCTCAATACATCGATTTTTCGGATCCCGCGCGTATGTTTATCGGCCGCGCTTTAACGGAAGCCCGTCTTAAAGCTGAAAAAACGAAAAAGTGCGTCGTGGTGGCTTCTCACCAAGACAATGCCGCTCAGTGGTTTGAGGATCCCTGCACGGTGAGCCTTGTGACCGAAGAGGGCGTGCCAGTGGCCACGACCGATCAGCCGACGCTTTTTGGTGAAAAATTGATCGGGTGTTTCTTCGTGCCTCAGGACGTTGATGCTTCGAAACTTCTTTGGGTGAACGAAGGCCAAGACGAAGCCTATCGGATTGAAGTGATCAAATAATTTTTAAGGAGAACGCTGTGAGCGTAAGCGTTTTTGATATCTTTCGTGTGGGCATCGGCCCCTCATCATCCCACACCGTGGGCCCCATGCGCGCGGCCGTGCGTTTTTCCAAAGAGCTGATCGCCAAAGGCTTGGATAAAGACACGCACCGCATTTGGGTGGATTTGATGGGAAGCCTTGGCGCTACGGGCATCGGGCACGCCACCGACACCGCGTTTCAACTCGGGCTTATGGGCATTCTCCCTGCCAACGTCGACTTGGATGCCGCGCCCGGCATTCTTGAAGGTATCAAAAAGAACCACAAGCTCACGCTCGCAAGCGGCAAAACGATCGACTTTGATCCCTCACGCGACATTATTCTGAGCCCTGAAAAGATTGCGATTTACCACACCAACGCCATGCACATCATCGCTCAGGATGCCGACGGCAAGGTTCTTTTATCTCGCCGCTACTATTCCGTGGGCGGGGGCTTTATTGTAGAAAGCGACCCGAATGATTTCGATAAGGTGAGCGAAGCTAAGGAGACCGTTCACACTAAGCCTCAGCCTTATCCTGTAACCACTGCAGCTGACTTAATCGGGTGGTGTGAAAAAACGGGGCTTTCCATTCCCGAAATCGTTCGCGCCAATGAACGCGTTTGGTGGGAAACAGACGAAAAGATCAACGAACAGCTCGATTATCTTTGGTCGGTGATGAAAGATTGTGTGGCCCGCGGCTTAAAGCACGAAGGGATAATGCCCGGCCCCCTTAAAGTGAAGCGCCGCGCCAAACAAATGTACGAGCGCTTGGATTTCGAAAACCGGTCGTTAAACGACCCGCTCGCAGTCCTTGATTGGGTAAACGCCTTTGCCTTTGCCGCCAATGAAGAAAACGCTTGCGGCGGACGTGTCGTAACTGCACCCACTAATGGCGCCGCGGGAGTCATTCCCGCCGTTCTTCACTATTACATGAAGTTTATTGATTCGGCGGATATCCAAGGCGTGCGGGACTTTTTGTTAACGGCCGGCCAGATCGGCATTCTCTACAAAGAAAACGCTTCAATTTCGGGCGCAGAAGTGGGCTGTCAGGGTGAAGTGGGCGTTGCCTGCTCAATGGCCGCCGGTGGCTTGGCTCAGGTCTTAGGCGCGACGCCTCAGCAGGTTGAAAACGCCGCCGAAATCGGCATGGAGCATAACCTCGGGATGACCTGTGACCCGGTTGCAGGCCAAGTGCAGATTCCCTGCATTGAAAGAAACGCCGTGGCCGCAGTCAAAGCGGTGAACGCCGCGCGCTTGGCGCTTTTGGGCGACGGCCATCACTACGTGTCGCTTGACCAAGTGATTCTCACGATGCTCAAAACGGGCCTTGACATGCAGATGCAATACAAGGAAACGAGCCGAGGCGGCTTGGCTGTCACGGTTGTTGAATGTTAACAGTCTGTTCTCCAAAACAATTTGAGCCGCTTCAAGCGGCTCAATTGTCATGCGGAGCGTCAAAAACTATTTTCGACGATAGGTTCTGAAGCTGTAACTGAAAGGATGGGCGTCAGTCGCCGGGAAGGACTCTTCCTCGGTAAGCATCCATTCATCGTCTTTTAAGGGCGTGAAGAACGCATCGCCCTCAAAATCAGCATTGATGTAGGTAATATGCGCGACTTGAACGAGGGGCATCGATTCTTTATAAATCTGAGCGCCGCCCATAATAAAGGCAATAGGGGCGTCAGCCACTAAAGAGAGCGCCGCTTCAATGCTGCCCACAACGTCAGCGCCTTCAGCGACATAACCCTTTTGACGTGTCACCACAATGTTTCGTCGACCGGGCAGGGGACGACCCAGGGTTTCCCAGGTCTTGCGTCCCATAATCACGGGCTTGCCAAGCGTGGTCCGCTTAAAATAGCGCAAATCTTCAGGCAAATACCACGGCAGTTTTCCTTCTTTGCCGATCACGCCGTTTCGGGCGTGCGCAACGATCATATGGAGCTCCGTCATCAACATTCTCCTTAAACCGCCACCGGGGCCTTAATAGCAGGGTGCGGATCGTAGCCCACAATCTCGAAATCCTCGAACTTGTAATCAAAGATCGAGTCCGGCTTGCGCTTAATGACAAGCTTCGGATACGGACGGGGTTCTCGGGACAATTGTAAGCGCACTTGATCAAAGTGATTGTTGTAGAGGTGGCAGTCACCGCCCGTCCACACAAAGTCGCCCACTTCGAGATCGCACTGCTGAGCAAGCATATGCGTTAATAGAGAATAGCTTGCGATGTTAAAGGGGACACCTAAGAAGATGTCGCAGGAGCGCTGATAGAGCTGGCAGGAGAGTTTGCCGTCTGCGACATACACCTGGAACATCATGTGGCAGGGCGGAAGCGCCATTTTCGGCAGTTCTGCCACATTCCACGCCGTGACAATCATGCGGCGGGAATCGGGATTCGTTTTAATTGTGTGAACGAGTTCAGCGATTTGGTCAACGTTTTTGTCTGCGCCGCGCCAATTGCGCCACTGAACGCCGTAAACCGGACCCAGGTCGCCGTTTTCGTCTGCCCATTCATCCCAAATAGTGACACCGTTTTCATGCAGATAGCGGATGTTGCTGTCGCCCTTTAAGAACCAAAGCAGTTCATGAATAATGGAGCGCAGGTGAAGCTTTTTCGTGGTCACAAGCGGAAAGCCGTTTTGCAGATTAAAGCGCATCTGATAGCCAAAGACCGAGCGCGTGCCCGTTCCCGTACGGTCGCTTTTGTTGACGCCGTGGAAAAAGACATGTCGCATCAGATCTTCATATTGGTGTTCAATCAACATGGTCTGTGTTCCTGAAAATTAAAATATATCTTTATATTCTACTTGAGGCCTCTGAGAGTTTGATGTTTGGCTGTCTCGCAAACCTACCTCTAAAGTGGAAAAAATATTGGCATAAATTTTTATTGTTAGTTAATAATTTTTTATGTAAAATTTTCTCACTATGAATAAAAATCTTCTTTCTTATGTCTCTGTGGCGGAATTGATCGCAAGAACTTTCCCGAATGCGGAAGTGGTTCTGCATGATCTCTCCAAGCCGCAGCATTCGGTGGTCTACGTTGCGAACAATTCGGTGACGGGGCGCAAAGTCGGTCAGACTTTTCATCATTTGATTGAAAAAGCGGTCTTTGCGGGCAACCCTGCCGACGGCGTCGTGGACAATTATTTTTTTAAAAAAGAAGGCAAGCAAATACGATCTTCATCTTTGCTGATTCGCAATGAAGCAGGGGAGTTGATCGGCGCACTTTGCATCAATGTTGATGTCACGGCCGCTCAGCAGATCATTGACTTGGCCTCCGGACTTTTGCAAGGTAGAGCCAAGGGCGAGAACTCCAAGAGCGATCTTTCGGATTCGGCCTCCACACTGCCTGCCGTTTCAGCCAATTTTGAGGCGCTCGAAAAAGAGCAAAGTGTTCAGCACTTTGTCAATAACATGGTCGATTCCATGATCAATGAGCTCAACGCCGACGGCAAAAAGACCAAAGAAGATCGTTTGGAACTCATCCGCTTCATGGACGAAAGAGGCGTTTTCTTAGTCAAAGGTTCGATGGAATACGTGGCCGGCAAGCTCGGACTCTCCAAAGTTACGCTCTACGGCTATTTGGACAAAATTCACGGTAAACGGTAAGCGAGGCAACGAAATGTCATTAAGTTATGTTTGCACCAAATGCGGCAAGCGCACGCCGGTCACAACGTTGGAACCTTGCTGCGAATGCGGCGGACTTTTTGAATTGGATTTCACCCCGCCCAAGTGGGATGAAAAACTCATCGATAAAAACGAATGGAGCCTTTTTCGTTACCGCCGCTTCTTAGCGCTCGATGATGAGAGCTGGCGCACGGTTTCAATGGGCGAGGGGATGACCCCGATCATTCGTCTGGATGAAAATGTGCTTCTCAAAATGGACTACTTCATGCCGACATTGTCTTTCAAAGACAGAGGCGCGGCGACGCTTGTGTCTCACATGAAGTCGATCGGCGTGAAAAGCTGTGTGCAGGACTCAAGCGGCAACGCCGGCAACGCCGTGGCTGCCTATGCGGCCCGCGCGGGCATTGGCTGCGAAATTTATGTCAAAGAAGACACCAGTCCTGCAAAAATCCGCATGATTGAATCCCACGGCGCCAAAGTCCATAAGATTGCGGGCAGCAGAGATCATTGCGCCGATGTGTGCCGTCAACGCGTGGTAAGCGACCATCTCTACTACGCCAACCACGTCTTTAACCCCTTCTTCTACGAAGGGATGAAAGCCTACATTTACGAAACCTTCGAGCAGCTCGGCCGCATTCCGAGCAACATTGTGGTGCCGGTCGGTAACGGCACGCTCTACCTTGGCGTCATTAAAGCTTTGGAACACCTGCTTGACTCGGGCGTTATTGAAAAGTTCCCGCAAATCATTGCGCTGCAAAGCGAATATTGCGACCCGTTGTATCAAGCAAACCTCAACCACGCGGCTGAACCCGCTGTCATAGAAGCTAAAGAAACGCTCGCCGAAGGAATTGCCATTGCACGACCCTCTCGCGGCGCAGAGCTTCTTGAACTTGCCTATAAGCACGACATTCGTTTTGTCACCGCAAAGGAAGACGAGATTTTAGCGGCTCGCGCTCTCTTGGCTTCCCGGGGCATTTACTGCGAACACACAACCGCGGCCAACTACGCGGCTTATAAACACTATTGTGAACTTTATGGTCCGACATCCGATACGCTTATCACTATGTGCGGTGCGGGGATTAAGTCTGACCACTAAGCCAAGGGATGTCCGAACGGACCGGGCTCTGCTCGGACATCATTTGTTAGAATTTTTTGGATTGCTCTTTACTGAATTTGCCGGGATTTCCCCTTTATACAAAATCAAGGCAAACGGTTTTGAGCACGGACGAACGTTTAAAAGAGGAGGCGGCGCGGCCGGTTCACAGAACCCATCGCGCTAATCAATATGAATCCCTTGATTTTCGGCGTCTGGGACGGGCGCTTTTACGACAACCGCTCCACATTCACCCCGGTGGCTCCGGAAGGATTGCCGCTTGAGCAGTTCTCGCAATTTAATCCCGGAAACCCCATCATGAGTTTCATCTGCGATCGAGGCTTTTTAGTTCTTGACCGCCGTGCCAACCTTGCTTTTTCACTTTGGCGCTACTACCAGCGCGCGGCGCGCGAGACCTGCGGCAAATGCACACCGTGCCGCATCGGTGTATTGGTGATTGCCGAAGCGCTTGAAAAAACCGTCCGAGGCAAAGCCTCTGAGGTGGATTGGGAATACGTGAAGTCTGTCGCGCTTCAAATGAAGGAAACGAGCCTTTGCGGTATCGGACAGACGACGCCTGCTGCGCTTTTGGGGGCGCTTGAATTCTGTCCTGAAGAGATTTTGAATGCCCAGCCCGTCGCAGACAATGTCTACGACTACTACACGCTCCTGAGCGCTCCCTGCATCGAAGCGTGCCCCGCGCACGTCGATGTGCCGCGCTACATTGATTACATCAAGGCGGGCGAACCGGAAATGAGCGCCGCGGTTCTTCTGCGTCACTATCCGCTCGTGGGCAGCTGCGGCCGCGTCTGTGTCCGCTACTGCGAAAAAGCCTGCCGCCGTCAGTATCTTGATGCCGCGGTCGATATCAAAAATCTGAAGCGTTATGCGGCGGACGCCACCGGTCCCATGGAAAATCTTTTTCACCGCGCTCAGCGCGACACCAACCCCATGAGCCCGAAAGTGGCCGTGGTGGGGGCGGGCCCTGCGGGCATCAATTGTGCGTACCACCTTTTGCTTCAAGGCTATAAGGTCGACGTCTTTGAAGCCAACCGCCACGCTGGCGGCATGGCCCAAGTCGGTATCCCGCAGTACCGCTTGCCCAAGGGCCTATTGGAAAGTGAAACCGACGTGATTGAAGAACTGGGCGGCCGCTACTTCTATAACCAACGTTTGGGTTATGACTTCTCGCTCACGGACCTCTTCAACCGCGGCTATAACGCCGTGTTCCTCGGCGTGGGCTGCTCCAAGGGCATGTACCTGGGACTTGAAAATGAAGACACGACCCTTGAAGGCTACTTTAACGGCATCGACTTCCTGCAGAAAGTTGAACGCGCCGTGACAGGCAACAAGCCCTTTAAGCTCACGGGCGACGTGGTGGTCGTGGGCGGCGGCAACGTCGCCATGGACTGCGCGCGCTCAGCTGCTCGTTTAACAACGGGTAAAGTGCACGTCGTTTACCGCCGTACCGAAGAAGGAATGCCCGCGGACCACGAAGAAGTGGTCGCTGCTAAAGAAGAAGGCATTGTTTTCCACTTCCTCTCGGTTCAAAAGGAAATCTTGTCCGCGGATGGCAAAGTCACGGGGCTCAAGATCGCCAAGATGCGTGAAGAAAAGGTGCCGGGTTCTCGCCGCGGAAAACTCATTGAAATTGAAGGCACGGAAACAGTTCTTGAGTGCACGAACCTCATTGCTGCCATCGGTCAGCGGCTCGATCAGGAAGTGCTCTGCGACGATGACGGCATTATGTTTGATAAGCGCGGCAATATCTCGGTGAATGAAGCGCTTGCCACAACGCGCCCCGGTGTTTTCGCCGGAGGCGACGCTGCCACCGGTCCCACGACATTGATTGACGGCCTGGCTCAAGGTCAGATTGCTGCTCAATCCATTAATGAATACCTCACGCGCGGGTCAGTGGGCTTTGTCGCTCGCCGCCGCATGGGCGAACTCATTAAGAAGGGCGAATTGATGAAGGAAACGGATCCCAAGATTGACCTTTGCCAATCGCCTCGTCATAAGCTTCAGACGTTAAGCGCCGAAGATCGTCGAGGCAACTTCGAAGAAGTGGACTTGCCGATGACGCAAACGGAGGCGATCACCGAAGCCAACCGCTGCATGCGCTGCTACCGTATTTATGGTGTGGTCACGCAGCTGCCGATTCCCGGCAATGTCACGCATATTCAAAACCAAGCGGTGTAAGGAGAGTCAATCATGGAAAAATTTGCTTGGTTTAACGGTCAGAAGGTGGCTTTTGAAGAAGGGCAGACCATCTTAGAGGTTGCCAAGAAAGCCGATATTTTCATTCCGACGCTTTGCGCTTTTATGCCTTTGAACCACACGCCGGGCACCTGCAGAATGTGCCTTGTGGAAGTATTTGATGAAGGCGATGATACGGGCCGTGTTGTGACGGCCTGCACCACGCCCATCAAAGAAGGGCAGAGGATTTTCACGCGCAACGAACGCGTGCGTAAGATGCAGCAGCTTCAGATGCAGCTTCTTTTCGCTGATCACGACCAGGACTGCAAGAGCTGCTCGCGTCACGGCAATTGTGAATTGCAGGACGTCGCGCTTTTTATCGGCATGCCGCACCATTTAACGCAGCCGCAATTTATCGCGAAGCGCCCTTATGACGCAAGCTCCATGGGCATTGTGCGAGATGTCAATAAGTGCATCCGCTGCGGACGCTGCGTCGAAGTGTGCCGTCAGGTGCAGGGGATCGGCGCCCTTACGATCGATAACTTCGGCACCCAGGCGGGTGTGGCGATGACAGGTGCCAAGATCTGGGCCGATTCGGCCAAGTGCGTGCAGTGCGGTCAGTGCACGCTTGTCTGCCCGACAGGTGCCTTAAGCGAAAAAGATGAAACCGATCGTGTGCTTAACATGATCGACGATCCCGAAACGGTGACCATTGTTCAGATGGCCCCTGCCGTGCGCGTGACGCTTGGCGAAGAATTCGGGATGCCTGCGGGCGAAAACGTCGAACCTCTCATTGTTTACGCCTTAAAGCATATCGGCGTGGACTACGTGATGGACACGAACTTTGCCGCTGACGTTGTGATCATGGAAGAAGGCACGGAACTTCTTCAAAGACTTCGTGCGCGTAAAGAAGGCAAAGCCGCTGCGCTTCCGATGTTTACTTCCTGCTGCCCGGGCTGGATCAACTATGTTGAAAAACATGTCCCGATGGTGATGGAGTATCTGTCGACCACGCGCTCGCCTCAGGCTGTGTTCGGCGCGCTTGCCAAAGCGCTTCTTCCGAAGAAGTTGGGCGTTGCCAAAGATAAACTTCGTGTGATCTCCATCATGCCCTGCACGGCAAAGAAAGGGGAGTCTCAGCGTCCCACTTTGGCTCGTGAAGACGGGCAGGATGTGGACGCAGTGCTGACCGTTCGTGAATTAGCCAAACTTCTTCGCCGCTGCGGCATGCATCTTAAAAACTGCAAACAGATGGCTCGCGACGAAGGGCTCTTTACCGATTACTCGGGTGCCGCGGCTATTTTCGGCACCACGGGCGGCGTGATGGAAGCAGCGGTGAGAACCGTGTATGCGATTACGCACAATGGCGAAAGCATGAAGCCCATGGTTTTTGAGCCTGCCCGCGGTCTTGAAGGCGTGAAGGAAACCTCAGCTGACTTAGGCGAACTCGGCACCATCCGCATCGCTATTGTCCACGGATTGGCAAGAACGCAAGCGTTACTTGAAAAGATGAGTAAGGGCGAAGCGGTTTATGACTTTGTAGAAGTGATGGCTTGCCCCGGCGGCTGTATCGCTGGCGGCGGCACGCCCCGCAAAAAGAACAACTATCAGCCCTTTGCCAAGGCACGCCAGCAGGCGCTCTATAGAATTGACGCCGAGGACGCGGTGCGTGAATCGCATAAGAACCCTGAAATCGAGGCGCTTTACGCCAATGATCTTGGCGAGCCCGGCTCGCACTTAGCCCACGAGCTTTTGCACTGCGAATACCGCTCAAAGAAGACCGATAAACAGCCTTCGGATATCCGCAGACTCTGGCAGGCGTTAAGCGCCCGCTATACGGCAGCGCCCAAAAAGCGCTAAAATGCACACCTGTCTCAGGGCGGGGTGAAATTCCCCACCGGTGGTGATAGTCCACGAGCGCGGACCGCGCGCCAAGTGTGTGCGGTCCGGTCAGCAGAATCGGTGAGATTCCGATACCGACGGTTAAAGTCCGGAAGAAAGAGCAATGCTTTCCTCTGTCGGGCGCAAATTCCTGCGCCCGGCTCATCCCTGATGCGAATTTTTGAATTTCTATTAAGAAAGGATACTTTTATGCATCAGTCTGAAAATCTTTTGGCGCAATACGGCGCCGACAGCTATTTGCGTGTCAAACGCGCCATTGCTGACCTTCGCGCCGGCCGCGGCGTCATGGTGGTTGATGACGAAAACCGTGAAAATGAAGGGGATTTGATCTTATCAACGGACTTTTTGACCGTGGAGCAGATGGCGCTTATGATCCGCGCCTGCTCAGGCATCGTTTGCGTGTGCCTCCGAGACGAAGACTGCAAGCGTCTGGAGCTGCCGCAAATGGTTGAAAACAACACGAACACCCAGGGCACGGCCTTCTGTGTTTCGATTGAAGCGGCCCGCGGCTGCACGACGGGCGTGAGCGCCAAGGATCGTGTGACAACCATTAAAGCTGCGGCCAACCCCAACGGCAAACCCGAAGATCTCCTGCGTCCCGGTCACGTCTATCCGCTTCGCGCGCGTCCGAACGGCGTTTTGGAGCGCCGCGGTCATACAGAAGCCACAGTTGATTTGATGCGCATTGCGGGTTTAAATCCCGCGGGCGTTCTCTGTGAACTCATGAACGATGACGGCACGATGGCCAAACTCCCTCAGGTCTGTGAATTTGCAAACCTACATGGCCTTTGTGTGATCACCGTTGAAGACCTCGTGCGTTACCGCCAAGCTTTCAACTGCTGATCTCTACCTTGCCATCTCCACAAGACCTAGCTGTAACCGGTTAGGTCTTTTTGTTTATAGGGGTTAGGCTCTAAGGCTTTCTACTCAGGGCTAGTTGCTAATGAGTATTCACAATTGCGAGCCATTACGGGATAATGGGGGCGGTAGTAAAAACAAGTGGAGACATAACAACATGAAACGACGCTCACTGATTTCCCTTTGCCTGTGCGCAATTGCCGCCGGCGGCTTGCTTACGGCCTGTTCAGACAGCAGCACTCAAAACGGCGTACTCAAAGTCGGCGCTTCCCCCGTGCCGCACGCCGATATTCTGAAGGCCGCCCAGCCCATGCTCGCCAAAGAAGGCGTGAAGCTTGAAATCATCGAATTCACGGACTATGTTCAGCCCAACATGGCGCTCGCCGATAAAGAGCTGGACGCGAACTTCTTCCAACACAAGCCCTATTTGGATAACTTCGCCAAAGAACGCAAGCTTCAGCTTTCCTCATTGGTGGCCGTGCACATCGAACCGATGGGCGTTTACTCCAAGAAAGTCAAAGACATTAAAGACGTCGCTAATGCCGCCAAAGTGGCCATTCCGAACGATCCGACCAATGGCGGCCGCGCTTTGAGAATCCTGGCTGATGCCGGGTTCTTTACGCTTAAGGACGGCGTGGGTGTGAACGGCACGCCCGCCGATATTGTTGCGAACCCCAAGCAAATTCAAATCGTTGAAATGGAAGCCGCCGTGCTGCCCCGCGCCTTGGACGACGTGGACTTTGCCGTTATCAATTCCAATTACGCCTTGGGCGTGAACCTCAACCCGATGAAGGATTCCCTTTACATGGAAAGTAAGGATTCGCCTTACGCTAACGTGGTGGCGATCCGCACGGGTGACAACCGCGAAGACTTAAAGAAGCTTGCTAAAGCGCTTACCTCGCCTGAAATGAAGAAATTCATTGAAGATAAGTATCAGGGTGCTGTGGTTCCCGCTTTCTAAAGCAGTCTTTTAACAGACAACGAAAAAGGTGTTGAAGAGTCGGTTTTGACCGATTGATTCAACACCTTTTGTTTTAGCCTCAAAAAAATCCCCGCCGGGGCGGGGATCATCAAAAAATGCGTTTAGTGTTTTAAAGAACGCGCTTTAAGAAGGCACGTGTACGAGCTTCCTTCGGATTAACTAAAACATCTTCAGGGGAACCTTGTTCAACAATCACGCCGCCGTCCATGAAAATGACACGATCGGCCACTTCACGGGCAAAAGTGATTTCGTGCGTCACCACAATCATCGTCATGCCGTCATCGGCCAAGGCCTTCATAACGGCAAGCACTTCGCCCACCAATTCCGGGTCTAGCGCAGAAGTCGGTTCGTCAAACAAAATGACTTTCGGATCCATGGCAAGCGTTCGGGCAATTGCCACGCGCTGCTGCTGACCGCCTGAGAGCCTCACAGGGTACTGATCTGCCTTGTCGGCCAAACCCACGCGTTCCAACGTTTCAAGCGCGCGTTTTTTAGCCTCAGCGCTTGATTTTCCGCTCACAACCATCTGCCCGAGCATCACGTTTTCAATCACTGTTTTATGCGGCCAGAGATTGAAACGCTGAAAGACCATGCCCAAATGTTCACGAACCTTATTGATATTGACTTTACGATCCGTGATTTCCTGGCCCGCCACCTTAATAGAACCGGAATCGGCGTCTTCAAGCGCGTTAATGCAGCGAAGCATGGTGGATTTGCCGGAACCCGACGGCCCCAACACAACCACTTTTTCGCCGCGACGGACTGTCAGATCAATGCCCTTGAGTACTTCAAGCGGCCCGTAGTTTTTATGCAGATCGCGAATTTCAACAACCACTTCGTTACTCATTTGTCATCTCCTTTGCCCAAACGCTTTTCCATTTCACGGATGAGATAGGCAAGACCCAAGGTCATGACCCAGTACATAAGAGAAATCGTGAGATACGGCTCCCAGTAGCGAGCCGAAGCACCGGCCACGGTGCGGGCGGCGTACGCAAGTTCCGTCAAGCCGATCGCGGAGACCAGAGACGAGTCCTTCAAAATGGCGATAGCATTGTTACCTAAGGCCGGGAGCATACGGCGGAAAGCCTGCGGCATGATGATATGGCGCATCGTTTGCCACCAGGTCATGCCGATTGAGCGGGCGGCTTCTGTTTGGCCTTTATCGAGCGATTGAATGCCTGCGCGGAATACTTCGCTCATGTAAGCGCCTGCATTTAAGGTGATTGCAAAAAAACCTGCGAGAAAAGCGCCGTAGCTGCTGCGAATTTCACGGGCAAGCGCTCCGTCGATAATAAGGCCGTCGACCGGGTGGATGAAAATCGGCAGCACGGCGAAATACATCAGGAAAATCTGCACAAAGAGCGGCGTGCCGCGGAAAAAGCTCACCCAAATCGTCACCGGCCAGCGCACGCCGTAATAAAGGATTGACTTCCATGGATCGTGCCTCGCGCTTGCCATGCGGGCCATGCCGAGAATCATCCCGAGAATAATTCCGAAAAACACGCACCCAATGGTCAGTTCAATTGTGATTTCTGCGCCTTCGATAAACAGCGGCCAGTATTCAGCCAATACGTCAAAACGAAAACCGCCCATTATTCTTACCTCTTTTATCTGAAAAACCCGACAACGTCTCTGTGAACGTTGTCGGGGAGTTTCACTCAGCTGTTTTATGTATTACTTGATCGGCAATTGGGGAACGGGGGTGTTTTCACCGAACCACTTCTTGTAGACCTTGGCGTAGGCACCCGATTCAATCGTCTTCTTCAAACCGGCGTTGATTTGATCGAGCAATTCCTTATTGCCTTTGCGAACAGCGATGCCGAAGTATTGATCTTCAAAGCTCGGGTCGCGCGTCATGTTGAATTGCTTATCCGGGTTTTGAGCAGCGTAGTAGGCAAACACACCCACGTCACCGATAGCGGCGTCAACACCGCCCGCGGAGAGTTCTTCCAAGGCAAGCGGCGTATTGTCAAAGCGCTTGATGTTCTTACTTGCTTTGCCGAAAACCTTCGTAGCGGCGATGTCGCCTGCGGAATTGGCCACCACGGAAACATTCTTGCCCTTCAAGTCGTTAATGGAGTTGATCTTCAAGTTCTTTTGCGTGAGGATCAATTGGTGCGCGGCAAAGTAGGGCAGAGAGAAGTCAACCGCTTCCTGACGCTGCGGTGTGATCGTAATGCCGCTCATGATCATGTCGCGGTCGCCGTTTTTGACGGATTCAAAAATCACGCCAAAGAGCGTATTGATAAATTCAACCTTAAAGCCTTGAGCCTTCGCGATTTCCTTCATAAGATCGATATCAAAACCCACAATTTCCTTGTTGGGGTTTTGGAATTCAAACGGGCGGTAGGTGGCGCCGGTGCCGACGGTGTAGGTCGGGACTTCCTTGGCGGCGGCCGTCTGATCAGCCATCACGCCGCAGGAAAAGCCTGCGCAGGCAAGAGCAATAGAGGCAGAAACGATGACGTGTTTAAAGGACATTTTGTACTCCGGTATCAGTTAATTGATCGAGATGGAAAATCGTTTTTCCTATTTCGATAAATTATGGTGATTTTGGATTTCTGCACAAGTTGAATTTTTTCAAAAGGATCAAAAAGTTAGGCACCTTTGCTTAGACGAAAAAATGAAAACAAAAGCCAACTTTTTGTCGACTTTTTTGGGACTTGGGGCGCCGAATTTAAAAAGCTTTTTTAATGAAAGAGTTACAGAAACAGCTTGGAGTTCAAGCTGTCTATCGTCGACAATTTGATCCAATAAATCTAAAAAATACGAGGCGCTTGAAAGCGAAAAAATCAGTCAGTAAAGGGGAGAAAAGAAAGAGGGACGTGACAGTCTTCAGAGAGAAGGTATCAGCGTCCCCGGAATTGATCAGAAACTCACATGATCGGGTTCAAGTCCCGAGAAAGCCATCATGGGCATCGTATCCAACGCATGAATATCGTCGTCGGTCAGATCAAAGTCAAAACTTTCCAGATTTTCCTTTTGATGCTCAGGAGTCAATGCGCGGGTAACAGGAATCACGTTGTGGTGCCAGCACCAGCGCAGGATCACCTGAGCGACAGGGCGCTCGTAATGCGAGGCGATTTCCTTAATCAGAGGCTCGTCTAAAAGCACACCGTGTCCGAGAGGCGACCAAGCTTCAATGGCAATGCCTTGCTTTTTGCAGAACGCGACCGTTGTCTTTTGCATGTAGCCCGGATGAAATTCGAGCTGATTGACCGCAGGTTTGACGTTCGCACGAGCAAGAAAACTCACCAAATGGTGCATTTGGAAGTTGGAGACACCGATCGCTTTGACGAGCCCTTCTTCATAGAGCTTTTCAAAGGCGCGCCAAGTGCCGATATTGACGCTTTGCCAGGAAAGGGGATCACCCTTGGTGAAAGGCCAATGAATCAGGTAGCAGTCAAGGTAATCAAGCTGCAGCGTTCTGAGCGACTCTTCAAAGGCGTGCATGACGGAATCATAAGTGCGGTTGGCAGCCCAGCACTTCGAAGAAATGAATAGCTCAGAGCGCTTTACACCGCTTCTGCGGATAGCCTCGCCCACAGAGGTTTCATTTTCGTAGATGGCCGCTGTGTCGATATAACGAAATCCCAAGCCAATAGCTTCTGCAATGGATTGGACCAAATTCTCAGAGGCGGGGATTTGCCAGGTTCCGAGGCCGATCGGGGGAATCTTTACGCCGTTATTGAGTTTAATCTTCTCAAGCTTTGTTCTCATGATTGCCCCTTTCATGTATAGCTACTTATTGATTGTAGGACCGAAGATGAAGAGCTTATTTGTTTAAAGCCAAACTTCAGATATAAAGAAAAGAAAAATCAATGTTCTTTAGATTTAGTCAAAAGTCTGTTTAGAATAGGCGCTTGAAGGAAAAGATTTATGGTTCAGGATTTTGATTTCTTTTTGCTCTTGAGCGCGCTTGCGGTGCTTTTGGTGCTGTGGCTTATGGTTCGCACGTTCCGAGGCACGAGAAGCAGTAAAAAATCGCAAAATACTATCAATGCAAAGACCGGCGAAATAAAAGCCCATCGGGCACGTCCTGAACGCATTAAAAGCCGAAAGCCTCAGCCTCATATTGAAATGCCCAAAGAAGAAAAAAAGCCGCCTCGCGTCACAGCTTTAATCTTTACAAATGCTCAATCAAAGCCTTTTGCCGTCATCCAACTCTCAACTGTCGGCGCTCAGCCCTGGGGCGAAGAGACATTCAAACTTTCTGAGAACCTTCAGAACTTTTTGAATCGTTTCTTAAAGCCCGAAGATAACGAATCTGTTCTTATTCATATCTGTCAGGCGCTCTGTGAAACGGACGAGCTTTCTGCCGTGGCCGTCAACGAAAACGGGGAGCGGATGGGCGAGGCGATGCCTGTCGGTCTGACCGTTCGCGATTTCCCTCTCTATGAAGAGATTCAATCAAAAGAGTTCTCAGAATGGCTTTTGTCAGCCCTCCAAGCGCAGTATCGCGAGCGCTTTATGAAGCTTGATCCCTCACAGATGGCTCAGCTAATTAAAGCCGAATACATGTACACGAACTTTCCTGCAAGTGAAGTAACCTCTGAGGCTTCTTTAGCCGCGGCATTTTTATTGCTGACAAAGATTCTTTCCAATAGTGATTTTGCGACGCGCTCGGCGCTTTGGAATTGTTACTGGAAGCTCTTAGAAAACAATAACTTTGACAATGATGAGACGCTTAATCGTTTCGAACGTCTTGTGATTTCACAAACATTTGTCCAAACGCAAAAGTTGCCGTTTTTGCTTATTCAGACCCCAACTAGTAGTGGCAATTGTTATAAAGCCCTGAATTATTAGGATAAATCAAGGTTTTTATAGCGTCTTTACAAATCAGACATCGGATAAATTCCAAAGTAGTTAGGGTTTCTACCTACTTCCGAATTTTACATTTTGATACTACATTGAATTCAAGAGATTGAAACCCTACGTTTCGGCTCGTTAATACCGTGTGCAGAGTTGTGTTTCTGCGTTGTTACGGCGCTCAAAAACGACCGCTCGCGATAATAAATATAAATCTGGAAAGGAGAATGCAATGGCAAAATCTAAATCCGCTTCAATGGGTTTGGCAATGCAGATGCTCATTGGTCTTGTCCTTGGTGTGATCGTAGGTATGTTCCTGGATTCCCAGATCGCTACTACCTATGTCAAACCATTCGGTGACTTGTTCATCCGCTTGATCCGTATGGTCGTTGTGCCGTTGGTGTTCGCAACCTTGGTTGCAGGCGCCGCCGGTATTTCCGACGTCAGCAAATTAGGCCGCGTGGCTGTTAAGACGCTGTTGATCTTCATGATCACTTCCGCTATTTCCGTGATCTTCGGTTTGGTGATCGCTAATATCATCGACCCGGGTATCGGTTTGACGCTTTCGACGGAAGGCTTGAAGGCCGCTCAAGTGAAGGCTCCGAGCTTCATCCAAACCTTGCTTGACATCGTCCCGATCAACCCGATGGAAGCCTTCTCCAAGGGCTCCATCCTTCAGATCATCTTCTTCGCCATTATGTTCGGCTTCTGCCTGAACTTCTTGGGTGAAAAGGGCAAGCCCGTTTATGAATTCTTCGACATCGTCGGTAACCTCATGATCCACATGACGCAAGTTGTGATGCGTTATGCTCCGATCGGTGTGTTCGCTTTGATGGCTGTCGTGGTTTCTCAACACGGTTTGGCTGTTTTGCTCCCGTTGGGCAAGTTGATCCTGTCGTCGTTCATCGCTACGGCTTTGCTGATCATCGTGATCTACATCCCGATCGTGGTGTTCATCATCCGTATTCCGGTCGGCCAATACTTCAAGGGCATCTTTGAACCGTGGCTGATCGCTTTCACGACCTGCTCGTCTGCCGCCGCTATGGCCGCTAACTTGGTTGCCGCCCGTAAGTTGGGTTCCACCAAGTCCATCGCTTCCTTCGCGGTTCCGTTGGGCAACACGATTAACATGAACGGTACGGCCGTTTACATGGGCGTTTGCGCAGTATTCGCCGCTCAGATCTACGGCATCCCGCTTTCGATGGGTGACCAAGTCATCGTCGTTATCACGGGTGTGTTGGCCGCTATCGGTACGGCCGGTGTGCCGGGCGCCGGTTTGATCATGTCGACCTTGGTCTTCACGCAAATCGGTATCCCGCTCGAAGTGATCGCTTTGATCGCCGGCGTCGACCGTATCCTTGACATGATCCGTACGTCTATCAACGTCGTCGGTGACTCCACCACCGCCTTGATGGTCAGCCGTATGGAAGGTGAATTGGGTTCTGAACCTTTTGAAGAAGGTGAAGCCTAATCAGCACCGGTTGATTAAGACTTACTAGTCTAAAGTCAAACATCAATGAAGCCGGCAGGATGAAAATCCTGCCGGTTTTAGTTTATTCCGTGCATTGATTTCAACTATTAGGCCTTGAACATACAAGTACTCACTTATTAGAATTCTGCGGCCGTTTTCTTCGGCAAATTTAATTCAACTCAAACTAATATGAAAGGAAAACTCAGATGGAGTTTGTTGAACTGTTGGCTCTTTTTGCTGCAGTGATGCTCATCATCGTGAAGCCTGAAAAAGAGCAGTGGGCCTGGTGGCTGACCGTCGGCGGATGGTTTGTCATGGCATTCATGTACGTCGGTCACGTCTCGACCGCCCTCTTAGGTGTTCTTAATCTTTAATCGAACGAAAGGAAACAGAAAATCATGTCTTTATATGATCACACTCGTCCGATTAATGACGCAGACCTCAAAAAAGCGAAAACTTTCTACGACATTATCTGCTGGGGCGGTCTTTTGATCGTTTTGCTCCCTGTAGGTATCGCCAATATTGTTTTGGGCTACTTCATGGGTGACAGTCCCTGCACCTTGTGCTGGGGGCAGCGCCAAAACATGGCCTATATCGGTGTAGTTGCACTCTTTATGGTCCGTTACGGATTCAAGCCCAAGTATCTTGCAACGATGCTTGTGATGGCTGCCGTGGGCCTATACATGAGCTTCCGCCATTTAGGCAATCACGCCATGCGTGATGTGGGACAAGGCTTTGGCCTCGACGTTTTCGGTATTCACACGCAAATGTGGGCCGAGATTGTCTTCTGGTGCGTCGTAATGCTCTTTGGTCTGGCATGTTTCCTCGCTCCGCGCTTTGATGCACTCATTGCAGAAGTGCGCGCAAAGCCTTGGCGTCCTTTGACGACTTTCTACAAGGCCGCTTTTGGCATTGTGGCGTTTATTATCGCCTCGAACACCTTCCAAGCTTTGTGGTCCACGGGCTTGCCGCCCAATTGGGGACAAGGTGACCCGGTACGTTTTTCCTTTAACCCGAAATATGTCATTTGGTCAGCCGATGGTTGGCATGGCATGTGGGGAGGCTTTAATGTTTTAGGCAAACGCGACGTCAAAGATCCGGACTTTGCTTACGCCCCGAACGCTAAGAAACTCGGCATTACGTTTGACAACAATGCTCAGAACAGTCCCGTTGTTTTAAATGGTGAATTAAAAATCGCTCAGACGCGTGCCATTGAAGGTGTCAACCAACCGATTAACATGATCAGCCAAGTGCGAGGCCAATATTTCATCGCCTCGAAATACAACTTCTGGGTGTTGGATAAGGAATTAAAGCCTACGGTGAGTGCTGAGATTGATCCTTGGTTCTCGGCAAATGTCCTCGATATCGTTGGCATCACGCCTTATCAGGATGACGCGTTTGTCCTGATGGGAACGAATAAGTCGCTGCTTCGCGCGCGTTTAAATCCCAACGCTGACGATGTAAAAGGTTGGGCTAACTTTGTTGAAGGCCGCACACAAGTTGAAGCTGTAGGCGGTTTGGGCCGTGCGCGTATTGACACCGAACGCGCGAAGTACTCCTACATTCACTCTTCTGCAACGGACGGTCGCTATATTTTCACGGCCACAGTGCCGGATAACCGAAATCACAAGACTTTCGTGATTTCTAAGGCCTTGATGGCAGACTGGACCCTTTCGGCTGAGTTTGTACCGGCTGCCGATCTTAAAGACGGCCGCTCTTTAGGAGAACTTTATGTCACCGGCATGGTCTATGAAGACGACAAACTCTATGCGGTTTCTAAGAACTTCAATACGCTGCTTGTCATTGACATCGCCGCCGAAGAAGTCACGGCCGCCTATGCGATTCCTGCGGAACTCACGGACATCCGCGGTTTGGTGAAAAAAGGCAATCAGTTTGAAGTGATCGATCACAATAAGATTGTGACTTTGACTCTTAAATAATGATTCGCTAATCCTTTAGCGAATGGGGCGGGAGCGATTCCGCCCTTATTTTTTCCGAATCTCACACTCCAATTTCGATTTAATCGTTGTTAAATAATTCTCAACACGATCCAGATTTTCTCTGTGAACCTGAACCTGATCCAGATACTCATTGACGCGATCTAAAAGCCAGGGGGTGCCTAGTGAGGGGTTATCCCGAAACTGTAAAAAGCGTTCAATACATTCGAGCTTCATACCATTTGCGCGGCAATCCATGATAAAACGCAGACGTTTGAGGTCTTTTTCGGTATAGGAGCGCTGTCCGCCCATGTTGCGTGCAATTTTGGGCAGCACGCCTTTTTGTTCGTAGAACCGAATCGTGCCGATAGGGCAACCGGTAAGTTTTGAAAGTTCGCCGATTTTCATATTTCAAAATACTTGAAGCTACAGTAGCTTTAGATTTTATTCTTCTTTCAACAAATCTGTAAGGAGAATCCAGATGCAATTTCAACAAATCCGAAGCGCAACCTCTATTGTCACCTTTGGCGGCAAACGCTTTTTAATTGATCCGATGCTCGCACCGGCCAATACCTATCCTATCGTGCCTGAAGCACCGGTCTGCGGCAAAGGCAATCCCACCATTGAACTTCCATGCAAACCGGAAGATCTTTTCGATGTTGACGCCGTCATCGTGACGCATTGGCACTTTGATCACTTCGATGAAACGGCGATGAAACTTTTACCGAAGGAGCTTCCCTTATATGCTCAAAACGAAGAGGAAGCCCAAGCGAGCCGCAAAATCGGTTTTAAAGATGTCCGTGTATTGAGCGAGGAGGGAGTTGATTTTGAGGGGATCAGGCTTTTTAAAACACCGTGTGATCACGGCTCTGGCGACCTCGTGAACAAACGCTTCTATCGTGTAGTGCAGCTCACCGATCAGGCCTGCGGCGTGATCTTTAAGTCGGACAGTGAAAGTATCACCTTCTACCTTGCAGGCGATACGATTTATTATCCCGGCGTTAAAGAAACGATCGAAAAATACGCCCCTCAGGTGATTGCCGTGAATGCCGCTGGCGCTCAGGCGCCCACCGGTCACGCGCTTATCATGAATCAATATGACGTCTGGGCGCTCATGAACGATTTCCCGAATCTCTCAGTCATTGCCACGCATGTCGAAGGCGTATCACACGCGACGGTTAATCGGGAGATGTTAAGGGCTTTTGCAAAGGATAAAGGACTGACAGCACTGGCTATTCCTGACGATCTGGAATCTTTAACGTATTAATACAAATAGGCGGACTGTCGAAGGCACAGTCCGCTTATTCATCAAATTAATTTCATATTCCCCCAATATCATCCTAATATTATTTCGCGATTAAATACACATTCACTGATCTCAATATCGCTAACCCAACCCTGCAAAGACTACAGGGTTGTGGCAAAATAACCCACAGTTTTTTGTACCTGGCGTCAATCATGCGAATCGGTGAATTATCAAAACTCTCCGGCGTGGCGGTGGAAACCATCCGCTTTTATGAAAACGAGGGGCTCATTCCCAAAGCAGCCCGCTCGATGAATAATTACCGCTCTTACACTGAAAGTCATCTCAAACGGCTGCAATTCATCCGTCATTGCAGAAGCCTTGATATGAGTCTGGATGACATTCGACTTTTAATTGATGTAGGCGCACGGCAAAACGCTGAAGCCTGTAAGGTACAGGCCCTGATCACGCGTCACATGAAAAAGATCGACGAGCAGATCAACGCGTTAAAAGAATTGCGTCAGCACCTGGGGCTTTTATCTTTGTGCTGCCACGGCAATCATGCCAACGGCGAGCCCTGCGGCATTATTGAAGGTTTAAATAATGAAGCCTGCTGCCACAACTGCGAAAACCTGAAACTAAAACGCACGGTGAAAAAGACCGATGCGCATAAACAACCCTCACTCTGAAGATTGTCATGCTCAGCAACTTACTTCAACCCGATGTTTTGATGGTGATGGGAATCCTTGCGATTCTTGTTGCCTGTCCGACCTATTTTGTTTACGCGCTCGCACGCACCAAACCCGCAGCGCGTCCGATTCCGCACTTTCCCCATGGCGTCGAAGGCTGGCTTTTGCTTTTCGTGGCAACGGTCATTCTCTCTATTATTCTGACCCTCATTGATGCCGCAAACGCCATCAATATCATGCGCGAAGAGGGCAGTATCAGCTGGTTTGTGCTCTCGCCCTCGCTTGTTATCATCGGCCTTTATTTCTATTGCCTTTGGTTGATTGCGAGAAAGCGTGAAGCTTCCGTTGTCCGTCAGACGATTGTGATTTTGTGGGTCGTGGGGCCGATTGCGCTCTTACTCTTGAGCCTCGTTTTTGATGTGGCGGTCGACAACAACACGGTCATTCGTTCGTGCGTTTACGCCTGTATCTGGACGCTGTACTTTCTCTTTTCAAAGCGCGTAGCCTGCACCTATGGCACCAAAGCGGTTGACAGCTATGTGAAGATCGCGCTTCAAATGGCTGAAGCCCAAAAGGCCGTGAAAGAAAAAGAACAGGCGAAAGACCAAAAGAAGAAATAAAAAATTACTTCAAACAAAAATGCCTTCCAAACGGAAGGCATTTTGCTTTAAAAAGAAATTTTCTTTAGAAGCCAAATTCTTCGCGATAGCGTTCCGTAGCTTCTTTCTTCGATTCTTCATCCGAATAGAATCCGAAGCGATGGTATTCGGTCTTGGGCGCATCCAAGTAGCCCACACAGCGGAAGGTGTATCGGACAAAAGCGCCGTTGCCGGTTTCACGCGCCGAGCGGGAGATCGCCTGCAGAGGCTGCATGCCTTGATTTTTTTCACCGCAAAATTGCGTTGCTTCTTTCATCGCGTCTTCACGGACATTGATTTCGTTTTCCACCCAGGGCTCTCGCAGAGACAATTCGTACGTGTTGGCATCAAGCTGCTTCATTTGGCGTTTGGCTTTATATTGTTCAGGCACGGCGCAGCCTGTGGCCACAACAGCCGCCAAACCGATAAGCGCAAGGGTTGTAATGCTTCGCATAGTTCTACCTTTCAAAAAGAACGCCTCAATTGTACCGTTTTCAGAGGCTTGAAGCCGAAACAATCGGGTAAGAGGTTGTATCTGCGGTAAGCGTTCCGTCCGAAATAAAGACAAGGTCTTCACAGGGGCCGCCGATTTTAATTAGCACATCGTTATGACGGATGCTTTCTTTGACTGGCCGCGCTTTTTGACTCAAAAAGGCCAATGGAAGCCAACCGGACTTCGTTTGAAGGGCCAACTCCACGTGCTTATGCGCTGTATCCCGATAGAAGAAAATGGGGGCTTTCTCGCCAAGAGCCGCGTAATTTTTCATGATTTCTGCGGCAGCAAAGCCTTGAAGAACGCCTAGATAAGCGTGATGCGAATAGAGTTCGTCGCCCGTGGCGCAGCCTAAAAGGAAACTCAAAAGCCCAGAGTCGGCATAGGTTAGCTTCGAGCGCTTCACTTGGCGCCGTTCAGAAAGTTTCATCGAAGGCACTTCAAGCAAAACGCCGCAATCGACTAAAAAGTCTGTCCAGTAAATGGCGGTGGCGTAGCTGATGCCGGCTTCCTTTGCGAACTTCGAATGATTGAGTTCCTGCATGTTGTGGTCAGCGAGCACCTGCATGTAACGGAAAAAGAGCGTGTCTTTATAGGTGTTCATCACACCTTTGACGTGACGCGAGAAAAAGTCCGCGAGCCACTTTTCGTAAAAAGCGCTCACTGAGAGCGCCCGGTCTTCCCGCGGCATAAAGCCGTTTCGCATTACATCGAAAAAGCCGGGCAGGGGATACGTGATCCGAAGGGGAACGGGCGTTGCCCCCAGCGGATTGGGGGCAAGCCCCGCATACTCACGCATCGAAAAAGGCATCAAGGTGAAAGCCCCGCAGTCGTAGTTTTCAATCAGTGCTTTTTTCTTATCCGAGGGCAAATAACCGGCCAAAACAATTAACGCGTCATCACTTTGAGGCAGATAGTCAATGATCGCCGGAACTTTTTCAATCGAGTCAAGAACGAGCTTTGTTCCATAGACCGAGAAGAAATCCTGAGGCCGTGTGAGCGCTAAATTACGCGGATAGATATCGTTTAAGTCAACGTAAGAGAGATCCGAAAAAACACTTTTCACAAGCGTTGTTTTACCGACGCCCGGCATCCCGTCAATAAGAAAAAGATTATGCTCGGCGCGCTGCGATTCAATTGTTCTGGCAAGGCTTCGGGCAATATGAGCTGAAAACGGCATTGTTTTAAATCTGAGTAAAAATTGAAATGGCGTTTTTATTTTAATCAAATTGAACAAAATCTATTGCTCAAATCCTCTCAGATTGTTAACCTCAGAGCTAATCGAGAAAAGGAGCTCTTCATGAACGAACAAATTAAAGTGCTTGCCTACCAACCTAAGTACAGCGAACGCAAAGGATTTGAATTATTCAGTGAAAATCAGGCAAAGAAAGTACGCGCCTATCATCAAACCATTCCCGGTTATGAGCCGACGCCCCTGATTAACCTCGAAAATTTAAGTTCAAAGCTTGGCGTTAAAGGCATTTATGTTAAAGACGAAAGCTTTCGCTTTGGGCTCAACGCATTCAAGTCGCTTGGGAGCTCCTACTGCATGGGTGAGCTTCTTACAGAAAAGCTGGACCTCAATACCGCTCCTGATTTTTCTCGTTTAACGACCAAGGAAGCCCGAGAAGCCTTGGGCGAGATGACATTTGTTACGGCTACCGACGGCAATCACGGACGGGGAGTGGCTTGGAGCGCAAAGATGCTGGGCCACAAGAGTATCGTGTTAATGCCTAAAGGCACTGCCGCCGAGCGTCTGGAAAATATCCGCAAACTGGGGGCGGACGCCTGGATCACCGATGTGGAATACGATGCCACAGTACAGATGGCTGCCAAACTTGCCGAAGAACGAGGAGGCGTCCTTGTACAGGATACGGCCTGGGCGGGCTATGAATCAGTACCCCTAAAAATCATGCAGGGCTATCTGACGCTGGGCTTGGAAATTGTTGAAGCGCTCAAAGATACGAAACCCACGCATCTTTTCCTTCAAGCCGGTGTCGGTTCCATGGCAGCGGCAGTCGCCGCCTTCTTTGTGAATTACTACGGAAAAGAATGCCCCAAGATCATTATCGTTGAACCCAACGGCGCGGACTGTCTTTACAAAACTGCAGAGGCAGCGGACGGTGCTATTCACGCTTATGATGGGGAACTTCATTCCATCATGGCCGGTCTTTGCTGCGGCATTCCCTGCACGGTGGCGTGGGACCTTTTGGATCAGTGCGCGGATTTCTTTGTCTCCATGCCCGATTGGGTGGCCGCTGACGGGATGCGCATTTTAGGCGCGCCCTTGCCCGGTGACACACGAATCATTTCAGGCGAAAGCGGAGCTTCCTGCTTTGGCCTTGCGGCCGATCTTTTAAGAAAGCCGGAACTTTCCGTGTTAAAGGACAAAGTCGGTCTCGGCGAAAATTCCGTGATTTTGTGTCTTTCCACTGAAGGCGCAACCGATCGGGAAAACTATCGCAAAATTGTTTGGGAGGGCGCTTTTGCGTCTTGATGGCTTACGCTCAAAAAAGGAAAAGAGTAGACTCAAGCGTATTAAAAAATGACTCCCTGACACCATGCCGTCCAAAAAGACTGACGCATCTTCTTATAAAAGCGGAATCGCAAGCGCCGTACTTTCGTATTGTTTCTGGGGCTTGATCCCGCTTTATTGGGCGCTACTCAAAGGCGCGGACAACATCGAAATCCTTGCCCACCGTATTGTCTGGTCGCTTTTTTTCATCCTTTTGATGTTAGTCGTCAAGGGACAGTTCGGCGCGACGCTTGCGCTTCTTAAAGACCTCATCACCGCGCCCATTAAAAATAAGACGCTTTTGCTCCTTTTGGCTACGGTCTTTGCCTCAGCCAACTGGCTTATCAACATTGTCGCGGTCACCGCTGACCGCGTGGTAGAGCTGGGTTTAGGAACCTTCTTGACGCCTCTGGCCACGATGGCAATCGGCATTGTCTTTTTCTCCGAGCGCGTCTCCAAAATCAGGATGGCCGCGATTGCCTTGGCAGTCTGCGGCGTCTGCGTCTTGATCACCGGGCTGGACCGCTTTCCGTGGATCGCGGTTTTGGTTTCTTCAACGTGGGCAATCTACGGGGCACTCAAGAAACTCATTGTCATTGATCCGTCTAAGAGTGTGGCGATTGAACACACCCTTATGTTTATCCCAGCGTTTGCCTATCTCTTAAGCGGCAGCGGCATATTCGTCAATCATTTTGTGAATGGTTTTTCGGACGGTATCAGCTGGGTGCTGATCGGCACGGGCATTGTCACGTCCATCCCCATGATTCTTTTTTCGCTTGCTGCGCAAAAGCTCCCTATGACTGTTTTAGGGATTATTCAATTTTTAAGTCCCGTGCTCACGTTCTTTTTGGGCGTGTTTGTTTTTAAAGAAGTAGTCACCTGGGCGGAAATCACGGCTTTGGCTTTCATTCTCTCAGCTGTAACGCTTTACATCATTGGAAACCGAAAACAACACTCCGAGCCATAATCCTTTGCTTGTGCTCAAAGAAATGGCTTTTTTCGGTGCATTTTTTACCAGTTGGCGGACAATGTCCTTAAGGGCAGTTTTTATGTCCGGTTTTTTCCTCTTCTTTTTTTTAAGGAAGTGAAAAAATGCAGAAAGTCATTCTCTCTTTTGTTTTAGCATCAGCCTTTGCCTTGCCGCTTGCTTCTCAGGCGGAATCCTGGTCCTTGGAGGGGCATGCGTGCCTCGGACCCGATCACAACACTTTGGTTGAAGAACTGGGCGGCGCCTGCAAACAAGGCGACATCATCGCAACGAAATACCCGGCCTACTTCTGCGACTTTAATTACACAGTGGCCTTCAACACATCGAATTCTGCCATCTGTGTCTATCGGGGAGACGTTGCGGAAGAACGTGTTAAAGAACTTCCTAAACCCAAGGAAGACAAGGACGAGAACGCCCATAAATTCACAGGTCTTAGCGGAAAGGTCTTCTAGAATTTATGCTTCAAAACAATAAGCGGCATGCTTCTTTTCAAAGACATGCCGCTTAATTTTACGTGTTTAGCTCTTTAGAAACGCCACAGGGCTTCAATGCCGCCCGCGAGAATAGCAGATGATGAGCTTTCGCGTTCATAATCGAGACGGGCGTTAAGCGTAAAGCCTTCTTTATTTTGAAGCCCCACTTTAGCGCCGGCTCTCAAGCGATTCTTGCTGTCAAAATCCACAGCGCGCTTGAAGTTCCCGCGCAGGTCAGAGGCCGCAAAGGAGAGTTTCATGTCACCCGCATCGGACATCAATTCTCGACCGTACGCTGCATGCACTTGCCAGAAAGCACGGTTGGGTTCAAAGACTTCGCCTTCAAGCTTAACGCCCACTTGTGCTTCAAGCGAGCGGTAAAGGGCGGATGCCGCATGCATTGCGGCAGCGCCATCAGCGTCCTCATCATAAGAGGGGACGTAGTGCACGAAACCTTCAAAACCGGCGTAGGGTTCGACTCTGACCGTATCGGCCAATTCAAAGGCGCGGCCCGTGTGCGCGGAAAGTCCTAAGGACCAACGGTCCACATCCGCTTCGGTCTTATCCGTCATGCCCGCATAATGCACAATGCGGTCTTCGTCGCTATTGATGTAGCCCAAACGAACTGAAGCCTTGGCAAATAGCGGCGTATCAAAAATGTTTTCCGCGCGTCGATAGGCCTCGACCCAAATACCCTTGGCGTTATAGTCATCAATCGTTGAGGCATCACCGCGGGCAGTTAACGCAGCAATCGAAATGCCTGCTTCACCGTCGGCGTCCTTGCGGATCATGCCGCCCGCAAGACCCGCGATATCTGTTCGAACGGTTCCTATAGAGCGCACTTTGCTTGTGCCGCCCACTGGTTTCACCCAAGCGTAGTCGCCTTCGGGTTCGGTAAAGGGGAGAGACGGATCCAACGCCATTTGGGCGGCGCGTTCAAACTGAAGCGCAGCGGCCGTGCCGTCCACTAAACCGTCACCCATCAAAGCGCGGCCTGCCTCAGCAATGGTCTTGCCACTCATATCCGACCAGTCCATGGCGGCAAAGAGGGCTTTAGAGGAGTCGGTCGTTAAGTGTTCAGCACTTTGATCAAAGATTTTGCCGATCGCTTTCGACTCGCCCGTCATGCGGCTCGAGTAGGCCTGCGGCGCACGTTTGACGATAAGCGTGCCGTCAGAGGTCTGTGTAAAGCTCATCGTGGGAGAGGCCACATATTCTGAAGGATCACGCCAAGAGAAATCCACAGCGACAGGATCGCCTTGAGTGGTAACGACTGCGGACGCTGCCGGTGCCTTCACCGTACCTGAAGCCTGCCAAGTGCCTTCTGGGCTGCCTTCAACCGTTACGGTTTCAGGTAAGTAAGATTTTCCTGAAACAGAAAGCGGAATGACTTTGCCGTCTTGGACAGAAAGCGTAAGCGATGCGTTCTCACCGTTGTGCCAATAATCACCCTCAATCACCACGGGGTTAGCTTGCGTCGAAACAACACTGCCTTCGTTACTGAAAACAGGCCATTCACCATGAAGCCTGAAGTGTCCGCCCTGAAGCTGACCTGTCGGAGAAACGCCAGCCATCAGTACGTCAGCCGTACCGGTCATCACAAGAGACACATTGTTAATTCTAAGTATGATGCTCTCAGGCCCGATAATGTTATCGTTAAAAACAATCTTGGAGCCGGCGTTTTTGGCAGATAACTTTGCCGCTTCTGAATCAGAATAAGGATCATCGGTAGTACCGAAAAGAAGTGTCGTACCACGGGGATCCTTGCCGTAGTAAAGATGCCGCTTACCATAAATGGTTTCGTACGGATCCCAGAGCGAAATGATGTCGCCTTTAATTTCAGCCCCCGGTGCAACGACGATGTACTCCACAAGAGCGTTGGGCGAAATGTAGATGCTCGCAAGTTTCCCTTCAACTTTGCCATTGATCGTGAAATCCTTAACAAGCGGCCCTCGTAGCGCTTCGGGAACGTCCATTAAATGTTCTTGATAAAGCGCGGTGTAGGAGCCTAAATACCCCCAATAGTCGCCCATTTCATTGGAGCCGAAGTCAAAACTCACACCGATGCCGTTTTCACCCATGGCGCGCACTGTCGCACCTTCTTCAATGGTGAGGTTATGGTTTTTGCCCCAAGAAAAGAGAATTCCCTTGCCGCCTGCGCCGTTAGCTTGAACAACTGTGCCGCTCGCGATCGTGAGATCATTGCCGACACCATCGACACGCGTTCCGATGCCCCATTTGCCATCGCTCATAAGAGGAGCAATCTGCGTCACTTTGTTATTGCTTCCGTAAATATGTAAACCGATGCCCCACTCTTGCTGAGACGGTTCTCCCACAATCCAGCCAGAGCCGTCGTCTTTGCGTGCCCAATAGGGATTGGAATTGTTGAACGTTAGATTATTGTTATAAATCGAGTAGCCGTAGAAGCGCCTGCGGTCGATGTCGTAACCGATATCCTGCAAGAGAGCAATTTCGGCTTCCATGAGCACGCACCAATTGCGATAGTACTGGTGACTCATGAGGCTGTTTTGAAGCTCAATGTGGCTCATATCAAAATAACGGCCGTCGCCTTCAAGCCCGTTAATGGGAAGACCCGGCACCGGATCGCGGGCTGCTTCGACAAGATCTTCCGGATTCCAAACATTAGGTATATCCACGGGCCAAGCAATTTCTGCATTGTTTAACACTTCTTTGACATGTTCACCACTGAAGTAGACGCCTGAGTCACGGTCGTTGAAGTAAATATTGAACGCATCCTCAGGCAGAGTTTCATTGCTCCCCGGAGTGACCACATTCAAAAGAATAGTATCTTTGCCGCTTTGCTCCATGATTTCAGCCATAGAGCGACCAGTTAAGTCATGGAGATTGAGTGTATAAAGGTTTGTATCGCTTGGGGCGAAAGCAATCCAGTCTTCCCCATTTAATTCAACCGCCGAATACGAAGAAGTAAGACCAAAGGCGTGGAATAACTCATGCAGGATCGTCCCAGGAAGATCTGTATCTTTAGCTTGATGAGGGAGCACAGGCAGCTCGTCCATATACCAATTAAAGACGGCGCTATCGACCGTGATATAAGCTGCTGTTTTGGAAGGATCCGTGCTTAAGCCCCGCCAGGCGCTGCCCAGATCAGTCATCAGGGTGTCAGGGTTTGAGGGACTCATAGCACTTGCGTTATCGTCCTGAACGGCGTACGGCATCAAAAGCACGTTGATAGGACCCTGCGCGGCGTAACTGTCGCGAAGAAGCTGCCAAAAATAGTCCGTACCCAGTTCAAGTGCGATTAACTCATCGGGCGCCAACTCACGATCAACCGGGTCGTAAAAATCGAAATCATCGTAAACAGAATGCCATTCGCCGGGCGCCAGAAGATTGAAATAAATATAAGGAACACCCGTATCTGAAACAATCGGAATCGTTTCATAAGCGTGAACGGCAGGCGCCGCGCCAAAGGCAAAACTCAAAGCAAGCGCGCAGGCGATAGGGGAGAGTTTAAAGCGGGCTTTTTTATTCTTACGTGTCATGGCGATCTACCCGAAAAGCGATTTCGGCAAGCCGCCAAATAATAAAGAGACGAGCAGGAAGGCGGCAAAGCCGACATCTAGGAACTTACTTTGATTTTCAAAGCACGGGCAATTTATGTCAAGGATGATTTCCCCTAAACCCTAGTGCTTACGAAGCAGAAACGCTTTGAAACAAAATGGCGATTTTAAGAGACGTTTTTTCGTACTTTTCGAACCTAAAATCGCAGAAAAAGGGGAGGGAATTATGTCTGCACATGTACTCAATTCCTCAGATCTTGCGAAAAAACCTGCCCGCTACAGCACGGGCGAAGAAATTGCGAACGCCGTCACGCACGGTATTGCCGCGTTAATGAGCATCGCTGGGCTTGCAATTCTCGTGGGTTTTGCTGTTGCTTATTCGGGCTCGCCCACCGTAATAGTCGCGGTGAGCGTCTTTGGCGCGAGCATGATTTTTCTCTACGTCGCCTCGACGCTTTATCACGCAATACCTAACCAAAAAGCGAAACAGATTCTCCAGCGCCTCGATCACTCCATGATTTACGTACTGATTGCGGGCAGTTACACGCCGTTTTGTCTTGTCACGCTCAAAGGCGTCACGGGAATTGCTCTTTGCGTGGCTGTGTGGGCTATCGCCATCGCAGGCATCGCGCTTCAAGGTCTTTTAATTAAAAAGAGCAAGTGGCTCAATTCCCTTTTGTATCTGGCGATGGGCTGGCTTGTCATTCTCGTTATCGAGCCCTTGATTGAAAATCTTGCCGCAGGCGGTCTTTGGCTTTTGACCGCGGGCGGTTTGGCCTACAGTCTTGGCGTCATTTTCTACATCTGGAAGTCAATTCCCTACAGTCATGCCATCTGGCACATCTTTGTTTTTGCCGGAACAGTGCTTCAATTTTTAGCGGTTTTGCTCTACGTGATTCCGGTCTTCAACTAATAAAAAACCCGCTCGAAAGCGGGTTTGTCAAACTTAAAGTTCTGCTTTAACTTTAATCGGGATCACCCGTTGATTGGTGCTTCCGAAGTATTGCCCCTGTTCTTTGACCTTGAGTTTTTCAACATAGGGACCATCGACCAACGTATCAATATACTGCATGATTTCGTGGTCTTTAAAGTGCTCATACTTGCGTCCCGTCCAGACCCAAATCGTCTTATCGGGACACGCTTCACGAACACGGCGGCAAAGCTCAGTCACAAGACCGATATTTTGCTCTTCAAAGGGGTCTCCGCCGAGAACACTTAATCCAGCCATGTAAGGGCGCTTTAAAAGCGAGATGATTCGTTCAATCGTCTCATCGGTGAAATCGTCGCCGGCGTTAAAGTCCCAGGATTCGGGATTAAAGCACCCTTTGCAGCGCAGGGTGCAGCCCGAGACAAAAAGGGAAACTCGGACGCCGGGGCCGTTTGTCGTATCAAATTCGCGAAGCTGAGCGTATTTCATTTGACTTCAAGCCTCTTTACATCGACACGCGGCGCTTGATTTCGGCCATCTTGCCGTCATTCATGCGGGACTGGCCATTCACATTGCTGTAGCCCAGGTAACCGCACACACGGCTGATCACCGAGAGGTTGTCGCTGCCGCAGTGCGGGCACTTGAACATAACGTTCGTGGAGTGCTGACCGCAGCTGTTGCAGTAAGCCGCGTCAAAGTTCACGCCCTGATAGAAGCCCATTTCCATACCGCGTTCGATAATGGCCTTATCAGCCTCAATGTTTTCAGGGTTGGTGAGGCGCACGTATTGGATGTGGCCGCCTTCGCACAAGTGGAAGCACTTGAATTCGTGATCCTGCTTTTCGAAGGGCGAAATGTCTTCGGTCACATTCAAGTGGAACGAATTGGTGAAGTATTCGGTGCTGTAGTGTTCAGCCGTCGCAAATTCGTTCACCAAACCCATTTCCTTGCAGTAGTCATCGTACTGGCGGGCCTGCGTGGCGCAGAGGCTTTCAGCAGGCGTGCCGTAAATGGCGTACAGGTAATGGTCTTCGGCCTTGAATTCATTGAGCTTTTGCTGCAGATAACGGAGCACCTGAACGGCGAAAGCAGAATTGTCTTCAATCATGCGCTTGCCGGTCCAGAGGTACGTCGCATCGTCCAGGGCGGTGATGCCGAAACTAGCCGTCATGTAGTCGACCAAGTCGCCCACACGGTCATCCGGATCCTTCGTGCCCTTGTAGAAGCCGCCTTGCGTGAACGCCAAGGGGTTAGAAGAGCAGCGTTGGTTGCGGATCACGTCGTAGCGCTTCTTTAAGAAGTCGCGGATCACCTGCAGACGGTCGTCCAACAGATCCCAGAACTTTTCACGCCAATCAAGCGGATGCTCAGTCATCGCAACCTTGATCATCAAGGGGATGTTCAAGCTCACGGCACCGATGTTGCAGCGGCCGATCGTCACATACTTGCCCGTTTCAGGATCCTTCCACGGCGAGAGGTAGGCGCGGCAGCCCATGGGGCTCGTGATCACGCCTTCTTCGCGGAAAAGACGGGAAACGGTGCCGTGTTCGCTCGAAATGGAGAGGTAGTCCGGGTACATGCAAGTCGATGAGGTCTTTACGGCCTCATCGAAAAGGCCTGCGCTGTGAAGGTCTCCGTGAACTTGGTTTTTATCGTAGAGATAAACCAACTTCGGGAAAACAACAGGCTTATGATCCGGGCCGTGGCCGTTGCGGCGAACGCGAAGCATCACGGTGTTGATCAAAGCCAACAGGCGCTTATCTTCTTCAGGCAACTTCACATCCCATTGACCGAAGCTGATCGTCGTGAAGGCGAAGTCGCCGCGGCTGCAGGGCACGGTATTAAGTTTCAATTCAAGCGATTGGAAACCTTGTTCCAATTCGCGCAAAAGGGTCTTGTCAGCGTAGCGAACAGCGACGTCTTCGTTGACGCCCAAGTCGTTTTTGGCGTCGCTGTAGGCCTTATCCCACGTCTTGTGAGCGTAGGGGAGTAGCACCTTATCGAGTTCGGCAAGCGTGAAGCCCCCGAACTGCTGAGCCGTGGCCACAAGCGTGATGTCGCCGATCACCTGCAGTGCGGACAACACAGTCTTGGGTTCGGTGTACTGGACGTTGGACATTTCAAAGCCGCCTTCGAGAACGTTCTTGATATCGAAAAGGCAGCAGTTGACGCAACCGAGGATCATGTCGCGCAAGTCGTGAATGTAAATGTCGCCGCGTTCAATGAGTTCTTTTTCCTTGGCGGACAAATAGAACTGCTTGTAGAGGCTCTTAGTGAGATAACCCTTGATGAGCGAGCCCTTCGTGGAAACCAAGGAGCTGTCGAAGTTGGCGTTTTCGCGGTCGCCCAAGCGCAGCACGTCGTCGGCGTCCTGACGAAGCTTTTCAAAGGTCTTAGCGTAATTGGTCTTGTAGTAGCGGTATTCGGCGTAGGCTTTCGCCACGTCTTCAAAACCGGTCACGGACAAAACAGCGATCACGAGCTCATGAAGTTCGGCCACCGTCACCTGATCGCGCTCTTTAATACGGCGCAAAATGGCATCGACGATCTTCTGACAATTCGCTTCGTCGACGATTTTGTCGCAGCGCATAGCCGCTTTGTTCACAGCAACGGAGATTTTCTCGGGATTGAAATCCTCAAGCGTTTGGTCTTTTTTTACAACTTTCATGGCACGTCCTCGGGCACCGCTCTATAGCGGGTTTTGAATATTTTTTAAATCAACAAGCGTGCCATTTTAAACACTAGCTTTAGTTTTTTAAAGTACTTCAACTACAAAATTTTGCGTATTAAATAAGCAACGACACTACATATAGTTCATAATGATTAAGACTTTTTTGAAAAATGAATGTGATCAATGAGTTAGGCTAAATGTCTTAGTATCTAAAAAAATTGTAAACACAACTGAAAAAGACTTTTGAACTATCAGTTCGATAATTCTTAACTATTGAAAACAGAGAATTCCTACTCTTAACACAAAAGAAAGTTATCAAACGACTCCCAGGAATGTTGATATAGTAGAGACAATCGAATTCAGTTCCGCGTAATATCAAAACTTAGGACTTGTTTGTATGGCTATTGCAGTAGAAATATTGAAAGACGGCTCTCAGGTTCTGTATGAATCAGATGATTTGGAAAGCTATGACGATCTTCCCTGCGTTACCGACCCAGATCGAGCTCCTTTGGATTTAAGCAAAGTAAAAAGTTGGGATATTGAAACTACTCGAACCAGTGTAGAAATAAGTTATGCAGAGAATCACTCGTTCACACGAGCATACAGCCCCGGTTCAGGAATTGCAGGTGCACATACAGTAACAGTTTCACCTGTTACATACGAACATTCAGTTTATTACTGCTATTTAAAGTTCGAAGGGCAAAGAGCCAAAAGAAAATTCGTGTTGGATTCTGAGATCGGAACAAAGATTGATCAGATATTAGAAGATCGTGACTTTTTTGGTAAATACGAACCCACATACCATCCAACAAAAGAAGAAATTGAAACGGCAAACCGTGAAACATATGAAAAAAATATGGGCTGCATCTTCATTATAGGTATGATCGTACTCATCGTCGGAGTGATTTCTGTTTAAATATCAAAAAGATAAAGTCATCCTAAATTTTTTGCTCGATTTCCTGATAAGTTATTTTTCACGGTAATTTTGCCGTTTAACTTTTTTAAGGAGTCTGATAATGAATCCTTCAGACATCAAATACGTTAGTAAATCTGGAAACTACGTAGGTCTAGTATTCACACCGCACAAGACGAAAGAAGGGAAATACATAGTTTTTCCAGATCGCTTTGTAAAAAATTATCTTTATGTTGATACCGTTGAGGAAATCATTGAAGCAGTGAAAAATGGTCTAGGGCTCAGAATGAGTGTAAATCACGGCCCCGCATCTTTAGTATCGGCAAAGACTCTTATCAAGCAGAATCCAGAACTATTTAAATAGATTTGTTGAAGAAAGGGGTTTTGACGAGTTCTACCAACGAAATCATCACCCCATAATTAACTTGAGCTGAGAGCAATAGGGTGCGGTGCGACTGGACCTGAAATTCAACTATCGACAGTCTTCCTCGATAGAACTCATCAGCTCCAAGTCTTTTTATTATCATTGGGAACAACTAAAAAAATATTTATTCACAGCTCCATAAAAGGTTGTTAATATGGGGAAAGCTTTTGCCGAATTGCTCAAGTTTTCTGAAATCTCTCAATAAATTACTTAAAAACAATATATAAAATGTCGAGTTCTGTTTTTTTACCTCCTGACGCAGGAAATATGATCAACGCTATGCGAGCGCTTGGCTACTCTTTCAAAACTGCGTTAGCCGACATTATTGATAATTCGATTTCCGCCGGTGCATCACAAATTGAAATTATCACGCCTTCATCTGCTGCCGAAAAACAATACTTGGCCGTTTTAGATAACGGCTGCGGTATGACTAAAGAAGAATTAATTGCTGCAATGAAGCATGCCGGGAAAAGTCCCAAATCTAAACGAAACAATACGGATTTGGGTCGATATGGTTTGGGAATGAAAACAGCCTCACTTTCTCAGTGTCGAGATTTATTCGTTCTTTCGAAATCCATTGATGGAGTAAAAGGAGCCAGCTGGTCACTGGATACAATTGAGAAAACAAAAGACTGGACTCTCAATTTGTTTAACGAACTGGAGTCTCAATCCTTTCCCTGTTACCAGTTTTTAAATGAACTCCCGAAAGGCACGTTATTAATATGGGAGAATTTCGATAATCTGGGTAAAGAAACTGATATTTTTGACGCGTTAACTGAAAAAGTAGCAGATGCGATTGATCATTTATCTCTTGTGTTCCATAGATTTTTGTCAGATAAAAAGAATCCTCTGAAAATTATCGTAAACGGCCGAGAGATAACTCCCAAAGATCCCTTTCTTGAATCACGAAAGGGGGGTGCAGACGCCACTCCTCAGGAAAAAATTTATGTCGACGGGTATGACGATCCCATTATGGTTCAAGGCTATACTCTGCCGCATCAAAATAAAATTTCTTCTGAGCAAATGCAATCTCTAGGAGTCAGTCAACAGACTATTACAGAAGCGCAAGGTTTTTACATATATAGAGGTAAACGTCTGATTTATTGGGGTGATTGGCTCCGTCTCAGGCGTCGCGCACAAGCCTCGAAACTCAGCAGAATCTGTGTGGATGTACCAAACACCATGGATAAAATTTGGGAACTGGATATTAAAAAATCGGTTGCAGTTCCCCCAAAAGTTGTCAGAGAAAAGCTTTCTGAATACCTGACAATAATGGTGTCAAAGTCCAAAAAAATCCAATCATCAAAAGGTGCACGTGTTGTCCGTAAAGAGGACAAAAATAACCTGGTTTGGTGTCCTACAGTATTGGGTAAAAACCGTTTCAAAGTCAATATCAATAAAGACTCTTCGTTATATCAAGAATTGTTCTGTTCCATGGATAATGAGCAAAAACGACTGTTTGAAGCTTACGTCGCTATGCTCGAAGTTTATTTCCCTACACGATGGGTTATCAGCCAATATCAAGATGACTCCGCCAGTGCCTTCAGTGACAATGAGAATACTGAAAGCAGGGCATTAATTAAACAAATTGCAGAAGCCCTGAAAGATAACCCTGAAATGCTTGATTCGTTATTAATGAGTAATGCCGAAGCAGCCGACAATATCAGTTTAACAGCCGCAGTTCTACAAGAAATTTTCGGAGACAAAAATGATTGAAAACTCCAACTTGAATCTACCATCTCATTTAGACGCTATTGAAAAGCTTTTTTTCGGTTTTTTGTATCCTGACATAGAAAATAAGGTCTTTACTTCTTCAGAAGAAATAGATCAAATTTTTCAAGGGGCTAAACAGCTGATATTGGGAATGAACGTGCCTTTAAGTGATCAAACATGGGAAATATTCGTTGAGCAAGCCAGAAGAAGATTAAGTCTTTCTTTTGATTATGGAAGTACGATCTCAGACGGAGAATCTGAACCTTGGACTGCTTCATGTTTTGAAATTAAAGAACGCTATTACTGGAACCGATATAAAAATTACTTAAAAAACAAGAAAGGTTGGGCCACGAAGGTAATAAACAGTATTGATCATGTTACAGAAGATGTCCTGGATTTATGTGGCAATCCCGACGATGTAATAAAACCCTGGCAAAAACGTGGTTTAGTAATCGGAGATGTTCAATCCGGAAAAACTGCGGTTTTTACAGGATTAATAAATAAAGCAGCCGATGCCGGATATCAAGTCTTCATAGTACTCACCGGCACTCTTGAAACATTAAGGCAACAAACTCAAGAGCGTTTGGAAAAAGAATTCGTCGGCCTTTCGAGCAATATAAATAAAAATAATGCCCCCATTGGTGTGGGAATTGAAGATCCTGAACACAAAGCTTTTTGCTGTACATCGGTACATTCAGATTTCAAAATTCAATCAAAAATGAATATGAATTTTGAGCTGTCATCGGTTTCTGACCCGATTTTACTGGTGATAAAAAAAAATAAGAGAGTACTTCAAACCGTCAAAGACTGGCTTCGAAAAAACAACTTACGCAATGCCCAATATATTGATAAAACGTTGTTTTTAATTGATGACGAAGCAGATAACGCATCTATTAATACAAACAAAATAGAGGATGAAAATCCCACAGCCATTAACAAGGAAATCAGAGAATTATTAGCCTTGTTCAAAAACGCTACCTATGTGGGTTTTACCGCAACGCCGTTTGCCAATGTATTCATTAATCCAGAACATATTGACGGCAAACCTGATGATCTTTTCCCACGAAACTTTATTCGTACAACAGATATTCCTAACAATTATTTCGGTACTGAAAAACTTTTGGGGGGAAGTGAAGAGGACGACGAAGTTGTTTCTCCCTACATTTGCCAAATTGAAGATGCGGAAAACATGCTCCCGCAAAAACACAAAAGCGATTTTATTATCTCGGATTTATGTAATTCGTTAAAAACAGCTGTTAAACAGTTTTTCTTGACCAACGCCATCATGGATGTAAGAAACTTAAATCAAAAACATCGCACCATGATGGTCAATATCTCCCGTTTTACAAAAGTTCAAAATCAGGCAGCTGATCTAATTCAAAATTATGTAGAGAATTACATAAGCCAAATTCAAGTTCACGGGAATTCACGTTTTGCCGCTTCCAATCCCTATATTCAATCGCTGAAAGATTGCTTCTCAGAATATTTCTCTGAATCCGGTTGTACATGGACTGAGATTCAAAATTCTCTTTTTGAATCAGTTAAAAACATAAGGGTTTATACAGCAAACATAACAACTAAAGAATCTGCTGCACTCAACTACGACAATCACCCAAACGGCCTCAGAGCCATTGTTGTAGGGGGCCAGGCTATCGCCAGAGGAATAACTCTTGAAGGTCTTTGCATCAGCTATTTTTACAGATCAACAGCCTACTACGATACGCTTATGCAAATGGGCAGATGGTTTGGCTATCGTCCCGGTTACGAAGACATTTGTAAAATTTGGTTGACCGACCAAACTGCTGACTACTATCGTCAAATTTATCGAGCTACAGAAGAGTTGAAAGATGAGATTGCTGAAATGCAAAGAGCCAAATTAACGCCGAAAGTTTTCGGTCTGAGGGTAAGAGAAAGTCCTGACTCTTTGCTTATTACAAGTCGCAATAAGATGCGAATCAGTCACTCTTTCGAAATAAGAACTTTATTCAGCTCTTATTTCACTGAATCGACGAAAATTCCTATTGAAAAACAAGAAGACAATCTCGAAGCTGTTAAGCAATTAATCAAAAAGATTAAATCTCTTAACATTCCGGAAAGTTTTGGACTCAAACAGCGTGTACTTTTCAGAGATGTACCCAAAGAGTTAATCGCCGATTTTATGGATCATTTCTCTGTAGATCCGAGTTGTTATATGCTTTCTTCTTACGCTGATGATTCTGAACATGGTTTAGCCAATTTTATTCGTAATAATTCGGTTAAAAAGTTACAAACATGGGACGTGGTCATTGAAGAATCAAAAAGAAATGCTGACAACACACAGAACAAAATTGATTTAGGTTTGACTCACCAAATAAATCCTATAAAACGCAGAACTGGAGATAAAAAAGAATGGGACAAAGGGAAGTTGATATTTTATAAATCCCGTATTGCAGGTTCAGATATCGAAGCCGAACCGTTATCAGAGAATGAATATAACGAGTTATGCGTTAAATTTCCTCCGATAAAAAAGGGAGAACCAAGAACTCATATCGGTATTCGTCAGGCATGTCGTCATTATCGACAAAAGCCGTTGCTCATATTGATGCCGACAGTTATTTATGATGAAAATACAGATTTGAAAAACAAAGAAAATCCCTCTGACAGACTGTCAGATAAAGTTTTCATGGCTTACGGCCTGAGTTTTTGCCATTTTGCCGAACCGGGCTCTCCCAATGAAGTCAAAGTGCTGTATAAGGTAAACAGTACATGGTTCAAGGAGCATTTGGCCGATGACGATGAAGGGGAGGACAGCGAAGATGACTAATCCTATAACATCAAAAAATATTCGATCCTTTTGGTCTGAAATGCAGCGCCAAGTCCGTTCGGAGCCTTTGTATCGACAAATGGCACAGATCAATAAACTGAAGATCGGACTCTTTTGTGATACAGATCTCCGAATCGGTATGGTTATACATTCGATAACTCCTCTGACCAAAGCAGCCAAATATACTAATTTTTCCCTCAAACAATATCGAAAAGGTGATCAATGGGAAATCGTTCTGAAACTTCTGAACACTGAACTTGAATTCACTTTCTCTGTTTTATGCTCGCAAATCATTAATGGGTTAAATGACTCAGAAATTACTGACGGTGGGAAATATATAAGTTTTCACTTAGAACGATGGTACAACCTTTTGGCAAAAAGCCGCGAGTTAACTGTTGAGCAAGAGCGGGGGCTATGGACTGAACTCCATATTCTTGAGGCTTCTATAATCAAATATGGCAAAACTGAAGCGTTGCACAGCTGGGTCGGACCTACTGGAGCTCCTCAGGATTTTTGTTTCCAAGATAATTACGTAGAAGTTAAATCACTTATGGAAAAGGCAGGGGAAATCAGAATTTCTTCGTTAGACCAACTGAATCCTGTTGGCAATTTATACCTTGTTCTGGTCGGTATTCAACAAAGCTCTTTCGGATTAACTTTAAAAGAAAAAGTCCAAAAATTAAACGAAATCTTTTCCGATCCCCACGATCAATTGCTTTTTAAAGAATTACTGATGATGTGCGGCTACTCAGAAGAGATGGAGAAAACCGGTTCTGACAGAAAATATGAGGTTGTCAGCATCAATTGGTATGACGCATCAAGTACCGAATTTCCGGCTTTGAGAAAATCAGAAATCAATCCTGCAATCATCAAAGCGAATTACGTTCTGTCCGTAGCCCTTATTGAAAGATTCCGTGTCGAGAGGTTATTTTGAATTTTTCAGAATATAAAGAGCTGATGATTTCATCAGCTATTCAAAATAAAGAGGAAAATGAAACGGAGTGGCGCGCGTTGTTACGGCTCTGCGCTGATAGTCTTAAAGCATATTTAGGCTTTAATTCCCTAACCGTCAGTCCAATTGAAGATACGCACTGTCCCTTCGATTTATGGGGAATTTCTCATAAAACGCTCTACCTTATCAAAGTTGATGACGCCGCTTTTGACAGAGCAGATGAAACAGTCAGCCAAGCAGAGGTTTCTTCCCTTTTTGAAAAATTAGGGAAATTCGTAAGGGCTGCTTCTTCTGCTATCGGTTTTTCGGATCACCAAAATACCCGTGCGATTATTGCCGAATTATTGAGTAGATTAGCTCATGGAGAAAGTGATCAGAGCATCGAACAAATAAAAATGATGCCTTTCTTCCTAAATCCAATTGACGGCAGGTGTACTCAAGAAAGACATATGCATATTCAGTTGCTTAAATGTTCGGCTCAACCTTTAAGCCTCCAAACCATTTGGCAACAGGGCATTGAATTACCGGAAATTACGATCAAAGCTATTGACGGGATAAAAGCAGAAGAGGAGGAAAAAACAAACGAATTTTTCGATGACGCAATAAACATCCCAAAAAATGAGCCCAGTAATGCGGAAACATTCCGTCAGGATTTTGTCAGTCAGGCTCACCAACAAAAAGGGCTTTCCTCTTACAACCTTTTCGAACAAATAAGTGATTTGTTGATTCAAGTCGGGCAGTACGATGAAATCGCTCCAGCTTATTGTACAGAGCGAAGTTATTCAAATAAGCCTTTTGCTGTTCACGGTTTTAGTTTCGATGAAATAAATAATGCCTGGACGTTATTTTTGTTGGATCCGAATGACGGTGACTCAGGCTTTGGAAAACAGGACATTGAACGCTGCTCCAGAAGAGTTTTAAATTTCATCGAACTCTCGTGCAAGGGGCTGTTATATGACAGTGTTCTGGACGTCAATACAGAAGAAGGTTCTCTTTCATATAACTTATTTTCAAAATACAGATCAGGAGAAATAGGACGTTTTGAAGTTGTCGTTCTAACAATGCGGAGGAAAAACTTTAAAAATAATCCGGACGAAACCGTTTGCGTTAATCTCCCGTGCAGAATAAAAATTTTGGACTATGCCGACCTTTATCAGATGTCCGAAAGCCTACAAAATCAACTGATTTCAATTGATTTTACTGATCAACAATTTGGCGGCAAACCTATTCCTCTTATTTCAGCCATCAGCAGACCAGACATCGGTTACCAGGCATTTGTGGGAAAAATATCTGCTGAAGTACTTTCTTCTATTTATGACGAGTATGGTCAAAAAGTACTCTCAAGTAATGTTCGTGCATTTTTATTGACCCAAGGTAAGGTTAACAAAGGAATTCAAAAAACCATTAAAGAAGAACCAGAAAACTTCTTTGCTTTTAATAACGGTATCTGTGTTGTAGCCTCATCCATAAGGCAAGAGGATCGCAGCGGTATTACATTGATGAGTGGCGCAACTGACTTTCAAATTGTCAACGGCGGTCAAACAACTGCATCTTTACACTATGCGTTAAAGAAAAAAATTCCGGTTTCGAATATTTTTGTACCGATTAAGCTTTCCGTCGTACCCGAAGATAACGACGATTTCAATCGGGATGTTTTTGTTCAAAAAATATCCGCTTACGCCAATTCGCAAAACAAAGTCAGTGATTCTGATTTAGGTACCAACACACAATTCCAAATCCTATTCCAAAAAATGGGAGACAAAGCGATGTTTGTTTCCCGTGACGGCAGTGTATGTAAGTGGTATTACGAAAGAGCCAGGGGTGCGTATCGAATTGAAAAACTCCGTACTAAAAGCGGCTCATCCAAGAATCAAATCTTTACAAAACGATACCCACAAAAGTTCGATAAGTTGGATTTGGCAAAATGGTTGAAAGCTTGGGGAGACGAACCTTTTATAGCCAATCTTGGCGGTCAGAAATGCTTTATTGATTTTTCAAAAGATCTGATAAAAAAAGAAGAAAAAGACGGTCTGGATTTTTGTACGACTGACTTTTTCAAGTATGCAGTCGGCAAAGGTATTCTTTTCCGACATATCGATTTGCTTGTGGCAAACAGTGATTGGTATCAAAGTGAGCGCTCGTACAAGATTAATATTGTGGGCTACACAATGGGCTTACTCAGACAAACATTCAATACCATGTTCCCTGGACAAGAAATCGATTTCTTACGTTTATGGAAAGAGCAAAGAGTTCCAGGAGTTGACGACAAGATAAAAACCTTTGATCCATTAGCAAAAGAATCAGCAGATCTGCTTGATCCAGTTATCACAAAATTGGCAAGATTTGCTCGCAGTATTTTTGATGACGAAAACAGATCGGTCAGCGACGTAGGGGAATGGGTTAAAAAACCTGAATGTTGGCAGATGATGTCTTCAAGAATTCCTTCGTTGGAGGAGTACAGGAACGAACTTAAAACCTTATGTTGTTCAATCCCAGCCCAATACCAAATTAAAAGTTGGCGAGAAAAGTAATGGATAGGATGACTAAGAATCAAAGATCAAAAAATATGGCCGCAATTAAATCACGTAATACACGGCCAGAGATTTTTATTCGACAACTCCTTTTCTCTAATGGTTACAGGTATCGTCTCTATGACAAAAAAATTCTCGGGAAACCGGATATTGTTTTAAAAAAATACAATACCGTTATTTTTGTCCATGGCTGTTTTTGGCATCGGCACAGAAACTGCCCCAAAGCGACTATCCCGGAAGGTAACCATGAATTTTGGTTGACAAAATTGACTAATAACGAAATAAGAGATAAAAAAATTAACGAAGATTTAATCCGAACAGGGTATAAAGTTCTTATCATTTGGCAGTGTGCCTGTGTACATAGACACGCAGATGAATTGTTGAATAAAATTAGCACGTTTTTGCACTCTACTGATCGATATCTGGAAATTGGCCGATCAGACCTGGTTGTTAAGCAAGAGAAAGACACAAAATGACCTCCAAATCTCCTAAACACTACCGTTCCATTGATTTGTTTGCCGGGATCGGCGGCATTCGCATGGGTTTTGACAGGGCATTTGGACCGTCTATTGAAACTGTATTTGTGTCTGAATGGGATAAACCTGCACAAATAACATATGCAGCTAACTTTCCGAGTCCTAGCCCGATCTGGGGAGACATTACTCTTGAGGAAACCAAATCAGCTGTACCTGAATTCGATATTTGTCTTGCAGGTTTCCCTTGCCAAGCGTTTTCTCTCGCCGGGAAAAGACTGGGATTCAATGATGACTATAAAGGCCGGTGCCGAGGCACTCTTTTCTTTGATGTTGTTGATATCTGTGAAAAACATAAACCTAAAGTCATTTTCTGTGAAAATGTAAAAGGACTAAAAATTCACGATAAAGGAAAAACCTTTTACATAATCAGTCAGTCTCTAAAACAACTGGGATATCAGGTCTTTGCAAAAGTACTGAATTCCAAAGATTTCGGTGTGCCGCAAAACCGTGAGCGAATTTATATCGTGGCTTTTCGTAATGATATTGATGCATCAGGTTTTGAATTTCCGCAACCTACGGATACATCCAAAGTTATTAAAGATATTTTGGAAGAAAAGCCCGTGTCCGCCAAATACTACCTCTCGGAGCGTTATCTCCAAACCTTGAGAGCGCATCGGGAACGACACGAGGCTATGGGACATGGATTCGGATATGAAGTCAGGGATTTAAATTCTGTTGCCGGTGCAATTGTGTGTGGAGGCATGGGACGGGAAAGAAATTTAGTTGTAGATTTCAGACAAAAAAACTTAACGCCGGTCACCCACATTAAGGGCGAAATCAACAAGGAAGGTATCAGAAAGTTAACTCCTCGAGAATGGGCTCGCTTACAAGGCTTCCCGGAAGACTTTAAATTGGTTTTGTCCGATGTCCACCTCTATAAACAATTCGGCAATAGTGTTACAGTTAACGTAATTGAGGCTATAGCCAAAAAAGTAAAAGAGGTTCTGGATAATGACAAATCTGACGCTTTTATCCAAAAATAGGGGTGAATGGGCTGAAATCGTAGCCATTTTTTATTGTCTCGGTCACGGCAGAGTTCCTACTGTTCGTTCAGGACAAAACAGATTGGAACCCACAGGAGCGTCAATTATCATCTCCGAACTTCATTTGGAGCGTAACTCTCAAGTTTTAAAATTTATTTTCCAACGAAAGAACAATAAAAAAGTCTGTATTGATTTATTCATTGATAACATTTTTGTTAAATCTTTCCCTTATTCGGAAGTGCAGAATGATTCCGTGTTCTTTATTAATGAAGTCAAAACAGCTGCGATTGCCAATCCGAAAGGAAATTTCTGCATTCCCAGTGTCGCTAGCTTGATTGATAAGTATTGTTTAGGAACAGGAAAATCTAAATCTTCACTAAAGCAAGATCTTGAACTTGTTCTGATCGACCCTGACGGGTTAGCTGTCCCGGTGCAGGGATTCTCTATCAAGAGTTTTGTCGGAGGTGATCCGACATTATTTAACGCTTCCAGAGCCGCAAGATTCAAATTCAGGCTCGATGGTTCAAAGTCAGATGAAGCGATAGCAATAGCTAAAAAGATTGAAATTACAAAACCGAGATCCTGGGTACAGCTTCTTTACAAACAGCTTCATTCAATAAATGCCTTTACTCAGACAATTGAAGTACCAGACCCAAGATTCGAGCGTAATCTTGAGCTGTTGGATGCAAACATGCCTGTTGTTCTCGGATCAACGCTTCTACAGGCCTATTGTTCGGGGGATCTGTCCTTATCAGGCAGCCTATCGAAAGTTATCGTAAGTGATCCTTTAGGCTTCGGCGGCGATGCCGAAACTTTTTATACCTACAGAATAAAACATTTTCTAAGAGCGGCTGCTTTAGGCTTTAGTTCATCTCGTCCCTGGAACGGGAAAGAAGGGGCAGATGGGGGGATGATTTTTGTCAATAAAAATTGGGATCTTTTCTGCATGATGAGTTCGAGAAAAGATTTTGAAAACTACCTATTGCACACAACCAGATTTGAATCTCCGTCAACTTCTGTTAATAAGCACGGAGGCTACGGTCGAGTTGAAAAAGAATGGCACGGCACATACGTTGATTTGCTTCTTCAGATACGAGAAAGCGATCCTTTTGACTGATGAATTCAAATGAAAACCATTGAAGTCGTAGCCGCCGTCATCCGGCATGAAGATAAGATTTTCACTACGCAACGCGGATACGGCGATCAAAAAGGCGGCTGGGAATTCCCGGGCGGCAAGATGGAACCCGGTGAAACCCCACAAGAAGCGTTAATCCGTGAAATTAAAGAAGAGCTTGACACCGAAATTGAAGTAGGTGACTTGATCGACACGGTGGAGTACGACTACCCGAAATTTCACCTCACGATGCATTGTTTTTTCTGTACCGTCAAACACGGCAACTTAGTGCTCAAAGAACACGAGGCCGCGAAGTGGCTCACGCTCGAAACCTTAGATAGCGTTGATTGGCTGCCTGCCGATCAGGGCCTGATCGAAAAAATCCGTCAGACGCTCACACATTAATCAAAGAGTTTGCGGTTGCCGAAAGCGTACCAAGCGCTTGATCCCCAAAGCAAAACCGCACAGAGCATAAACGAGGCGACAGGCCACCACTGGCCGTCGCCTTTATATAAGAGCCCGCAAATGAAGGGGCCGAATCCCGCCAAAATGTAGCCGATGCCTTGAGCAAGGCTTGAGATCACCAAAAGTTCGGAGAGATTTTCCGTTTTTTGGGCCATGAGAATCATGGCCATGCTAAACGTGATGCCCTGGGGGATGCCGGCTAAAACGCAGCCCACAAAAGACCAGGCGCCGCCTGCAAGCCACAAAACGATGCCAGCGGCAAAACTCACTGTCATAATGACAGCAGCGGGCCTATTGCCGCCCACAGCCTTAATAAAAGCTGCCGTGAGAATGCTCGCAGGCGCGCTCACTAGAAGAAAAACAGCAGAACCCAGCCCCGCGGTTGAGGCTGAAAACCCAAGCGTTGATAAAATCGTGGGAAGCCACGCCACCGTTGTGTAAATGGTGAGGGACTGCATGCCCATCACAAAAATCACCGCCCAGGTCATGGGCTTCTTCAACATCTTCCAATCGAACACGCCGCCCGAAACTGTGATTTTTCGCCGTCCCGGCACCGCAAGCCAACTCAATAGCGCCACACCGCCCATGATGACCCAAAGTCCCAAGGGACCGTTAAGCGTTCCAAAAGTATGAAGTAGGGGAACGGAGAAGTAGGCGCCGATGGAACCGGAAAACCCGATAAATCCTGTGAAAACACCCATCACAAGCGGAATATTATTCGGGAAATAATCTCTTAAGAGAACAGGCAGAAGGACATTTAAAAGCGCAATTCCCACACCGATTAAGCCCGTTGCCACAAGCATCGTGGAGTAGATCGGAAGAAGGCGCCCAATCGCACCAACAAAAATAAGAGTCAAAGAAATGAAAAGCGTGCCGATTAAGCCGAACTTTTTGCTCATCGCAGGCACCGCCGCGCAAAAAAGTCCGAAGCACGCAATGGGCAGCGCCGATAAAAACCCATAGGCCGGGTAGCCGATATCCAAAACGGAAATGATTTCGTCAGCGACCGCCCCCACACAGGTAATGGGGCCGCGCATCACCAAAATCGTCAGCAAAAGCGCCGTAAACACCATCAAAGGCGTTTTGCCGCGAGAGTCTGAAATTTCCGCCATGGCTTAGGTTTAAAAAAAATCACGCCCCGAAAGTGTATACCATCGAGGCGCGTGTGAGGTGTTTCGTCGGAGGTAAACCGACGAATTCACGGGATTACTTGTAGAGCTTGGAGATCACATCACGGGCAAAGACGTCCTGAGCCTTAATGAGGTTATCCAAAGCCTTGTCGTCCATGTAGTCGATCGTCAAGCCGCCTTTTTCGTGAGCTTCAACGACGGCCGGATCCTTGAGAACCTTGGCAAACGTATCCACCCAGTATTTCACAATATCTTCAGGCATGCCGGCAGGCGCGACGATCGCGCGGGCAGAACCGTACCATTGGTCGTAGTAGCCCAATTCACCCAAGGTCGGCACATTGGGGTAGTCGGCCAAGCGCTTTGTATCGAACACACCCAAAAGGCGCAGTTCAGGCTTATCACCCGAGATAAGCTTGGCGACGTCAGCGATCTTGGCGCACGTAAAGTCCACTTCGCCTTGGCGCAGCGCCATCAATTGGTCAGCGGTGCCGCCGTAGGGGATGGCCTTGTATTCAAACTTCGCGCTTTGGCTAAAGAGTTGAGCAGCGGTATGGTTGGAGGCCTTGACGCCATTGGTAGAAGCGCGAAGCTTGCCGCTGGCTTGAGCGTCTTTGACCAAATCGGTGAGGTTTTGCCACTTGCTGTCAGCCTTCACAACAACGACACCGGTTTCAGTCAAGTGATTGGCGATAGGCACCACTTGAGAAATCTTGAAAGTGGCGTTCTTTTCATTGGCAAGGGTGGTGAAGGTCGGCAGGTTGATGTAGCCGATCGTGTAGCCGTCGGGCTTGGACTGCACCAAGCGCGTCCAGCCGATCTTGCCGTCAGCGCCCGGCAAATTGTTGATAATCATCGCCTTGCCGATTTCCTTTTCGGTCAAGGTCATCAAAAGACGGGCGCCCGTGTCCGTGCCGGAACCGGCCTTGTAGGCCACGATCACGCTCACGTCCTTTTCAGGCGTCCAGGCTTGGGCGGACAGGGGAATGGCCACAGCCACTGCCAGAGCTAACGCTAATTTTTTCATCATCATTCTCCAATGTCGTGAAATTTTTCAATTGCACGCGGACCTTTAAAAGCGTTAAGGGGAAGCGGTCCGCCCATCTCCCCGTAACGTACAAATTAATGTTTTTCCATCATGTTCTTTTCAACGCGGCCCATAAATAAGGGCGAGAAGATGCCGACAACGCAAAGCGCAATGAGCATCCAGCAAAGAGGCGTTGCAAAAAGAACCGAAGGATCGCCATCGCTGAGCATGAGCGAGCGGCGCAGACCGTTTTCACCGATCGGGCCCAAGATAAGACCCAAGACGATTGCCGCAGCGTTCAGATCAAACTTACGCACGAAGTAGCCGATCACGCCAAAGATGCACATAATCACCACTTCAACGATATTGTTGTTGATCGCGTAAGAACCGACGACGCACAGCACCACAATCGACGGAATCAGGATGCTGTCAGACAAACGCGCGATATTGGCGAAAATCTTGCAGCCCCAAAGACCGATCGCAAGCATCGCAAACTGCACGAGCACAAAGCCCGCGAAGAACGTGTAGGTCATGTCAGCGTAGGTCGTAAAGAGCTCAGGCCCCGGCTGCAAACCATGGATGATCAAGCCGCCCATCAACACGGCCGTTACGGATTCACCCGGAATACCCAAAGTGAGCGTCGGGATAAGAGAGCCGCCAGTCACAGCGTTATTGGCTGCTTCGGAACCGGCCACGCCTTCAATGGAACCCGTGCCGAACTCTTCTTTATGTTTAGAAAAGCGGCGGGCTTCGTTGTAACCCATAAAGCAGGCGATCGTGGCACCGGCTCCCGGCAAAATACCCAGGATGTTACCGATGATCCAGGAGCGGGTAATGGTCGGCATGATGCGCTTGACTTCACCCTTGGTGAGTGTGAGCTTATCTTTGATCTTCGCGGCCTTAGCGCGCTCCACAATCTTCTTTTCAGCCAAAATGAGCACTTGAGACATGGAGAAAAGGCCGATCAGGGCGCAGGTGACGTTCACACCGTTATAAAGTGTGCTCACGCCAAACATATAGCGTTCAACACCTTCCATCGGATCCATGCCGATCGTGGAAATCAAAAGACCCAAAATACCCGACATCAAGCCCTTCAGAATCGAGCGGCTCGAGACACCGGCGATAATGGTGAGGCCGAAAATCGACAGCCAGAAGTATTCCGGGCTCTTAAACTGCATCGTGAGTTCTGCCAAAAGGGGCGAGAAGAAGTAAAGCGAGATGCAGCTCAAAAGGCCGCCGCAGAAGGATGCGAAGCAGGCCACAGTCAAGGCCTTTGCGGCTTGTCCCTTCAAGGTGAGCTTATAGCCTTCGATCGCGGTTGCGGCAGAAGCGGGTGTGCCCGGCGTGTGAATCAAAATGGCGCTGATGGAGCCGCCGAAAATGGCGCCGCAGTAAATACCGCCCAAGACGATCAAACCCGTGGCCGGATCCATGCCGAAAGTCACCGGCAGCAAAAGCGCCACACCCATCGCGGCAGAGAGCCCCGGCAAGCAGCCGATGGTGATCCCCAAAGCGGTGGAAGCGATCATCGCGAGCAAATTCATGGGCGAGCAGGCGCTGATGAAACCCGCGCCCATCATGGATAGTGTTTCTAACATGGCTCGCTCCTTTTACTCAAAGAAAATGCCCGCAGGAAGGGGCACTTTCAGGAAATATGAGAACACCACGGCCACCATCACAACCATGATCACGACCGTCATCAGGTTGTAGCGCATCGGCACCTTAAGGAAAAGCAGAGAGCCTGCTAAATAAACAACAGTGGCGAGGTAGTAGCCGCAAAAATGCATCAAGATTAAATAGCCTGCGATGGCTACGAAAACACCGAAAAATTGCTTAGGTAAGAAGCCATTGAAAACAATCGGATAGTCGTTTTCAATGCGGTGATCTTGACGGTATTTGAGGAAGGTGCGGATGAGATAGAGCGTATTGACGAAAATGAGGGCGGAAATCAAAACCATGGGATAGACTTGCGCAGCCTCTGGCAGATTTAACGTCATTATTAAAAACACGATCGCGATCGCGTAGATAATACAGACGACAGGTATGTCAGACTTTTTCATAGTGATTCAATAAAAAAGTGGCAAGGGTGATATCAAGGCGAGCACGAAGAGGAACCGATCGGTTCAAATATCGCGATTATCACGAATTGGCAATCAAATATGACACGCCTATGACATTTGCCGACAATTCTATTCACATTTGTGACAAAACGTTATGGGAAAAACACTATCCGAAAGTGTAAAAATGTAAATCGGCTCAATGAAAATCAAAAATTATGAAATGAGGGATTGGCGGGGGCACTTGGAATCGAACCAAGATACCTCGGTTCAGAGCCGAGTACACTAACCATTGTGCTATGCCCCTAAAGACATCTAACGAACGTTAGGGCGAGAATTGTATCAGGTTAAATGTACTTTGTGTGTATTTTCAGTGAGATTTTTTCCTCACACTCCCCAAAAAGGACTAAATTTAACAGTAGAGGAGGAAAAACGATGCCCGTTAACAAAACTGACCTCCGCGATCCGACCGACAAACTCAAAGATCCGTCAAACAGAGAGATCCTGCGCGACATCCTGCCCACGCTCGTTCTATTCCTTGTTGTCTGGTTATTGATTATCTCTGGCATCCCTTCAGCCTAGGTTTAAGCTGCCCCCAGACCCAGCTTGTCTTTATTTTTCTCAATCGTCTTTGCCCACCAGTCAATAATGTCAGCGCTTACTTCGCCTTGCTTGCTGCGAAGCACGAGCCGCTGGGCTTCCAATTGAAAGGGCGCCTCAATCGTAGTGACGGTTGAGCGGAAAGCCGAGCGACCTAATAACAGAAAGTTCGGAAGAATCGTCCAGCCCAGGCCGCGCGCGGCAAGTCCCATAGCCCAAAGACCGCTGTCAATTTCCCAGTGATCCGCGTTAATAACATAGGGCGCAGGCGACTCCGGATCTCGGGCGTAGACAACAATCTGGCGGTAACGCCTTAAGTCATCGACCGTCGGGTGCGAAATGGCTGCGAGCGGATGGTTCTTGGCAACGACAATAGAAAGGGGAGAGCGGCCCAAAACACGTTCATCGCTTTCGAGCGAGGGCTCTGAAGAAAAGACAAGCGCCAAATTCATGCCGGTTTTCGTAAAGAACCAACCGGCTTCCGACCCTGAGATATTTTCCACCTGAAGGCGCACCGCGGGAAAGCTTTTGCCGAAAAGCTTCAACAAGTCGAGCATCACCGGCGCTTCAAGCACCAAATCGATGCCCATATAAATAGAAGGCGTCTGCGCGTCCGAAAGTGCGAGCGCACGCTGCTCCAGGCGATCGGCTTCCACAAGGACGCGCCTTGCACCCACTAAAAGTTCCCGGCCTTTGGCGGTGAGCACCGGCTTTGGCGTGCGGTCAAAAAGCTTATAGCCAAGCTCGGCTTCAAAGCCAGCCACATGCATGGATACCACGGACTGCGCGCGTTTCAAGCGTCTGGAAGCTTCCGAAAAAGAACCGGTTTCTGCCACCGCGACAAAGGAACGCACCTCATCAATTTTCAAGCCCATAACGAAACCTCTTTCTCTATCAATTTATTGATAGATTCTAACTCGTAAATTCGGATTTTTGATGAAATAATTTGTATCGTCTTAATAAATAATGAGTTTTTTATGGCAGTCAATTCGTTAAAACACAAACCGACGGGCGCCGTGAGCGCTCTGGATCATGACCTCTCGGTTCTGCATACTCCAAGCGAAAACAATCCTTTCAGTGAGAAAACCAATGCGGCCAACGCCGCCCGCACGGCATCCGTGAGCCGACTTGAGCTTTGGGCTGCCCGCATCGGCTTTTTTACGGGAGGTTTTACGGTAGCCTCCTGGGCGCCGCTCATTCCCTTCGTGCAGTCCAACCTCGCCCTTGAACCTTACGTTTTAGGCATTTTGCTTCTGGGTTTGGGCGTGGGCTCCTTTGTCGGCATGCCCTTGGCCGGCGCCTTAACGCAAAAAGTGGGCGCTCGAAACGCAATCGCCGTATCGGGCCTTGCCTCGTGCCTCCTTTTGGTTCTCTTGGCGCTGATGCCGGGCTTTTACTTTGAGTGCGCCGCGCTTTTGGCCTATGGTGTGGCGCTCGGCTGCCTGGAAGTGAGTGTCAACATTTACGGCACTTACCTTGAAAACAAGAAAAAGGGGCGCTTGATGAGCGGTCTGCACGCCGCATACTCCATCGGTGAAGTGGCCTCGGCTGCCGCGCTCACAGCACTTTTTGTGATGGGCGCTTCGCCCTTGACCGCCGTGGGTACGCTGATGCTTGTCTTATCGATTGCTTTGATCGCTGTTCTTCGCCGTATTAAAAACGAACGGATCGCAGCACCTAAGAAAGAAAAGACGGGCAAAGTCTCCTTTAAGCTTACAGGCCCCATCGGCATTTTGGCCGTGATCTGCGGCATCATCTTTCTTACCGAAGGCGCGATGCTTGACTGGAGCGCGATTTATCTTCGCGACAACGCAGGCGTTGCCCAGGAAGCAAGCGCCTCAGGTTACACGCTCTTTGTGATCGCGATGGCGCTCTCGCGTCTTGTGGGTGACCGCCTCACCACGAAACTCGGTCCGCAAACGATTTTGGTAAGCGGCGTTTTGATGATCACGGTGATGTTGGCCGCCTTGGTCTTCGTCCCGACGCCTGCCGTGGCTTTTGTTTCCCTCTTTGTGATGGGCTTAGGCATCGCCAATTTGGCTCCGATTCTGATTTCCGCGGCTTCGCGCAATAAGACAATGGAAAGCGTGAAGGCGATCACGGCCGTGACGACCGTGGGTTACGGCGGCCTGTTGGCCGGTCCCGCATTGATCGGCGCGATCTCATCGGCGATTTCGTTGCAGGGCGCCTTCTTATTTATCTGCGTGCTCTTGGTCACAGGACTCTTTTTGATTCGCCGCCATCGCGCAGTATTTAACTAAAAAACCATACAGACTTGCTTGTCATTGCATTAGCCGGGTTTTCTTCTGAACCCGGCTTTTTTATATGGAACTCACTTTTCAGTATCAATTAATAAAAAATTATTCTCACAAGATTTTAATTCTGTTATAAAAACAAAATAATTGCCTTCTTTTTACACAGTACGCATATATTTTGCGCGCTCAAAGAATCTTGCGAGTTCCTAAATTTGTAAAATCTCCGCATTTGAATAAAAAATTATGGAGATGTGCCCATGGAAATCAACGCATTGCTTATGCACGCCAAAGACAATATTGTGGTTTGTGTTAAGGATGTTGCCCGCGGATCAGAGGTGATCTTTCAAAAAGATGGAAAAATCTGCACGCTTACCGCTCAAAATGACATTCCTGCCTGCCACAAAGTCGCCATTGTACCGATCGCTCAAGATGCTCCGGTATTAAAGTACGGCGAACGAATCGGGCTCATGAATTGCGCGGTGGAAGTGGGGCAACTTGTTGATCACAACAATATTCGCTGCATCCCTCGCGATTACGAAAGCGAGATGGTGGAAGAAACAGATGAAGAGCTTCCTGAATTCGTTCGCACCAAAACCGGCGTCAAGTTCTGGGGTTACCGCCGCACTGAAGGCCGCCCCGGCATCCGCAACCACATCTTGATTTTGCCGGGCTGCGCCTGCGGCAGCGAAACCGCGCGCATTGTGGCTAGCCAAGTCAAGGGCGCCGTCAATATTGTCTTTAATACCGGCTGCTCGGACGTTGCCGCCAACACCGCCATGTCGCAAAAGGTTTTGACCGGCTTTGCCTGTAACCCCAATGTCTACGGCGTTGTCATCATTGGTCTTGGCTGCGAAACGGTGGGGCACAAACTTTTGCGTGAAAAGATTCAAGCAATGACTTCCAAACCTGTGGTCTCCTTTGGCATCCAGGAAGAAGGCGGCACACTCAAAACAATTGAAAAGGCGGTGCGCGCCGCGCGCGACATGGCCGCAGAAGCCGGTCAGCAGCAAAAAGAACTCTTTGATATCAGCGAGCTCTTAATGGGTATTGAATGTGGGGGATCGGATGCCACCTCCGGCATTGCGAGCAACCCTGCCGTGGGCGAATTAAGCGATATTTTGGTCGATTACGGCGCGACAACAATTCTTAGCGAATCGATTGAATGGATCGGCGGTGAACACGTGGTCGCCCAACGAGCAGCAACCTCCAAGATTCATAACCAGATCATCAAAATCTGCAGCGACTACGAAGATCACCTCAAGGCTGCAGGCCAAGACTGCCGCGCGGGTCAGCCCACGCCGGGCAATAAGGCGGGCGGTCTTTCCACGCTTGATGAAAAGAGCCTCGGCTGCATCCGCAAGGGCGGCACCCGTCCCATCCGTGAAGCGCTTTTGCAGGCAGAGCGCCCGAGCCAAGAAGGCGCGCTTGTCATGGACACCGCGGGCTACGATATCTCTTCTGTGACCTCCATGGTCGCCGCGGGCTGCCAAGTGGTTATTTTCACTACGGGCCGCGGCACACCTACGGGCAACGCCATTGCACCGGTGATGAAGGTGACTGCCAATGAAAGAACGTACCGCTGCATGGAAGACAACATGGACTATGACCTCTCGCCCATCGTGCGGGGAGAGAAGACCTATCAGGAAATGGGGGCGGAACTTTTTGATGAGATCGTCGCCATTGCCAACGGCAAACTCACAAAGGCCGAAGCCTACGGCTTTTCTGATATCGCCGTCGATCACGTCTGCCGCTACGTCTAACATCAAAGCGATATACAAGGCGGTTTAAACGCCGCCTTCAAAACAACTCCCAACACTCCTGCTTGCAAAACAAACCGCAAGCAGGAGTTTTCTTTTTGTTACGAATAAGTCCGGCTTGAGACAGAATCCGTCAATTTTTCGGCAAAGCTGTAGAAGTTTCTCCAAACAATTTCGAAGACAATAAAAATTAAGAAGAGTCCAACGATCAGTTTCTTTTGATCGGACGATTTAAAGGAGTTACTAGATGAAACTGAAATATGTTCTTCCTGTTTTAATCGGAACATGTTTTTGGGGAACGGCTATGGCAGAAACAATTGAAATGGTGATCGGTGATAACGTCTATCCGGTTGAACTCAATGATCATGATGCGGCGCGAGATCTCACCGCCAGACTTCCGATGACAGTCACCTTTGAAAATTTCGGCTCCACCGAACGCATCGCTTATCTGAAGACCCCCTTAAAACTCGGCAAAGCGCCGACATCAACGGATCCCGTCACAGGCGACTTCGCTTATTACATTCCATGGGGCAACCTCTGCGTGTTTGTTAAGGATTTCAGACATTCTCCCGATCTGGTGCCGATGGGCAAGATGTCCATGGGAGCGGTGAACGCCCTCAAAGCAAGCGGGGATAATCCAGTAACTTTTCGCGTTAAAACGAATTAAAAATATAGAGGTAACCCCATGAAAAGACGGAACTTTTTGAAAACTTCAGCCCTTCTTGCGGGATCCGCAACGCTTCCCAACCTTGCCTGGAGCGCTCAAAGTTCAGACGGGCCCCTTGGTTATCCGCTCACGCACCGCGTGACCGATGCAAAAGCACCCGCCGTCTATTTTGTGCCTGCTGTTGACGGAGCGGCTCTGGTTCGCCTCTACGACGCGCTTGGGCAAAAGCGTATCGGTAAAGTCGGTATCAAAATGACATTTGAAACGCCGGGCGGTCCGCACTTGGATCCGCAGCTTGTGAAAGCGTTGGCTGATCACACAAAAGCTACGCTTATTGAGAACAACTGCTATCCGCCGCGCGATACCACGCAAAAGCATCTTGAAGTCGCCCGCAGCAACGGCTTTGATGAAACAATTGCGCCGATTGATATTTTGGATTCAGACGGGCACATGGATTTGCCGGTTTCCAAGGGCTACCACTTAAAGTTCGCTCGCACAGGAAGCCACTTTGCCAATTACGACACCTTGATTTCCATGGTTCGCTTCAAAGCGCATTACCTGGACTTCTACGGCGGCACGCTCAAAAACCTCTCCATTTGCATGGGAACAGGTGTGGAAGGAAAGTGTCTCGTGCACAGTGCCGGCGAAGTGATGGATTACTTTTCTTCTCGCGACGACAAAACGACCTGCGAGGCTATGTCTGATGCGGTGAAAGCCGCCATGGAAGCAAAACAGGGGAGGTGGGTGTTCATCAATGTGATCGATGCCTTTGAACCTGAAGACAGTTGCGAGGGGATTAAGAATCTCGGCAATATCGGCATGCTCGCCGGTTTTGATCCGGTCGCTGTCGATCAGGCTGCCATCGACATGACTTTCGGCGCCGCGCCTAATGCACAAGTACGGGCACAGTGGGAAGAGCGGCATTCCACGATGCTCACAGCCATTGCCGAAGCAAACGGCGTGGGAAGCACTCATTACAGGCTGGTTAAGATTTAATTTCTGAAGTCTTAATTTTCTGAAAAAAACTAACTGAGATTGAATAGCTATACCAATGTTATTTAATCTCAGTTTTTTATTTTGAATTTATCAAAATTTCAATACTGTTTTCCGACTCCTAACGCATCTACATTCATCTTCAGCTCTACTTGAATTACGGCCTTTTTGCTCAATAAAAAGGCAATACTCACAGAAGTTTTGCAACAAAAAACTTGAACTATTTTTTAAGAATTTCTGCAAGAAGAAATTAGCTAAAATGCCGTGTCCGCTTGAAACGAAGGAGGCGTTTTGAGCGAGGGATTGGCCGTTTGCCAGTGTCGGTCAATCATCGTTGGGAATCGGTTCCAACGGTTGATAACAAAGCCGGAAAAACTTACGGCCCAGGTGCTGTAACACTAAGGGCTAGAAACTGTTAAAAATAACCTGCCTGAACCTACTTTAATCTAATCAAAGAAGTAAGTTTTAGTGCTTCGTACTTTAGTGCTTCAGTACTTTACTGATGCCAATTGAAAAAGCTAAAATCTGCCTCTGAAGTCACTCAGTACAAACAGAAACTCAGAGCACATGGTAATTCATCGAGCCCATAAAATCGAGCTCATTGTCAATGAGAAGCAGGAGCTGTATTTGAAGAAAGCGGTTGGCTGTGCCCGATTTGCCTTCAATTGGGCATTGAATGAATGGATCGAAGAGTATGAAGCCTATAAAAAAGATCCGACACAACCGAAACCCAATCAATACAGTATTCGTCGCAAACTCAATGCCATCAAACGTGAACAGTTTCCCTGGATGATGGAAGTGACCAAATGCGCCGTGCAGATGGCCATCATCCAATTAGGACAAGCGTTTGCGAATTTTTGGAAAAACCCCGAGCACTTCAAGTTCCCAAAATTCAAAAAGAAATACGTCTCTGACAGTTTCACAATCTCCAATGACCAATTTGAAGTCAAAGGTTCACGCATCCGTATACCGAAATTAGGTTGGGTGCGGATGCGTGAGCCGTTGCGATTCAAAGAAGCTAAACTGCTTTGGGCAACGGTCTCGCGACGCGGCAAACGGTGGTACGTGAGCCTGTCGTGTGAACTCACTGATCTCAGTCACTTAAAACCGGCTAAAAACCAAGGCACGGTGGGAGTGGACTTGGGGGTGAAGTCACTGGCGGTGCTCTCGAACCATAAGAGGTTTGAAGCGTTGCAGCCTTTAAAGAAAAGTCTGTCAAAGCTTAGGCGGCTGCAAAGAAAGCTTGCCCGAAGCGAGAAAGGCAGTAAAAACCGTATCAAGTTGGTATTGGAGATCGGTGAGTTGCATCGCAAGATTTTCAACTACCGACAGAATGCTTTACATCAGCTGACGAACTATCTGACCACTCACTTTTCACGGATCGTGATTGAAGATTTGAACGTGAGTGGAATGTTGAAAAACAGGAAACTGGCTCGTTGCATAGCTGACGTGGGTTTTTATGAATTTCGGCGTCAACTGGGGTACAAAGCCGAGCAAAGAGGCTGCGAAGTGATCGTAGCGGATCGCTATTTTGCGAGCTCGAAGACCTGCGGTTATTGCGGTCAGAAGCATGAAGAGTTAAAGCTTTCAGACAGACGGTGGAAATGTGCGCATTGTGGATCGGAGATCAAGGATCGAGACTTCAATGCGGCGATTAATTTAAGACGATATACCGAGCGGCCGGGCTGATTTTGATGAGTCCGACTGTGCCGTGAGTTACACGGTGAACGCCTTTGCCTGCCGAGAAAGGGAGAAAACTCGGAACGTGACCCGAGGCAGGCCTGAAAGATTCCCGCAAAGGAGTGTTTCGGTGAGAGATGAGCGCTGGCTTTGGAGTGATCTGAAGTGAAACTCATCCCGATGATGGAGGAAGAAAAACCCGAAATTGAGTAGGTATTTTGAGTATAACTACTCAACTTCAGGTAGGTTTTTCATAACGGCTCCGACAGGAAAAACGATCCAATGGAACAAAGCGCGCCAATCGCCACCAAAATATACATCACAACCGTGATCCCATAAGCGTCAGCCACCATGCCTAAAAGCGGAGTAAAGATTCCGCCCAAACTGGCCGAAAGCCCCATAGTCACGCCGGAAGCTAAGCCAACGTTCTTCGCCAAATACGATTGTCCCAAAACAACGAATGCGGCATAAGTGCCGTTCAAGGTAAAACTGATGACGAGCATAATGGGATAAACCCACCAAACGGACGGCACAACCAGTAAGAGCGCAAATGCGGGGGCCATCAGAATGTAACCCAATTTGCATGCTTTAATAAGACCTACTTGATCGGTGAACCAGCCGCCCGCCACCGTCATGAAGGCGCCGCTCAAACACAAAAATGAAAGCAACGTGCCGGAGAACGCCTCAGAAATACCAAAACGGTAGATGCAAAAGAGGGGAAGGAAGGCCAGAACACTCGTCGTTGCCACACTTCTAAAGAGAATCACAACGGTCAGTCTGGCAAAGGCGGACCAATCATTTGTCCCTTCGGGTCGCGTTGTCCGAGGCTCACCCGATTTAACTCTTTCTGTTTTAACGATAGATAGCATTTTGGGAACCGCCCAGAGCATGAGCGCAGCCATCGCAACACCCAAAATCCCAAAAAGAAGGGTTCCGGGCGTACCCCACGCCGTTAACGCCGCCGCAGCAATCAAAGGAGCGACACCGAAACCCACGTTGCCGCCGACAGAAAATATGCCGATACCGGTTGCTTTCTTTTCCGAGGTGTAATTGACGACACGAGCTGCCACAGGATGGAAAATCGAACTGCCGACACCCATGAGCGTAATAGCGATGAAGATCAACCAATAGTTAGAAACAAGCCCCGAAACGCCGAGTCCGATTCCGCTCATCGCAATACCTAAAGCCATAAACCAAGGTTTGGAGCTTTTGTCAGCCCAGTAACCAAAAGCCGGCTGAACAATGGACGAAAGACAAGAAGAGGCAAACATCAAGCCCGCCACTTCGGTATAGGAAAGGCCGTTATAGAGGACTAAAAATGGCAGAATGGCGGGGAGTGCGCCCGGCGCCAAATCCACACAAAGGTGGCCCAATGAAACCAAATATACGAAAAACTTCTGCACGATTATCGCTTAAAAAAGGGGAATCCCGAAACGAATTCTCGGACGTACTAGAAACTATAATCAATTTTGAGAGGTTGATTGTACCCATGGGAAGTCGGCGCAAATGCTGGAGGTTCGCCGCCCAGCACTGGATGTTCAGCCTCTCATTTTGTTTGGGTAATTTGATTTAATATCGCTCAGATTAGAATAAAAGCAGGGTAGGAAAGAGGAATAAAACTCATTAAAAATAGATTATTTCGGCGAGAACTATTAAATTAATATTTGTTCTTGGATCATTATTTGATACTATTCTATCAAAAATAAATTAACATGTCAAATCGCGACTGAAATTTCTTCTGTCTTCACAAATTTAAATTTGTGCACGTAAAATCGTTGAAGAACACAAACCTTCTGTCGATTAAAAATGACGATTACACCAAAACTGTCTGCTAAATTATGTTCTCTGTTTATCAGCACGACTTTGTGCGGTGGCGTTTTGTCTACAAACGCACAGGCGCAAACAGTATCTAAAACCGCCATTAAGAATCAGACAGTTATCACTGAGCTCACCCAAAGCACTACGGAATCTGTTTTAAGTGTTTTAAACGAACGTATTTACAAGGTTTCTGAAATCCAGGAACTTTTAAACGTGATTTTGTCCTATCCGAGACCGGATGTCGGACAAGTTCAAATGGCAGACCAATTAAACACGTTTGGAACAAAAGCGTTTAACGAGAAAAACTACGCATTAGCAGCAAAGCTTTTCGGCAGAGCTACCAAAGCCAATCCGGCGAATCTATCGAGCTGGTGCAATCTGTCGATGGCAAGTTTTGAGAACAAGGACTTTAAAATCGCGCAGACAGCAGCACTTCAGGCGTTAATTCTTCAACCGCACTACAGAGACATTTGGATTTTGGTTAAAAACGCCTGTCAGCAAAACAAAGAGCAAACGTGTCAGAAAAACGCAGAAGTAATCCTGCAGGAGCTGCAGTACATCAAATAGACAGGAAAGCGCCTGAAACTCCTCAAAAACATCTAAACACAAGGCAACATAATAATAGTTATGTTGAATTAAGAGCGATCTTTTTCTAGGATTACAAGGTTAGGTTATTCAATATCCAGCCCCCCTCTTTTAATACCAAACCAAGACAAACCTTTCACTCTTGAACACAAGCGGATATATCAAAAAAATACATCAGAACATAATCTGCCAGATTACGTTCTGCCAGAATACAATCTTCTGTTGTATAAATTGATGCACGCATGCATCATTTTTTATATTTTTTGATGCATCGATGCATCAATTTATATTTTTCCGTTGAAATCAAACCTTCAAAACTTCCGAAAACCTTGTTGTATACGACGGGCTTTTCATCGCCCGGCGCATCTTCCAGTCCTCTGAAGAGCGTTTAACAGCGGAAAAGCAGATTGTCCCCGAACCATACTTGGCATTCAGATCATCCAATACCGCAGAAAGAGTGCTTTTTTTCTCATCTTCAAAGGCAAATAAATCAAAAGCTGTCTCTTCCTGCGGTTTGATATCTTCCAAAACAACTCCGGCCTTTTTATAGGCGATCCCCGGTTTAAAAAGACGATCCAAAAGCTTCACGGCATGGTTTAAAACTGTCGGCGTATCGCAAACATAAGTGCCTAAATCAACCGAATCCACCCCGACATAGGAAGGACTTTCCAACTTAAATCGATTCGAGAGAATAAAAATACCGACCCGCTTTGCTCTCAGGCGCTCTTTGCGAAGCACGCCTGCCGCTTCCTCCGCATGCATCGTGACGGCACTCAGAAGGTCATTTTTGTCGAAAACATCATTGGCAAAACTTCTGCTTCTTAAAATACGCTGCCTCAGAGGCGCTTCGGGCTCAAACTCAATGGACTCCAGCCCTCTTAATTCCCGGGCGGTTTGAATGACGTTAATCGGGAAACACTCTCTCAGAAGACCTTCGGAGGCAAGACTTAAATCAAGAGGCGTCAAAATTCCCAATTTCTCCAGGCGTCTGCTCAATTGAGCGCCGATACCCCATATTTCGCCCACTCTTTGACACGCAAGCGCCTTTTTCTGACGTTCAGGCGTCAGATCATTCCAATTGAGCACGCCTTTCAGGGCGGGTACCCTTTTAGCCAAATGATTGCAGTACTTGGCAAGCGTTTTCGTGGGCGCGATGCCCACACAGGCAGGAATGCCGATCCATTGGAATATTTTTGAGCGGATTTCAAAGCCCAAAGATGTCAAATTCTTCAGGCCGGACAGGTTCGCGAAGCACTCGTCAATGGAATAAACCTCCACCTCCGGCACAAAGGAGGCGATAATCGCCATCATGCGAGAGGACATATCGCCGTAGAGCTCGTAATTACTTGAAAAGACAGCGACTTTGTGTCTTTTAATCAGATCTTTAACTTGAAAAAGAGGGGTTCCGCGCTTCAGTCCCAAGGCTTTTGCCTCGGCCGTCAGCGTCACGATGCAGCCGTCATTGTTGCTTAGTACAACCACCGGACGGTGACGAAGATCGGGCCTGAAGACGCGTTCGCAGGAGGCATAGAAAGAATTGCCGTCTATCAGGGCGTACATAATGAAGCGAGCCTTACGCGGCGACTTTCCCGGAGACCGCCTTAATAACGAAGTTCACCACGCCAAAGAGCTGCCACTCCTGACCTTCCTGAGGATAGATGTCGGGATACTGACCGCTGGAATTCTCCGCTTTTAAATAAAAGCCATTGCCGGTTTTGACAAAGCGCTTAACGGTGTATTCATTGTCAATCTGCATAACGACAATATCGCCGTTTTTAGGCGTGCGGGAGCGATCCACCACAATCAAATCATCTTCGGAAAGCCCGGCATCAACCATGGATTGACCGGAAACTCTCAAAACAAAAGTCGCCGGCGCGTTGTCAATCAGCAAGTCATTGAAATCCAACGTTTCTCTGTAGCTCTCTGCCGGCGACGGAAAGCCCGCCTGCACAGAATACTCAAACAAAGGAACGCTCACTTTGGTGCGCGGAAGAACTTTTGAGGCCCATTGCGGCGCCGTCTCCCTTGTCTCCGCCTGAGGAGTCAACGCTTGTCTCAGCCATTTGCCTCCTCCTTTTGCCTGGAAAACCTTCTTTTGCACTTCCGTCACACGGGCGATAATCGTCGCACCAAGGGCTTCTTCGCCCTCGGGCTTGCGACCGGCATTCGCTCTTTTACCGCCTCGTTGTTTGGTTTGCATTTGAAAATTTCCTTATCTTTTTTTGATATTGTATTACAATTTCAAAAGAAAAGCAAATACCCACAAAAAAGCGCCGATCGTTCAATCAGCGCCTTTTCAGTTTCTAAGAACCAATCATTGTTTGCGGAGTTCTTTTTCCAGAAGCTGCTGCAAGAGCTTGTTTTCTGCGCGAAGCCGCTCTATTTCTTGACGAAGTTCGGTGTACTCCTCCACTTTCTTACCAGACTCCCCCTGCCCGCCTGCCTGAGGCGCGGAAGGTTCTGTCTGTGTTTGCTCGGAGCGTCCGAAGAAGTACCAAAGCGCAACAGCCAAGAGAATCAGCAAAAGCCAATTGGGAAGACCGGGAAAAAGCGGAGCGCCTAAAAAATGAGGTCCGAATACATGATGGAACATAGACGATCCTCCAAAATCAAATTAGAGAATGTTCTGTGTTGAAGATACAAAACTTTAGAGACAGCGTCAATGCACTAAAAGTACAGAAATCGTCATCGTAATGACCGAAATCTCTATATTTTTCGGTTAGTATACTAAGTAAATTCTATATTTTATACTCTTTTGGATATTGAAACTCAACCTAGATTTCAGTTCCAAAGACCGGCCGCAATACAGGGCTGTTTTACAAAAACGTTCTCGTTTTTCTGAATACTTTCGATGCGTTTGGCGCGCTTACATTCCCATGAGTCCACAGGATAGATCTTATCCCAGGCTTTCATAAGGTGATACTGCTGACGGCTCATCTTAAAAAACGGCCGATAGCTGTACGCCATGTAAAAGTAGGATCGGGCGATTTGCCCCCGAGCTCTTTCAGGAGGCTCCACTCGCCTGCCTTCAATCTTTACCTGACAGGAACCGAAGTCGCTTTGCGCGTGCGTGAGCATTTGGAAGTTGTAGTTTTGGCGAGCGGCGTTCACCGAACCGATTGCAGGATACAGGTTATACATATCGGCCTGCATCAAGCGGTACTCTTTGTTGGCCAACTCTGCACAGCGCCGCCCTTTAAAGGGCTTTCCTTTGGAATTGACGCAGGAGGGATGCCCCTCGCGCCACTCTTTAAAAGAGCGGCCGAAATTTTCAGCCGCTACGACATGTTCCCACTCCACTTTCATCGCCCGCTTCGGGTATTTATCTGTTTTAAAACCCGCAGGCAAGGTGACATTTTTGTGAGCATCAAACTGCGCGCCGCAGTAAAGCGTCTCCCGATGATCAAAATAAACCTGCTCTTCCAATGCAGCCTTTGATTTATTAAAAGAGTCATTGACGCTGTTGCCTTGGTGCAGAGTCATGGTCGGCGCCAAGGCTAAAACAGCAGTCAATATTTTTAAGGACTCTAAGAACATCTCAGACGGTTAACGCTTTAACAGCCTCTTAGTCATAAGTGGCAATTGAAGTGAAAAGCACCTCCGTGCCCAACATGAAGTCTTCCAACTTCATCTTTTCATTGGCGTTGTGAGAGCCGTCTTGATTAGCAACAAAGATCATCGTCACGGGCACACCCATGTCTGCCATCACGGCTGAGTCATGGCCTGCGCCGCTCGGAATGTCCATGACGTCAATCCCCGCTTTTTGCGCTGCGTCTTTAAGGTGATTGAAAAGCTTCTTATCAACATCAGCTGCTTTGCACACCAACGTGCGGTCAAATTCAAAATGCACGCCGCGATCTGCGCCGACCGCATCGCACTCAGCCACTAAAAGCTTATGGAATCGATCCAACGTGTCCATTGAGAGGCTGCGCATATCTACGCTGAAGCTCACTTCACCGGGAATAATGGCAATCGCAGAAGACGGCGCGGTTTTGAAAACGCCGACTGTAAACACCAAGTCTTCGCCCCTCACAAGCCATTCAGCCCAATGCTTTTCCATTCGATGAAGCATCTCGGCCATCGCCATCACTGCGTCATGGCGGTATTGCTTATCAACAGCGCCAGAGTGCGCAGTCTGACCGATGCAGCGGCAGGTCTTGTGACGAAGATTGCCGCGAATACCTGTGACAATGCCGACGCGGGCTTTGTCTTGGGAGTCCAGCGTGGGACCTTGCTCAATATGCAGTTCGGTGAAAGCCGCAATTTTCGAAAAATCGATGCTGGGCTCTGTTTTTACCATATCCTCGGGATCGAAACCCGCCTCGCGAATCGCCTCGGCAAGCGTCTGATCTTTATTGCGGTGTTTGAGCGCCAGATCTTCTCGCGTCAACTGCCCTGCCATCGCAAGCGACCCCACATAGGCTTTGCCAAACCAGGAGCTTTCTTCCATACGAAAGACCACCATCGTCACATCGCGCTTGGGCTGAAAACCGATCTTTCTCATCCACCATAAAGTGGTGATCGCGGCGACAACGCCGGCTAAACCGTCATAATGGCCGCCTTGCGGGACGCTGTCGGCGTGCGATCCGGTCATGTAGCACGGCAATGAACGATCTTTGCCGGGAAGAGTTAAAAAGAGATTGCCGCAACGGTCAACCTTAATTTCAAGATCAAGCTCTCGAGCAATGTTTTTCAGATATTCATGAGCTTGATTTTCCAGGGGACCGTAACCTTGTCTGGAAATGCCCACGACAGGATCTCTGGAGAATTCGCGGATATCATCAAATACTTTTTTAGCGAAGGCTTTCGCACCTTCACGAAGGCGTTCTTGAGTCATGTCTCTCCCCTTTGCAAAGACAATATTTCTGAACTTAATTTTGTGCTTTGAGTCTCGGAAAAACAAGACCAAAGATAGGATTTTTTTTGATTGATCCGATTAAAAATTTAAAAGTTATTAATAATATTGTTTTAATATTATTAACACATCATTTAACTATCTTTAAAAGATTATTTAAATATTAATTATTGAGCGAACTTCCGAGAGGTTTTCGATCTCAAAATCTGGCATCCAAGCGGTGTTATTTTCGGCGTGCATTGGGTTGTACCAACAGGTTTTAATACCGACATTGATGCCGCCTGCGATATCGCTCGAAAGTGAGTCGCCTATGATAATCAGGCGGGACAAATCACGAGGCTTAAGAACGTCAAAAACTTGTTGGAAGAATACGGGGGAAGGTTTATCGGCACCGAGTTTTTCTGAAAGAAAAATACCGTCGACCAACTGATCAAAACCGGATTTTTTAAGTTTCCCCGTTTGGGCAACGACCGTACCATTGGAGACAACGTACTGGGGGATTTTGCCTTTGAATGAACTCACCAACTCGTAACTGTTGTCACGGAAAATGGCAGTTTCGCCCAGTCTTTTCTGATACGCCTCATTAAAGACAGCGGCATCGGTTTTCAAACCCAATTCACTAAAGAATGCTTCGAAGCGCCCGACCAAAATTTCAGCTCGCGTGAGTTCCTTTCGCTCAAGCTTTTTCCAATACGCAGCATTGATCGCGCTGTAGCGTTCAATCATCTCCTGCGTGCAATCGCCAAGACCGAAATCTTTAAAAAGCGACTGCATACTCACCGCCTCTGCGGCAAGAAAATCCAGAAGCGTTCCGTCAACGTCCCAAAGCAGCGCGTCAAAATCAGCCATTGGCAAGCATCCTAAAGTTCAAAAATCCAAATCCGATTGTATCGACATAACGAAAAAGGAGAAAGCTTTTAACCTTCTCCTCTTTTCGTTTTACTCAATTACGCTATTCAATACTAATTCTTGGACCAAACACGCTTTAAGAAGTCTCCCATCAAGCGATAATGATCACGTGTTTCAGGCGCCTGCATATTTAAATAGTATTGCGCATGAGAAAGCGCCTCATAAACAATGAGCTCAGAGGGCGCTTCGTTAAGAAGAAGACGCGTATGCATCCGAACCGTATTGCTTAAGAAAAGATCACGTGTACCGGAAATCAAAAGCGTCGGCGGAAAAGCTTTAAGCGACTCATCATCGGCATAGACCGGTGACAAAAGCGGATCCTTCATATCGTGACCGTTTGCGTAGGCAAGCGCCGCCGCTTTAATCATATGGTCGTAGTTACCCAAAACGTTATCCACGCCAGCATTCACAAAATAGCTGTCGCCAACTTTATCTAAATCAGCCCAAGGGGTACCTGAAATTAAAGCCGCGGGCATCGGAACGCCTGCCGCATGGGCCTGAAGCGCCAAAATCAAAACCATGGCGCCGCCTGTAGAGGTGCCAAAGACCGCCACGTTTTCAGCCCCATACTCCTTGACCACTGCCTTGTAGGCCGCGAAAGCGTCATCGATTGCCGCCGGGAACGGATGCTGAGGTGCCATGCGGTAATCCACGCAAATCGAGCGATAGCCGTTCCAAGCAGTCATGGGAATCGCCTCGGTGATGCCTGAAACGCCATGCCCCAAAACATAACCGCCGCCATGGATATAGAAAATAACCTTCTTTTCTTTGTGTTTAGCGATTGTTTTCGGTGTCAGCACATGCACCGGAACGTTTGCAATCTTTTCGGCATTAACGTTGACATCAAAGTCTTCGGCTAATTTAAGGGCAGCTTCGCCCGCAGCTTTTGCGTAATCACCAGCTATCTTTTCCCACTCGGCAGTCGTCTTTGGTTCCATCTGCCACAAAGGCACCAAGGGCGCAGCAACCGTCTCGGCCATTGAAGGACTCAAGGTCGATGGCGCGGGAAACGCTTCACGGTCTTGGGCGGCTAATGCGGCTGATGCTATAGCGACACAGGAAATAGCAGTGAAAAGACGAGTTAATTTCATTTTTTGCTCCAACAGACCAACTGTTAGGAATTTAGCAAAGAACGCGAATTAAATTGCGTAATATTTAAGCAAATTCTTGCCAAAAACTTTCCGCCCAAAAAATAACCGGTCGACAATTCCAAACCGGTTATGTATCCTCTTTGCGGATTTTTAGCGCGTCAGACCGTTTTTAAGCGCTGTCGAAACCGCGGCGTTGATATAAGCTGCGCGGGAAAGTCCAAGTTCGTGTGCAGCCTCATCCACAGACTGAAGTAACGATTCTGAAATCGTGAGCGTAATTTGTTTTTTCTTTTTGGAAGCGGTTTCTTTTTTTACATAAGAAGCGGAATCCAAAAAGTTCTCAACGGCTTTTTCATCGAGTTCCTTCTTTTCAGCCTGGGGCTTTTTACGCAACATGGTAATCGCCATCTTGTACCTCTAACTTACTATTATTTCTAAAGTATCTTGATATTAAAATAATTCCCCTTGAAGATCAACTTGGATGTTGAAGACTTCTTCAGCCAAAGCCTTCAATTCTGCACAGGCTTTAGGATCTTTCGGGCGCATTTCAAAAACACTCAGACCCGCGCCGCCGGCAGTGGCAAACGCTTTTCGGCGGCCAAGCTGGCGATCGAGAAACTTCATCTCTTCGCATTCCTTCATGACGGAAGCGGCTTCCTGATTATCCGCGCCTTGGCTATCCGCACAAGATAAGAAACAGTACGCTTGGAAGTCGGCGCCAATGTCTCGAGCGTCGCGAATGATATCTTCCAACTTTGCCAAGGCCCATACGTCATAGCTTCTCGGCTGAACCGGCACCAAAAGCAGATCGCAAACTAAAAGCGCGGCTCTCAAGGCCCCCGTGTCGCGGCCGCCCACATCAATAATGATGTCTTCCCATTTATTGACCTGAGCCTCAATCTGAGATTTGAGCGTGCGGGCATTGGAGTATGCGGAGCAAGCAAGATCAGGCTTAACATTATTTTCAGAACGAATACTGACCGCTGTCAGCGCGGACTGCTGTTCATCCCCGTCAACGAGCCAAACATCATGCCCTTGGCTTTGGCGATAAAGCGCCAACTGCACCGCAGTGGTGGTTTTCCCCGTACCGCCCTTGGTATTTGCTACAGCTATGATCATAATATTAACCTACTATCAAAATAAAATATTTTCAATCTCAAATTAATTTTATTTTGGAGTCCTTAAAAGAACGTCCTCAGCAAACTTAGCACCGATCTCTGAAAGCAAAATCGATGCATTTTGCATACATTTTTCATTCTCAGGTTCAACTTCATTTAACGAAAAAGAACCCTTAAATCCCATTGCCGAAAGCTCAGACTTTTCGCACGCTATGCGTCCGGCAAATAAATAAACCGGCACCGAAGATTGCTTCGCTCTCTTTAAAACACCGAAAGGTGCCTTGCCTTTGATGCTCTGAGCGTCAAAAGAGCCTTCTCCGGTAATTACAAAATCGGCTCCAGTCAATGCCTGATCAAATCCGATCAGATCAAGCACCGCATCAGCGCCGCTCACCATGGCCGCATGGAAAAACCACATTAAGCCGGCTCCTAAGCCGCCCGCGGCTCCCGCGCCGGGTCGATTTCGGCAATCAAAACCGAAATGTGCATTTAAGCAATCCGCCGCGTGGCGCATGGCGCGCTCAAACTCAGGGGTTTCATCTGAACAAATCCCCTTTTGCGGACCAAAAACGCTTGTTGCCCCAGTAGGACCTAAAAGCGGATTTGTGACGTCACAGACCGCTGTTAGCTTAAGATTGCCAAAGGCTTCCTCAAAAGCTTTTGTCTCTAACCGAGCAATTCTTGCCAGATCACGAGCTTTAAAGGGCCTCTCCAATTCATTTGAGTCGGCATCAAAAAAGCGAACACCCAAAGCCTGAAGGCAGCCCAGCCCCAAATCATTGGTGGCACTGCCGCCCAAACCGATGAAAAGGCGTCTGGCGCCAAGAGTCACCGCGTGACGGATGAGTTCTCCCACGCCGAACGTGCCGGCCAATTGAGGCGCACGCTCTTCAGGATTTGACAGATGAAGCCCCGCGGCTTGAGCCATTTCAATAATGGCTTCTTCACCTTTGTGGAAAAACTCTGTGCGAACCGGTTTTCCATAGGGGCCGGTAACCGTTTGGTTAACGGCTCTCCATCCAGCTTTTTCAACCACGGTTTTCAAAGTCGTCATTAAACCGTCTCCGCCATCGGACACGGGCAGCGTCACAACATCTGCGTTCGGACAAACCGCTCGTATTCCCTTGGCGATTGACTCACAGACTTCAGGCGCAGACAGCGACCCTTTAAATGAGTCGCAGGCGATTAAAACCGACATGAAATAACTCCTTCGCGCTATCCTACCAATGCCAAAGCAATCACTCAAGAAAATACTATTGTCTTAATATCAGATTAATAGCAAAAAGGCATTTAGATGCTCATAAATTACTATTAAATAGCGAGAATCTCACGCAGTGTAAAATGGAGAAGAATTTAACGATTTCCGAGCACAAAATGATCCGCGAAGATTTTTTCAGAATGATCTGGGAGACCTATGGCATTGAACCCGACTATCCGTTCGCGGGCGACTTTGAGACTGCGGTCTTCAGACGCAAAGACAATCTCAAATGGTTTGCCATTTGCATGAGTGTGACCAGCGAAAAAATCGGTATCGGCGCTTTCGGCGATTTGGATATTGTGAATCTCAAATGCACGGACGACGATCGGGAACGTTTAGCCGAATCGGAAAACATCCGTCCCGCCTACCACATGAACAAAAAACGGTGGCTTACGGTGATTTTGGATGAAAATGACGAGTTCGATCCGGAACTCATCACTCTAGTGCAAAAAAGTTATGAACTGACTTCTCCAAAAAGATCAAAATCAAAAAGGAAGAAAGCAACCGAAATCTAAAAAAATTTAAGAGAGGTTGAAATCGCTGCTTCTGTTATCTGTGAAACAAACCTCCCAAATAACAGAATCATGTTATTCGAACCAGCGCATAACTTTCTTATTATTAAGTTGTGAATAACAATTTAGAAATTAAGAATCGTTGACAGCTTTTTTACGAATGAAAAAAAACAACTCAATAATCTTCTTTTCAATGAGCCGGAACTCTAAAAAAATTCCGGCTTTCTTTTAAACCTAAATTATCTATACGTTTTAGTCTAAAAAATTTAAAAGTATTTTTTGAAATTTTATTTTTATATTTTCACGTTTTTGAATTTCACAAAAACCCAGGATTCATCCTACCGGAGGAGTGGATAGATTTTATCTATTCCTATGTTTTCAAATTTCATTTTGAATTAATGTAATCACTTTCCGAATAAAATAAAGCACGACCCTTAAAGTCAAGATAAAGATCAAAAGATTGGACACAACACAAAATCTAGGAACATTATAAAATTATTTACACGCATTATTTTAAGCGTTTTAATGTGTTTATACTCATTATCCTGCGTTTTATGGTCAATTTAAAGTGAAAAAACAGCCCTTTTCAAACCCTTGACTTTAAAAAGATGATCCTCTTGACAAGGGAAAATTTAATCATCATAATAATGGGTATTAAAACACTATTTCACCATTATTTTGAGAATAATATGCGTCCATCTTTAGCTGTAGAAACGTCATTAAAGACGCTTGGCGCAAATTTAAAAATCGCGCGCCTGCGCCGTCGCTTGCCGCAATCGCAAGTTGCAGAACGTGCCGGAATCTCTCTTAACACCCTGGCAAAAGTTGAGGCAGGAGACCCCGGTGTCGCCATTGGTAATGTCGCAGCAATTATGCAGGCGATCGGTTTAGGTGCCCCTATGGGTGACATCGCCTCCCCGTCGGCCGATACCTCCGGTTTACGCCTGGAATCCGAGCGCTTGCCCAAGCGAGCCCGCGCACCGCGCCGACTGATTTAATATGACCTCTCAGACTTTAAAGTTTTACTTTAAAAGTACTCTCAATCCCCTGCCAATCGGTCAATTAAGCATTGATGATGTCGGCAGGGATACGTCTGCCTGCTACTTTGTCTATGATCAGGAATGGCTCGATCATGGTTACGCTTTAAGCTGTGATCTGCCCTTGGTGCCAAAAGTTTTTAAAAATGACCCCGCTCACCCGCTTTTTGGGTTCCTTTATGATCTAATCCCTGGGGTAGGCGCTCGTAAAGCCGCACGCTTTATTTATAAAAAAGACTTAACAAACATAGAGTTACTGCTTCAATCTCAAGAAGTTCTTCGACCCGGAGCTATAGGGTTTAAACCACAACTTGAAGAAGCACTTCAATATAAAGAATTAGGGCCTGCAGCGCTCGATTTAGAGCGTTTGATGATGGGTCACATGAATATTTCTGATATAGACACACTCTATCGAGGATTAAGCGCCCTGCCCGGCGAACGTTTTAAGCTGGGTTGCGACTCGGGTAAAAATAAAAATTTCATTTCAAAATTTAACATCCCCGATCCGCAACGCAATTTAGTGGTCTGGGAAGCGGTCGCTTTGAGTCTTGCCAAACGGATGGGATTAAAAACGGTCTCGGCTGAACTCACTTCCACCCGTGGGATGGATACATTGATCAGCCGCCGCTTCGACAGAAATGATGAAGGTGCACCTATCGGATTTGCCACTGCACGCGCTCTTTTAGCGGCTCACGATGATTCGCACAGCTACTTAGAAGTCGCAGATATTTTGAATCAGGACGGCGCCCGTCCCAAAGAAGATCTGCTCGAACTTTGGCGCCGGATGGTCTTTAATATGGCAATCGGCAACGTCCACGATTCGCTCGACAATATTGCTTTCCTGCGCTCGCCCGAAGGCTGGCGCCTGGCTCCCCTTTATTCTTTAAAACCCGAGCCCATTGCCATCACTCGCCGCCATCACGCCACAAGCGTCACCGATGACTGCGACCGCCCTGATCTTAATAAAGCTGTGGAAATCGCGGCTTACTTCGGTATTTCTAAACGAAAAGCCAGCGAAGAAGCGCTCCAAATCACCTCTTTTTGTGCTCAAAATTGGGAGCGCGTCGCGCACGATTTCCAGGCCGACCCCCTCGAAATCGACAATATGCGCAAAGCCTTCGAGCCTTTGTCTCTCTAATGGACTCGCGTTAGCCCTAAGAATTTTTGACGCAAATCGTCTTCTTTTCTCCTCTTAACGAAACAATTACAACTTGTTACATGTGGTTGGTGTTTTGTCTCATTGAGAAGCTATTTCCTCGAGATCAGAATAGTGGTGCCTACAGACCACCCGCGAAATATCAATAAACGGGATCGAGGCTTCATTTTTATAAAAATGAAACACATCAAATAGTTAGGAGCTTACAGCTATGAAATTACGTGCCTCTTTGATGGCCTGCGCCATCTCCAGCGCCTTGGTTGCTTTGCCGCTTTCTGCCATGGCCTGCTCGACCGTGATCGTCGGTAAAGACGCATCCGCCACGGGTCAGGTGATCGTCGGCCACAACGAAGACAACGGCGGCCGCATCTTCAACCCGCAATACTGGGTCCCCGCCGCCAAGCACAAGGCCGGTGAAATGATCAAGTACGAACCGACCGCTGCGATGATTCCGCAAGTGCCTGAAACGTTGGGCTTTTATTGGTCCCAAACGCTCGACCCGAACGGTTCTTCCTTCTCCGACGGCTTTGTCAATGAAGCCGGCGTGGTGATCGTTTCCAATGCCTGCTCGAACATTTTCGATAAGGACCAGAAGCTGAAAGACGGCGGCATCGGCTACGGCATCCGCCGCTTGATGGCCGAACGCGCTCACAGCGCCCGCGAAGCTGTTAAGATCGCTACCGACCTTTTGACGAAATACGGCTACTTCTCCGAAGGCCGTACCTACACGATCGCCGATACGAAGGAAGCCTGGCAGCTCGCTATTCATAAGGGCAATGTTTGGGTAGCCCGCCGTGTCCAAGACAATGAAGTGATCTATATCCCGAATAACTTCATGATGGACAAGGTTGACGCGACCGACACCGAAAACGTGATCGTTTCTCCGGGCTTGATCGAACGCTCGATCCAAAACGGCCGCTACAAACCCGCCACCCCGGGCGTCTACAGCGACTTCAACTTCCGCGAAGCCGTGCAGCCTGCTGAACAACGCGCCGTTGAATACAACTTCAGCCGCAACCAATTGGCTTGGGAATACATCACCGGCGACAAGATCACCGATGCTGAACAATTCCCCTACAGCTTCACGCCTGATAAGAAGTTCACGGTTCAAGACGTCAAGAACATCCTTCGCTTGCACGAAGACCGCATCGGCAACGATGAAAACGGCTGGTACCACCATCTCGGTTTCGGTCCGTGCCGCGTGACGACGCACGAATCCGTTGTCTTTGAAATCAACGACGTGCCTGAACTCATCACGAGCTACCGCGCGCTTGCCCGTCCGTGCGAAACGCCCTATGTGCCGTTCTATCCGTTGGCCAAACCCGGCAAGAGCATGAGCTTCATGGATGCCGCAACCGCCACGGCCGAACAATTCAACGCCCGCGACAGCCGCTTTGACTACCATCCGGAATTCGCCTCCATGACGTTCGTCAACAACGCCAACACGCTGGAATTCCAACGTGATGACATCGACGATAACTGGGATGTGATCGAAGAATTGGAAGAAAAGTGGGCTGACGAACAAGCCGGTTTGCGTGAACAAGCCAAGACCGCGATGAAGGTTTCCAAGGATCACGCGATGGCCATCCTGCACCGCTACAACGTTGCCAAGCTCAACGAAGCCAGCGGCGCCATCCAAGCTCACTTGGATGAAATCGCTCCGCATAAGGTTGTGATTTTGGCCGATGAAATCGATCCGAAGAGCAGCGCCACGGTTCGCTTCGCTCTCTTGAGCGACGACGATCTCGATGCCACCAAGATCGATCAAAAGCACACCTGGGGCGGTGTGGGCCGTTCGAGCCTCACGACCAGCGGTGTCATGGCTGACTTGGCTCAACCTGTTGCCTTCACTGCTGAAGACGTCAACGGCGACGGCAAGAAAGACATGGTGATGACCTTCGTGCAAAAAGACCTCGCCCGCTTCATGTTGGCAGGCGCCGTCTATGACGCATGGCTCTACACGAGCGAAGGCGGCGACCGCATCGCTGCTTTTGACACCGTGCAGATCAAGGGTCAAACCAACCGCAAATACTCCAACCGTGAACGCGGCCATGATCGGTAATTGATTTAGCGCTTAAAGCCTAATATCAATTAACAGATCGCCCCGATGAGGCTATTGCAGCTTCACCGGGGTATTTTTTTTGAGAATTTACTTAGCAGAAAGAAGAATTTTTACTTTAGGTTTTATATACTTAGTAAGTTAACTTTGATGGGGAATCAAAATGCAGCAAAACAACACGCCTTTGGTTCGCATCGTCGATGACGATGAAGGCATCCGCAACTCCATGGCCTTTTTGCTCGAAGGCGAAGGCTGGGAAGTGAAAACCTATCGTGACGGTTCACAATTTCTCGCAAGCAACGACTTCGCCCGTCCCGGCTGCATCATTTTGGACGTGCGCATGCCCAATATGAGCGGCTTGGGCCTGCAGACCCACCTCAATGAAATGGGCGTGGATCTCCCGATTATCTTCTTGAGCGGCCACGGCGACATTGACATGGCTGTTCACACGATGAAAAACGGCGCAGTGGAATTTTTGCAAAAACCCGTGCGCGAAGAACGTCTTTTCAAAGTGGTCCACGACGTGATCAGCGAATACATGAACCGTCAGGAACAGATGGCTGACGTGATTGAATTCAAGAACCGCCTCAAAAACCTCACGCAGCGCGAACGCGAAGTGGTCAATCTCATTAGTCTCGGCAAATCCAATAAAGAAGTGGCTGAACAATTGGGCATTTCTGAAAAGACCGCCCAGGTGCACCGCGGCGCGGCTTACAGAAAGCTTGAAATCCATAACGCAACGGAAATCGCTCGTCTTTTGATGCGCGCTAAAGAAGATCCGCAAGCGCAATAATTTTCAAACAAATTTCTTCGATTGCCGGCCTCTAGCCGGCAATTTTTTGCCCGTAAATAAAAAGAACCCACTGCGATTGGTTAACCGCAGTGGGCGACAAATTGGAAAGGTAGCTAGGCATTGCGCCCGCGCTTTCCCGAACGAAACCGATCTCCCTCAAACGATTCCGTTCACCTGATGAAACGGTTGCGATGCACGCACCCCCCTCGTTTCACCCGGCACGAGCACCCGTAAGCGAAGAACCGGGCGCTCGATGGACACTCAAACCACAATACCGTTCAAGTTATCCATGTACACATTGTCGACCATTTTTCAAGGAATTTAAACTAGGGGTTTCCTTAATTCCAAAGGGGTAGATCGAAAAATTTAATTTTCTATCTTATTGATTTTTATAGAAAAGATGGCTTAGGACCAAGGAATGCTGCTCGGGAAAAGCCGGTCGACGAGTTCGCGCAGCTCAACCGAGTCGTCTTCAACCGAGTCCAAAAGCGTGGGCTTATTGCGGCGCTCATCCCACTGAACGGTATAGACGTTGTGGTGGCGGGCGGCTTCCGTAAGTTCCAACTTCGCATAGCGAAGCGGCGAGAGCGACGAAGACGATCCGTAAACTGCTTCATAGCGAAGGGTTTGCGGACAAGACGTGAGGATTGTTTTTGTATCCTCGGCATTCACGCGCGTGACGTTAATCCCCTTATCCATCAACGCACGGCGCAGCGTCAGAAACACCTCGGGGCGAACCGAGGGGTTATCAACGAGACAAATCGATTTCTGTCCCGCATTGTGCCAATTGTTGTTTTGGGCCGTGCCCGCGCAGCCTGAAAGCGCTAAAGCGGCAGAAGAAAGCGCGAGGATAAGGCAGGATTTCAAACGCATGTTTTTGAAAGTTAATCTTTTAATGGGGTTGATTGTATACCGAGACTCACAAAATACAATAGTTCAACTTGGGTATTTGCCCGATATAAGCCAAAATTAATTTCCTGCGAATACAATTCCAAGATTCAATTTGGGAAGAGTTTATCGCTATGCCGCAAAAAAATAGTACGCCTGCCGCACCCGCGCTTTGGAATCCGATGTGGGCGATCCTTTTGAGTTTTATTTTCACGCCGGTTTTCGGCGGCATTGTCTGCGGCATGAATTGGCGCGCGATGGGCAAGGAAGAGCTCAGTGTCCGCTCCTTCAGCTTCATGCGCTCCACGCTTTTCATCATGGTGCTCTACATCTTCGCCGAGCCTCTTTTGCGCGGCATTCCCTACACGCAGTACGTGCTGTTGGCGATCATGGTGGGTCTTTGGTTGGTATGGACCTTCAGCGACGGCATCAAGCAGCTTCGCTATGTCAATGACACCTACGGCGAAGACTATGAACACAAATTCTGGGCCAAGTGCATCACTTGGGGCGTGGGCGGCTGGGTCGCCTACTATGCGCTCGCAATCACGTACGTCATTGGCCTGCATCTTTTAGGAACGGACCTCTAGGGGAACGAACCATGGCGGCTCGCTCGAGCAAAAAAGCACTCGATAACCGCAACGCCCGCGCCAACTATGTGTTGGGGCTTTTAGGGGGCGTGGCGGTCTCCCCGCCTCTTGCCTCCAAAGAAGCGATGCAGTACTACGCGCGCTCAGCCGCTGAAGGCAACCCTGACGCGCAGTACCAATTAGCCAAACTTCTCGTCGAAGGCCAGACGTTAAGCACCAATAACCGCGCGGCGCTAAAGTGGCTTAAAAAAGCCGTTGAAAAAGATCATGCGGCAAGCCAACACCTGCTGGGCCAAATGTATCTCAAGGGCCAAGGCGTCACGCGCGACGCGCATCGGGCGCTCGAACTCTTCCGACAGGCGGCGATTTCCGGAAACGCCGAAGCTGAATACGATCTGGGCTGCGCGCTCATGGACGGTACCGCGGGTGAGCCCGACGCTTATCAGGCGCTTCGCTGGTTTCGTCTGGCGGGCGCTCAGGGCCACGTGCAAAGTCAGTACCGCGTGGGCTATGCGCTTGCGCACGGCGCGGGCTGCGAAATTGATCTTCAGCAGGCGGCCACGTGGCTTCGCAAAGCGGCGGTCAACGGTGATCCAAAAGGACAGTACGAGTTTGGCCTTCTTTTCATTCACCCGGACTATCCCAAGCGCAATGAAGAAGAGGCTTTCCGCTGGATAAAGCTCGCGGCGCTTGCGGGCTACGCCCCCGCTCAGCACCAATTGGCTCTTTTTTATCAGGCAGGCGAAGGCACGCTAGCCTCCTATGAAGACGCTTTTATTTGGGCACGGCGCGCAGGCGCTCAAGGCGAAGAAAAAGCGCTTTTGCTTTTAGCGGGCCTATATCGTTTCGGCGCGGGTACCAAAGCTAACCCTGCGGCCGCCTACGCGATTGCGTCTTATCTCTCAACTTCTGACAACCCATCGGCCGCAGCGCTTCTTCAAACGCTCGAAAATCAGATCAGCAGCGCAGAGCGCGCACGCGTTCAGAAAATGCTCTCCGGCACCAAAAGCGCCGCTGAACTCATCGAAAATATCGCTGCCTGGAGTTAAGACTCAAGGCAAAGAAAAAGGTGCCAAAGGCAATCGCCCTCAACACCTTGTGCGTGTCTTTAGCAAAAGATCAGGCCTTTGCTTTCAAAAAACGCTGACGAACGCTTTCAAATAAGCAAATGCCCGTTGCGACCGACACGTTTAAGCTTTCCACGGATCCGGTGAGCGGAATCTTCGCCAAATCGTCGCAGCGCTTGCGGGTGAGCTGTCGAAGTCCGGGCCCCTCGGCGCCCATGACCCACGCAAAAGCCCCCGTCTGATCAAAGTCATAAATCGTCTTTTGCGCTTCTCCTGCCGCGCCCACGACGGTCACACCTGCGTCACGCAATTCAACGATAGCACTGGCGAGATTGGTGACTGTCACCACGGGCACGGTTTCAGCGGCGCCCGCGGCGGCCTTAGCGGCAGCCGGCGTCACCGTTGCCGAGCGGTCTTTCGGAATGATCACGGCGTGCACGCCCGCGGCATCGGCCGAGCGCAAACAAGCGCCGAAGTTTCTCGGATCGGTGATGCCGTCCAGAATCAAAAAGAGCGAATCGGGACGGATTTCATCCATAAGCTCATCGAAGGTGAGACTTACTTCCAAGGGCTTGGCCATCGCCACAATGCCCTGATGAGGGATGTCGCCCGAGACCATGCCGGACAAACGATCGTGGCCCGCCTGCATCACGCGCACGCCGAGGCTTTCAAGTTCCGCTCTCATCTGCGTCATGCGTTTGTCGCGGCGCTGCGGATCCACGTACACGCAGACAATCGAATCCGGATCTTTTCTGAGGCGCGCTCCCACCGCGTGAAAGCCCGCCAAAATAATATTTTTAGACATAGCTTGCGTTACCTAAATTTTCCGCTCGGCATTTTATCAGCCTTTTTTCTTTGAGCGGCTGATCTTAAAGTCGATTCTTCTGCGGTCTTCGTCCACTTCAATAAGGCTCACGTTCACAACGTCGCCCACCGCATACACTTCACCGAAACTTTGCCCTTCAAGCGTCCCTTGAGGCGTGTAGACATAGTAGTCAAAGCCGATATTGGAGATATGGACAAAGCCCTCGACAAAGATTTCCTGCAGCTGCACGTACATGCCGAAAGACGTGATCGCAGTGATGCGCGCTTTGAATTTTTGATTGGGAGACGCAATCGTATTCATGTAGCGGCACTTCAACCACGCGGTCACATCGCGGCTTGCGTCGTCAGCGCGGCGCTCACAGGCGCTTGTGATCTTGCCCAATTCCACCCAGTCGTTTCTGGAAGGATCGGTCGTTGAGCGCGCGGGCTTTTCAGGCTGCGGCATCACTAAAAGCGAGCGCTTCAGATTCATGCCCGAGAGGCTGTTTAAGACCGCGGCGCTTTGCGCATAAACGGTTGGCCGATACGTTCTGCGGGAAAGAATTCCGCGGATCGTGCGGTGCACCAAAAGGTCGGGATAACGGCGAATGGGCGAGGTAAAGTGCGTGTAAGCTTCATAACCCAAACCGTAGTGACCAATGTTGTCGGGCGAGTAAACCGCGCGCTGCATGGAGCGCAAAAGCGCGGTTTGAATGACGTCACTGTAGGGTTTGTCCTTCACCGCTTCAACGACTTTTTCGTAGTCCGCGGCAGTGGGTTTGTTGCCGCCCGCAAGCGTCAGACCAAAACCGGACAAGGTGCTTCTCACCTGCAAAAGCTTATCGGCCGAAGGCGCGTCGTGCACGCGGTAAAGGCAGAGCTTTTTGTGGCGCGTGATAAAGTCCGCGGCGCACGTGTTTGCCGCAAGCATCATCTCTTCAATGAGGCGATGGGCGTCATTGGATTCACGCGCAACAATTGCCACAATATCGCCCTTTTCATCAGTTTTGACTTCTGTTTCCTGCGTTGCGAAATCAATCGCGCCGCGCACGCTTCTCGCTTTTCTCAAGACTTTATAAAGACCGTAGAGATCATCGAGACTGCCCCTCACAGCTTCGGGCACTTCCTTTTGAGTCACCTCTTTACCGCTCAAATACTTCCAGGCGTTGGTGTACGTGAGTCTGGCCTGCGAGTGAATCACGGCAGGATAGAACTGATAGGCGCTCACCATCCCTAAGTCGCTGATGACCATGTCGCAGACCATAGACAAACGATCCACATCGGGATTCAACGAGCAAAGGCCGTTGCAGAGCTTCTCAGGCAGCATCGGAATGACGCGGCGCGGGAAATAGACCGAAGTGCTTCTTAACTGCGCGTCACGATCCAAATCCGTGTCGGGCTTGACGTAGTAGCTCACATCGGCAATCGCAACCAACAATCGCCAGGCACCGCCTTTGAGTTTTTCGGCATAAACCGCGTCGTCAAAGTCGCGCGCGTCCTCTCCGTCAATGGTGCAGAAAGGCACGTCACGCAGATCCGCTCGACGGGCGCGGTCTCGCGCGAGTACTTTCTCCGGAAGCTTTTCAGCCTCAAGCACCGTACCGGGACTGAATTCATAGGGAAGATTAAATTGCCGAACCGCAAGCTCAATTTCAAGGTCGGCGTCGTTATTGACGGGCAATTCCCGATCAATGCGCACATAAATCCGAGGATCGCCCTCATCGGGGTAGCGCTCAATGCGGGCCACCACCTTTTTATCAAGCCAGGCATCGAGCTGCGCATCCGCGTCCAAAAAACGCACGCTTAAATTGCAAAGTCTCGGATCGCTCTTTTTAAAGTGATAGCTCACCTTGCCGTGCTTGGCGACATTCTTTTTCACTTCACCGATGATTTCAGTGACGGCGTGATCAAGAACTTCCGTGACACGGGCAAAAAGATAAACGTCATCCCAGGGTTCTGAAGAGTGCGCTGCGCGGAATCGCACGGCGTCCCCCGGCAAGTAAAGTTTCCCCTCTTCCGGCGGAATCGAAAAACGCTCGCCCGTGGCGTCTTCAATAACGTAGGGCGTATTTTGCGCCGGACACACGACAATACCGGTGTGATCGGGCTTTGCGCGATGCGAGAAGCATTTCTTTTGCGAATCAAACCGCACACGATTGTCATTCATCAAACGGTCGAGCACCTGGGAAAAAAGGGTTTGGTTGAGTTTGCGGTACTCCTGAGACAAGAGCACATAGAGCTCAGCGGTGTCGATATCGGTCGCGGAGGCGTTAAGGATTTCAACGGCTTTTTGGACCAATTCGCCGGTGACATAGTTTTTCACGCGTCCCTGAGCGCTTTTTGTCTTTTTGCTCGAGCCGCGCTTTTCCTTCACAATTTTCGGTCTGGGGGTTTTCTTTAAATTTGGCAACTTCGTTTCTCTTTCGTATATAATGGCTGTCTCTGTTAAGGGCTCGTGCCCTGACGGCGCGCCCGGGTGGCGAAATTGGTAGACGCACCAGCTTCAGGTGCTGGCGTTGCGAGACGTATCGGTTCGAGTCCGATCCCGGGCACCAAAAACGCTTAAATAATCAAGAAATTTTTTGGTTATTTAAGCGTTTTTCTTTTATCGGACTCCGATTACGCCTCACTTCTGCCATAGCCGATTCTAGTATATCGAAGATTTGTGACAGTTTCGCAAAAGAGAGGCTAATGGCGAGAATGTTCCTGACGACGTCGGAGAACTTCCAATTGCTTTTCTTGAATTGCAGCCTGCTCTTTCGCGCTTGCGCTGTGCGTCACAAGATAGACACCCGCGAAAATCATCAAGACGGCAAAGCCTTTACCAAGCGTCAAGGTATCGAGCCCAATCATGGCCGCAGCCAAACACCCCACCACGGGCTGCACATAGTTGTACATCGCGGCAACCGTGGGCTTGAGATTTCGCTGACCGACAACGATTAAGAGATAAGCTAAAAACGTACCGCCTGCGACCACATAGGCTGCGCTCAACATTTCTTCAAAAGACAATGCAAGCCAAGCGGTCTCCTTGATCGCAGAGAGGGAAAACGGCAACGCACAAATGGACGCAAAAGTAAACATCCATTTCATCGTGGTGAAAAGGTTATAGCGCGCAACAAGATCTTTGAAGCGCACAACATAAAAAGCGAAACTTAACTGCGCGCTTGCGACCAAGAGATCGCCCCAGATATTGCTTTCAATGGCAGGATTAGCCGCAAGTTCCGTTTTAGACATTATCAAGGTGAGTGCACCTGCAGCCCCCATCAGAATGCCGATTAATTTTTTAAGCGTAATCGGGTCTTTCAGTAAAACCGCCGCAAGAACCATTGCCCAAAGCGGCATGGTGGAAGTCAAAATCGTCGCGTTGCCGGGCGTGGTGAGTCCGACGCCAAAAATATAGCTGCCTTGATTAAAAACAATGGCAAAAAGGCTGGCAAAGAATAGCCGAATGAGGTCGGGCTTGGTGACAGTTTCTTTCGGTGCGAAAAATGAGGCAACCCAGAAAAGCACCGCCGCGCCAAAAACTCGCAGATCGGTCAGAACCAAAGGGGAAATCAGGCCTCCCACCATCACAATTTTGGCAATGGGCGCCATCAAGCCCCAAACGATGTTGGCGCCCGCCGCGCAGGCGTGACCGACAAGAGCCGACTGTCTGACCATAAATACCTCTAAGACTGAAACGGCTGACATTATAGGCACGCGCGAATTTCGCCTAGAAAGTATTTGGAGCTTCTCTATGGTGTTTTCCTGACTTTCGAATGAGAATCGATCGGCATACAATGGCGGGATATTCTCTGACGTTCAATAAGGTGCTGTTGTTTTATGATGAAGCAGTCATTGTGGGCGCTCGCGGCGGCCGCCTGTTTTTCCTTCATGGCGGTATTTGTCAAACTCTGCAGCGGGCACTTCGGATCGCTGGAACTGGTTTTCTACCGTTCTCTTGTCGGCATTATTACCATTTCCATGTTTGTTCGCTCACAAGGACTTTCTCTTCGCACCGAACACTTGGGCGGCCATATCAAACGCGCGGTTTTAGGGACGATTTCCGTCGGCCTTTGGTTTTTCACGATCGGTCAAATGCCGCTTGGCACCAACATGACGTTGATTTACACGACGCCTTTGTTCATGGCGGCAAACTTCATTATTCTCGCCTTTATCCGTAAAGAGTCCGCGCCCTGGGGCGTGATTCTCGCGATTTTATTCGGCTTTGCCGGTGTCTCCACTGTGCTTCAGCCCACTTTTGACGAGGGCTACCTCATCCCCGCCCTGATTTGCCTTTTCGTGGCCTTTATTGACCTCATCGTTTACTGGCAGATTAAAGAATTAGGCACTTTAAAGGAACCATCCTGGCGCATCGTTTTTTATTTTTCGATGTTTGGCGCGGTCTTTGGCGTTTTAGGCAGCTACCTCTTTGAAGACGGCATGCACATGCCCACGCTTGAGTCGGGCGCCTACCTGATCGGCATGGGCCTTTGCGCAACGCTGGGCCAAGTCTGCACGACACGCTCTTACGCCTATGGCAATATGCTCCTGAGCTCGTGCTTAGGCTTTTCTGCCATCCCCTTCTCAGCCTTGGTGAGCTTCATCCTCTTTGGCGATCTGGTGAGCACTGAAGGCTTAATCGGCATGGTGATGATCATCATCGCCGGTGTTTGCGCTACTATTTACACCAAACGCACGGAAGCGGCCAATAAAGCTCGCGAGGCGGCCGCCTCCTAAATTGAACATTTTTTATATGAGGTTTCAAAATGGATAAGAAAGAACCCCAAAAAGAACAAGCCGCTGCCAAGCAAGAACCGAACGTTTGGGTGTGCGACGCCGTGGCTGTCACGCACTGCGATGTGAGCGACAAGGGTGTCGTTTACACGGTGACCTGGACTGACTTCATGGGTCTGCAGCACTCCGCGAAGATCAAACGCGAAGACTGCTACTTTGACTTTGCCAATGTCTTAAAGACCTTGGTCAAAGGCGGCTACCGCTACAACACCATGATCGCTCAGGCTCCTGCCATTATTCAGCAGCGTCTCACCGCTTTCCGTCCCAACGAAGAAAGCGTGAAAAAAGCGCTTGAAGCAATGAAGAAGTAATCCTTTACGATCTTTTTCAAAAAGCGAAATGCCCACCGCGGCGTTTCGCTTTTTTTGTTGCCCTATGCGAATGTGCTTAGCGATTTTTTTGAGCTCAGAGCAATCTTCGATATATTGGGAAAACTGTTGTCGAAAATGATGAAAGGGATACTATGAACGAGAAAGTGTTTGCGGATGTAACGGCTGTGGCTGACGATCCCATCCTGAGCTTAACGGGCAAATTTTTAGCCGATCCCCGTGACTGCAAAGTCAATTTGGGTGTGGGGATGTATCTGGACGAAACCGGCGTCACCCCTGTTTTAAACGTCGTGCGAAAAGCCAAAGAAGCGATCGCAAAAGAAAGCACCCCTCACACCTATATCCCTCAGACGGGCTTTCCGCTCTATGACAGCCTTGTGCAAAAACTCATTTTCGGTGTCGATTCAGAAGTGGTGACGTCGGGGCGCGCCTGCACCGTGCAGACCTTGGGCGGCACAGGAGCCTTAAAACTTGGGTGCGATCTCATGCACTGGGCCTGCGGTTTAAAACTAGGGGCCACTTCCATTCCGACCTGGACCAACCATAACGACATTTTGCGCTTGGCAGGATACGCCGTTCAAGGCTACCGCTACTATGATGCCGAGCAAAACGCCGTCAATTTTGAAGCGATGGTTGAAGATCTGAAAGCGTTGCCTGAAAACACGCTCGTCATTCTTCACGCCTGCTGCCACAATCCCACGGGTTATGATTTAACAACCGATCAATGGAAAGAAGTCATCGACATCTGCAAAGCGCGCTCACTTGTTCCTTTCCTTGACATGGCCTATCAAGGCTTTAAAGACGGGCTCGACGAAGACGCCTCAACGATTCGCCTTTTTGCCCAATCGGGATTGAGTTTCTTAGCGGCCTCCTCTTTTTCGAAGTCCTTTAACCTTTATGGTGAACGTATTGGGGCGCTCACGGTTGTGACACAATCGGCTGACGAAGCAAGGCGCGTTCAGACACATCTCAAAACGTGCGCTCGAGCCAATTATTCCAATCCGCCGGCCTTTGGCGGGCGCATTGTCGAGCGAGTGCTCGCAGACGACGCATTGCGAAGTGAATGGATCGAAGAGTTAAGCAGCATGCGCAACCGCATCCGTCAAATGCGAGAAGCCTTAACAAACGAAATGAAAGCCATCGGTGCCAAGCGCGACTTCAGCTTTGTCACACAGCAGGCCGGTATGTTCTCCTTTACAGGCTTGACGCCCGAGCAAGTTGATCGGCTCGCCGCAGAATTCGGCATTTATGCTGTGAGAAACGGCCGCATCTGCATCTGCGGCTTAAATGAAAAGAACGTCGGCTACGTGGCAAAAAGCTTTGCTGCTGTTTTATGACTTAGAATGCCATGTTTGACCGACGACAGATTTTGAAATTGTCCAAAGATAAACATGGCAATTGAATTTGAGAAACAATCACTCGCGCGTCCTGAGGGCGAAGCCATCAAGCGGCGCGCCTTTTCTTTTTTCACAGCGGCGTTTTGTCTGATTTGCTGCTTTGCGACTTCAGCCACCTCCATCCCCATGATGGCCTATTGGACCGAAGCGCTGGGACTCACCTCCGCCGAAACCGCGATGACCGTTGTGAACTATTTCGGCGGTTGCGTCTTAACGCTTTTGCTTTTTGCGCGTTTCTCAAATTTATTAGGCCGAAAACCCGTTGTTATCATGGCTCTCATTTGCGGCATTGGTGCCTGCTATCTTTTCTCCACGGCGCTCACCGCCTCCGACATCAACCTTGGGCGTTTCCTTCAAGGGCTATGCTGCGGGTTGGCCACAAGCGCCTCGATGGCATGGGTCGTTGATACGGCCCCTCGCGAGAAAGCGTGGCTTGGGACTGCGATGACAGCCGCCGGGCCCAATATCGGTTTGTCGCTCGGAACACTTTTGACGGGACTTATTATTGAGTACGATGTGCTAAATCCCGCGCATCTTTTCGAAGCCTGCATAGGACTGCTTCTGATCGGCATTGTTTGTTCAGTCTTCAGTACCGAAACGATGCGCTTTGGAACGGAAAGTTTGGGACAGGTCATTATCCCTAAAATCGCGCTTCCTGCGCGTCTCGTGCGCTTATTTTTTGTGGGTGTTTCAGCCTATATCGGTACGTGGGGCGTAAGCAGCTTCTTTCAAGGCTTCTCGGGCCAATTCGCGCTCATTGTGTTTGGCCAAAGCAGTGTTCTTTTGGCGGCAATCACTTATCTATTGCTCATCATCCCCATTGCCGTCTGCAGTCTTCTCTCCGGCCGTTTTAATCCGATCAAGACCACTTTTGTCATGATCACAGCCTTTTTAGTGGGAACCGCGGGTGTCTTTATCAACTTGAATCTTCAGAATCAATGGCTTTTCATCGCCTCTGTCGTTGTCGCGGGCGCCGCAATGGGCGGCACGTGGTGCGCGGTATTGAAGTTCCTGCTCATGGACGCCACCTTGAAAGAGCGCGCCGGACTTATCTCCGCCTTGTATTTAGGTGCCTATGTGGGCTCGAGTATTCCGAATTTCTCCGTGGGGCAATTAGCTAAAAATGCGACAATGGCCGATATCTCCTGCGGTTTCGGCGTTTGGATCACAATTACTTGGGTGATTGTTGTGCTGGCGCTTCTTTTCATCCGCAAGGCCCCGAGCGAGGCCGAAGCCAAGCGCTTCAATTAACGGAAAAATGAGCCTCAAATCGCCCGATATGGGTTAAAATGACGCCTGTTTTCAATTGATTTAAAAAGACTTTTCTTATGATTACCGATAACGACGTTCGTCAATGCCGCCTGCAAACCATTCGGGACGTCATCCGCTACGCGATGACGCAGTTTGAAATCAACAATATTTTCTGCGGACACGGCTGCGCCGATACCTACGAAGAAGCCTACTTCCTGGTATTGCGTTCGTTAAAGCTTAACTTTGAAGACTCTGACCGCTTCTGGGACGCGCGAGTCTCCAACGACGAACTTAAAATGCTGCTTGAGCGCATCCAAAAGCGCGCGGTTGAAAAGATTCCCACGCCTTACCTCTTGAAAGAAGCGTGGCTCACCGAGCACCCCTTTTACTGCGATGAGCGTGTGATCATTCCCCGTTCCTACATTGCTGAGCTTTTAAAGGATGAACTCGCCCCTTGGGTCGCTAACCCCGATAACGTCACTCGCGTGCTCGATCTTTGCACGGGATCGGGCTGCCTGGGGATCCTCGCCGCTGAAGTTTTCCCCAACGCCAAGGTTGACTGCGTGGATATCAGCGCCGATGCGTTGGATGTCGCTCGGATCAACGTTCAACGCTACGGCATGCAGGATCGCATCGAACTCATTCAAAGCGACCTTTATAACAATTTAGGCGATCGACAGTACGACGTCATCATCAGCAATCCCCCGTATGTAACGCAAAAAGCGATGAATGAGCTGCCCATGGAATACCGTCACGAGCCTGCCCTGGCTTTGGGCGCGGGCAACGATGGTCTTGATATTGTTCGACGCCTGATGACCGACTCCAAAGCGCACCTCACCAACAAAGGCGTGATGGTGGTTGAAGTGGGCGACGGTAAAGATGCCTGTGAAGCCGCCTATCCGAAGGTGCCCTTTACGTGGCTCGCCACCGAAGAGGAAGACGCCATGGTTTACCTTCTCAGAAAGGACGAGCTTCCGTAATGCTTCGACTTCAAGACGTTAGTCTCATGCGCGGCGTGCGAGTGCTTTATTCGCACGCCACGCTTTTAGCCAATCCCGGTGAACGCATTGGTCTAGTGGGCGAAAACGGCTGCGGAAAATCGAGCCTTTTAGCGGCCATCTTGGGTGAAATTCCGATTGAGGCCGGTGAAATTTCCGCGCCAGACTTTCAACACATTGGGCACGTCGCGCAGGATATCGACACGGTGGATGAGGTGGCGATCGACTGGGTGCTCTCCGGTCACGCACCGCTTGTGGCTGCTAAAAAAGCCCTCGAAGAAGCCACCGATGATATGGCAACCGCACAGGCTGTGGCTACGCTTGCTGAACTCAATGAAGGCGCCATCACCGCTCAGGCCAAAATCATTCTTCACGGCCTGGGCTTTACCGAAGAGATGACAACGCACCGCGTTAAAGATTTCTCTGGCGGCTGGCGAAACCGCTTGGCTCTTGCGCGCGCCTTGATGTGCCCGGCAGAACTCCTGCTTTTGGACGAACCCACCAACCACTTGGACCTGGATAGCGTCATTTGGCTTGAAGCGTGGCTTAAACGCCAGCACGCCACGACGATCATCATCAGCCACGACCGCGAATTTTTGGATCGCACCGTGGGCACGATCTGGAGCGTTGAAGACAACACGATCCGCCGCTACGCGGGTAACTACAGCGCTTTTGAACTGCTTCGCGTTGAAAGGCTGCGCGCGCAGGACGCCGCGGCCAAAGCTTACGAGAAACAAAGCGCGCATCTTCAAAGTTTCATTGACCGCTTCCGTTATAAAGCTACTAAAGCACGACAAGCGCAGTCCCGCATCAAGATGCTTGAAAAACTTCAAGCGGTGGAACCCGTGCGTGCGACGCGCGAGTGGCGCTTTGAATTTTTAAAGCCCGAGCGTCTTCCTGAGCACCTTGTCGAAGCACAAGGCGTGGCGCTGGGCTACGGTGATAAGGAAATCATTCACGATGTGAAGTTTTCGATCCGTGCGGGTGAGCGAATCGGCGTGTTGGGTGTAAACGGCGCTGGCAAATCCACACTCATCAAAGGAATCTGCAAAGAGCTTCTCCCCATGGCCGGTGAATTCCGATTCGGCCAGGGCCTTCAGATCGGCTACTTTGCCCAACACCAGATCGAGCAATTACGAGGCGATGAAACGCCCCTGCAGCATCTCAGACGCAAAGCGCCGGACGTGCGTGAGCAGGAACTGCGAGATTTCTTAGGGCGGTTCCGCTTTAGCGGCGATATGGTAAACGCCCCCGTCAAACCCTTCTCGGGGGGTGAGAAAGCGCGCTTGGCTTTAGCGCTATTGGCGTGGGATAAGCCCAACCTTATCGTCCTTGACGAACCGACAAACCACCTTGATATGCAAACGCGCGAGGCGCTCACGATGGCGCTCTCCTCGTTTGAAGGGTCGCTTTTGCTCGTCTCCCACGACCGTCACTTATTGGCCGCGACCACCGACCGACTGATGCTTGTGCATAATGGGCTCGTGACCGAATTTGACGGCGACTTGGAGGACTACGCGAAACTTGTGCTCGAAACACGCAAGGCGACGCTAGCCGCTGAAAAAGTGAAAAGCGACTCCGCGCCTTCTGTCAATAAAAAGGAAGCCCGTCAGCAGGCAGCGCTCGAACGTCAGCGCATCGCCAACCTCAAGAAACCCTTACAAAAGGAACTCGCTTCGGTTGAGAAAAAACTCAATCCGTTGAGCACCGAACTGAAAGCGCTTGATGCGAAACTTGCCGACACCGCCTTTTATACACAAGGTGATCAGGATGAAGTGGCCGCGGCGCTCAAACGCCACGGAGAACTCTCCGCGCAGGTTGAAGAACTCGAAGCTCGATGGCTTGAATTATCTGAAGCCATTGAAGCAATTGTTTAAACCTACTGATTACGTTTAAAAATGACTCAAACCCATACCCGAACCATCAAGGCGCTCGCCCCCATTGAATGCCCCGAGCATCCGTTTTCGCGCGTGCTCGTGCTCTTCATGAGTCTGGCGGTGTTTGCGCTTTTGATCGGCGTTTTAAATTTTATTTTCCGTGAGCTCTACATGGATGTGTTCATCACGCAAACCGCGCTTGACCAAGTTGTGAAAAAGGATGAATACATCGATATCTGGCTTGTGGGCTTGCGCTTTGACGCAAAATTGGCCTACTGGCTGATGCTCCCGGGCATTTTCGTGAGTCTTTTGGGCGCGATGGGCCCGGCGTTTTTCCGCTTGTGCGTGAGAATCATCAGCGTGTGGGTCGCGCTTTGCGCAGCCTGGCTCATTGCGACGACCTGCGCCAATATCCATGTGCTGGGTGCAACGGGGCTGCCCCTTACCGCCGCTCAAGTCGCCTCCTTCATGCACGCGCCCTTTACAAATTTGGCGGCTTATTCGGCTAATTACCCCGTCTTTTTTGATGCGGTGATCACAATTTTTGTCACAGGGCTCTTCCTGGGCCTCTGGCATCGACTCACAACGATTTTCAGCACGTCTACCCTTTGGAAAAAGGAAAATATGATCAATTGGCTCATTTGCCTGTGCTGCTTCTTTGGCTTTGTGTGGACGTCGGCTCAGACGTATATCACCTCGACCGATCCCTTGACACCTGACCATGCCCGCATTAGCGACATCCCGATGGTGAATTACCTCGTGATGAACGCGCCGATGAGCATCCATTATTCAGACGCGCACGACCGACTGGCTCTAGGCAAGATTAAAAAGGAAGAAGAATAGTTCTTAAGGGCGTCCGAATTCGGGCGCCTTTTCATTTGTAACGAAGCGTTGAGAAAAAGTCGTACCAATAACCTTTTCGTTAAAATATCGGCGACACTAATGAGATCGTTTTGAAAATGACCTTTATTCCTGAATTCAGACGTCCGGATAAGCCTCTGGGCCGTTTTCTTCTGCTTTTTACTCAGTGCTTTCTTTTAGCCGCTATTGCCATCGTTTTCATGGCGGCAATCCGTGAACTTTATTACTGGATCATGGTGGTGCACGCGGTGCCGGAGCAAATGATTCAAACAGATGATGTCTGGCGCATGCGCTTTTTAGGCCTTCGCTTTGACGCGAGAACGGGCGCTATTTTAGCGATCATTCCCCTTCTCGCCTCGGTCTTTCTTTCCTACTTTAAGAGTGCCTGGAAGCCGCTTACGAAATTTTTAACGATTTGGGCGGGTTTTGCCTTTTTCGCGACGGCCTTTTTATCGGTCTGCAATTTCCACTACATCCGAACCTTCCATAACGCCATCGACATCTTCGTTTTTAATTTCCTGCACGAAGAACCCCACGCGGTGATGACGACCGTCTGGCAGGACTATCCGATTATCTCCAATAGCCTCGCGGTGATCGCTGCCACGATCCTGATGACCTGGCTTTGGGGACGGATTTTTGCGAAATTAAGCCAAGCGAAAATTTGGGATGCGTTAAACACCATTAAAGCCATCGCTTTAATTGTCGTTGGGGTTGTCGCTTTTGTATTCTTGGCGCGCGGCTCTTTGACCTCCCGCTATCCGCTTCGCCGCAATAACGCTCAAGTCTCCGTTATTGAAGAAATCAACGACTTGGTTTTAAACGCCCCGATGGCGCTTTACTACGCCGCGCAAGACCGCAAGCGCTCAATGAAGTTTGAACCTGCCTCGGCTGAGCGAGGTGAAAGACTGATGGCGCAGGCCAATATTGGGTCACTTACTCAAAAAACGCCCGCCAATGAAAAACTGGCACAAATGAAACCTCATGTGGCGCTCTTCATTATGGAAAGCATGGGCTTTAACATGATGAGTTACGATGAACCAGGCAAAGTTGATCTTATGGGGTCGCTGCGTGAACATTTTGAAAAAGACTACGTCTTTAAGCGCTTTACCTCCGCCGACCTCCACACCATTCAATCGGTGGCGCAGCTTCTCTTTTTAAGCCCCGTCTCTCAGGTGAGCACCTCGTCCATCCGCAATGTGACGCTCCCCGGCACGCCTTTTGAGGTTTATAAGAAAGCCGGTTACCGAACGGTCTTTGTTACCTCCGGCACCACCGCTTGGGAAAATATGAACGAGTACCTGCCCCGTCAGTACGTCGACGAAGTCTATGACCAGACGCACCTGATGGACGCCTTTGGCCTAACCTCCACTTCTGAATGGGGCGTGGAAGATCATTACGCTTTTGATTTTGCAGCCGACCTCGTTGAAAAGTCGGATAAGCCCGTGTTTATTGTGGTGCTCTCAACCGCAAACCACCCACCTTATCATGTGCCGGTTAACTACACCCCGAAACCCATCACGGTGCCGGAAGTGATTAACCGTCACTACAACCACGATGATTACGCGCAGTCGCTTCTCACTATCATGCAGACTTATCAGTCAAGCGCTGACGCGTTAGGTCAAACAATCAGCCGCTTTAAGGCAATGAAGGGACGCGAGAAAGTGATTGCTGCGACCGCCGACCACCGCATGCTCGGCATGCGCCCGGTGATCACCGACGGCCCCTTTAAGGATGTGGCTGTCCCCTTCTACGTTTGGGCCTCAGGCAACGTCAAAAACGCAGTTGATATCCGCTATGACGCCAAACGTGTGGGGTCTCACAAAGATATTTTCCCCACGCTTTACGCGTTAAGTCTGTCGGAAGCCACCTATAGAACCGTGGGCGGCAGAAACCTTTTGGCCCCCGTCGATGACCCTGATCGCGCTTTCGGCTACAACATCTCGCTTTGGATGGACGATAAGGGCGTGTATTCGTTAAAGGGACCGATTGTGTTTTTCCCGTGGGCCGATGACAAGGTTGATTTCATGACGGATTACAAGAAAATGAGTCACCCTGATCCGAAAGTGAAAGCGAAAATTGAAGCCTATCGCCCCTTGGATTTCTGGCAGTTAAATGAAAGAGCATGCGGACTGAAAAAATAAATTACAAAGAGCCTAATACCTGAGAGACTCATTGCTTTGAATTTTGCAGTGAGTCTTTTCTTTTATCTCTTCATTTAGAAAACTCAACAGCAGGATTTCGTGACTTCCTACATCCTGAATTTTTAAGAAATTATTGGATTATTTTTTACTATTTTCCTTCAATATTTTTTACGATTTTCTTCTAATATTTTTTAAGAAATTGTTGCTTATCTATCTGTTTTATCTGTATATTTTGAAATATAATTTGTTTGTTATTTTTCTGGTTTTATCAGTTGATAAGCTCAAAAACACCCACACAAAAATTATTCGATATTTTTGAAGACCTTCGCTCAACGATACTAATCCCCTCCAGTGTCAATCTCTTACTAACAAAACCAGAGAAAGTTTCTTAACAGTAAACCGTCATTTCTGGTTTTTAATTGACCTTAAACACTTGCGGCGAACTTCGTTATTTTGTCGACCATTTTTAATTTTTTAGTACTTTAGGGGTATTTGCTTAATTTGGAGCAAATTAATGTACTTTTGCCTTGGGGGGGGGTAACTATTGCATTTTCTCTTTGGATAAAATCCGCTCATCAAACAAACTGTTTCAGGTCACTCCTATGACAAACTACAACCATAAATTCAAGAAAAATTTAATTGCCGATTGGATCGGCCGTGATTTATCTGCTGCTCTTCGGGGGGGGGGTAAAGACTAACTATTTACCGAAGGCTTTTATAGTCGCTTCTGCGCTTGCAACATCTTTGTCATTTTCGTCTACTGCTTTTGCCCAAGTTGTCAATGATGGCAAACCAATTTATGTTCATGAAACAGAACTTTCATACAACAATCCTAATGAGCAATTTGAAATTACGATCAGCGATAAACTAAATGGGATTGACGTTTTAGAAGGAAAATTACAACTTGATAAGATTCATTCCTTAATCATTAATTCCGCCGAAGGCAACACAGCTCAAGCAGGTATTAATATAAACAAGAACAGTCTGGTTACTATTGATTCACTTGATAAAATCGACTTATCTATAGATAAAGATAGCGGGATGGTTTTTGGAGTCTATGCCGAAAACAACTCTTCACTTACTCTCAATAGCGGCAACTTCATTTCTATTAATACTTCTACACAAACTAAAAATAATTCGGGTATCAATGCCGGAGACTTATCATCCATCAAAATCACATCCACTGGTCAGAATAATAACGGTTGGGGACTGAACGTAGTCAGTAAAAATTTGGAGGATACATGGGCTATAGTAACTGCTGGCGGTGATGTTGATGTTAACACTACTGGTGGAGGAATTTATCTAGAAACCGCTTCTACAACCAATACTTATACAGTGTATGCTTCTGACAGCAGTCAGCAATCCGGCTCAATAAATCTATCTTCATCAGGAAACATCAGTATTAATGCTACGATCACAGACAGTAATACAACAGAAAAAATTTATGCCAGTGGGGTAGCAGCTTACGCTACTTTTGGTCATAAAGCTGAGACTGTCTTAACAGGTAAAAATATTGCAATAACAACCAATGTAAACAACAACCGTTTAAATGGTGCTTATGGCATAACCACTCAGACTTTTTCTGATAGTGCTACAGCTCAATCACATGCGCAATTAAACGCTGATTCTGTTTCGATTAACGCACAATCTGCAAACCCAAATAATGCCTTTGGAATATTCAATGCCTCGGGTAACGTTGATATCAATACTCTGAATTTGACAGAAATAATCTCATCGGGCACGGGTATTCGTGCGATGCTTAATTCGAACACACCGTCTAAGCAAGCCTATGTAGACATTGATTCTGGTTCAAATACCATTTCTGCCTCTCAATATGGTATTCGTGTATCTGGAGCCACTACCGTTGTTGATCTAGATGCGAAAATGGGATCAAATTCCATCACAGTATCTAATAATGGCAGAGGAATTTATTCTGACTCCGGTAAGGTGAATCTGACAGCTTCAGATAACAATTCTCTTAGTGGTAAATATGGGATTCATGTTGCCAATAGTGGTACAGCGACCTTAATCTCAGGCAAAAATACTGAGATTAAGAATGCCTCCTATGGGATTTATACGCAAAAAGCAAACGTCTTTTTAGATTCAGGTGAAAACACCACAATTCAAGGTAATTACGGTATTTACGCCGATGGAGGAGTTTTATCAATAAATTCCGATAAAAGCACATCATTCGAAGGTGGTAGTTACGGCATTTATGGCAAAGCTGCAAACTTAACCATAACATCTGGTGAAGAGTCAATTTTTAGTGGTGACACTGGCGTTTATGTAACTTCTAACACTTCATTTACCTTGACTTCGAATGAAAGCAATAGATTCACCACCAAAAACTATGCTTTAAGAGCGCAGGGAAACGCGTCAATATCCCTTACATCTAATAACGATAGTAACGTGTTATCAGTTACGAACTCCAATCGTACCGGTCAAGGAATCTACTCAGAAAGCAGTGTAGTGCTAGATAGTAAGTTAGATAATATTATTGATGCAAATATTGGAGCTCAAACTGGCAATAATGGGGGAATCAAGTTCTTATCTGGTCGTAATACTGAAATTTATGCTACTGACTTGTCAATTTACGCAAAATCTGGTTCTGTCTTGTTGAATTCGGATAAGGCAAATTTAGTTCAAGCTGGAAACATTTCATCTAACTCTTCCAGGAACTATACCTACGGAACAGGTATGGCTATCCAGGCTTTGAATCAAGGCAAAATTGAACTTTATGCTGGAGACGTAAATGCTATTTCTGGAGCTGTCTCGTCTAAAGACACAGGTTCATCTGTTCTATTTGATGCCAAAACGAATACAGTTAGTTCTTACGCCGTCATCAAAAATGCCGGCAACCTTAATAACGCTACCGACGATAAATTTAAAGACAACCGTGTGATTTCTGCCTTGTACGCAGAAGGAACCGGTGCAAAAATTTCCTTAACCGGCGAACAGAACTATCTGTCAACCTTTGCTGACAGTGAAGTTCACAACGACCTCGAACGTGTCGTCTGGGCTTACAATGGCGCCGATATCAATATTGATGGCTTCACGTCTATCACAACCGATAGTTACGAAAAGAGCTTAAACAGCATCGACATCGCCATCGCCGCGGGTACGGCTGTTAACCTTAATGAAGATATCGTTAACGCAGATGATGCAGATCGTGCGCAAGTTCAAATTAACTACGCCAACACAACTGACAGTGAAGGCAAAGCCGTTTTGAGCAAGGTTACGGGCGACATTCTCTCGGCCTATGCCGGTTCAGTTGACATCGCTCCGAAGAGCACTTCTGACGGTCTTGTTGTCACGGGCAACCTGCTCGCCGGTAATAACGGTAAATTAACCGTTGATATCGGCGCCAACGGTGTTCTCACCGGCCGCGCGGATGACTACGGTGACGCCGGTTTTATCACGGACTCAGAACACACCACTTTCTTTGATCCGGCCTTCAGCTCTGAAATTTTCAAGGGCGGTCAGGTTAACCTGAAGATGGGCGACAACGCCCGTTGGAATGTCACGGGCCAAAGCTGGATTACAGATATCTCCGTTACTGACGGCGCGAAGAACGTTCTCATTGACTTGGTGAACGCCAACACGGACCGCAACTCCACGGCCCACGCCCTCACCGTCTACAACTTAAAGGGCAACGCCACCTTTAACATGAGTTTGGACGGCAACCGTGATGTGAGCGACATGCTCTACATCCGTAACGCCAACGGTGAGTACAACGTGAACGTTGTTGATGCCGTGACGGTTGACGATATGTATAAAGGCGGCTTAAACGGCTTGCGCTTTGCAACGGTTGGTGCGGGTTCCAAGGCGAAGTTCCGTGCCTTTACCTATGACAAAGGCGCCTTAAACGTTGAATACGAAGTGGCAACCGACAGCTACGACAACAACCCCGAAAACGACATCTATAACGGCACAGAGATGTCTCATGAAAAACCGGGCTCCACTGTTGTTGACGGACTCTTCGGTTACGAAGAAGGCGCTGTCGCAACGTTAGCGCTCAATGACGAAGATACGACAAAGGCAGCTGACGGCACCATTAGCGAAACCACGAACTTTAAACTTGTGGACCGCAAGGATGCAACGCCGTCTGACTCCGGTAGGACCATCATTGATCACGCCCGAGCCAACTACGCCAACGCCGTGCAGCTTGATACGCTCAATAAGCGTCAAGGCGAAATGCGTTTCAGCCAAGGCCATGAAGACGGCCTCTGGGCCCGTATCCGCCACGATGATATCGGCAAACGTTCTTCCTTCCGCTTGGATAACACCATGGTTGAAGTCGGTGTGGATTCCCGTTACGTCAAAGAAACCGGTGAATTCCACACGGGTGTGGCCTTTGACTACATGAATGGCGACACCGATTACCATCACATCAGCGGCGAGGGCGACTTGGATCGCTACGGTGTCTGGTTCTATACCACGTGGCTTGGCAATGAAGGCGACTACACCGACTTCATCATCAAGTGCAGCTTGATCGACAACGAATACAAGATTTACGCGCCCACGACCGGTGAAAAGATCAAGGGCGACTACGATAACAACGTTATCTCCGTTTCTCTTGAACACGGTAAGAAGTATTCGAACGAAGAGTCCTGGTTCATTGAACCGCAGGCTCAGCTGCAATACGCCTACGTCACGTCTGCTGAATACACGAACTCGCAAGGCACGGATGTCCGCTTAGACGGCATTCACAGCTTGATCGGCCGCGTGGGTGTGAGAGCCGGTAAGGATGTCACGCGTGACAATCCCTTCAGCTTCTACGCTCGCGGCGACATCATGCACGAGTTCATGGGTAAGCAAGACATCAAGGCAAAGGACGCCACGGGCACGATGCGCGTTCGTTATGAAAATGACGACACGTGGTACAGCGCAGGCCTTGGCATGAGTTACCAGCACAACAAGGATAAGTACTACTTCCTCGAGGCTGAAAAGGTGTTTGGCGGCTCGAATACGAGCAGCTACATCGTCTCGGGGGGTGTGCGGTTCTTGTTTGATTAACGCTTAAATGCCAGCAAAAAGGCGAGCCAAGTGCTCGCCTTTTTATCAATTTAGGAAAACTCCTTATGATATTTATTTACTATTGTTTAAATAGTTTTCCAATATTATCATAATTGACTCAGCAATCTTTGACTCAGCAATCTTTGGCTCAGCAATCTTTGGCTCAGCAATCTTTGGCTCAATTTCTTCAATAATTTTCCTCCCTTTCACAAATAACGCCATTTCTACTTTTTCTGGAGAACCTTTCTCTCCTAACTTTTCTGCCAAAGACTTTATTAATGGTATATAGGATGCGGAATAAAAATCCTTCTGAGAGAATTTGGGGAAAGAATTAAAATAATCATCCACGATCTGAACAACCCGTCGACGAGATTTGCAAGTCGGAAAAGGGCAAGGGCATTTTTTTGTATCTTTACAAATAAGCCAAAAATAATTTAAGGCAATTGCTACATATGAGTCGTAAATAAAATATTCTTTGGGTTTATAAAGGGATAACGCCTTACTTTTTGATGAAATTCCGCCTCTATTAGCTAAATATTCTAACTTATTAGCGTTATCAAACAAGCAGTTAACATATGCATCAATTGTTTTATCAGACAGATGCATTCTTCCCCAACTATTTAAATATTCTTTAAGAATTTTTCGTCTATCTTTCGCTGTACAGTTATTAAATTTTGAAGACCTTTTCAAACGATCATCAATAGTCTTGTTAGCATCTTTCCCATTTTTTACAGGCCAAACATACTGATTAATTAAACCTTGAAAATTTTCTTCAAGTTCCTTAAACAAGAACAATTCAAAGTTAGTCATTAATTCTTTATCCATAATAAAAGTTGTTCCTATAGTACAAATCAATTAAACAAATCAAAAAGGTCAATGCAATAAAGCTTTTTATTAGTTCCCTTCAAGTTCTGTAAATCACTATCAAAGCCGTTCTTAGAGAAAAGAAAATATTCAGCCGAAAAATCGTCATAGAAACCCATTTTTGCAGACAGACGATAAAAGTCCCATATCTGCATCGGCGAATTTTTGAATTTGCACTCCCCTAACAGAATCCGACTTCGATCCGCGCTTTCAGCGACGATATCGATCTCTTCGCCTTTGTGCCACCAGCGACCCAATTTCGTAAACACAAACGGCAGTTTCCCTTCTCGATTCTGTTGATAGAGATAATCCTTGCAAATATCTTCAAAACTAATCGATGCGTATTCATTGAGTTTCGGTTCAATGACATGTGTCCAAATTAAATCGGTGTCGCCCTTGTCAAGCGGGCCTAAATTCGGACGCACAAACGTGAACCAAAATCTGAAGAAGGGATCCGCTAAACGATACAGTCCCCAGCTCGCATTCCCAATTTGTTTAGCGCCCACCGACATTGAAAATTCTTTCTCTACAAGACCGATATCAATCAACGCATTGAGATATGCGGTCAGGGAACTTTTTTCAACGAGCGCTTTCTTATGGATCTCATCAAATGAGGTCGCACCATAGGCAATCGCTTCCAAGATGGAGTTATAGGTCACAGGTTTTGAGAACTCCTGACGCATTAAAAATTCCGGCTCATTGTGAAGCGGCGCACCGTTTTCCAAAATGGTATTGGTGATGTTATCCCTTAAAGAAAACTTGCCATCGAGCATGCTGAGATAGTAAGGCGTGCCGCCGAAAACACTGAAAGCTAAAACAGCGTCTTCCGGACTATACTTCGGGAAAAATTTCACGGCATCGTAAAAGTCCATCGGCCCCATCTTCCATATCCCGGTCGCTCTGCCGTACAACGGGTTCTTTTCTGCCAAGATATGCTTTTCGATGAAGGACATAGAGCTGCCGCAAAAGACAAGCATGATGTTTTCGTCTTTGAGCGCATTGTCCCATACAGCTTGCAAAATTGAGGCAATGGAAGGATCCGCTTTAACGAGATATGGAAACTCGTCAATGATCAAAAGCTTTTTACCGGACGACGGAATCATGGGCAAACTTTCAAACAACGTCTTCCAATCTTCAAACGTCTCAATGTATTGAGAGGCCGGCATGCCGGTAGCTAAAAGCAGGCGGCTCAGATCACGCTTAAGCGTCTCTGCGTTTTGCTCAGAAGCCGTGAAAAATATCGCGTCTTTGTCTTTGCAGAAGGCTTTGAGGGTTTCGGTTTTACCGATACGCCGTCTTCCATACAAAAACACCATCCGTCCTCGAGGAGAGGCCCATTGCTTTTCTAAAAAAGCCAATTCTTTTTCGCGACCAATAAACATGATTGATTTACATTATTATTTTTAGGTGTATTTATTTTAGCATTATTTAAATAATGTAAATTTAATTTTGAAAAGAATAACAGCTCTTTGCAATTTGACACAGGGAAAGTATTTAAACAGTTATAAAAAAGGAGAAATAAGAATGCAGAAAAACAGACGACGACTTTTACTTTTACCGACACTATTAGCCGCCGCGGCTTTAAGCGGCTGCTACCACCACTATGTAAGACACCGTCCTCCTAGCCGTCCGCCGCCTCCCGCTCGAGGACCGCATCCACATTTTGGCAAAGCACCTCCTCCTCCGCCGCGCAGACGCTAACGAGGGCATAAAAAAAGCGGGGCAAACCCGCTTTTATAGTCTCTGGAATTATTGCTTCACGTCTGAGGCTTCTTTAGGAGGCTCAGGCTGAGCAGGTGCTTGAGCGGGCTCTTCCTTTTCCTCCACCCATTCCGGAAACCACGCTTCAGGGTCATCCACTTCCTTGCCCCAGCCAATGTAGATCGCGGCGGCCACCACAATGACGAACAAAATGTTCAAAATCAGGCGAATGGTCTTTTTCAGTTGGGTTAAATCCGGCATCGTCACTTATTCCTCTTCTTCGACATCTTTGGGCGGTGTTTCGTCAGGAGCAAGACCTGCAAAGTAATGAGCCCAACCACTCATAAACGCATAGTATTCTTTTCTTGAAATCGATTCACGGCCTTCCTGCGGCGCGCGGGCGTGCTCCAAAAAGGCATCCAGAAAACGCTTGATCGCGTGTTCAATCACATCGCCTTCAACTTCCCCTTCGTGGCGAGCCAAATGTTCGCGCATGGCTTTGCCCGCCCAGCGCACTTTACGGTTAATGCGCTTATCGTGGACCTTGCCCTGGAAAATGCCCAAAAGGTCGGCGTAGACATCGTTGGCTTGATCGTGAATGTCAGAGGCTTCCGGGTGATACGGTTCGTGCTCTTTAATCCATTGACTGGTCGAGACCGTAATGGCGAGTTCTTCCAAGAGCTCCATCACAATATCCGGATTGCTCACGTCGATTAACGGCAGCTCTTTAACAGGTTTTGTCAACTGACCGAATAAAGCCATTTTCGATTGTCCTAAACATTAATTATTTTCGTGAACCACACCCTCAGGCAGCGGCAGAACACCGATTCCCTCATCAATGAGCTCTTCGGCTTCTTCAACCGTGCACCGGCCGTGGATTCGCCGATTAGGGGCTTTGCCTTGATGTACGGCGCGCGCCTCCTGCGCAAACCGGTCGCCCACATTCTCACTGCCCTGCAAAATTTTGCGGGCCGCGGTATAGACCTTGCTGCGGATTTCCGCTTCAAGCTCTCGCTCAGAAATTTGGGTTTTCGCCTTGTCGCGCGAAGCCATCACGTAGGAGGCTGTCGGAACACGCTTTACGTTTGTGGTGTCACAGTACGGACACGCCACCAACTGAGACTTGATCTGTTCGTCCAAACTTTCAGCCGAATCAAACCAACCCTCAAACTGATGACCGAATTCACAAACGCAATTGAAAACTTTCACAGGGATTCTTTCCCGAAAAACACTTCTTCCAAATTTTTTCATTTTAAAGATTTAAAAGCGATTCGGCGCCTTTTTTGCTCAAATAAACAAACAGCTGCAGCAGCGCCTACATTAAGCGACTCACAGCCCGACTCAATCGGAATATAAAGACGGCGATCAGCGACAGCGAGCGCTTTTTCGCTCAAACCCGGGCCCTCTGCGCCCATCATCCAAACCGTGGCCGTCTTTTCCCAGTCGGCTGTTTCGTATATGTCAGAGCCGCCTCGGGCATCAGCCGCAAGACACACCGCGTCAAACGCCGCATCTAAATCTTCGGGCTCCACATTTTCATAAAGACGCGCGGAAAAATGCGCGCCCATTGCCGCACGCAAAGCCTTCGGCGACCAAAGCGAAGCGCTCTCGCGGCTTGCGGCAATGGTGCTCACACCTGCAGCAACCGCGGTTCGAATCAAGGTGCCCACATTACCCGGATCCTGAACGCCGTCCAAATAAAGCACGTCGCACCGTTCTTTATGCGGAAGCTCATTGGCCATGATTTTTATTTCAGCCATAATGCCCGCGCCATGCTCCACGGGCGAAATTTTGTCATAGAGCGCATTAGCGAGCACGTAACAGGGTACACCGTCATTAGCAAAATCCTCAATGATTTCTGCCACCTCATCGCTCACTCCGCCCTCACGAAGCAAAAGCGCTTCGGGCTTTACACCCTTTTGTCTCATCGTGATGATGAGATGCGCGCCTTCGGCCAACGTTGCGCCTTCTTTCTTGATGAAACGCGCGCTTTCAAAGAGTTTTTTCCAACGCTTATATTTCGCGTTGGCTTCACTTTCAATCATTCGGTACTGCATGGAGCATGTCCTTGACAGGAGCAAAGGTTTTGCGGTGAATAGGCGTTACACCGAAAGCGTTAAGACCTTCAATATGATCGGCTGTGCCGTAACCCACGTTGTGTTCAAATCCATAGTGCGGATAGACATCAGCCATTTTAAGCATGTACGCATCACGCGTTGTTTTGGCAATGATGGAAGCCGCAGAAATCTCAGGCACCTTATCATCGCCCTTCACAATGGCTTCCGAAAGCCAGTGCCACCGGGGCAAACGATTGCCGTCCACCCTCACAAAATCAGGATGAATGGTCAGCGCGCCGACGGCTTCCTTCATCGCGCGCATTGTCGCCTGAAGGATATTAATTTCATCAATCACTTTAGGCGAGACAGCGCACACCGCCCACGCAAGCGCCTTTTCTTTGATTTCAAGCACAAGCTCTTCTCTGCGGTGCGCGGAAAGTTTCTTGCTGTCTCTGAGGCCGTGAATGGGCTGATCGGGATTCAAAATCACAGCGGCGGCGACCACGGGACCGGCTAAACAGCCGCGGCCCACTTCATCGACGCCCGCCACATAGCGAAATTGATCCAAAGAGAAAAAATCAAAGGAGTCGGAAAGCATATCGGTTAACCGCAGACCTGTTTAATCGCCTCTGCGGCAAGTTTTGGCGTATCGCGTAAAAGCGACTCGTGCATCGAGGCAAACCGATCCATGAGCTTTGCGTCATTGCGGCGCCCATATTCGTGCCAGAGGGCAAAGGCCAGGGTTTCGGCGCGGCAATAGTATTGGAGAATCTCGGGCACAATGCGTTCGCCAGCCAAGATATTAGGCAGACTCACAAAATCAATGATGCCTTTTTTCTGCATCAGAATGCCGGTAAAGCCCGGCATCGCATAGCCCACAACCATCGGACGCTTAAATAACGCGGCTTCAAGTGTTGCGGTACCTGAGGCGACCAAAATAGCGTCGCTTGCCTGCATCACGGTGTGGCTGTCTGCGCTGATAATGCGAGTAGCTTTCTGAGCGCGCGGAAATTGTGCCAAAACCGTTCGGATTTGCGCTTCGCGTGCGGCATCAGCCGCAGGCACCAAGAAAATACTTCTTGAATCAAAATCAAGCACGCGCTCGCAAGCGCCGAAAAAGTGCGGTCCGCACCAGGCGACCTCTGCTTGGCGCGACCCCGGCAGCACTGCAAAAACAGGTCCCGAAGGATCAATGCCCAATTTTTCTCGCGCTGCATCTTTATCCGGATGCATCGGAATTTCACGCGCAAGCGGATGCCCGATATAAGTCGATTCAATCCCCGCCTCATCCATCAGCTTTTTCTCAAAGGGAAAGATCAAAAGCATATGATCGACCGCGCGTTTAATCTGATGAATGCGCTCCGGGCGCCAAGCCCAAATGGAAGGACACACAAAGTGAATCGTCTTGATGCCTTCGCGTCTTAAATACTCTTCAATCGCAAGATTAAAGTCCGGCGCATCAACACCGATAAAGGCTCGTGGATGAAGATTCTTCACCCGCTTTTTCATCTCGCTTCTGAGCATCAGAAGCGAAGGGAGCTTGCGAAGCACCTCAACGTAGCCTCTTACCGAAAGCTCCCTGCTGTGGTGCCAGGGCTCAAGGCCCGCGGCGATCATGCGATCGCCCCCGATGCCCATCATGCGCTCACCGGGGTAGAGTTCTGCCGCGTGAGGCAAAACAAGCGATGCGATAAAGTCGCCAGAGGTTTCGCCTGCAAGCCAAACGATGTTGCGCGCCATGTGCTATTGAGCCTTCGGACGAATGATGCCGCGCTCGCTCGTGGCGATGAAGTCACGCATGAGCTGCAGCTCACGGGCCACTTGCGGGTTATTAGCGATCAACGTATCGAGCACCTGAACGGCTTCAGGGATGCGAAGACCGTCGCGGTAGATCGTCTTATAGGCAGCCTTAAAGGCGTTCAAGGCCTTTAAGTCATAGCCCGCGCGGCGCAAGCCCACGATATTGAGACCATGGGGTTCACAGGGATTACCGTTGCAGATCACAAACGGCGGCACGTCCATCACCAAAATGGAACCCCCGCCCACCATGGCGCCCTCGCCGATACGGCAGAATTGGTGCACGCCGGCTTGTCCGCCAATGATGGCGCGGTTAGCCACAATAGAGTGACCGGCCAAACCCACGTTATTGGCCAAAATCGTATCGTCGCCCACGATGCAGTCGTGCGCGATATGAACGTTTGCCATGAAAAGGTTGCGGTTGCCGACCACGGTGATGCCGTGATCTTGGACCGTACCCGTTGCGATCGTGACATGTTCGCGAATCACGTTGTCGTCGCCGATCACCAAGCGAGTATCTTCACCCTTGTACTTTTTATCCTGCGGTTCACAGCCGACGCTCGCGTTGGGGAAAATGCGGTTGCGTTCACCGATTTCGGTGTTGCCCAAAATGTTCACGTGCGAAATCAACTCCGTGCCCGCACCGATTTTCACCTTGGGACCGATCACGCAAAACGGACCGACAACCACGTCATCGGCCAATTCGGCCGACGGGTCGACTAATGAAAAATGATGAATTTTTGCCATAATGGCTCGCCTATAGTGGTTTACGTTACCGGCAGCTTCACGCTTCAGGTGTCTGCCGCCGACCCTTTCGGATCAGAGCCCTTAGATCTTGCGGCGGGCGCACATCATCGTGGCCGTGCAGGCGACCTGGTCATCAACCATGGCCGTGGCTTCAAACTTGCCGATACCGGCGCGATCCTTGAGGAAATGGCAGTGAATGCGAAGCTGGTCGCCCGGCTGCACCACCTTCTTAAAGCGGGCGTTATCAATACCGGCGAAGAAGTAGAGCGAGCCGTCATTGCGCTGTTCGTCCGTCAAACGCGCAAGAGCGAGCACCGCGCAGGCCTGCGCCATCGATTCAATGATGAGCACGCCGGGCATCACGGGGCATTCCGGGAAGTGGCCTTGGAACTGCGGTTCATTGGCCGTGATGTTCTTAATCACCACCGCGGTCGTCAAATCTTCGGAAACGCTTTCCACACGGTCAATCAGCAAAAACGGATAACGGTGCGGAAGATATTTCATAATATCTTGAATGTTGTATTTCATTTCTTATTCTTCCTCTTTTTGAGATTTTTCCATTTGTTCTAACTTTTCCACGGCGGCTTCAAGCGCTCTCAAGCGCTTGCGCATCTCAGGCAGCCGCTTAATCATGACAGCCGAGCGTTCAAACTCACGATTTTCCATCGCAGGGAAAAAGCCCATCATGAGTTTGGCATCATCCGGATAGGAAATCACAGTGGTTGCCGGGCCAATGGTCGCGCCGCTCGGAATCTTGATATGGCCGTTAATGTTTGCGGCGCCGCCAACCGTAACGTGATCACCCAACGTGGTGGAACCGGCCATGCTCGCAGCGCCCGCCATCACGCAGTGCTGACCCAGTCGGCAGTTGTGCGCGATCTGAATGAGGTTGTCAATCTTGCTCCCCTTTCCGATCACGGTATCGTCCAAGGCGCCGCGGTCCACTGCGGTATTCACACCGATTTCCACATCGTCTTCAATGCGCACGGAACCGATCTGCGGAATTTTGACCCATTCACCTTCAAAGGGCGCAAAGCCAAAACCGTCACCGCCGATAACGCAGCCCGGCTGCAGGATGCAGCGCGCGCCCACCGTGCAGTGATGATCCACCGTCACATTGGGATGAAGACGCGTATATTCGCCGATGACAGAACCGAGGCCCACGACGCTGTTGGCGCCAATCCAAGCGTGCGCGCCAACAACCGCGTGATCTTCAATCACGGCACCCGCGTCCACGCGGGCCGTGGGATCAACCTTGGCGGTCACGGCAACAGATGCATGCGGATGAATGCCGCTTGCAAATTCCGTTTGAAGTTTTTCCACCACTTGAAGCGCAAAAGCAAACCAAGCGTAGGGATTGGGCGTGATCACCATCGCGCGAGGCGTTTTGTCACCATAAATCTTTTCCTTATCTTCTTTGCGAAGCACCACAACGCCTGCCTTGCAATCCTTCACCTCATCGATGAATTTCGGATTGGCAAGAAACGCCACTTCATCGGGCTTGGCGTGGCTCAACGCGCCAATGCTTCTCACAGCGACCCCTTCATAAGGGCCGACCAACTGTTGCTCAAGGCGTCCTGCGCACTGCTGGCGCACCGCCTCAACCAACATCGAAATCGGATAAGCCTGTCTTTGCTGCATAATTTATTTCCCCAAGGCCTTAATCACCTGATCGGTGATATCCACATTTGGGCCGACGTAAACAGCCTCCTGCACGATCAGGTCATACTTATTCTTGCGGGCAATGTCGCGGATAATGTCATTGCTGCGCATCAAAATCGCTTGCAGCTCTTCATTTCTGCGGCGATTCAAATCTTCGCGCAATTCGCGCTCCTGGCGCTGAAGGCTTCGCTCGCGATCAGCCAACTTCACCTCTTCGGCCATGCGCTGGGTTTTATTGAGTTTAGCCATGCGCTTTTGATACTTTTCCACATCGGCTTTAAGCGCGCGAGCCGAAATAGAAAGCGACTTCTGACGTGAAGCGAATTCTTTTTCAAGCTTCACTTGAGCGGCTTGCGCCGCGGCGCTTTCTCTTAAAATTCGATCCGGATTGACAACGCCAATCTTCGTGTCGGCCACGGCGCATTGAGCCGCAAGCGCGGCTGCCAGAAGTGTGCCCAAAGCCAAATTTTTCAACATATTTTGCTGTACTCCATGTACGTTGAAGGGAAAGGCGGCCCTTTGAGAACCCCTTTCCCCCGAATCGTTTCTCTTCTCCGTAATCGTACGGGCTAGGTTAGAAGCCTGTACCGATTTGGAATTGGAAGCGTTCGACTTCGTCGCCATCCTTGTCGTTTAACGGCGCCGCAATACTGAACTTCAACGGGCCCAACGGCGAAATCCAGGCTACGCCCACACCCACCGAGTAACGCAGGTCAGAAAGCGAAATGCCCATGCTTTCTCTAACATGTCCTTGCTCGTCATAGGAATCACCCCAGACCCAACCGCCATCGAGGAACGTGAACCAACGAAGCGTTCGGTCGGCGCCCGGCAGCGGCATCAACATTTCAAAGGAGAAGTTAAGCGATGCATTACCGCCGATACCGTCGCCGTCATCATCGTCCGTGTAGTCCTTCGGACCCAAGCTCGAATTTTCAAAGCCGCGCACGCTGCCGATGCCGCCTGCGTAGAAGTTCTTGAAGAACGGGTATTCTTTGCCGCCCCAGCTGTCGCCGTAACCGATTTCACCATTAAAGGCCAAGGTCAAATCACGCGTGACAGGCCAGTAGTGCTGCAGCTGGTAGCTGGCGCGATAGTAACGAAGATCCATCACCGGAAGCGTCACTTCAGCAGACAAACGCTGGTACGTACCGCGGGTCGGCGCCAAAGCATTATCACGGCTGTCTCGAGACCAACCGATTGTGGCCGCAAGAGCATGCGGATCATCGAAATCTTCTTTATAGCGCTTGTAACGAGCAGGCGCTCTCGGGCCCGCATCCACAAGCGTATTTTCCCACTTGGCACCTAAGAAGACGCGGTCGTATTCGGTAAACGGAATACCCCAGCTCACAGCCGCGCCTCGGGTTTCGTATTCGAGGTCATTGGCCAAATCGAGCTCTTCCATATCGACGCGGCGATCATAGAGGTCGATTGAGCGGGAGATGCCTTCGGGCGTCACGTACGGTTCGGTCAAAGACAATGCGTACGTGCGTGTGCTATCTGAAGTATTGACTTCAGCGCTCACCGCTTTACCGGTACCGAAAATGTTGTTCTGAGCGAAGCCCGCGGACAAAATCACGCCGTCACTCGTTGAGAAGCCGGCACCCAAATTGACGCTGCCCGTGGGACGTTCCTTCACGGCCACCTCAAGGTCAACCTGATCGCGCGTGCCGGGAACCGGTTTCGGATCCACGGTGACGCTGTCGAAGAAGCCCAAACGGTCAATACGGTCACGGGAAAGTTTCACCTTATCGCTGTCAAACCAAGCGGCTTCGTACTGACGCACTTCGCGACGAATCACTTCGTCTTGGGTCTTACTGTTGCCCACGATATTGACGTGGCGCACATAGGCGCGACGGCCCGGGTCAATCGTATAGACGACCTTGGCTTGATTGTCCCCCGTCACCACAGGATTGGGACGCGCCGTTGCAAAGGCGTAGCCCAAGCTCGAGAGCTTATCGGTAATCGCGGTCGAGGCGTTATTAATGATTTCGGCGTTATAGATCGAATCCGGTTCAATCTTCACCAAGCTCTTTAACTCATCGTCAAGGCCCAGCATATCGCCCGTGAGCTCAACGCCCGTGATGTGGTACTGCTCGCCTTCGGTGAGGTTAATCGTGATGAAAATATCTTTCTTATTCGGAGCGATGGAAACCTGGACGCTGTCAACCTTGAAGTCCAAATACCCGTTATTGAGGTAGTAAGAGCGGACAGCTTCAATGTCAGCGGCCAGTTTTTCACGAGAGTAGAGATTACTCTTTGTGTACCAGCTCATCCAACCCGTAGTTGAGAGCTGCATCTGTTCACGCAAATCGTCATCACTCATCACGCGGTTGCCGACAAAGCGGATCGACTCAATGCTCGCCGCCTCGCCTTCATCGACCACAATCGACAAACGCACGCGGTTGCGGTCAAGGGGCGTTACCGTCGTTTTCACGTCAACGCCATAGTAGCCGCGGGCCAAATATTGGCGGCGCATTTCCTGGTCGGCGCGATCCAAAATGGCGTGGTCAAAGATGCGGCCTTCGGCCAAACCCACATCGCGCAGGCTCTGTTCGATTGCGGAGTGGTCAAAGGCGCGGATACCTTGCGTATTAATAGAAGCCACGGCCGGGCGCTCCTGCACTTCAATCACAAGGACGTTGCCGTCACGGCCCAAACGCACGTCGCGGAAAAGGCCTGAGCCATAGAGCGAGTGAATCGCGGTGTTGCCCTTGGCGCTGGTGAATTCATCGCCCACTTGGAAAGGCAAGTGCGAGAGCACGGTACCGGGTTCAGTACGGGCAATACCCTCGATTCGAATATCTTTGATGACAAAATCAGAGGCTGCCGCGAACGCGACACCCGCGATAGACAGGAGCGCGGTCGTTACCGAGGCGCGCAACAGAGAAGATCTAAAACGCATTTTTTCAAACGATTTGCACGGATGGCCTATTGTATCAGCCTTACAAAGTCATTGGAAAGGGCTAAAGCCCCCAATGCCAAAACAATTAAAAGTCCCACTTTTTGGCCGGCCATCATCACCGACTCGGGCAGAGGCCGCCCACGAACAATTTCCAGCAAATAATACAGGAGGTGACCGCCGTCTAACAACGGTATCGGCAATAAATTCAAAAGCCCAAGGCTCACTGAAATCATGGCCAAAAAGGACAGATAAACGCGCCAGCCCATCTGGGCGGTTTTACCCGCGTAATCAGCAATTGTCACCGGTCCGGTTAAATTCTTTGTGCTTGCTTCGCCCGTGACCATCTGAGCGACCGCCTTATAAGTGGTCTTCGTAATGGATACGATACGATCCACCCCGGCCCAAAGGCCTTCAAGCGGTCCTTTTTTAAGCCAAATCACGTCCGGCAGAATCCCAACATTGACGCCGATCACCGCGCGCGTGACTTTTGCCCCCTTGCCGTCATCGACCGTGCGCACTTCGGGTCTTACTGTCAGTTCGCGAACAGCACCGTTTTTATCTTTAACGACAAAGTGAAGGGATTCTCCAGCCCGATCGCTGATGTAGGCGATCATCTCTTTCACGCCCGGGTTATAGAGACGATCTACACTCAAAACAACGTCGCCTTCCTTGAAACCTGCCGCAGCCGCAGGCGAATCTTTTTGAATATTAAAAAGCACAGGGTCGCCAAATCGGATATTAAAACCCAATTGGGTAAAGGGACTTTCGCTTTCTTCATCAAGCTTTAACGTTGAAAGATCAAAGTCCACCGTATAGCAGCTGCCGTCTCGATCAAAGGTAACGGGCACGCGCGCTTCTCCCGCGTGCTCCAAAATCGCCCAATTAAGGTCTTCCAAGCCTTCCAGGGGCTTGCCGCCGAAATCCACAATACGGTCAAGCTTTCTCACATCCAACTGCGCGGCTTGAGACTGCGGCGCAGGCGTATCCATCACCGGACGCAGTTCGGGCTGTCCGCTCCAGGCCATGATGGCGTAAAAGAGAATGGCAAGAATGATGTTCGCAACAGGGCCCGCCGCCACAATCGCAAAGCGCTTATAAACGGATTGGCGGTTAAAGGCGCGGTGGGCTTCAGCGGGATCCACTTTTTGGTTTTCTTCGCGCTCATCGAGCATCGACACATAGCCGCCCAAAGGCAGTGCCGAAAGTCTCCACTCGGTCTGATCAGGGCCGAGCTTTTTTGAAAAAACCTTAGGCCCGAAGCCAAAACTGAAAGTGAGCACTTTGACGCCGCAAAGCCTTGCCACCCAATAGTGGCCCAGCTCATGAAACGTGATCAGGATGCCTAGCGCGACAACAAAAGCCAAAACCGCAGTGATCATCGGGCGAGCACCTCACGGGTCTTCACGCGAGCCAAGCGATCAGCTTCAAGGACTTCTTCAAGGCAAGTCGGGGCAGGCAATATAAGCGAATCCATCATCGTGCGGCAGGTTTTTGCGATATCCAGGAACTTAATGCGGCGGTTTAAGAACGCGTCCACTGCAATTTCATTGGCTGCATTTAAAACAATGCTTGCCGCGCCCCCTGCGCGAAGCGCTTCATAGGCATAGGAGAGCTGCGGGAAACGCGCTATGTCAGGCGCTTCAAAAGTGACGCTGCCCAACGCGGCAAAGTCCACTCGCTTGGCAAAGCCGTCCAATCGTTCCGGCCAGCCCAACGAATACGCAATGGGTGTGCGCATATCCGGGGCTCCGAGCTGCGCCAAAATGCATCCGTCTTCGTATTGCACCATGGAGTGAATCAAACTTTGCGGATGAATCACCACATCAATGCGATCGGGCGGGAAACCGAAAAGCCAGGACGCTTCAATGACTTCCAACCCCTTATTCATGAGAGTCGCGCTATCCACACTGATTTTGCGGCCCATGTTCCAGGTCGGATGCGCCACAGCATCTTCCGGCGTCACATCGCTTAAATCCATGCGTTTTCTAAAAGGGCCGCCCGAAGCTGTAAGGATCAAGCGAGCTTTTGTGCGGTCACGGTCACTTGCCGAAGCCAAGCATTGGAAAATGGCGTTATGTTCACTATCGACGGGTAAAAGTTCCGCTTGATGCTCGCGCACGCTTTGCATCAAAAGGGCACCTCCGCAGACAACGCTTTCTTTATTGGCTAATAAGAGACGTTTGCCGGCAGCCGCCGCTGAAAAAGTCGGGGCAAGACCCGCAGCGCCCACAATCGCCAGCACTGCGACATCCACTTCAGGCAATGCGGCAAGCTTCACCAAATCCGCTTCCCCTGCCCACACTTCAATATCTGTGAGAGACCGTTGAGCAAGAGCTTGAGCTAAGGCGTCCTTCTGTGAGGCGTCAGCCACAAGCGCGATTTTAGGATGATGCTTTGCGCATAAATCGGCAAGCTCCTCGACGCGGCTATTGGCCGTCAGCGCAAAAACTCGATAGCAGTCAGCGTAGTGCGATAAAACGTCAAGGGTCGATCCGCCGATCGACCCTGTCGCACCGAATATGGCGATGTTTTGCATAGCGGTACTAAAAAAGAAAAGTTAATCAGCCAAGCGTGCCGGAGGCCACCAAAACAGTGAGCAGGAAGCCCGCGGGCAACGTGGGCATCATGGCGTCCAAGCGGTCATAAAAACCGCCGTGGCCGGGCAGAAGATTGCTTGAATCCTTAATCCCCGCCTGACGCTTTAAGGCGCTTTCAAACAAGTCGCCCACGATGGAAAGCGAAACCAAAATGTAGGCGATGATAATCCAGACAAGAGCGCCCATCGATTCAACGATGACGCCCGGAATGGTTTTGATTTCAGGCGCAAACCAAGCAAAAAGAAGACCCAAAAGCATGACGCTTAACATACCGCCCGCAACGCCTTCCCAGCTCTTTTTCGGGCTGATCGCAGGCGACATGCGGTGTTTGCCGAAAGCCATGCCGGTAAAGTAAGCCATGATGTCTGCGACCCAAACGATCGCCAAAAGCGAAATCACCATGGAAATGCCGAAGGTCGCATACATCGCCACAAAGGCAAGCCACGCCGCCGGCGGAAAAAACACACCCGTGATGCCAACGACAATGCGGTTAACCGGAAGACCGGTCTTTCGGGCAAAAAAGACGCGAATGGAAATCCCCACCCACAAAAGCGTGATGACCGTGAGGTACATCACAAACATGCCCGAGAGGTTGGCGTAAAGCTGTTGGTACTCTTGAGAGGCGTGATTGATAACCTGCAGATCAAGCGACACAAGGTAGGTGATCGCCGCGGCAGAGCCCCCGACGACAACCGCGATCAAAGCGCTGATGATGGAGTTGAGCCCTGAGAGCTTTAACCACTCCCACTGCGCCAAAATAAAAGCGATTGCCATGACGCCGGCGAAAGCCACCGGCCCGAGCATATAAGAGCCGATCAAAATCAGCAATAAGACAATAGCGGTGATCACACGTTGCTTGAGCATTGTCACTTATCCTCGCCGAGCGCTTGAATCTGTTCACCGGTCATGCCGAAACGGCGCTCGCGCCGGCTGTACCAGTTAAGGGCCTCTTCGAGATCGGTTTCATCGAAGTCGGGCCAAAGCGTGGGCGAGGCGAACAACTCGGCATAGGCCGCCTGCCACAAAATAAAATTGCTGATGCGCTGCTCGCCGCCCGTGCGAATCATGAGATCAACGGGCGGAGCCCAGTCAAAGGCAAGATTCTCATCAATGAGGCTTTCGGTGATGCGCTCAGGATGTGCGGCCACCTCGGGGTGGCGCTTGAGAATATTTTTGAAGGCTTCAACAACATCCCAGCGGCCGCCGTAGTTGGCACAGACCGTGAGAACCATCCGATCGCAGTGCTCGGTGAGCGCTTCGCTTTTACGGATGCTTTGCTGAATTTCCTCGGAAAAAGCCGTGAGGTCGCCAGCGACACGAAGACGCACCCCATGCTCAAGCATCGCTTGAGCTTCCTTGTGAAGCGCGGTTGCAAAAAGCTTCATGAGCGCGCTCACCTCTTCGGGCGGGCGGCGCCAGTTTTCACTGCTGAAAGCAAAAAGCGAGAGGTATCGCACCCCTCGTTTGGCGGCGGCCTCAATCACACGGCGCACGCTCTGCACGCCGCGCCGATGACCTTCGACGCGCGGCATAAAGCGGCGCTGCGCCCAGCGGCCGTTGCCATCCATAATAATGGCGACGTGGCACGGAGCCCCGCCGCCTATTTGTTTTGTCTCACTCATTGTGGCGGTAAAAATTAAACCGTCATCACTTCTTTTTCTTTTTCAGCCACGCACTTGTCAATGGCTTCAATGAAATTATCCGTGAGCTTTTGGATATCCTTGCCGGCGCGCGTTTCATCGTCCTCAGAGATTTCCTTAGCCTTGGTGAGCTTCTTGACTTGTTCGTTGGCGTCACGGCGGAGATTACGCACGGCAACCTTGGCTTCTTCACCCAAGTGACGAACAACCTTCGTGAGCTCGCGGCGGCGTTCTTCGGTAAGCGGAGGCAGCGGCACGCGAATGAGCATGCCGGACGTAGCCGGGTTCAACCCCAAATCAGAAGAGCGAATAGCCTTTTCAACCGGGGCCACCATGTTCTTTTCCCAGGGCTGAACCGTGAGCGTGCGGGCATCGGCCACACCCACTTGAGCGACCTGATTGATCGGGGTCATCGTGCCGTAGTAGTCCACCATCACGTGGTCGAGCAAACCGGTAGAGGCGCGGCCCGTGCGAATCTTGATAAAGTCTTCGCGCAAGGTCTCGACCGTGCGGTTCATCTTGTATTCGGTTTGTTTTTGAATTTCACTGATTGACATAAAAAATTACTCCGTTGACGTCTTCATGCGTCTTGGGTTAAGGGTTGTAAACCAAGGTGCCTTCTTCTTCACCGCGGCAGACTCGCGCAATGGAGCCCTTCTTGCGGATGTTGAAGACCTTGATCGGCAGATTCTGTTCACGGCACAAGGCAAAGGCGGTTGCGTCCATCACCTTGAGGTCACGCTTGATCACTTCATCAAAAGTGATCGTCTTATAGAACGTGGCGTTGGGATCTTTCTTCGGGTCAGCCGAGTAAATGCCGTCGACCATTGTGGCCTTGAGCACAATATCAGCACCGATTTCAGCGCCGCGCAGAGCCGCCGTCGTATCGGTGGTGAAGTAGGGGTTGCCGGTGCCGGCCGCGAAAATCACAATGCGGCCTTTTTCAAGGTGACGCAGCGCTTTGCCGCGAATATAGGATTCGGCAATGCGTTCAATATTCAAAGCGCTTTGCACGCGGGCTTCAACACCGTTTTTGCGAAGCGCGTCCTGCAAAGCCAAAGCATTCATCAGCGTTGCAAGCATACCCATGTGGTCGCCTTGCGTGCGCTCCATACCCGTTGAACCTAAAGCAACACCGCGGAAGATGTTGCCACCGCCCACGACGATGCCGATCTGCACCCCCATGTCATAAGCTTCTTTGATATCTTCAACCGTCGATTGAATCGTTTCGCGGTTGATGCCGAAGGCGTCCGGCCCCATCAGGGACTCACCGGATAGTTTCAACAGCACGCGTTTGTATTTCACAGGCGTTTGTTCCGTCATTTAAGAACTCCCGAAAATTGATGCCAAGTACTGGGCGCACGACAAGGGGCGCTTGCAACCGACCGTCACAGGCGCATCGTTTCCTACGCATTACCGCCATTGTAATGAAAAGCGCTGCGCTTAGGTTGACGAAAGTGCACTTCGAAAGAATATTTTGACGAATTGAAACAGATTTTTTTCAGAAATAAAAAGGCCCCCGGCCATTTAGGCGGGAGCCTCCTATCGAAAAGCTTAAAGATTAAGCCTTTTGAGCAGCGGCCATTTGTTCGGCCACTTCAGCGGCAAAGTCGCTCGACTTCTTTTCGATGCCTTCGCCAACGACGAAGAGAACGAAAGAGGCGACTTGAGCGCCGTTTTGCTTGAGCAAGTCAGCGATGCTCTTCTTGTCGTCCTTAACGAACGGTTGAGACAAGAGCGTGACTTCCTTCAAGAACTTCTGAACCGTACCTTCGGCGATGCGTTCGAGCATGGCTTCGGGCTTGCCGGCTTCGCGGGCCTTTTCCATGGCCACGCGGCGTTCGCTGGCCAAGAGTTCAGCGTCCACACCGCTCGCATCCAAAGCCTTCGGCTTCATAGCGGCGATGTGCATGGCGATGTCGTGACCGACTTCGTCATTGCCGCCGATCATATCAACGATGACACCGATCTTGGAGCCGCCGTGGATGTAAGTATGGAGCTTGCCTTGAGCTTCAATGCGCTTGAAGCGACGGAAGGTCATGTTTTCGCCGATCTTACCGACCAAAGCCGTACGGATGGCTTCGAGCGTTTGACCGTTGACTTCGAGCGCGCTCAAAGCGGCGATGTCAGCGGGGTTCTTTTCAGCGACCAAACGGGCGCCGTCGGCGGCCATTTGTTGGAATTCGGGGTTCTTCGCCACGAAGTCGGTTTCGGAGTTGACTTCGAAGATGGAGCCGAGCTTACCGTCTTCGGAAACGTAGATGCTCACGACACCTTCAGCGGCGATGCGGGCAGAGGCCTTGCTTGCCTTCTTGCCGAGCTTAACGCGGAGCAATTCTTCGGCACGAGCCATGTCGCCGTCAGCTTCGGTGAGAGCCTTTTTGCATTCCATCATCGGAGCGTCGGTCTTGACGCGCAATTCTTTAACCATTGCGGCAGTGATAACGGCCATGTATTTCTCCAGTAGAGTTTGGTTGGAATTTCAAATTGGGGCGAGGCTTTGGCAGCAAACCCTCGCCCCATCTAAAAACACGTCAATCGAATTAGGCTTCAGCGGCGACTTCGACGAATTCTTCTTCGCCGGCGGCTTGCTTGAGGCTTTCTTCGTTTTCTTGACGACCGGCCAAGATCGCGTCAGCCATGCCGGAAGCGTAGATGGAAACGGCCTTGGCCGAGTCATCGTTACCCGGGATGACATAGTCGATGCCGAGCGGGCTGCAGTTCGTATCCACAACACCGATCACGGGGATGCCCAACTTGTTGGCTTCTTGAACGGCGATCTTGTGATAGCCGACGTCAACAATGAACAAAGCATCCGGCAAAGTCGTCATGTCCTTGATACCGCCGATGGAGCGGTTCAACTTTTCAACTTCACGCGTGAAGTCCAAGGCTTCCTTCTTGGTCATCTTTTCCAAGCCGCCGTTGGCGATGGTTTCTTCCATGTCCTTCAAACGCTTGATCGTGAGCTTCACGGTCTTGAAATTGGTGAGCGTGCCGCCCAGCCAGCGTTGATCGACATAGCAGCAACCGGCGCGTTGAGCTTCAGCAACGATCGTGTCACGACCGCCGCGCTTGGTGTCAACGAAAAGGATCTTGCCGCCCTTGGAGGAGAGTTCGCGAGCGAACTTAAGGGCTTCTTCAAACTTCACAACCGTCTTTTCGAGGTTGATGATGTGAATCTTGTTGCGGGCGCCGAAAATGTATTGACCCATCTTCGGATTCCAGAAGCGAGTTTGGTGACCGAAGTGGCAACCGGCTTCGAGCATTTCGCGCATGCTAACCATGATAATTTTTCCTTCTAAGGTTTAAGTCTGACAACGCGCCGCTATTTTGCGAGCCGATCGGACGGTAAACACCCTCCCGATTGCGGCATCAAGGCAAAACAACCATTAGATGACGCGCTGCGCTATTGGCTTCCCGAAAATAAAAAAGCCGAGCGGACGTCCGGAAAGCCCAAACAACATCCCTCGACACGAAAAAAATTAGCTTTTTTCGCACAGCTCGCTATTATATGCGAAATCGTCTTGAAAAACGCAAAATTTTTCCAATATTTTTTAATAGTTAAGAAATTTTTACCATGGCTATCGTCATTAAAACCGCTGAAGAAATTGAGGGCATGCGAAAGGCCTGCCGCTTGGCAAGTCAAGTGCTTGATTTCATTGAGCCATTTGTGGTCGCTGGTGCCAAGACTATCGACCTTGACCGACAAATGAACGACTTCATGCTCGCCCATGGCGCAAAATCGGCCTGTCTGGGCTACGCTCCGAAGGGCTTCACCCCCTACCCGGGCTCCACCTGTATTTCCGTCAATCACGTGGTCTGTCACGGCATTCCGTCGGAGAAAGCGCTCAAAAAGGGCGACATCGTCAATATTGACGTCACGGTGATTTTGGATGGCTTCTACGGCGACACAAGCCGCATGTTCATGGTGGGCAATAAGATTTCCGTTTCCGCCCGCCACCTCGTTGAAGCCACCTATGAGTGTATGTGGCGAGGCATTGCCGCGATCGCTCCGGGCCGTCCCTTAAATGATGTGGGCATTGCCTGCGAAAAGGTCGCTCACGCCGAAGGCCTTTCCGTCGTGCATGAATACGGCGGCCACGGCGTGGGACGCAATTTCCACGAAGATCCCTTTGTCTGCCACTACAACACGCACGACAACCGCATCATCATGAAGCCCGGAATGATTTTCACAGTTGAGCCGATGTTAAATGCCGGCCGCCGTCAAATCTCTGAACTCAATGACGGCTGGACTGTGGTCACCGCCGACCGCAGTCTCTCGGCTCAATGGGAGCACACAGTGCTTGTGACCGAAACCGGCTACGAAGTCCTTACACTTTCTGAAGGCTATCCCCCGATTCCGGATTACATTAAGCGTTAATACCGCTCAATAGACAAACCGGCCGCCCGATCAAAAAACTTTCGGACGGCCGATTTTTTCGCTTCGCTTAGAGGGAAAGCACTGCGCTTAATGCGCTGTTTTAAATTTTCTTGAAAATAAGGCTGCCGTTAGTGCCTCCAAAACCAAAAGAATTCTTCATCGCGTAGCGAATTGCCTTTTCACGGGCGGTATTGGCGCAGTAGTCCAAGTCACACGCGGGATCAGGCTCTTCCAAATTGATGGTCGGAGCGATCACCTGGTTATGAAGCGACAAAACCGTGAGAACGGATTCGATGCCGCCCGCGCCACCAAACAAATGACCGATCATGGACTTCGAAGAGCTGATAACCAAGTTCTTCACGTGTTCGCCGAAAACTTCCTTCACCGCTTTCGTTTCATTGGCGTCGCCCAACACGGTAGAGGTCCCGTGGGCATTTAAATAATCCACTTCGTCAACGTTGATGCCGGCTTGCTCAAGCGCCATTTGCATGCAATAGGCCGGTCCCTCGGTATTGGGGGTTGTAATATGGTGCGCGTCAGCCGTCAGACCATAGCCCACGAGTTCGGCGTAAATCTTCGCGCCGCGCGCTTTGGCGTGTTCATACTCTTCGAGCACCATGACGCCCGCGCCTTCACCGAACACAAATCCATCACGGTTTTTATCAAAGGGGCGAGAGGCTTTGGTCGGATCATCGTTTCTGCGCGACATCGCGTGCATGCTGTCAAAACCGGCCATGGAAAGCGGGCAAATCGGCGCATCGGTGCCGCCTGCGACCATCACGTCTGCGTCGCCTCGGCGGATCATCCAATTGGCTTCCCCGATACTGTGAAGACCCGTGGAGCAGGCGCTCACGTGCGCCATATTGGGTCCTTTAAAGCCAGTCATAATCGCAAGCTGGCCTGAAACCATATTGATGATGCAGCCCGGAATCAAAAAGGGCGAGACGCGGCGCGGACCGCGGTCAAGAAGCGTCTTATGGTTATCGGTGATCATCGGGATGCCGCCGATGCCGGAACCTACGGCGCAGCCGATGCGGCGAAGGTTTTCGCGCTCGCTATCAAGGCCGCTGTCGCGGATCGCTTGAAAAGCCGCCGCGATCCCAAAATGAATGAAGCGATCGAACCGGCGGGCTTCCTTAACGGGCATATAGGGCGAGACATCAAAGTCTTTCACTTCGGCTGCGATTTGGCAGCCAAAGTCCGTTGCGTCAAAACGCGTCACCGGCCCCACGCCGCTGACACCCTTCACTGCATTTTCCCAAACCGTCTTCACATCATTGCCGATCGGACAGACGGCGCCTAAACCTGTTACAACAACCCGACGCATAAAAAATTGCCTCTTATCAAAATTCAGAACACAAAAAACGCTCACGGTGCTTCGTCTCCCAAACAGACACGAAACCGAGAACGGTTAAATAATTTGCTTCTGATGGTAACAAAAGGGCCCAGTGTTGGGGATCGCCTCTTTTGGTTAAACTACTAGTGCGAAAGTTTTAGGAAAAAGTACTCAATGTGCGATTGCATCGAAAAATTTAAAACGCTCTCCGACGAGTTGGGCGAGCGGTTTCTCAAAGACGGCCGTGTGGCCACTTACCTCTTGGGACACACGGCTGCGGCTGATGACTGCTTAAAGACGCTTGCCGCTCAATCAGGTCTTGGAAGCGATGCCGCGCTTGTGGCCTTGGGCGGCTACGGCCGCAAAGAGCTTTTCCCGCACTCAGACATCGACATCATGGTGCTTCTTGAAAAAGAGCCCGAAAAGGAAGAAGGCGAGAAAATCGAGCGCTTTTTCATGCAGCTTTGGGACATGGGGCTTAATGTCGGAAGTTCCGTTCGCACGGTTGATAACGCTATTGAAGAAAGCGCGAAAGATATTACAGTGCAGACCGCACTTCTTGAGGCGCGCTTGATCGGCGGCAACGCGGAACTTTTCGGGCGTCTGCAGAAAGAATTTTTCCTTCAGATGGATGCGGCGAATTTCTACCGCGCCAAAGCGCTTGAGATGCGCCAGCGCCATCAAAAGCACGAAGACACCCCCTACTCGCTTGAACCCAATGTCAAAGAAAGTCCGGGCGGGCTGCGCGATCTGCACGTGCTCTTTTGGTGCTCGCATGCTGCAGGCATGGGCGCAACACCTGAAGAGATGCTCGCGCATCACATGATTTCCGACTACGAAGCCGATAAGCTCAAAGAATCGCTCCACGCGCTCAAAACCTTCCGAATTTATCTGCACCTTTTAGCTAAACGCCATGAAGATCGTTTAATTTTTGATCTTCAAACACCGGTCGCCCTTGCCGCAGGCTACAAAGACACGGAGCATCAGCTCGCTAGCGAAGCGCTCATGAAGCGCTACTACCTCACCGCTAAATCGGTGAGCCAGCTGTGTGAAATTTTCATGCAGCTTTTTGAAGACCGCTTCTTTGGTGAAAATCAGGTGCATGAAACCGTCATTGACCGAACGTTTATCGCTCGAGGCTACACACTTGACATCACGCACGAAGGGGCGCTTAAAGACGATCCGAATGCGATCCTACGCGCCTTTTATATTCTGGAAAGCTCCGCTCCCTTAAAGCGGCTGAGCGTCTCGCTTTTACGAGAACTCTTTCAGGTGCGAAAACTGATCAACGAGCGATTCCGCAACGATCCGACCAATAAAGCGATGTTCATGCAGATCATCAAGATGCCGCATGGGGTGAGCCACGCGCTCCTTGACCTTAACCAATGGGGCATTTTGGAATTGTTCCTGCCCGAATTCCGACACATCGTTGGACAGATGCAGCATGATCTTTTCCATACCTACACCGTTGATCAGCACACAATGCGCGTTGTGCGAAACATCCGCTACTTCACGCGCAGCGAATACGCGCATGAATACCCGCTTTGCACGCGGCTCATGCAGACGATGAAAGACAGTTGGCGCTTGGTGCTTGCCGCACTATTTCACGATATCGGCAAGGGCAAAGGCGGTCATCATGAAAAAGTAGGCGCCGAGATTTTGGAGAAATTCTGTGAGCGCTTCGGCATTGACCGCGTGACAACGGAGTTTCTCGTCTTTCTCGTTAAAGAACATTTGACAATGAGTCTTGTTGCGCAAAAGCAGGACCTCTCGGATCCCGATGTGATTAAGCGCTTTGCCGAAATTGTGCAAACCGAAGAAAAGTTAAACGCGCTCTTTTTGCTCACCGTCTGCGATATCCGCGCCACAGGCCCTAAAGTGTGGAACCGCTGGAAGGGGCAATTACTTCAGGATCTTTATTGGCAGACGCTGCCGCTCGTACGTCAAGGCGGCGTGCCGACACGCGACTCGCTTTTGCTGCAGCGGCAAAAGGATGCCAAGCAAATCATTCTTGAAGCCGGAGTCGAACAAAAAGCGATCGACGGCATTTGGAAAACACTGACACTGCAGTATTACCTGCGGCACACAGCCGACAGCATCGCCTGGCAGACGATTGCCATATCGAAGGTTTTCCCGACAGACGAACCCTTTGTGGAAACACGGCTTTTGAGCGATAACGTCGGCATAGAAATTTTGGTTTATACCCCTGATCGCTCGGGGCTTTTTGCAAGCATTTTGGGCTTTTTGCAGAAAAAACGATTCTCCGTTTTGGATGCCCGCATCTACACGACAACGGACAGCATGGCGCTGGATACCTTTGTGGTGACGGATAACGGTGAGCGCGACATTGTGGCGCTCGCAAAGGAACTTGTGCCGGAATTGACTGAATGGCTGAAAAATCCGAAGCCCATCACCAAATCCAAACCCGGGAAACTCTCGCGACGTTCACGTCACTTCCCGCTACAGCCCCTCGTTAACATTCAGGCCGATGACTCAGGACGAAACTACCTGCTTTCCATTACCTGCATGGACCGTATCGGATTGTTATTTGATATTGCAACAATATTAAATAAATATCATGTCAATCTTCAAACGGCCAAGATTATGACAATGGGCGAACGCGTGGAAGACGTGTTTTTAATTGACGGCGAAGCGCTCAAAGACATCCCCACGACAGTGGCTATCGAAAAAGAATTGCTGGAAGTACTGACGCCGAACATTTGATTGATAGTTTGAAATCGAAGACCTTACGACAAAGCCCTTGCCGATGAACGACAAGGGCTTTGTATTTACCTTAAAGGATTTTTAGAAAGCGTAACGAACGACGATATTGCCCGTCACACCTTCACGATCACCTGCATAACCCTTCGCGCCTAAATCCATAGACCAAGGACTATTTTGAGAAGGTTTCATGCTAACGCCTAATTCCATGATCGCGGTATCACCTTCAAGAGAAGGCACTTCAAGGTTCAATCCGCTTACTGCGCTTTCGGCATCACCGTCAAACACAAGTTCATAAGCTAAACCGACCTTCCAACCGGCGTACGGACAGAAAGCGCCAGTCATACGACCGCCGATACGGACAGCATGCGTCAATGTCGAATCTAAATCCAATTCATCATTGTATTTGTTGTGCAGATCGACCTTGTCACCATCCAAATACGACAACAGATACCGTCCGTAAACATCCAAGTTAATGCTTTGAGTTAACGGAACGATATAACCCGCGCCAATATGCATCGTGGAGTAGAACACATCGCTGTCATACTTAGCGCTGTCTTGAGCGTAAAGGCCTTTAAATTCTGTTGAAGCCTGACCAACGCGCAAAGAACCGTCAACATAGAACGAATCGTTGAACATGTAGCGCGTTGCCACACCCACGCCATAGTAGTCGTGATCGGCTTCGCCCTTAGCGCGGTTGACATGACTGTCGCTATCAGCCCAGCCCGCTTCCAGGAATCCGCCGAGAACCCAATTGGGAGCAACCTTAACACTGGCGCCGGCCACCAACGTGTAACCATCAACATCAACACGAGAACCGGTGTTGTAGTTGCTGCTGCCACCTTGGATAGCTGCGAAAGAGGCCACATCGCTCACTGTGGAAGCGCGTACCATCGCATCCAAACCTTCATCAGCGATGAATTCGGCACCTTGATTCACAAACGCCATCGTACCCAAATACGATTCGCTCAACGTCTTGGAGTTTTCCGTAGCTGTTGTTCCAACATCAACCAACTCACCGCCTTGCTCTCCGCCAGGCTCTTGAGGATCGTCAGACGTACCAGGATCCGAGGGATCTTCAGGATCAGGCTCTTCAGTTCCGCCCGGTTGACCTAAACGATCGTTCGGGATTGCAAAAACGCCGCCATCTGAATACGTCAGATCACCGTTAATGACTTCTAAGTTTTGATTGACAAACGTCGTTGGTACGGTAACCTTAGTGCCTTCTTCGATAGTAAGGGAAGCATCAGCGCCTTCAACACCGATCAAGTTATAGGTTTCGGTCTCATTGATCGACCCACTAATTAAGATCTTTTGTTTAGCTGAAATTGTTGTTGGTCCGGTAACCGTTAAGGCTGCCTTTGAAATATCAACATTAGCGTCTGAAGACTTATTCTCATCGGTGAGCGTAAAGCTTAAATTTTGGAAGCCTTCCAAACCACCGACCTTATTATTGGCTCCACTAACAGAAATATTGTTATTTGCATAAACATTCGGCTTGCCAAACAAGTCAAAGTTAGCAATATTAGTATCAACAACTGAAACCTTACCGGCAACTTCAACGTTTCCTAACAATTCCAGCGTGTTATCTGTGATTTGAGACGTTTGAACATATTCTGTTCCAGGAACTCTAAGCGAAACCACAGAAACATCACCAGAAATCTTTACACTTTTACCACTGTCTGCTTGAAGGGTTAACTTGTTGGATCCGATCGCTCGAATTCGGGCTCCATTATTTCTTTCCACATAAGCTGCAGTTGCCGATTTCAACTGACTGGAACCAGTTACAGATAAACTATTTCCTGAAGTTTCAAAGTCGCTTACACTTGAACCAGATGATTGAGAAACATAGATACCATAAGCATCTGCCTGCTCTGCCATGGTATCAGTGAGTTGAGTTGTGTTATCTGTTGCATAAAGACCAAAAGATCCTCCAGCAAGCACTAAATCAACAGCTGATATTCTTACCGCACCTACTATCTTGGTATTATTGACGGATTTCAGCGTATTTTCACGGATGTACAGCGTTGCATTTGGATTTTCTTCGCTCGCAAACATGCTCGCATCCAGATATCGGGCACCAACGGCTGATACCTTATTTGATGAGTTCAAATTAACATTATCAAGGAGTAAGCCTCCCTTTGATGCCGTAAACGATCTCGTACTTTTAGAGTCAATCAACACAGTAGTAACGTTATTTGATACTTGTGCATTACCACTCAATTTCAGCCAAGCATTAGATATAGAAACCGTACCTGAAGAGCTAATGTTTCTTAAATTCAATAAATATCCGTAGACATTTTCATATGGCCCAGAACCATCTTCAGGAATTGACCATGAAGGTGACTGTTCGAAACCATCATCAACGATAGAACCAAAACTATTGACTTCTTGCCCAACGAAATCTTGAGCATAGACAAAAGGTGAAAAAACAGAAGAAACTGCAACAGCGACGACCGCTACACGAATAACTTTATGACCTAATTGGATTGGGGGGGCACATATAGCCCCATCTGTCAAGTGATAAATGCGTAACCAATAAAAACCCTGGCACCGGTTCACGGCAGC
>CALXQR010000007.1 GCA_944390675.1 uncultured Burkholderiaceae bacterium
TGTAAACCGGCCTAATGTCGAATTGCTTTGCAATTACGATAAATAAAAGCTTTCGGCTTTAGCCGAGAGTTGTTTACCATGTCTTCTGCGGATCGGTGTAAAACAGTTGAAGCACGGATAACAGGTGGATTGACAAAATCGTAGTCATCGGAAATGTGTCGGCCGGCGTGCACCAGTACAGTCTCTTCTCGCATTGAAAGTTCTCCGGTTAGAAAAAGCTTATTTCTCACTATCTTAATCACTGGAATTTATTTAGTGATGGAAACGATGACTGTTGTTGAAAGCATTTGTTGCTTTGCCCCACAAAAAGCAAAAATGACTAGAATTAACAAATTCGCTCTGAAGTTTGCTATGAACATCAGACAATCTGTTTTTTTATAGAGAAGAGACTTGACTATGAAGACTTCGCAAATTCGCGAGACCTTTTTGAAGTTTTATGAAAGCAAAGGTCATACGATTGTGCATTCCAGCCCCGTGGTGCCGGGCAACGATCCGACGTTGCTCTTTACCAATGCGGGTATGAACCAATTTAAAGATGTATTTTTGGGCTTTGACAAGCGCCCGTACACTCGTGCAACGACTGCTCAAAAGTGCATCCGCGCCGGCGGCAAACACAATGACTTGGATAACGTCGGTTACACCGCTCGTCACCACACATTCTTTGAAATGTTGGGTAATTTCAGCTTCGGTGACTACTTCAAGCGCGACGCGATCAAGTTTGCATGGGAACTTTTGACGAAGTACTTCATGCTCCCGGCTGAAAAGCTTTGGGTGACGGTCTACGCTGAAGACGATGAAGCATTTGACATTTGGAATAAGGAAGTGGGCGTGCCTGCCGATCGTATCGTGCGCATCGGTGACAATAAGGGCGCTCGCTACATGTCGGATAACTTCTGGATGATGGGCGATACCGGTCCCTGTGGTCCTTGCTCTGAAATTTTCTATGACCACGGCGAAGAAGTTCAAGGCGGCCCTCCGGGAAGCCCTGACGAAGACGGTGACCGTTACATCGAAATCTGGAACTTGGTGTTCATGCAATTTAACCGTGACGAAAACGGTGTGATGCACAAGCTTCCGAAACCTTCCGTGGATACGGGCATGGGCCTGGAACGTATCGCAGCAGTTTTGCAGCACGTTCACAGCAACTACGAAATTGACCTCTTTAAGAATCTTTTGGCTGCCGTTAAGAAGGCGGTTGAAGAAGCCGGCGCCACCGATGTGGATCCGGAAAGCCCCTCTTTGAAGGTTATCGCTGACCACATCCGCGCCTGCACCTTCTCGGTGGCTGACGGCATTTTGCCCGGCAACGAAGGCCGCGCTTATGTGCTTCGCCGTATTTGCCGCCGCGCGATCCGCCATGGCTACAAGCTCGGGGCCCGCAAGCCGTTCTTTGCAGGTTTGGTGGATGCTGTTATTGCAGAAATGGGTGAAGCCTATCCCGAAATCAAGAATCCCAAGATCAAAACGATTCTTGCTAAGGAAGAAGAACGATTTGCTCAGACGCTCTCCCAAGGCATGCAAATGCTCGAAGACGCCATCGCGGAAACGAAAAACGGTGTGTTGGACGGCAAGGTTGCCTTTAAGCTTCATGACACCTACGGTTTCCCGGTTGACCTTACGGCTGACGTTTGCCGCGAACGCGACATGACTGTGGATATGGAAGGCTTTGACGCTGCCATGCAAGAGCAGCGCGACAAAGCCCGCGCCAGCGCGAAATTTAAGATGGCCGCGGGTCTCGAATACAACGGTCCGGATACGACTTTCACGGGTTACACCGAAACCGCGCATCAAGGCGCAAAGGTTATTGCTCTTTACCATGACGGTGAACAAGTCGAAGAAGTTCCCGCCGGTGAAGACTGCGTGGTCGTGCTCGACCAAACGCCCTTCTATGGTGAAAGCGGCGGTCAGGTGGGTGACACCGGTGTTATGAAGAATGACACGAGCATTGTTCGCGTGATCGATACGCAAAAGATTAAGGCTAAGGTGACGGGACACCACGCTCACGTGGAAGAAGGCCATGTGAAGGTGGGTGATGTGTTTGACGTGGCGATCGACGCAGAACGCCGCGCGAGCATTCGCCGCAACCACTCTGTCGCCCACTTGCTGCAATACGCCTTGCGTGAAGTTTTGGGTGATCACGTGCAGCAGCGCGGCTCTTGGGTGGGGCCGGATGTGACGCGTTTTGACTTTACGAACACCGAAGCAATGACGATTGAACAAATCCACGAAGTGGAAGACATTGTCAATCGTGAAATTTTGGCCAATGCTGAAGTCACCGTCCGAGAAATGCCGATTGAAGAAGCAAAGAAGACGGGCGCTTTGATGCTTTTCGGTGAAAAGTACGGCTCAACCGTTCGTGTGGTTCAAATCGGACCGTCTTGTGAATTGTGCGGCGGTACGCACGTTGCCAGAACGGGTGATATTGGTTCCTTTAAGATTTTGAGCGAATCGGCTATTGCTGCGGGCATCCGCCGTGTCGAAGTGACGACCGGCATGAATGTCGTGGCTTTCACGCGCAAAGAAGAAAACACGATTCGTGAAGTTTGCGCAGCGTTGAAGTCTCCGGTTGATGCGCTGACGGATAAGGCTCATGCCGTTTTCGAAAATGTGAAGAGCCTTGAAAAAGACGTCGGCCGCTTGAAGGAAAAGATTGCGCAAATGACCGCTTCCACGTTAGTTGCTTCTGCCAAAGATTTCAACGGCTACAAGCTTTTGGTGACGAAGGTCGACGGCATTGAGGCTAAGGCTTTGCGCTCGATGGCCGAAGGCTTACGTGATCAATTGGGTGAAGCCATTGTGGTTTTGGCAAGTGTGAACGACGGCAAGGTTCAGATTGTGGCCGGTGTCGCGAAGTCTCTCGTTTCGAGAGTGAAGGCCGGGGAATTGGCCGGATTTGTTGCCTCTAAGATGGGCGGCAAAGGCGGCGGCAAGCCCGATTTGGCCATGGCTGGCGCTCCCAAAGCTGAAGGTCTCGCTGAGGCGCTCGCTAGCGTCGAAGCGTTCCTTCAAGGTAAGTAAGCCATGCGCTTTGATCAACAGATCGACACAAGGGGCACCAAGTGCCCCATGCCGGTTTTAAAGACAAAAAAGGCATTGGCGAAAATGCAGGCCGGAGAAGTGCTGATGGTTTTAGCCACGGATCCGGCAAGTGTTGCAGACCTTGCTCAATTTGCTCAACAAACCGGGCACAAGATCCTTGCTCAGGAACAAGTGGGCGATGAGTGGCATCACTACATCGAGCACAAGTAAGTTTTTGAAATGAGGAAAAAAATCGGCGTTTCCGCCGATTTTTTTTAATCAGAATTTACGTCGCCAAAGATATCAACCCACATGGGCCATATTGTGCTGTAAGCGACCGTTGTAAGGAAAAAGGCAATGGGAGTGAGAATGAAAATGGAGACATCCCCCAGGCCTAAAGAGTCACAAAGAATGATGACGGCAAACGCGGCGGCGACAGTGATGCCGAAAATGATGAAAAGCAACACCAAAATCGCAAGCCAATTTCTCAAACAGCCGAAAAACGAATAAAAGACAGATTTCCCGACGGTCATGTTTTTCCAAGTCACCAGCGCCGGCGCAAACCAGGTGGCCATTTGTCCAAGAGCGTAAACCACAACGGTCACGATGGCGGCAGACCAAGGAAAGTTTGCGTAAACTGATGCCCAATCCAGGCGTCCGTCAACGACTTTCCATTGACTGACCTCGTCAACTGCCATGAAAATGTATAAGTAATTGGCAATCAGTAAAAAGAGCGCGTAAACGGCACCCACTCGCATCAAGCGTGAACGTTTGACGGGATCCTTGAATAGGTCGATCAAAATACCATAGGCTGGCTGTCGCCCTTCAGAAGCCTGGCGCGTGCCGTCAATGACGAGCATGGTGCCAAAGGGCATGAAAAAGGCGGCGATCACTAAACCCAGCATCGGCAGAGCACCGAGCACGGACATGGTAAACGCATAGAAAATGCAAATGCTCACCATGCCGAAAGGCGCCAATCGGATGGCATGAAAACCCTCTCTCAGCCATTTAACGGGAGAGGAAAAACTGGCGATGTGTCCCTGCATGCTTTAGAACCCGAAATTAATGAACTTAGGGGTTCCAAGCGTGTCTTTGCTGTGACCGGGGTTGTTGTTCGGACGGTCAGAGCGGTTTTGGATCGAATAAGGGATCTTGGTGCTGCCCGGCGTCACCACGTATTCGGTAATGCGGTTGTTTTGGTCGCGAATCGCTTCAATTTCCGTGCGTTGAGAACGACGTTCAATCTTGCCTTCTTCACGGTCCTTGCGAGCCTTGGCGTAATCAGCATCGGTCGGAGCCAAGTCCGGATTGACTTCATATTGACGGGCTTTTTCCGAGAGCTTTTCGTAATTCGAAGCGCGGCGGGGAGCCTGAACTTGATCACGAGCGTCTTCGGCGGCCGATTCGCTGATTTGCGGGGGCGCGCTGATGGGAGCGGCAAGCGCGGGAGATAATGCTGCCGAGCCTAAACTCATCGCGGCGATGGCGGTCAACAAAAGCGTTTTTTTCATAGCGGAACTCTTAAGAATGTTCGGTCTTTAATTTGATTATAGGTGTGAGATTCTACTGGAAGGGAGAAATTTCGACATTTGTTGCTCTTTTCGCAAAATTAAGACAAAAGTCGCTTGAGGTTTCGAATTGAAGGGTCGGCCACTGCACGAAGCAATGAGGTGAAAAGAACTCGAATTTCTCTAAAATAACCGAGTAACTTTTGAGATTTCGGTTTTTCTATGAAAACAGTTTTGCTTGTTGACGGTTCCAATTTTCTTTATCGAGCGTTCCACGGTTTGCCTGATTTAAGGACAAGCGCCGGGGAACCCACTGGCGCAATCAAAGGTTTTGCCAATATGCTGAGGATGATCAAATCCATGATCCATCCCGACTATGCGGCTTGTGTGTTTGATGCGCACGGCGGCACATTCAGAGATGAAATCTATAGTGAGTACAAAGCCAACCGTCCGCCCATGCCTGAAGATCTTGCCTGTCAGGTAGAACCGATTTTTTCGATGGTTAAGGCTCAGGGCTGGCCTTTTTTACAAGTTCCCGGCATTGAAGCCGATGATGTGATCGGCACGCTCGCGAAACAGGCCGAAAGGAAGGGCTTTAAAGTTTTCATCGCAACCGGTGACAAAGATATGAGTCAGCTTGTCACCGAAAACGTTTTTATTCTCAACACCATGACCCGTCAAATATTGGATGTCGACGGTGTCAAAGCTAAGTACGGCGTGAGCCCCGATAAAATCATTGACTATCTCTCTCTTATGGGGGACGCGGTTGATAATGTTCCGGGCATCACCAAGTGCGGACCGAAAACGGCGGCTAAATGGGTTAATGATTTCGGCAGCTTGGATGGAATCATGCAAAGAGCCGGTGAAGTGAAGGGTAAAGCCGGTGAATACCTCAGAGAAGGCATGGGCTTTTTGCCTACCGCGCGAGCCCTTGTGACAATCAAAACGGATGCGGATCTATCTGAGTACGTGAAAGATTCTGATGTCTGCACGCTCACCTTTAAGGATGAAGATTCGGACTTTTTAAGCCGGTTTTATGCTCGCTGGGAAATGCAGCAAAGCAGAAAAGCTGTTCAAAAACATGGGTTACCTTCTAAACCTGAGAAAACGCCGACTCCTGAAGTGGGGCATACCGAGGATCTTTTTGCCAGTATCCCGTCAGAACCTGAACAAAAGCCTGTTCAAGTCTCGCAATCCGCTCTGACGATCATTGAAAATAAAGAAAGTCTCAGCGCTGTGGCTCGAGATTTAAATAAAACCGATGAGACGGTTTCATTTGTTCTCCTGTGCGATCCATCGGACGGCATGCATGCGAAGGTTGACGGTATTGGACTGAGTTTCGGCAGCAAAAATGTTTATGTTCCCGTTGCTCGTCTCGGTCAGGAGCTCATTGTTCAAGAGTTGGGACCTTGGTTTGCTTCTGAGAAGTCAAAAGTCAGTCAGCAGTGCAAATTTTTCCGCCACGCTTTGGCCAATATGGGGATTGCGTTAAGTCCGAAGACCGAAGATGTGACGCTTCTGAGCTACGTGATCGAAGCGCACATGAAGCACGAACTTTCCAATTTGGCTTTGCGCTGGCTGCAAAGAGATGTTCCCTCGATCGAAGATCTGATCGGCAAGGGTGCAAAACAGATTCCTTGTTCAGTGCTTGACGTTAATGCCGCGGCAGAATTTTGCGCGGCAAGAAGTTCAGCAATTGTTGAGCTCTTTAAGATTCTTCGAGACAGAGTTAATGCCGATGAGGGGCTTAAGGCTATCTATGAGACGATTGAGCTGCCTACCCAGAATGTGCTCTTTATCATGGAACGCAACGGTGTTCTCATTGACTCTATGAGACTTGGGGCGCAAAGCGATGCTTTAGGCGATGAGATTGTGAAGCTTGAGGCCAAGTGTCACGAAATGGCCGGTCAGCGTTTTAATGTGGCCAGTCCCAAACAGCTTTCGCACATTTTGTTTGAGGTGCTCCAGATACCGGTTCCGCCGAAAACAAAGAAAACTGCGACGGGCGGCTACAGCACCAATGAAGATGTGCTGCAGCAGTTAGCATTGGACTACCCGCTCCCAAAGGCAATATTGGAATTTAGGCGCCTGAGCAAACTCAAGAGTACCTACACGGACAAACTGCCCTTGATGATTTTTCCGAAGACCGGCCGTGTTCATACCACCTTTGGTCAGACGACGGCGGTGACGGGGCGCCTGGCTTCGAGCGACCCGAACCTTCAAAATATTCCTGTTCGAACCGGTGAGGGACGCCGTGTGCGGGAAGCATTTGTTGCGCCCACTAATCACGTGATTGTTTCAGCCGACTACTCTCAAATCGAATTGAGAATCATGGCGCATTTGTCTGCGGACGCAGGGCTTTTGGATGCTTTCCACAAAGGGCTTGACATTCACCGCGCCACAGCAGCGGAAGTATTCGGTGTGGAACTTGATAAAGTGACGCCCGATCAGCGCCGTACGGCCAAAGTGATTAATTTTGGTTTGATTTACGGGATGAGCGCCTTTGGGCTTGCGCAAAACTTGGGTATTGAGCCGCAGGCGGCGAGAAACTACATTGACCGTTATTTTGCCCGCTATCCGGGTGTCAAAGCCTATATGGAGAAGACCCGGGCGCTCGCTCATGAGCAGGGCTTTGTTCAGACCGCTTTCGGACGCAGACTATGGCTGCCCGATATTGCGAGCTCCAGAGCTCCTGTGCGTGCCGCCGCTGAACGCGCGGCCATTAACGCACCGATGCAGGGCACGGCCGCTGACTTGATTAAGAAGGCAATGATTGCCGTGCAGGCATGGATTGAAGAAAATCAGATGAAAACGCTTCTGGTTTTGCAGGTGCACGACGAACTGGTTTTGGAAGTGCCTCAGGATGAACTCGAGAAAGTGAAGGCGGCGCTGCCGAAACTGATGCAGGGTGTGGCGAGCTTATCGGTGCCGCTCATCGCAGAGGTGGGCAGCGGCGACAGTTGGGAGTCCGCCCACTAGTTAAGAAAAAGGCTTTCGGTTTTCGAAAGCCTTTTCACTTTATTGGCATTGGCCCGCTTTTTCCGGTTCGTATTGGGCCAGGAGTTGCCCCTTTTCGTCCCAGAACATCAGTCCCTTAGCGTTTTGCGTCAGGTAACGGGTGTTTTGAAGCATATTAAGCAATTGGCCTTCGAGCTTCATCGCGTCAGGTGAGCACATTCTGCGCGTGGTGGCGGCAGGCGCAAAGGAGAATTTCTTGCCATCGAGCGTATAGGTTGTGTTAAAGAGGTTGCAGCCTAAGTTTCCCGAGACTTTTGAGCCATCCAAAAAGTCCATGACGGGCGGAAGATTTTCACAGTCTTCAGAATCCTTGGCGGCGGGCGTTGCGACCACTAATTGCCAGGAAGTACCTTGAAGATTTTTGACGGCTTCGCCCGCTAAGTTGTCAGCAGGGCTTTTTTCCGTGCAGCCTGTTAATGCCATAACAAATGCTCCTAAAAGGGCGATAAAAGATTTCTGCATAATTGCCTTCCCTTTGTTAATTTCAGAGAGATCGTAACGGAAAGGTGAGAAGCTTGCGAGCTTTTTTGCACATTGTTTCGAAATTGCCTAAAAAAATGGCTAGGGTTTTGGGGCCCTAGCCTAACTCTCTCTTCTCTTGTTCCGGAGGACCAGCTCTGCTTGTCTCTCACGGCTTTAACTTTACATAGCCTGCCTCTGAAATACCGATTCAAAATGTATGTGCTCGCAACTAAATATTTCAGACAAAGTTACCGAAAAGTCTCAATTTTTTGAAAAATCTTTAAAAAACAATTTGTTAGACTGATTTAACAGAGCTGTAAAATTTGCAACTTGTTAAGGTTTTGTTTGTTGACGCCGGGTGAGCATCGTGGCGCAGACTCCTGAGACCATAATGACCGCAATGCCGATTTCGGTTGTAAGCGATAACGCGTCACCAAAAAAGAGCAAGCCCATAAGTTCAGCCATGATGATGGCCGAAAACTGCAGACAGGAACTGAGCAGGACGTTGCCTTGCCCAAAAGCAAGCGTCAAGGAGCATTGCGCACAGGTTGCGCAAACAGCCATGCCGATTAAGTAGCCAATGTTGTCGAGCGTAATCGGCGAGAGCCCGCCCTCAAGGAAAAGATTGCCCAAAAGGCCGTAAAACGTGCCAAAGACGGTGAAGTAGAAAACAATTCGCCAGGAGGGTTCTTTAAGCTGTCCCAGTTCCTTAATTTGCCAGTAGGCGACGCTGCCTAAAAATCCAGAAGCAAGTGCCAGCATGGCACCCAGCATTTGTCCCGAGGAAAACGAGGGCTGAAGCACAAGCACCACGCCGCAAAAACCCAGCACAATGCAGCCGAGCAGTCCCCAGGGCATGGGTTGCTTTCGCATGAGCAAAATCACGACCATGAAAGAGGACAAAAACAGGGGCGAGGTGTAATTCAAAGTCATGGAAGTGCCCACAGGGAGCATGGTGAGCGACAAAAACCAGATGGACATTGAAACCGTGCCGATGAAGCTTCGCTTGAAGTGACCGAAAAGGTAAGGTGTTCGGATCGTGTAGCCGCGCGAGCGGATGAAGGTATAAAGCAAAATGACGCCCGCGAGCGAGCGGTAGAAAATCAATTCAAAGGTGCCGAAATCTTCAGCGCCCATTTTGACAAAAACGGCCATCAAGGAAAAGAAAAAGGAGGCCGAAAGCATCCAAAGTGATTTCATTTTTTTTGTGCAATTTGTTTTTGGCAAAGAATACACGGACAAGCGTTGTTGCGCATTAGGATTTGTTCAGGGTACGGCCTCAGAGAAAATCAAAAAATAAAAAAATTGTTTTTCCTACGCTGTAGTGCCTAGACACAAAAGTTGAAAAAGTGGAAAAATAAAAACTGTTCAATAAGGACGTTTTTATGAAATATATGTTTGTTATCCTCGGTCATCACCATTCGCTTGAGTAGTCTCTGGCGAACGGTTGGCTTGCGCCGGAAGACGAAGAAATTCTTTCGGCGGCAACAAAACAATCATAAACGTACCTAAGGGCCTCCGAAAGAAATTCGGAGGTTTTCTTTTATTACCTCTGTCGTTTTCCGGTTCAAAAGATTTCAAACAGATTTTTTTGAAAAGGAAGAACGATGTCTGAAATATCTCGATTACGCATCGCATTGCAAAAGTCCGGCCGCTTGTCGGAAGACTCCTTTGATCTTTTGGAGAAAGCCGGTTTGCGGGTTCGTGTTCGCTCCCAGCGCCTGATTGCTATTGCGGAAAATCTCCCCGTGGAAGTGCTCTTAGTCAGAGATGACGATATTCCCGGTTTGGTGATGGACGGCACAGTTGATTTGGGGATCGTGGGCGAAGGCGTTTTGGAAGAAACTAAATTAGCCCGAGAAGCTTTGGGATTAAACGCTTCCTATAAGGTGAGCCGCAGATTGGATTTCGGAGAGTGCCGTTTGGGAATTGCCATTCCGATGAATGAACCTTGGCAAAGTCCGCAGGATTTGTCCGGTCGCCGCATTGCCACGTCCTTCCCCAATCTTTTGGGTCGTTGGATGAAAGAGCAGGGCGTGGATTTTGAAACCTGTGTGCTCACGGGGTCTGTGGAAATCGCTCCCAGAGCGGGTTTGGCCGATGCGATCTGCGATCAAATTTCAACGGGCGCCACACTGGAAGCCAATGGCTTGAAAGAAGTTCAGACGGTTTTTCGTTCAAAAGCCTGCTTAATTGAAAGGACTGGGGATTTTGAATCCGATAAACGTGCTCTGATTGACATGCTTCTGGCGCGCATCGACGGCATCCTGATGGCTCGGGGTTCCAAATACATCATGCTGCACGCACCTAAAGACAAAATTGAGGAAGTGGTCAAACTTTTGCCGGGCGCTGAACACCCGACGCTGCTGCCCATGGCAGATGACGACACCAAGATTGTCATGCATATGGTGAGCAGCGAAACGCTTTTCTGGGAAACCATGGAAAAACTCAAAGCGCTTGGGGCAAGTTCCATTTTGGTTTTGCCGATTGAAAAAATGTTGAAGTGAAAAGGGGAAGAAAATGACTGTTTTAAAACCGGTGATTTGGAATGATTTGTCTAAGGACGAACAGACACAGTTGCTGATGCGCCCTGCGGTGCTCGCAGGCGCGGAAATTGAAAAGATTGTTGATGGTATTGTGGCCGATGTTCGCGCAAGAGGGGATGAGGCTCTGCGGGACTATGCGGCAAAGTTTGACAGAACGAAACTGACGAGCATTCGAGTCGAGGAAAAAGAAATAGATGCCGCAGAGGCTCGTTTGGGTGACGACATTAAAGCGGCTATGCAGCTTGCGGTTAAAAATATTGAAGCTTTTCACCGTGCCCAGCAAATCAAACCCGTGACGGTTGAAACGATGCCGGGGGTCATTTGTGAGCAGGTCACGCACGCGATTGATTCAGTGGGACTTTATGTGCCGGGCGGCACCGCGCCACTTTTCTCAACGGTGATGATGCTTGCGATCCCGGCGAAAATTGCCGGATGTCGAAAAGTTATTTTGATGTCGCCGCCTAAGATTGCAGACGAAATTTTGTATGCGGCAAGACTTTGCGGCGTGACGGAAATTTACCAATCGGGCGGTGCGCAGGCGATTGCTGCAATGGCTTTTGGCACGCAATCGGTGCCGAAAGTGATGAAAATTTTTGGCCCAGGCAACGCTTTTGTGACGCAGGCTAAGCGCTTTGTCAGTGAATGCGCTGACGGCGCGGCTATCGACATGCCGGCCGGTCCCTCAGAAGTACTTGTCATTGCAGACTCGGGGGCCAATCCCTCTTTTGTCGCGGCAGATTTACTCTCGCAGGCCGAGCATGGAAAAGACTCTCAGGTGGTGCTCGTGACGCCCGATATTGAATTTGCCCGTAAAGTGTCCGCAGAGGTGGATCGTCAGCTCAGTGATTTGCCTCGTAAGGAAATTGCCGAAGGCGCGCTCTCTATGAGCCGCATCATTGTGGCGAAGGATTTGAACGATTGCGTGGCAATTTCCAATCGTTATGCGCCCGAACACTTAATTGTCGAAACGAGAAATGCTCGGGAATTGGTGGCAGGCATCAGAAATGCCGGATCGGTTTTCTTGGGTGATTGGTCCACGGAAAGCGCGGGCGACTATGCCTCCGGCACCAACCACGTCCTTCCGACCTACGGTTACGCGAAGACCTATTCGAGCCTTGGCTTAGCGGATTTCGAGCGTCGGATGACGATTCAGGAAGTCACGCCCGATGGCTTGCGTGCGCTGGGCCCTGCGGTTGAAAAATTGGCTCAGGCTGAAAAGTTGGACGCCCACAAACGTGCGGCTTCCGTTCGTTTAGCAGCACTCAAAGGGAATTAGGCATATGAATGTTTTTTCTTTAATGCCCTCTTTTTTGCAGTCACTCGTGCCCTATGAGTCGCCGAGAGACAACGCCCCGGTGGGCATGGTGTGGCTCAATACCAACGAGTATCCGCAAAGCACGAAATACGAGATGAGTTTTGAGAATCTCAATCGCTACCCCGAGGTGCAGCCGGCGTTGCTTTGCAAGCGCTATGCCGCTTACGCCGGCATCAAACAGGAAGAGGTGCTCATCACAAGAGGCGGAGATGAAGCGATTGAATTGCTGATTCGTACGTTTTGTAAACCTTTTGAAGACACCGTGCTTTATGCGCTGCCTACCTACAGCATGTATGGCATCAGTGCGAAAACCTGTGCAGCCAACGTGCTCACTGTTGAGCCGGTTGGTGATTTAAAAATCAATATCGAGGGTATTTGTGAACGTTTGCGCCAACCCAATACCGTCAAAGTGGTGTTCTTATGCAGTCCCAATAATCCCACGGGGGAAGTGTTGGATCGAGTATCCATTGAACGCGTGTTGCAGTTAGCTGAGAACGCTATTGTGGCGGTCGATGAGGCATATATTGAGTTTTGCCCGCAAGCGAGCGTTGCCGATCTCATCGAAAAATATCCGAACTTGGCGATTGTCCGCACGCTCTCAAAGGCTTTTGCTCTGGCCGGTCTTCGCTGCGGGATGATTCTTGCGCAAAAAGAAATCATCGCTGCACTGCGCAAGGTCATTGCGCCTTTCCCTGTGCCGGGACCGGTGGCGGCTATTGCCGAAGAGGCATTGTCTGAGGCGGGAATTGAAAAGATGAAGCGCAGAGTGAAGCTCATTGCCGGCAACCGCGCTTATCTCAGAGGCGAACTCAAAAAAATGCCTGAAGTCGAGGCCGTTTATCCGTCCGAGACCAACTTTTTGCTTTTCAAAGTGAGTGACACCGAGGATGTCTATCGAGCTTTGTGGGAAAAGGGCATCGCGGTCCGCGAGCCGGGAAGCGACAAGGACGTTTTGCGCGTTTCGGTGGGTTCGATGGATGAATGCCGTGCTTTTGTCGAAAAGCTTTCAATGATTTTGAAAGAGGATAAATGATGCAGGGGCGAAAAATTTTATTTATTGATCGCGACGGGACTTTAATCGCAGAGCCTGAAGACTTTCAAATTGATCGATTTGAAAAGTTTGAGCTTGAGCCTGATTGCATCACGGCACTCTTGCAGCTTCGTGATGCCGGTTGGGAATTCGTAATGGTTTCCAATCAAGACGGCTTAGGTACGGAGAGTTTCCCGCTGGCTGATTTTGAAGGGCCTCAAAAGCTCTTGCTTCAGATTCTTTCCTCCCAGGGCATCACTTTTAAAGAAGTGCTCATTTGTCCGCATCGCCCTGAGGATAACTGTGAATGCAGAAAGCCGAAGGTCGGTTTGGTGCGTGCCTACCTGCAGCCCGGTGTTTTGGATACGCAGTGCTCTTTTGTGATCGGTGACCGAGAAACCGATGAGCAGCTCGCAGCCAATATGGGGATCGGCTCTTTCCGCTATGCGCGCGGTTCGATGGGTTGGAAGACAATTGCTCAAAAAATCATTGGATTAAAGAAGAGCCGCTGCGCCACGGTTCAAAGAGACACAAAAGAGACAAAAATCCGGATTAGTGTCAATTTGGATGACAATACACAAAAGAAAATTTCTACCGGGATCGGCTTTTTTGATCACATGCTCGATCAAATTGCCACACATGCAGCAATTGGCTTGACGGTCATTGCACAGGGCGATCTTCAGGTCGATGATCACCACACAATCGAAGACGTCGGTCTGGCATTAGGTGAGGCTTTGAAAGAGGCGCTTGGTGATAAGCGAGGAATCGGTCGGTTTGGCTTTGTGCTGCCGATGGACGAATGTCTGGCGCAATGTGCTTTGGATCTTTCCAATCGTCCGTATTTGGTCTACGAGGCGCAGTTTAAGTATCAGAAGGTGGGGGATATGTCCACTGAAATGATCGAACACTTTTTCCGATCGCTTTCACAGACGTTGGGCTGCACACTGCACCTGAAAACCGTGGGGCAAAACGATCATCATCGTGCAGAGAGCCTCTTTAAAGCTTTCGCCCGCACACTTCGTCAGGCGATCCGTGTGCAAGGCAATGAATTGCCATCCTCAAAAGGAGTGCTGCAATGACAGGAGTGGTTATTTTGGATACGGGCTGCTGCAATCTCACGTCTTTGTGCGCGGCAGTCAGACGATTGGGGGTTGACCCAATCGTAACCGATAAACCTGAAGTTGCCCGTCAAGCTCAACGGCTTTTTCTGCCGGGAGTAGGCACCGCGCAGGCTGCGATGCGTGAGCTGCAAAAAAGAGCACTCGCTCAATGCATACAGGAGGCAGACTGTCCGGTACTAGGAATTTGTCTGGGCATGCAGCTTCTAGGCGCAGAAAGCGAGGAGACGGGCGGCGTTGAAATGCTGGGTGTGATTCCGCAGAAAGTTTCAAAACTGCAGGTTGGGTTTCTCACATTGCCGCATATGGGATGGAATCGGGTTAAAGCGTTGGTTGATGATCCGATTTTTGACGGGCTTGCTTCAGCAGAAGGAGAGTATTTCTATTTTGTGCACAGCTATGCCTACGCGGTCAATCCCTTCACGATCGCCGAGACGGATTACGGAGAAAAATTTTCCTCGGTGATTCGCAAGGATAACTTCTACGGCGTGCAGTTTCACCCGGAAAGATCCGGCGCGGCAGGCGCCAGACTGTTGAAAAACTTTCTGGAGTTAAAGTTATGAAAAGCGCACGCAATATCATCGCTTCGGTTGATCTCATTGGCGGCAAAGTGGTTCGCCTCAAGCAAGGTGATTACGCGAGAAAAACCGAATACGCGGTGGATCCTTTCGAGCAATTGAGCCGCTATGTTTCCGATGGTTCTCAGAGATTGCACATTGTGGATTTGGACGGCGCTCGTGATCCCTCGCAAAGGCAGACCGCGCTCATTGCCGATTTGGCTGCAAGACTTTCCGTTCCGATACAAACGGGCGGCGGCATTCGTATACAAGACGATATTGAGTCGCTTTTGGATGCCGGGGTGGACAAAGTTGTTATCGGCTCGGCCTGTGTGAAGGATCCGGACAACACAAAACAGTGGTTTAAACGCTTCGGTGCCGATCGCTTGGTGTTGGCTTTAGACTGCAGAGTCGATACAAAAGGGCAGGCGTTTGTTGCTACTGATGCCTGGAAGTCTGTTTCAAATCTGACAGTTGATTCTTTGATTGAATCTTATCTGCCGTTGGGTTTAAAGCACGTTTTATGCACGGATGTTTCGAAAGACGGCCTTCTGCAGGGAACAAACGACAGGCTTTATAGGTATTTAACGAAGCGCTATTGCACGCTTTGCGTGCAAGCCTCGGGCGGTATCGGTTCGCTGGATGATATTCGATCATTAGCTGAGAGCGGCGTTGACGGCATCATCATCGGACGCGCGCTATTGGAGAAAAAATTTACGGTTAAGGAGGCCATCGAATGTTGGCTAAACGCATAATTCCGTGTCTGGACGTTAAAGACGATCAGGTTGTCAAAGGCGTTCGCTTCAGAAATCACGAAATCATAGGCGACATTGTTTCTTTGGCTAAACGCTACAGTGAAGAAGGCGCCGATGAATTGGTTTTCTACGACATTACGGCATCTTCTGATGGCAGAACTGTTTCAAAAGACTGGGTCAACCGTGTGGCTGAAGTGATTGACATCCCGTTTGCGGTCGCTGGCGGCATTTCTACTGTCTCGCAGGCCGCTCAGATTTTGTCTAAGGGCGCGGACAAAATATCCGTTAATTCGCCCGCGTTGGCTGATCCCGATCTCATCACTCGTTTGGCAAAAGAATTCGGGGTTCAGTGTGTGGTGGTGGGAATTGATTCTTGGTATGACCCGGAAAATGACACTTATTGGGTCAATCAGTTCACAGGCGATGAGAAGAAAACACGCCGCACACAATGGAAAACGCTTGATTGGGTGCGGGAAGTTCAGTCGTTGGGAGCCGGCGAAATCGTTCTCAACATGATGAATCAAGACGGTGTCCGTCAAGGCTATGACATTGAGCAATTGAGAAAAGTGCGTGAAATCTGCAAAGTGCCTTTAATTGCTTCGGGCGGGGCAGGAGCCAAGGAGCACTTTTTAGAAGCTTTTGAGAAAGCGCACGTGGACGGCGCCCTTGCGGCTTCCGTTTTTCATAAAAATGTTTTGCAAATTTCTGAACTTAAAGATTGGTTAATAGCGCAGGGCGTGGAGATGCGTCGCGCATATCGAGGATAAGAAAATGCTCAATAAAGAACAAATCGATCAATTGGATTTCGCCAAAGGTGACGGACTTATTCCGGCCATCGTTCAAAATGCAGTTTCGGGTCGCGTTTTAATGCTCGGTTACATGAACCGAGAAGCTTTGGAAGAGACGATTAAAACCGGGAAGGTAACTTTTTGGTCGCGCTCAAAAAATCGTCTTTGGACAAAAGGTGAAACTTCCGGCAACTATCTCAATTTAGTGGATATGGCCGATGATTGTGATCACGATTCTGTTTTAATTTTGGCCGATCCTGTGGGGCCGACTTGCCACTTGGGTCGTGAAAGCTGCTTTGGAGAGATCCGGCACGCCCATGAATTTTTAGCTGAATTGGAAAGAATTTTAGCCAGCCGTAAAAATGCCTCAGCGGAGACGTCCTACACGGCAAGTCTCTACGCCCGAGGAACCAAGCGTATTGCGCAAAAAGTTGGCGAAGAAGCTGTTGAAACGGCGCTTGCAGCGACGGTTCATGATCGTGAAGAAACCATCAATGAAGCGTCTGACCTTCTGTATCACCTTTTAGTTTTGCTGCAGCAGGAAAATTTGAGCTTAGGCGTTATTGCCGCGAATCTGCAGAAACGTCATGAAGCTCGGGAGGCTCAAGGTCGCTAAGACTTTTGAATTTAAGAATGTCGGCTGGTCTCTAAGGCTAAAAGATACTTTTTAGCCTCCAGCCCGCCGCCGTAGCCTGTGAGTGATTGGTTGGCACCCACCACGCGGTGACAGGGAATGATGATGGAAAAGGGATTTTGACCGACGGCGCCGCCCACGGCACGAACTGCTTTGGGCTTGCCGATGGCTCGGGCGATGTCTGCATAAGTCGGGCGACTTCCATAAGGAATGCTTTGCAGAGCATGCCAGACATCCTTTTGAAAATCTGTGCCGATGAGTGTGAGCGGCAGATCAAATTTGCGTCGCTCTTGATGGAAATATTCTTCTAATTGGTGGATTGCATCTTCAATTACACGAGAACTGCCTTCAACAAAAGGTAATCCAATGAGTTTATTGAAACGATTCAAGATAGCCTTGTGGTGCCAACCGTCAACCCAGTCGCTCATGACCAATCGTTCATTCAAACTGGCGATCATGAGAATTCCGCAAGGGCTGCGCCAGTGGATAAAAGCAATATTTTGCAAATTCATCTTGTTTTTTAAAGTCAAAGCGATTCGTTTCTATACGTGAAATTTTCTTTGCAGAGGCTAATTTAACCTAGGATATTTTCCCCTCTGTTATTAAAATAAACAAGTTAACGATTAAATGACGAGGGCACGATGGCGCAGCTTAAATCAGTTGAGAAATTGACGTTTGAAGAAGCAATGCAGGAAATGCAGGCTATTGTTGAGACGATGCGCGCAGGAGAACTCACGCTTGAGCAAAGCGTTAAGGCCTATAAGCGAGGAAAAGATCTCTCGGCTCGGTGTCAGATGCTCTTAAATCAAGCCGCAGAAGTTGTGAAAAAGCTTGAAGATGGCAGTGAAGAGCCGTTAGAAGAGTCCGACCTTCGTCAGAAAGGAATCACTGATGGATTTTAAGAGTTGGAGCGCTGAACGCGCGGCGCACTTTGAATTGTGTGCTAAGAAAGCTCTGCCGCCGGAGAACCGCTTGCCGTGGAAACTGCATGAAGCCATGCGTTATGCGGTGCTCGATGGCGGTAAACGCATCCGTCCGCTTTTGGCGTATGCGGCGGGCGACTTGGTGGGGGCCGAAGAGGAGGCACTGGATCATATTGCGCTCGCTCTCGAATACATCCACTCTTATTCGCTTGTGCACGACGACATGCCTTGCATGGATAACGATACGCTGCGTCGTGGCAAGCTCACCACTCATAAAAAATACGGCGAAGCGATGGGAATGCTCACCGGTGACGCTCTTCAGGCACAGGCCTTCTTTGAGTTAACACAAACAAAGCTGCCCGGCGAACAGATCAGCATGCTCGTGAAGCTTTTGTCCGGTGCGGCAGGCTCGACCGGTATGTGCGGCGGCCAAGCTGTGGATTTACTCTCTGTGCATCAAAAACTGGACCTTGAAACGCTCACCTTGATGCACAGAATGAAAACCGGTGCGATGATTCGCGCCTCTGCTCTGATGGGGCTTTATGGCGCGAAGACCATGCCGCCCGTTTTTCTCGTGGGCCAAATCGCGCAATACGCCGATTCCATTGGTTTGGCTTTCCAAGTGATTGATGACATTTTGGATGTGACGGCAGATACGGCTGTGTTAGGTAAAACAGCAGGCAAAGATGCCGCAGAAGACAAGCCCACTTATGTCTCATTGCTTGGCTTAGATAAATCGCGTGAAATGGCTCAAAATGAGATCAATAAAGCCCTTGAAGCGCTGAAAAATATTGGAGAGCATTCGGCAGAATATAAGGGAAAGACGCAACGCTTGTCTGACATCGCCCTTTATATCCTGAGTCGAGATCATTGACAGGGGACAGAATGCGTTTACTCAACCGAATTCAAAGCCCGAAGGATCTGAAGAAATTATCCGTTCCGATGTTGCCGACATTGGCGCGCGAAATTCGCGAATTTATGGTGGAGTCCGTCTCAAAAACGGGCGGCCATTTGGCCAGCAGCCTCGGCGCGGTGGATTTAACCGTTGCGCTTCATTACGTTTTCAATTCTCCGCGCGACAAAATTATTTTTGACGTGGGGCATCAGGCCTACGCGCACAAAATGCTCACCGGACGCCTGAATCGTTTTGGAACGCTTCGTCGCTACAAAGGCTTGTCGGGTTTCCCGAAACCTGCCGAAAGCGAACATGACGCGTTCGGCACTGCGCATAGTTCCACTTCTATTTCCGCCGCGCTTGGCATGGCGGTGGCCGATGCCATGAATGGCGACAAAGATGCCTGGCATATCGCCGTGATCGGCGACGGTGCGCTCACAGGCGGTATGGCTGTCGAAGCGCTCAATCACGCCGGAACCTATAAAGAAGGCATCAAGCTTCTCATTATTGTCAACGACAATGACTGCTCTATTTCGCCTTCGGTCGGCGCTTTAAACCATCATTTGGCCAAGTTGGTTTCCGGTCACGCTTTTTCCAGTGCCAGAAACTTTTCTAAGCGAGCTCTGAAGCCCCTGCCTAAACTCTGGAATTTATTTAAGAGCATGGAGCAGCGCACGGTTAATTTCGTTGCGCCGCACTCTACACTTTTTTCGGCTTTTGATCTCAACTACTACGGCCCGGTCGATGGTCACGATATTGCCAATTTAGTGACAGTGCTCAAAAACATTCAGGCGCTCGATGGTCCGATGGTGCTGCATGTTGTGACGAAAAAAGGCAAGGGCTACGCTCCTGCAGAAGCCAATCCCACGCTCTATCACGGTGTCGGCCGTTTTGATCCGGAAGAGGGCGTTATTGAAAGGAAACCCGATCCCGATCACCCCACCTACACAGAGGTCTTTTCGCGTTGGGTATGCGACATGGCCGAAGTCGATGGAAGACTCTACGCCATTACGCCTGCGATGCGTGAGGGTTCCGGTTTAGTGGAATTTGAAAAACGCTTCCCGGAACGCTATCGGGATGTGGCAATTGCCGAGCAGCATGCGGTGACCTTTGCGGCCGGTTTGGCAGCAGCAGGTATTAAACCCGTGGTGGCGATTTATTCCTCCTTTGCTCAGCGCGCATACGACCAAATCGTGCACGATGTAGCGATTCAGAATCTGCCTGTGATGTTTGCGATTGACCGAGGCGGCTTGGTGGGCGCTGACGGTGAGACGCACCAGGGCGTTTTTGATATCGCTTATCTCAGAAGCATCCCCAATATGACGGTGATGGCGCCTTCTGACGAAGACGAATGTCGCAAGATGCTGACTACTGCCTTCAAAATGAGTACGCCTGCAGCGGTGCGCTATCCGAGAGGAAAGGGGCCCGGTGTCAAACAAGACAACGCATTGGAGGCCTTGCCTATTGGTAAGGCAAGAGTGCTACGCAAGAGCGGCAGAAAAGACAAACGAGTGGCCATCTTGGCCTTTGGGCTGATGGTAAGCCGCATGCAGGAAGTGGCAGACCGGTTGGACGCAACGCTCATTGACATGCGTTTTGTGAAGCCGCTTGATCGAGAGATGATTCTATGGGCTGCCGCCAATCATGATCTTCTTTGCACAATCGAAGACGGGGTTGCGGCGGGCGGCGCCGGCAGCGGCGTTTTGGAAGCGCTCGCTGAAATGGATATCAACGTTCCCGCGCTTGTTTTCGGAATTAAAGATCAGTTCGTGCCCCAAGGCTCAATTGATGAATTGATGCGGGATAACGAATTAGATTCTGAAAGTGTTATCCGCCGAATCCAGCAGACGCTTTTAATCAAAAGTTTTGTGGATCTGAAACCTTACAACACTATGGCGGTGAGCGCGAAAGCCCGCTATTTTGCCAAGGTGACAGATCTGGATGAACTGAAGTTTGCGTTGGAATTCGCTAAGCGTGAAGGCGTTGAGCCCTTTATTTTGGGTGGCGGCTCCAACCTTTTAATTACCTCAGCTTTCGTTAATCGATTAGTCATTCAGATGGGGTTTGAAGGTTTTGAGGCAGACTCTGAGCAAAAACTTCTGAAAGTGGGTGCCGGGGAGAACTGGCACGAAACGGTCAAACGTATTTTGGCGCTCGGTTGGGGCGGCCCTGAAAATCTAGCCTTGATTCCCGGAACAGTGGGAGGCGCAGTTGTCCAAAATATCGGCGCATATGGTTCTGAAGTGGCGCAATTTGTCCGCAGCGTTGAAGTGTTTGATCCGGCAAACGGTCAGGTGAAAGAACTCGCTAATGAAGATTGTGACTTCGGTTATCGCCACAGCGTTTTTAAGACAGAAGAAGGCCGAGGTTGGGTTGTAACCGCAGTGACATTTGCATTCGACGATAATTGGCAGCCGAATTTGAGCTACAAGGAATTGGCATTGGCTTTTGCCGATGGCAAAGCGGTGAGCCCGAAGGCGATCTTTGAAGCAGTTGTTGCCGCGCGGACGCGGAAATTGCCAGATCCTAAAGATTTGCCAAGTGCCGGTTCCTTTTTCAAAAATCCGATTGTGACCCGGGAAGTTTTCCAGAACTTGCTCGAAAAATTCCCGAGCATTGTGCACTATCCGTTAGCGGGTGGGCGAGAAAAGCTTGCAGCGGGCTGGCTGATTGACCAAGCAGGGCTTAAAGGTGCAAGGGATGGCGCAGCAGGCACTTATGAAAAACAGGCTCTGGTTTTAGTCAATCATGAGGGCAAAGCAAGCGGAGAGAAATTACTGGCTTTTGCTGAAAAAATTGAATCGGCGGTTCAGGAAAAATTTGGGGTTGAGCTCGAGCCCGAACCTGTGATTTTGAGCTGACCTCTATAATTAATGAGTTAACTAAATTTTCTTTTTAAGGAAAAGAAACCATGCGAGTGACTACTCTCGAACAATTGGTCAAGGCTGGTGCCTTGAAAGATAAGCGCGTCTTCATTCGTTCTGATTTGAACGCCCCGCGCGACGAAAACGGCAATATCACCAATGAAGCCCGCCTGGTGGCTTCGGTTCCCGCTATTCGCATGGCTCGTGACGCGGGTGCCCGTGTGATGGTGGTGAGCCACTTGGGGCGTCCTAAGGAAGGTGAGAAGACGCCGGCTGACAGCCTCGTTAAGATCGCTGAACGCATGTCTGAATTGCTGGGCTGCCCGGTTCGTCTGATTGACAATTGGGTTGACGGTGGTTTTGAAGTGGCCCCGGGCGAAGTGGTGATGCTCGAAAACTGCCGCTGCAACGTTGGTGAAAAGAAGTGCACGGAAGAGCTCTCGAAGAAGTACGGCGCGCTTTGTGACGTGTTTGTCAATGACGCCTTTGGTACGGCGCACCGCGCTCAAGCCTCCACGTACGGCGTGGCTCAATACGCCGATATGGTTTGCGCAGGCCCCTTGATGGCCGCTGAAATTGACGCGCTCACCAAGGCGGTGGAAGAAGCCAAGCATCCGCTCGTGGCGATTGTCGGCGGCTCGAAAGTCTCCACGAAGTTGACGATCTTGAATAACTTGGCCCAGAAAGTGGATCAGTTGATCGTGGGCGGCGGCATCGCTAACACGTTCTTGATGGCCGCGGGCTACAAAGTGGGTAAGTCTTTGGCCGAAGCCGATTTGCTCGATGAATGCAAGAAGATTTTGGAAACCTTAAAGCAAAAGGGCGCCACGCTGCCCTTGCCCACTGACGTTGTGGTCGCCAAGGAATTTTCTGAAACGGCTGAACATCGCACTTGCCGTATTGAAGATGTGCAAGACGATGAAATGATTTTGGACGTGGGTCCGGAAACGGCCAAGGCTTTGGCGGAAATTCTGCAAAAAGCCGGCACGATTGTTTGGAACGGCCCGGTGGGTGTTTTTGAAATGGAACCCTATTCTCATGGCACCGAAGTGATGGCTGAAGCCATCGCGAAGGCCACTGAAAACGGCGCCTTCTCCATCGCGGGCGGTGGTGATACGGTGGCCGCGGTCGGTAAGTTTGGCATTTCCAAGCGTATTTCCTATATCTCCACCGGCGGTGGCGCTTTCTTGGAATTTTTGGAAGGCAAGGTGTTGCCCGCCATTGAAATTTTGGAAAAGCGCGCTCAATAGTTAATTTTCAGTTTTCAGGTTAAAAATCCCAGGGCTTTTTAATATGGCTCCTGGGATTTTTTTGTATTGCTTTGATTTTTAAGGAAAAAGTGATTTCTAATGTCATAAAATATCGTACCCTAATGTCATAAAACACTCATACTTAATGCTTAAAAAATTATTGGGTAATGCTGTGATGGAATATGACATCGACAATGTCGCGCTGCCAATAGCAAAATTTTGGATGCCTTAATCAAAACCCGGGACTGGATAGTCCCGGGTCATGAAAAATTAATTGCGACGCATAATTTCGATGATCTTTTCATCCGTTTGGTGCATGCCTTGAGTAATCATGGCGCCCAAATTATCAATCGTCTTTTCGACATCTGCGGAGACAATGCCTTGACCTGCCACGCCATGGCCGGCTAAAGCGAGGAAGCATCCCTTGTAGGCCGATTGTGCCGCTGTGTGCACTTTCATGGCGCAGGTGGACTTCGCACCATCACAGACCATGCCGGACGTGTCGCTGATGACATTGTTGATCGCCATGCAGGCTTGCTCAAACGTGCCGGAATTCAAGTACACCAAAGCCATGGCCACAGCCGATGAGGTGGCCGTGTTGCCGCAGAAAGCCGACAAAGACGGGTAGTGGGACTTAATGTAAATGGCGCCCAAATGAGAAAGAATGAGTGCGCGGGCAAGACGTTCGTCGTCGGCCTTCACAAATTCAGCCATTTTCACCACCGGAATGGTGGCGGTGATGCCCTGGTTGCCGCTGCCGTAGTTGCTCATGGCAGGCAGCGTCGCCCCGCCCATGCGGGCGTCAGAGGCAGCGGCCGTGTAGGCAGCCATGTTGTTGACGAGGTCTGCGCTTAAGATCCCTGCGTCAATTTGTTCTTTAATCGTGCGACCCAATTCGAGACCATACTGACGGGCAAGACCTTCATCGGCTAACGCCATATTGATGTCGCGCGCCTGAAGGATAAAGGCGATGTCTTCAAAAGGCGCGTTGAGCGCGAAGTCGTAGATCGCCTTCAAGCTGATGGGTTCGCCTTCCACGTTGCTTTGGCCCTCAGAATCAGTGGAAATAGAGGATTCTTTTTTGAAGACCACTTCTCCGTTTTTGCGCTTTTCAACAATGCCCGTGTGTTCACCTTGCACGGTGACTTGAGCAGACTCGTCTCCCGCGTAAACCGTCGCGCTGCAGAAAACGGCATCAGGACTGTCTGCTTTTTCAATCATGACGCGCCCTTCTTCGATCATGTCCATGGCTTCTTTAACGTGAGCCGTTGTAATAGGCGCGAGGACCTCAAGGCCCGCATCAGGGTCGCCGCCCAAGGCGCCGACCGCAGCGGCAATCGGCAGACCCACTTGACCCGTGCCCGGGACAAACACACCCATGGCGTTTTTGTAGAGATTGTCACTCACAGCGACAGTGATTTTTTCAGGCTTTTTGCCTAAGAGCCTTGCGGCATGCGCCGCGGCGTAGGCGATAGAGGTGGGTTCCGTGCAGCCAAGTGCCGGCTGGACTTCTTTTTTGATAATCGCGATAAAGTGTTCCCACTGTCGCATGTTGGTCTCCTCATTGAAAAATGGGCACGGATCGCATCGCGGTCGTGCCCACTTAAAAAATCTAAATGCCTTTTTGCTCTGCTTTCTTTTTCTTTAAGAATTTCGACAGCGCAATCGCGGCCGTCGGTATCAGGGCAAAACCGATACCGCAAAGCAAAATCGTTGTCAGGTGGTCACGGATGAAAGGCATGTTGCCAAATAAGTGACCGGCCCAAACCAAACCGTAAACCCAGGCAAAAGCGCCTGTAATGGAATAGAACTCAAAACGCCAGACAGGCATCGAAGCGGCACCCGCGATAAGCGGAGCAAAGGTTCTTACGATCGGAACGAAACGGGCAAGGAAAATCGTTTTTCCGCCGTGCTGGACATAAAAGGTATGTGTTTTATTGAGGGCCTCTTGGTCAATCCAACTGATGGAGCCGTCATAGATTTTGTGCCCGAGCCAAGAGCCGATATAAAAGTTTGAGGTGTTGCCAAGGATTGCTCCCAGGGTTACAACACCGGTGAGCCACCAAGGATCAATTGCGCCGGTTGCCGTAACGGCGCCAGCGACAAAAAGGAGCGAATCACCGGGCAAAAAAGCCATGACCACAATCCCTGTCTCCAGGAAAAAGATCATGAACATGATGATATAGATCAGAATGCCGTAGTCGTTTGCGATCGTGATTAGGAAACGATCGGCATTGGTGAATAAATCAATGAATAAAGACCAATCCATAGTCGAGGGAGAACAATAAAGACTTTTCTATTTTCCAACGAATCGAAGTTTAAACATTAATGGACGAGTTTTAAAGAGGGGTAGAGTGGGTAATTTTTTAATTTCTGTGTGTTTGGAAAAATAGAGCGGCCGTTGAAGAGTTTGGCTAATGCTAAAATCTCCTCCATTATGCAAGTATCGAATAACACAGAACATTCTCCGAAAAGAGCGATCCGAGAGCTCTCTGATCAGCTGGTGAGTCAAATTGCCGCGGGTGAAGTCATTGAGCGTCCGGCCTCCGTGCTCAAAGAACTGGTGGAAAACGCGATTGACGCCGATGCCACTCGCATTGAAGTAAGACTGGAATCAGGCGGCATCAAAAGACTCACTGTTACCGATAACGGTCGGGGGATTGCCAAGGAAGAGCTGCCTCTGGCATTAAAGCGCCATGCGACAAGTAAGATCCGTGACCTCAATGAACTCGAACACGTTTTAAGTTTGGGTTTCAGAGGTGAAGCGTTGGCTTCTATCGCATCGGTAAGCGCCATGACGCTGACCTCCCGCACTGCGGAGCAATCCTGCGCTTACAGCATTCATGAAGGTGAAGTCGAAGTAGCCGCCGGCGGCCAAGGCACGAAAGTCGATGTTGAAGACTTATTTTTTAAGACGCCTGCCAGAAGAAAATTCTTAAAGTCAGAGGGAACCGAAGCCGCGCACTGCAAAGTGGCTTTGGAGCGCATTGCGATCGCTCATCCGACCATTGAATTTCGTCTGGTCAATAACGGCAAGCCCGTGCTTGTTTTGCCAATTGAAGAAAGCCGCAGCCGCGTCAATCGTGTCATGCCCGATGAATTCGCCCACGCGCAGCGCGAAGTGTATGCGGAGACCGTCTCGGCTCGGGTTTACGGCTGGGTTGGCTTGCCCACAGCGGGGCGCGCCCGCACCGATGCGCAATACTGTTACGTCAATGGGCGCTTTGTGCGCGATAAATTACTTGCGCATGCTGTGAAAAATGCTTATGCCGATGTGCTTCACAATCAGTTGCAGCCCATGTACTGCCTTTTTGTGGATATTGATCCGGTAAAGGTTGACGTAAATGTGCACCCCACCAAAAGTGAGCTGCGCTTTAGAGATTCACAATGGGTGCATCAATTCGTTATGCATGCGGTGCAAAACGCTTTGGCGCCTGCCCTGGCAGGAATTGGGGAAGAATCGCATCAGGTCCAAAGTGAACATTCGGCAGTCACTCATAATGAGGATACAAGGTCCCATGGAGCTGCCACACAAGGTGCCTCAAGAACGTTTGAACTGAAGTCACAGGCGCCCGCCTACGAGCCTTCGCAGCTTAACCGCTACCTGGACTTTTATCAGACAAAGTCTCAGTCTTCTCATGGAAAGACCGCTCCTGATGCGGTCGAAGCAATTCGCAGCGGCGCGTCATTTGAGATTGCCGTCGAACACGAAAAGCTCTCATACCCTTTGGGCAGAGCGTTGGGACAAGTGGGCGGCGTGTTTATCGTTGCGGAAAACGATCACGGCATGGTTTTGGTGGATATGCATGCGGCGCATGAACGCATTGTCTATGAGAAACTGAAAAAGCAGATGGATGCGCAAAAAGTCGCTATTCAGCAGCTTTTGATTCCGCTGGTTTTCAGAGCGGACGCGGAAGAGATGGCCACCTTTGAAGATAATCAGTCACTTTTATTGTCTCTTGGCATTGAATTGGAAGCGGCCTCACCCACGCACCTGAGACTTCGCGCGGTCCCCGCGGTTTTAGCCGGCGACATTGAAAAAACCGGTGAAGCGTTAATTGCTGAGCTTTTAGCGGATATTAAGAAGTTTGGCGGCAGCACGCTTCTTGAAGAAAAGCGCAATGAAATTCTGGCCACCATGGCTTGCCACGGCGCGGTGCGCGCGCACCGTTATCTCAGCCTCGAAGAGATGAATGCGCTCTTGCGCCAGATGGAGCAGACCGAGCGTATCGATCAATGCAACCATGGGCGCCCCACCTGGATTCAGCTCACGATGACGGATCTCGATAAGTTTTTCATGCGAGGAAAATAATGGCTAAGGCCGTGCTTTTGTTGGGACCGACCGCAAGCGGCAAGACCGCCTTGGGTGTGAAGCTTGCGCATGCTTTTAATGCAGAAGTCATTTCCATTGACTCCGCTCTGGTCTATCGAGGCATGGATATCGGTACCGCAAAACCGACGCCAGAAGAAAAAGAAGGTGTGCCGCACCATTTAATCGATATTCGGGATCCTTTTGACAGTTACAGCGCGGCCGACTTTTTTAAAGATTGCGAGCGCCTGATCGAGGAGATCACGGCTCGAGGTCATCTGCCTATTATTGTGGGCGGCACCATGCTTTATGCCAAAGCGCTTAAAGACGGACTCAACAACATGCCTTCGAGCGATTTGGCAGTCAGAGCGGAGATCGAAAAGGAGGCCTCCGAGCTCGGGTGGCCCGCCATGCACAAAAAATTACAAAGCGTGGATCCGCAGACTGCAGAGCGTCTGCATCCGACCGATTCTCAGCGAATCAGCCGCGCGTTGGAAGTTTATCGACAAACAGGCAAGCCCATTTCTTACTATCAAAATCAAAAAAACGAAGGTTCCAAACACGACTTTTTAACGCTGGGCTTGATGCCGAAAAATCGTGCGCTTTTGCACGAGAGAATAGAAAAGCGTTTTTGGATGATGATTGAAGCCGGATTCCTCGATGAAGTGAAAGGTTTGATGAAGCAGCCGGATTTTGATGAAAACGCGCCTTCCATGCGAGCGGTGGGCTACCGCCAGGCTATTGACTATCTCAAGGGTGAAATCGATTACGATCGATTTGTGCTCGCAGGTGTCGCCGCCACGCGGCAGCTTGCCAAACGTCAGATGACCTGGATGCGTTCGATGACGGATTTGCTGGCAATTGATCCTTTCGAAGAAAATGCTTATGCGATAGCCACTGAAGCTATCGAGGCATTCTTGCAAAATTGAAAATCGCCGCATTCGCGGCGACTTCAACTTAGTCCTTTAAATAGTATTCAACTGTGGTCACCACTCTGACGCGCTTCATATAGGGCGTGTTGCTGTCTCGGTCGTAAATCGTGAATTGCCCTTGAGAGGCGCGGCGGATTTTGCCCAATTCGCTATCACTGTCTTCGGCAAATTTTTGCGCGGTTGAGCGAGCATTCTTAGTTGCCTCTTCTACCATTTCCGGCTTAATGGCATTTAACCCATTAAAGGAAAATTGTGTGCGGTAGTTTTGCGTGAAAAGCACACCGTGTTGGATCAACTCAGATTGATTGACCATTGCTTTTAAAACAGTGGAAACGTCTTCAGTGGCAACGGAAACCGCTAATTCCATGCGATAGCGCTCCGGCGGCAGGTTGTTGCCGTAAAAGTCCGCGTGCAAGTCTTGGACCGTGGGTGTTCCTTCGGAAATGTCTTCCGCTTTGATGCCTTGGTTGATTAAAAATTGCCGAATCTCTTGGCTTTGTGTCTTCGCTTTTTCGTAAAGCGCGCTTAGATCATTACCGGTTACTCGAAAAGTTACGGGCCAGATGACGTAGTCGGCTGCCACATTTCTTTCTGCTAAACCTTTGACGGTGACCACTCGGTCGCGGTCTACAAAGTGATCAATGCCTGCTTTAAGCGAAACGCCGACAGAGGCGATGCCGACGGCAACGCAGACGCCGGCGATCAAATTTTGCTGAATAGTCATCTTGTACCTCATTGTCTGATTTTTTCTCTATGTTAAAGAAAAAAGAGGGCAAGACCGGCAAATTTTTCAATTTGTCATCTTTCTAACAGGTGCGAAAAAAAAACGGAACCGTTTGATTCCGTTTTTCGCAAAAGAGAGTTTTTTCTACTGAGCCATTTCAGCGGCTTTTTTAGCAACCGCCTCTTCTTCTTTTGTGCGTGTTTTCGCCACAAAGAGTGCCGTAACGGCCAAGCAGATACCGGCTAAGCAAAGACCCAACGCGGTCATGCCCCAGAAGCCGTAGGCGGCAAGGGGAGCGGTGAAGGGCTCACCGATGAAGGCGATGTAATAGCCGCCCAATAGACCAACGCCCCAGAGCAAAACACCGTAAATAATCATCGGCCAGAAGGTGACTCGGTAGCCTCTAAGTGCAAAGGAGCTCACGCACTGCATGGCATCAAAGACGTGGTAGAGAATACCGAAAATAATCAATGAGTAGCCGATGCGGATGACGGTTTCATCATTGGTGTAAAGAGAAAGGAGAAAGCCGCGACCGACAAAAAGCGAAAGTGCGACAATCGCCGCAATAATCACGGCGGTGGTCAGGCACCGTTTGGTGGCTTTTTCTGCCACGCTTGCCCAGCCGGCCCCCAAGCACTGAGAAACCAAGACTGTGCAGGCGATACCGATTGAGAGCGCAATCATGTAGCAAAGACCGGTGATATTGGCCACGATTTGGTGAGCGGAGACCGTTACAGCGCCGAATCGGGAAATAAAAATCGCCATGAGGGTAAAGGAGCTCACTTCAAAGAATGTCGATAACCCAATCGGAATGCCGATTTTAAGCTGCGCCCACATGGCCTTAAGGTCCGGCCCGTAGTAGCGCTTGCAGCGCATCTGCGTGTAAAAAGCGTCTTTCTTCCAAACAAAGATGTAGACAAAGAAAGACAGCCACGTGAGAATGGTCGAAGACATGGCGGCACCTGCCCCGCCCATCGCGTCAAAACCCAACCAGCCGTACATGAATATAGCGTTAAGCGGCGCTTTGAGCACCACCATCGCTAACGACACGTACATGGTGACTTTGGGGCGCGATACGGCGGCATTTAACGCCACGAAAGCGCGGCCGCCCAACGCGGCGGGCAGCCCCATCATGCTGATCATGAGGTACTGCGCAGCCATGGTTTTGACTGGACCTTGCGCTTGCGCAAGGCCTGTCCAAAGATTCGTGCAGCCTAAAAGCGGCATGCCGATAAAGCAAAGAATGAGCGCAAGCCACAGGCACTGCGAGAGCTCAAAGCCGATCTTTTCGTATTGGCGGGCGCCGAAATGGTGACCTGCGAGCGGGCTCATGCCCTGCAAAATACCCACCAGTCCCATGAAAATCATGATCATGGAGGCAAGACCCAAGGCAATCGCGGCCAAGTGATCGGCGCCTAAGTGGCCCGCCATAACCGTATCAATAGTGCCGCCGCCCACAATGGCAATGTTGGCCACAAAGATAGGGCCTGCCAATTTGGCGATGGCGCGCGCAGAAATGTCCGGGGGCGTCAGGCGTTTAGGAAGCGGATGCGACATTATTCACCTTGTTCAATCAGAACAAACCTCTCACGGTCACGCGGCCGGTTGTATCGGCCCAGAACAGAGGACTCGGAGTAGGCACTGTCTTTAAAGGCACGCTCGGTCGTAAACACAAAGCGGCACTGGATATTTTCTTTGAGTTCGAGGCCGTAGTAGTTAAATAACACTTCTTTGGTCGGATCCAACTCTTGCGGCTCAATGCAGTCTGAGGGTTTCGCATGGGCATGAAAGTCCGTGAGCGCCTCTTGCACGACCGGCTCAAAACTGCGTGCACGATCAATGACCGGCTCAAAGAGATAAACCGTCGTGAGCGCAAGCGCGGTGATGCCCGCGGCGGCAAGCCACGGTCCCTTCCAGGCTACGACCTGCGAATGGTTCATGCGCCAAAGAACAAGGGCGAGCCAGGCAAGCAGCGTTACAAAACAGAGCACAAAAAGAAGTCCGTGCAAAGTAGCGGGAATGCCCGGCGCTAAATTAATGATGGACTTGCTCATCTTGGGCGGCCAGCCAGTTTGCCAAGCGATGAAATAAACCCAGATCGTAACGATAGCCAGGGTGAAAACCGTGGCGGAGAACCAGTCAAGGATATTGCCTTCGGAACGGCGGGCAGACATGAGTCCAAAAGCACCGAGAATGCAAAGCGGCACGGTGAGCGTCATCAGCATTCGTTCGCCGGAGACGTGACCCAACAAAGAAAAAACAGCTAGGCCAATGAAAATCAAAAGCGGCAGTTTGATGTGCGTGCGATCGAGCTGCTTTCTGAAGGCATAAAGCGCTAAAAGAGCAAAGGGCCACAGCGGCCAGAGAAACCAGATGAAGTTCTCAAGCATCCATTTGAGCTCGAAACTTCTCATGGTGCCCAGAACGTCAAGTTGAGCGGCCCACCAAACATCAAACCATGCGTCTACGGTTTCGATAGCCACCGCCACAGCCAAAATCGGCCAAATAAAGAAAGTGGCACAGGCGGCGACAATAATCAGCGTGGCGCGGTTGATGAAGGGGGTGTCATAGGCGTGAACACGCGCATGAATAAAGAGCGCGATCACAAGCAGAGAGACGCCCGCAAAGAGATTAGCTGTCAGCACTGCGCAGCCGATGGTAATGCCGGTGAATAGGGGGGCCAGCACATCGCGTCTGAAGGTCCACGCCAGTGAGAAAAAGAAAGCGGCAACAATTGCGACCAAAGCGGTCTCAACGTAGAGCTGACGCATCGGGACAAAAAGCCCGAAAGTCGCCACAAACATTAAAAGGGCGCCGTCGGCCACCACACGCCCATAATCAATGGGTGAGGCTTCCCCGCCAAAGGCAAGGACCACGGGCTGCGCTTCCGCGCGGCGGGCCAAATACCACGTGCCGTACCAAACGCTTGAAGTGGCAATGGCAAACCAGACGAGAACACTCAGACGGCTCGCGCTGGCTTCAGAAAAGAGAAAACCGAAAAGTTTGGCAAAAATCGCCGATACCCACAGACTCAAGGGGCCGTTGGTGACATATTCAGAAGAACCCAACTGCGGCAGCAACCACGCAGCCGCATCACCGTTAATCATCGTGTGAACGAGAGCGAAAGAGGTCAGCTCGTAGGAACTCCAGAAGTCGCGGGACAATAATCCCGGGATGATGAAAAGCATCAGAAGGGCAAGTAAGGCCATTCTGGGAAGCTTTCTGGCCGAGGCGGCCGAGGCGACAACCGGAGAGGGACGTTCTTCAAACATGAATCTGTATGGGTTAATGAATTTGACTTAGCTATTGTAACGAAAAAGGCAGTCTGTATTGATTGCAGACTGCCCTTTGCGAGAAACTTTCGAAACGAAAATTACTTCGCAGCCTTCTTGCCGAGGTTGGCATACTTGGCGCGGAATTTTTCCACGCGGCCGGCTTCAACGATACGCGTTTGAGCGCCCGTGTAGAACGGATGGCTTTCAGAAGACGTATCAAGTTTGATGAGCGGATAGGTCACACCGTCAATTTCAACCGTTTCCTTGGTTTGAGCGGTTGACTTGATGATGAACGTCTTGTTGATGGACAAATCGCAGAAGGCCACTTCGCGATATTCGGGGTGAATACCTTGTTTCATTGTATTGTTTTCCTATAAATACTTCGGTCGCCCTGAGTGCCTTGCGCACGTGCCTCGCTATCTCGAGGTCTTACCGCGGGCATGCAACTCCACGTTCCGACAAGAGCCGGAATTATCTAATAAATTCCGATAAATAGCAAGTTTTTTAACACAAAACCCTTACTTGTTAATCCTATCAAGCAAAAAAAACTATCACGCTAATAGAAAATCAAATAAATCAAACATTTAGATACATAAATAAGAATAATTCTCAATAAAATCATGTATGATTAAATCAAAAGTTTTGAAGCAAAAAGGAGAAATGAGATGACATGTACGAAGAAACTTAATACGTATTTGGCTAACTTAGCAGTCTGGAATGTGAAATTGCATAACTTGCACTGGAACGTGACAGGTCACTACTTTAAACCTCTACATGAAATGACCGAATCGATCTATGACGAGGTATTTGAGGCTTTTGATTCAGTGGCAGAAATTCTTAAAATGAAAGGCGAAATGCCACTAGCCACCATGAGTGAGTATCTGAGTGCCGCTACTCTTAAAGAGGTGACTGCAAAAGACTTTTCTGCTCATGAGGTTGTGGCAATGATTGAAGAAGACATGAAGCTCATGAACGCTTTGGCTTTGGAAATTCGAAACGATGCCGCACAATCTGATGACTTTGAAGTGCAATCAATGTTTGAAGGTTATGTGGCAGGATTTTCTAAGCAGTTGTGGTTCATTCGTGCGATGAAAACGCGCCACGAATGTGGCTGCCACGCTCACTGATCGTTAATTTAAGTTTTCTCAAAAGGTCTTCAATATATCGAAGGCCTTTTTTTGTCTTTTTGCGTATTTTAAATTCCAACTCAACTGCCTATAATCAGCCACCTCATTAATTAAAAGAAAGGTCAGCGCCATGGCTCAGGAAGAGACCGGTGCTCTCAAGCTTTGGGCCCCCGTTATTGGGCTCACGTTATCGGCTTTTATATTCAATACTTCTGAGTTTATTCCGATCGGGCTCTTAAGCGATATTGCCCGAGACTTTCACATTACAGAATCCCAGGCAGGGATGATTATTACGGTTTACGCATGGATCGTGACGGTGCTGTCGCTTCCCTTGATGCTTTTGGCTTCCAAAATTGAATTTAAGCGCCTGCTTTTGGGTATTTTGGGGCTTTTTGTTGTCAGTCACTTTCTCTCGGCTGTGGCGCCAAGCTACCTCACACTGATGCTTTCCCGCGCCGGGGTGGCTTTTTCACACTCTATTTTCTGGTCAATCGCTTCGCCCTTAGCCGTTCGAATCGCTCCTCAAGGCAAACGCGCGACAGCTCTCAGTCTTGTGGTGACGGGCACCGCGGTTGCGATGATCGCGGGTTTGCCGCTTGGGCGCATGGTGGGGCTCTACATGGGGTGGCGCGCAACCTTTTTCTCTATCGGCCTTGTTGCTTTGGCGGTTACGCTTTTCTTGCTTTTTATTTTTCCCCGTGTGCCTGCCAACACCCGAGGTTCCTCCATTGCAAAACTACCTGCTATTTTGAAAAATCCGGGTCTGATCGGTGTCTACGTTTTGACGGCGCTCATCTTTACCGCCAATTTCACAGCCTACAGCTACATTGAGCCCTTCATGGCTCAGGTGGCGCAAATGCCTGAGAGTGAAATTACCTTTTCGCTTACGCTTTTTGGCGTAGCGGGTATTTTGGCAAGCGTCCTCTTCTCGCGCTGCTATGAGCAGTTTCCCAAATTTTTCTTTGCAACGGGAACTTTCGGTTTAGGCATTTTCTTGGCACTGCTGCAGCTTTCGAGTGCCCACATTTGGAGCGCTATGCTCTTGTGCGTTTTCTGGGGCATCACCTTTACGATCTTCGGCTTGGTTTTCCAATCGGTGGTCATCAAGCTTGAGCCTCAGGCAACGCCTATTGCTATGTCGATTTATTCGGGTATTGCCAATGTCGGCATCGGAAGCGGCGCTTTGGTGGGCGGCTGGGTTTGCGCGGCGCCTGCCATTGAGTCGATCGGTTATGCCGGTGCGGCTTTTGCGTTTGTGGGCGGCATCATTTGTTTTGCGATGCTCAGACATTTCCTTAAATAGCAAAAGCGGCTCCGATTGGAGCCGCCTTGCAAAGCCTTGCGGATTTTTTGAGCGATTAGCCGCCTCGACGCATCAGGTCGAAGAAGTCGGCGTTGCTCTTTGTGGCCTTTAGGCGTTCGAGCAGGAATTCCATCGCTTCGACTTCGTCCATATCGCTCAAAAGCTTTCTCAAAATCCAAACCTTCTGCAGCACATCGGGCTTGAGCAAGAGCTCTTCGCGGCGAGTGCCGGAGCGAAGCACGTTGATAGCAGGATAAATGCGCTTTTCAGCCAGACGGCGCTCAAGATGCACTTCCATGTTGCCCGTGCCCTTGAATTCTTCGTAAATCACATCATCCATGCGGCTGCCGGTGTCTACCAAAGCCGTGGCGATGATGGTGAGCGAGCCGCCTTCTTCAAGATTGCGCGCAGCGCCGAAAACACGTTTCGGACGGTGAAGGGCGTTGGCATCCACGCCGCCCGAGAGTACGCGGCCGGAAGTGGGCATCACGTTATTGTAGGCGCGGGCCAAACGCGTGATGGAGTCAAGCAAAATCACCACATCTTTCTTGCTTTCTGCCAAACGTTTTGCCTTTTCAATTACCATTTCAGTGACCTGCACGTGACGGGAAGCCGGTTCATCGAAGGTACTGGCCACCACTTCGCCCTTAACCGTACGCTGCATTTCGGTAACTTCTTCAGGACGTTCGTCAATGAGCAATACGAAGAGCACGCAGTCGGGGTGGTTCGCGGTAATGGCGTGAGCGATGTGCTGCATCAAAACCGTTTTACCGCTCTTCGGAGAGGCAACGATTAAAGCGCGCTGACCTTTGCCGATCGGAGCGATCATGTCAATGACGCGGCCGGTGAGATTTTCGTCGCCGCGGATATCACGCTCGAGCACCAAGTGCTCATTGGGGAAAAGCGGCGTGAGGTTTTCAAAAAGAATACGGTGCTTGAGGTTTTCTGGCGCCTGGCCGTTAACCTTTTCAACTTTAACGAGTGCGAAATAACGTTCGCCTTCTTTCGGGGTGCGGACTTCGCCTTCGATGGAGTCACCCGTGTGCAAGTTAAAACGACGGATTTGCGAGGGAGAGATGTAAATGTCGTCCGTGCTTGCGAGATAAGAGGTTTCAGGGCTTCTTAAAAAGCCGAATCCGTCAGGGAGAATTTCAAGCGTGCCGTCACCGAAGATCTGTTCGCCTTCTTTGGCGCGTTTTTTCAAAATGGCAAACATCAGTTCTTGTTTGCGCATGCGGTTGGCATTTTCGATGCCGAGATCAAGAGCCCAGTCCAAGAGCTTGGAGACATGCAACGATTTGAGTTCGGAAAGATGCATTTGAATCTATTGAATTATTTATTGAAAAGGCAGGGGAAGGCAGAATTGCTTTCACCGCTGTTCTGATCATGAAAAATTAAAGGATTTTTATTTAGGCACCGCTTTGAGCGGAAGGCTCAAAGCGGATTCGGGGGTGCATTCTAAACGAATTGATTTAAAAAATCTTCCAACTGGGACGCTCCCATTGAGCCCACATGTTGCTGAACAAGTTCGCCGTTTTCATAAACGACCAATGTCGGGATGGAACGAACACCTAATTTCGCGGCATAGTCACTTGCTTCGTCAACGTTGTACTTGCAGATGCGAAGCTTGCCGTCAAACTTTTCAGCGGCCGTTTCCAAGTGCGGAGCCAAGGCGCGGCACGGACCGCACCAGGGGGCCCAGAAATCCACCACGACGACGCCTTGCGCCGTTTCGGCTTCATAGTTGGAGTCATTTAAGTGAACAATAGCGCTCATTTTTTCACCTTCTGATATCAAAAATTAAAACTTTCTCGCCGAAGAAGTCTTCAGCTCTTTGCTTCTGTCAGCATAACGGATTTTCAGTTGTTTTGGAATTTGAAATTGACTATCCGAATAATAGATTTTGAAGACTTTGCCGTGAGCAAAAAAACAATCGCCCGGCTAGCGGGCGATCATTAGAAAAAAACGACAAGATTATTCTTGAGTTTCTTCTTGCTTATTAACTTGCCCCGCCATGGCTTGGAAACCGCCGTCAACGTAAACGGTTTCAGCGGTGATGCCGCGCGCGTAGTCAGAAAGCAGGAACGCAGCTGTGCGGCCGATATCTTCAAGCGTAATGGTCGTACGAAGCGGCGAGACGTCGCGAGCGTGCGAGAGCATCTTTTGGAAATCTTTAATGCCGCTAGCGGCAAGGGTGCGGATCGGGCCGCTTGAGAGTGCGTTCACACGGATGCCTTCTGCGCCCATGTCAGCGGCCATGTAGCGGGTTACAGCTTCAAGCGCGGCTTTGGCAACACCCATCGTGTTGTAGTTCGGCACCACTTTTTCCGCGCCCAAGAAGGAAAGCGTTAAAAGCGAAGCGTCATGGCCCTTCATTTGAGGCAGGAACGCTTTGCCCAGCGCGGCAAACGAATAAGCGGAAATATTAATGGCGGTCAGGAACCCCTCACGGCTTAATCCTTCAAGGAAAGAACCTTCAATGGCTTCACGCGGCGCCCAAGCGATGGAGTGCACAAAACCGTCAAAACCTTCGGGCCAGACTTCTTTGACGCGGGCGGCAGCGGCTTCAATACTTTCGTCGCTTGCAACATTTAATTGAATGACGGCGGCAGCGCCAAAATCTTCCGCGAAACGATCAAGACGCGAGCGAAAACGTTCATTGTTATAAGTAAGGATGAGTTCGGCGCCTTCTTCTTTGCATGCCTTAGCGATGCCGTAGGCGATTGAACGATTAGAGGAAATACCGGTGATCAGCAGTTTTTTGCCCGTCAGTAAAGCCATTTTTTAATCCTAAAAAAAGTTATCCGACTCAATTTAATGAATTAAGCCATGTTGTCAAGGGGAAATATCTTAAGGGAATGTCCTAATTTTTTGGTTACGGAATTTACATATTGGACTGACATACTTTTCAAATAACTTTTTTATCCACAAGGGTAACCCTGAATGAACGCTTCAAGTGACGTACGTCTTAAGGACTTGAGAATTCGTCTGAGAGACAAAGACTATGTGCCGCTTATGGTAGGCGGCATGGGTGTGAATATTTCCACCGCGGAAATGGTTTTGGCCATTGAAAAGCTGGGCGGTATCGCTCACATTTCGGACGCCATGGCGATGGACCTCTCTGATCGCCTTTACGGTACGCAGTTTACGGCCAACAAAGCCAAGCGTTATTACGGCTGTCAGAAAAATCCTGACAAATCGGACAACCATTTTGACCTCAATGACGTGCGTGAAGCGTCCTTGCGTTATGTGGGCGATGTTATGAGCCGTGCCACCGGTAACGGATTGGTATTTCTCAATTGCATGGAAAAGCTCACCTACAACGCTCCGCATGAATCGCTTGCTGTTCGTCTTAATGCAGCGCTAGACGCCGGCATTGACGGCATTACACTTTCGGCCGGTCTTCATTTATCGAGCTTTAAGCTCATGAGTGAGAACAAGCGTTTCCGTGAAGCGCTTTTGGGTATTGTGGTCTCTTCGGTCCGCGCGTTGAATTTATTCTTGCGCCGCAACCGCTCTATTGATCGCCTGCCCGATTACATTGTGGTTGAAGGACCTTTGGCGGGCGGCCACTTAGGTTTTGGTGAAGATTGGCGCGACTATTCGCTCGAAACCATTGTCAAAGAAGTCAAGGCGTTCTTAGCCGAAAATCATTTGAATATTCCGGTTTTTGCCGCAGGCGGTATTTTCACCGGCGGCGAAGCCGTGCGAATGATCACGGAAGTGGGTGCTGATGGTGTTCAGGTCGCCACGCGCTTTACGATTTGCAAGGAATGCGGCTTGCCCGATCCGGTAAAGACCGCCTACTTGAATGCTCAGGAAAATGATATTGAAGTCAATCATTTGTCGGCAACGGGCTACCTCATGCGAATGCTCAAGTCGTCTCCTGCCATCAAGATGCGCGTACCGCCCAACTGCGAGCCCTACGGTTACATGCTCAACGAAGGCAAATGCCCGTATCTGAATCAGTGGTGGGACATGATGACGAAGAAAATCATGCCCAAGCCCGAAGAGATGAAGTGCTGCTTGTGCACGCACATGAAGCTCTACAACGTTTGGACCTGCGGCGCGAAGACTTATCGCCTGAAGGAAACCACGGTGAAGCTGCCCAATGGTCAGTGGTATTTCCCGAGCGCCGAGGAAATCTATAACGATTACCTCAACAGCACGGGCGATCAGATCCAATTGCCTAATCCGGCGTAGTTTCCTTAAAAGGCAAAGGGGGCGCAGATCGATAGGTTTGCGCCTTTTTTTTTGACTGAAATTTTGGGCGGAATTTGATAAACTGCGGCCTCGGCGGGTCCCCTCGCATGCATTCGTCGTGAACCTGGTCAGGCCGGGAACGGAGCAGCCACAGCGAAGTGAATGTAGTGCCGAGGATAAGGCTCGCCACTTCTTTTTCTTGTCTCTCTATCTCGTTGTTTTCAAACATATATTCCAAAAGCGGAATCGAGAAACTACTAACTAGACTACTATCAGCAATTCTTTAATCCAATCTTTTTTAGTTGTTTTTGGGCAGCCTGAAGTTGATCGGCACAGAATCCTATTTTCCAAGGTATTAATGGTTTCTGGCTAAGCAAAATATCCACTACACAGATAATCCCTTCCTCCTTAAACTGACAGCCACCGGACGGTGCGTGCGGAATTGTTTTAGATCATGCATTCACAGATTTAAAAAGCAGTGCGGCACCGAAAACAAAACAGATTCATACAGCCCCCAAGGAGAAACGTTGATGTTAGGAGTTGTAGCTGCGATAGTCGTCACAGCCTGGCTGTGCATGATGCTCATTAAAAAGACCTATGCCCCCGCTGTTTTGATCACCGCAGGTGTCATTCTGATGGTCATTGCGGCCGTTTTTGGACTCGGAGAAGTGTTGCCAGCCAAAAATTCAACAGGCTTCGTTCCTTTTGATATTTTTGATCAAATTCGCCGCATGTTCTCAACCCGCATGGGTGGTTTGGGTCTGCAGATCATGCTGATTGCAGGCTACTCTAAATACATGGAAAAGATTCAGGCGAGCACCGTGCTGTGTGAAATTCTGGCCACGCCGATTCGTCGCTTGAATTCTCCGATGCTTGTTTTTGCTTTTACGTACTTTGTGACGCAGATGCTGCAGGCGATTATTCCCAGCGCGGTCGGCCTTGCTTTGATTTGCATGATCACTTTTTATCCCATTTTGGTTCAGGCGGGCTTTTCTCGTTTGACCGCGTGCGCGTTAATCGCTTCCAGCAGAGCGTTGTCTTGGGGGCCTGCCGCACCCAATAGTGTGGTTGCCACGCAAACGACGGGTATGGATTTGACTCAGTATTTCTTGACGTATCACACGCCTGTCGTGCTTTTCTTGATGGTTGTCATGCTGGTTGTGCATCTGGTTGTGCAGCCTTATTTTGACCGAAAAGAAGGTCCGGATACGGAAGGTTTGAAACTTTTGGCTCAGATGCAGCCGCAAACGGGAGAAAGACCGCCTTTGATCTACTCCATCTTGCCGGTGCTTCCCTTGATTCTCATCATTGGCTGCAGCCCGTTGGTTGTTGAATACTTCGGGCTTCCCTACAGCGTGAAAATGAATGTGGGCACTGCGATGATCATTTCCACGTTTGTGGCTTTAATTTTTGAACTTGTTCGTACACGTTCAGCCAAAGAAGTGTTGACGGGTTGGAAGCCATTTTTTGAATCCATGGGCAAGATGTTTACGTCCGTAGTTGTGTTGATTGTCGCGGGTGAAATCTTTGCCAAGGGGTTGGTTTTGACAGGCGTTTTAGCGTCCATCATTGATGGCGCTAACCACGCGGGATTCGGTGCCTTTGTGATGACCTCTATTTTCGGTGGTATCACCTGGATTTCTGCCATTTTAATGGGCAGTGGCAACGCCGCTTTCTTCTCATTCTGCCCGATGGTTCCGGCTGTTGCAGAAGCGGTGAACGCCGATCCGAACGTCATGATGGTGGCTCTTGACCTCTATTCGACCTTTGGCCGCACAATGAGTCCGATTACCGGCGCCATTGTCGCTGTGGCGGGTATTGCTTCGGTGTCTCCGTTTGCTGTCGCTAAACGCACGGCGATTCCGATGATTGTTTGCGGGTTGGTCATGATGCCTTATATCCACTTCTATTTCGGTTTTGGTGGTTAAGGCGGCGATTTTTCAGCTTTCTCTGCCTTAAAAAGCACAACGCCAACATATGGACTTCGGTTTGTGTGTTGGCGTTATTTTTTCAAAAGATGTCAATTCGGAAAATCTTTCATTACTACTGAAAGATTTTTGATGTTTCGGTAAAATCTTTCAGTAGTGATGAACAATATTTCGATTTTCGAAAAATCTTTCATTAGGAATATGTGATGATAAAACGTGAGCACTACCTTCGGCAAATCCGACCGTTTTACGAAAGCAACTTAATCAAAATCATTACCGGCATCCGCCGTTGTGGGAAATCGGTCATTATGGACCAGATTGAGAATGAACTGCGTCAGGATGGCAAAAAAACGCTGAAGCTTAATTTTGAGGATCGGGCAGTGTCTGCATCAATTAACACTGTTGACGCTTTAATTGATTACGTTACTCAGCATTTGGGGAAGGAAAAGCTCTACGTATTTTTGGATGAAGTGCAGACAATTGAGCATTGGAATGTTGCTTGTCGTACGCTTCGCCTGAAAAATGTCTCTCTTTTTATTACGGGCAGTAACTCCAAGCTGTTATCCAAAGAATTTACCAAAGAGTTAAGCGGCCGTTATGTGGCTTTCAGAGTCCGTCCGTTTGTTTTTGCTGAAATTCAGCAATACGCAAAAGAACTCAAACAAAACTACTCCATCGCTGATTATTTGGTCTTCGGAGGATTTCCTCAGAGCATTGAATTTCCAACGAAAGAGGCAAGATTAAGGTATTTAAACGATTTGGATGACACCATTGTTATTAATGATATTCTGAATCGCTATAAGATTCGGAAAGACCATCTTTTCCGTCGGCTCGTCAATTATGTGATGATTTCAAATGCACGCGTCTTCAGCGCGAATTCCGTACAAAAAGTCTTAAAAGGTCAAGGTATAGACTGTTCCTTAAACACAATAGTGAAGTACCTTTCTTATTTGGAAGAAGCGTATGTCATTTCGCCGATTCGTCAGTACTCTCCTAAAGCCAAAAGAGAGTTGAAGTATTACCAGAAGCTCTATATCGAAGATGTGTCTTTCAATTCCATTCGTCAAACCGATGGTCATTGGGACATTACGCACAATTTGGAAAATGTTGTATTCAACGAATTGCTTTATCGAGGCTTTAGCCTTTTTGTCTATAAAGTTGATTCCCAGGAAATAGATTTCTTGGCAGAAAAGAACAATCGCCAATATTTAATTCAGGTGGCCTACAGCATTGCTGAGGAAAGTACATATAAAAGAGAGTTCGCCTTGTTCAACAAATTGGATCAATCGCGTGAGAAGATCATCATCACCAATGATGATTTTGATTTTTCAACAAGCACTGTCAGACACATCAAATTGAAAGACTTTTTGCTCAATGAGACGCTTTAGTGATTGATTAGTAGGAAATTTCTCTGAGGACTAAAATTTCGGCTGGAAAAATAGTATCTACAAATCAAAATGATCAATTTTTCTTTGTTTTCAATTTTTCTGGTGACGTCATTATTTGTCATCGCTACACCCGGCCCCGGTGTTTTGCTGTCGCTTACGAGCGCCATTCGTTACGGACTCGGAACTGCAATTTATGTGATTTTAGGTACATCAACCGGCACGGTTGTGATGGCGGCGATTTCGTCAACCGGCCTGGGTATTTTGATTTCCACTTCACCCACTGCCTACGAAATCATCAAAGGCTTGGGCGCTCTTTACATGCTCTATTTGGGTGTGAAGCTTTACCGAGCCAAACCCTTTAGTTTTGATTTGGCTTCAAAAGAAAAAGCCTCTTCAGTGACCATTAAACAAAAGGGCACGCTCTGGCTGCAGGGGATCACGCTTCAGATGACCAATCCTCAGCTCATCATGTTTTTTATTTCGCTTTTCCCGCAGTTTATTGACCACAATCTTAGTTTTGCCCCGCAGGTCTGTTTGATGACGCTTGCTTATTTCTGCATGGTCTTTTGCATCCATTGCATTTACGGTTGGATTGCTTCGAATTTCAGACATATGCTCTCAACGCCCAAGGCAGCCCGCGTGATCAATTGCGTGGGCGGAAGTTTCTTCATTTTGCTTGCCGCGCGTGTCTTTTACGACTTGGCGCTTGAACTGGCGGCATAGGATCGAGACTTTTTTAGGCGTAAAACGATTGAGCCGTTTTCCGCTAAACTACTTCTGTTTAGCTTAGAGGTGTTATGACAATGGGTGACAAATTTGAGATTCGTCCGGCAACGGAGGCTGACTGCGAGTTGGTGCTTCATTTCATCCGGCGCCTGGCTGATTATGAAAAACTGCTCGATCAAGTCACGGCGACCGTTGATGATGTGCGCCGGGAGTTATTCTCCGAGGCGCCCACCGCTCATGCGCTCATTGCCTATAAAGGTGAAAAAGCGGTTGGTTTTGCACTTTATTTTCATAACTTTTCGACTTTTCTTACCCGCAAGGGCCTTTATTTAGAAGATATCTTCATTGATCCTGACTATCGCGGCAAGGGCTATGGAAAAGCAATCATGCGCTACCTTGCCAATTTGGCGGTTAAGGAAAAATGCGGCCGTTTTGAATGGGTGGTGCTGGAATGGAATCAACCGGCCATCGGTTTTTATGAGAAAGTGGGGGCGACGGTGTTGCCCGATTGGCGCTTGTGTCGTTTAACGGGTGAGGCGTTGGAGCGCTTTGCCAAAGGTTCGTAGGTAAATAATGGCTTCTCAAGTACTGGCCCGTAAATGGCGGCCTCATGATTTTGAAAGTGTAGTGGGGCAGGAACCTGTGGTTCAGGCGCTCACTCATGCGCTGCGTGAAAACAGACTCCATCACGCCTACCTCTTTACGGGAACGCGTGGGGTTGGGAAAACAACGCTTTCGAGAATTTTGGCAAAAAGCCTCAACTGCGTGGGCCCCGACGGCAAAGGCGGCGTGACCGATCACCCGTGTGGCGTCTGTGAAGCGTGCCGCGCGATCGACGAGGGACGTTTTGTTGACTACATTGAAATGGACGCGGCAAGCAACCGCTCCGTTGAAGAAATGACGGCCCTTTTGGAGCAGGCGATGTACGCGCCCACCAATGCGCGCTACAAGGTCTACATGATTGACGAAGTGCATCAGCTCACCTCTCACGCCTTTAACGCCATGCTCAAAACGCTCGAAGAGCCGCCCGAGTATGTGAAATTTATTTTGGCAACGACCGATCCGCAGAAGGTGCCCGTGACGGTGTTGTCACGCTGTCTGCAATTTAATCTCAAAAACGTTTCGCCTCAGACGGTGGCCGATCACATGGCCCATATTCTCAAAGAGGAGAAAATTGAAGCGGAGCCTGCCGCGCTCAAACTTTTGGGCGTGGGTGCCAGAGGTTCAATGCGAGACGGCTTGAGCCTTCTTGATCAGGCCATTGCCTTTGCGGGCGACAAGCCCATTACGCTTGAGAGCGTGCGCGAGATGCTCGGCATGATGGATAGCGATGTGCTCATTAAGCTCTTGTGTTATTTGGCCGAGGGCAACGCGCACGAAATGATGAAGGTGGCTCAGCAGATGTCGATGCGAAGCCTCTCTTTCGGGCAGGCGATTCGTGATATGGCGTCGCTTTTGCATAAGATCGCGCTTGCGCAGTTTGACGCGGCAAGTCTTGCGGCCGATGATATGGATCGCGAGTCGGTGCTCGCGTTGGCAAAAACTTTCACACCGCAGGAAGTGCAGCTTTACTACCAGATCGCGCTCAATGCCCGAGGCGACATGAATTTGGCGCCTGATGAATATGCGGGCTTTACGATGGCGTTTTTGCGCATGCTTGCCTTTAAACCGGCCGGAAGCGTCCATGTGAAGCTGCCCGAACGCTTAAAGCCGCAGCAAGAAGCGGAGACAGCGGCTGAGCCCGTGAAGCCAACCGCTCCGACGGAGCCAGTCAAGGCTAAAGAGCCTCAAGCATCTGCGTCGAAAGAAGAAGTAAAAGTTGATGATGATCCTGCTCCTTGGGAGGACGCTTCCCTGGGGGAGTCTGATCCGGGCAGCCCGAAGGCGGCTGTCCGAGAAGAAGAGCTTCAACATGCTGATAAGCAAGCGGCAGCGCCAGAAGATGATGATCCGCCCTATGTGGATGACTATGATGAGTATGCGTCCCAGATGGACGCATCCATTGAGGACTACGGACAGTATTCCAATTTTGTCGCCGCGCCGGTAGAAGAGGAATCTCAAGAGGCTGAGGCGTCGCACGAAGACGCCATGGCTGATCGGTATGATTACGCCGAAGACTACGATCAGATTCCGGAATTCACTGAGATTGGCCGCAAGTGGTACGAGAAACTTCGCTACACGTATCCGGCGACCTACGCCAAGGATATTTTGGAACGAAGCGAATGCGTGAGCATTGAGGATGATCTCATTACGCTGCGGCTGGATCCGTTCTATGAGAATCGTCTCAAAAACGAAAAGGCCATGCTCTTGGTCCAAAGAATTGTGGATCCGCTTTTCGGCCGCAGAATGCGTTTTAAATTTGAACTTGAAACGCCGCGCTCGCGCACCATCAGCCAGGAGCGCGCAAGACTGAAAAAAGAAAAACGCCTGGCTGAAGAGGCAGAGCATAAAAAGAACAAATTTGTGACAATTACCGACGAGGCTGAGCGTAAAGCGGCGATTGAAGCGCTGAAGAAAACGCCCTTGGCTCGGACGGTTGCAAGGCGCTTTAATGCGCGCATCGACCCCATGTCGGTAAAAAAGAAGGTTTCTTAATCCATTAAATAGAAAGGAAAAAGATTATGCGTGGAAATATGGGCGCGCTTTTAAAGCAGGCCGCACGTGTGCAGGAAAACATCAAGCGTTTGCAGCATGAGCTCGAACACCTGGAAGTAACGGGGAGCGCGAGCGGCAACCTGGTGCAAGTGACGATGACTTGCAAGCATTCGCTCAAATCCGTGAAGGTTGATCCGAGCCTCTTGGAAGAAGATGTGGACATGGTTGAAGATTTGATTTTCATGGCAACGAAGAATTGCCTGGATCAAATCGAACAAATTACCAAAGAAAAGATGGCGGCGGCCACGGCCGGCATGCCCTTGCCTCCGGGAATGTCTTTCTAAGGATCGGTAATGCCGTCGCTTAGTCCCAGTTTGGATGAATTGGTTGATGCCCTAAAGCGCCTGCCGGGCCTGGGGCCCCGCTCGGCCTCGCGCATCGCCGAGCATCTTTTGTCTGAAGACAGGACGCGGGCGGTAAAACTTTTGGCGTCGCTTGAGCGCGCCGTGAAAACGGTCAAGCACTGCGAACTTTGCAATACGCTCACCGATGAGGCGGTTTGTCCCATCTGCGCCGATCAAACGCGTGACCGCACGAAAATTTGCGTGGTGGAAAGCCCCGCCGATCAGCGGGTGATTGAAGAGACAATGGCCTATCGCGGCCTTTATTACGTATTGATGGGTCTTGTCTCGCCGGTCAAGGGAATTGGCGCGGAGGAGTTGCATCTCACAAAGCTTTTGGAGCGTGTGAAAAATGATGCCGCGGTCCGTGAGGTGTTGATTGCCACGCCCTTTACGCCCGAAGGGGATGCGACGGCGCACTTTATTGCCAAAGCGATGGCTTCTGTTGCGCCCGCTGTGCGTGTCACGCGCCTGGCTCGCGGGATTCCCGCCGGGGTAGAACTCGAATATACGGACGCCAATACCATTGCCGGTGCGATTTTCGGCCGTAAGTGAACGAAAAAGGAACTTCAAAATGGTAAAAGAACATGTCAAAGCGGCGCTCATTGAAGCGCGTAAAGCGTTGGATGCGTTGATTGCGGCCGATGAAACTCAAGAAGCGATTGTGAGTGCGGCGCAAGCCATGGTGCAGGCTATTCGCGGGGGCAAAAAGATTTTGTCGTGCGGCAACGGCGGCTCGCTTTGTGACGCCATGCACTTTGCCGAAGAGATGACGGGGCGCTTCAGAAGCGATCGCCCGGGCTATGCAGCCATTGCCATTTCTGACGCTTCGCATATGAGCTGCGTCGGTAACGATTATGGCTACAGAGATGTGTTCTCTCGCTACGTGCGGGCAGTGGGCCAAGAAGGTGACGTGCTTTTGGCAATCACGACTTCTGGGACAAGCGGCAACGTCATTGACGCAGTTGATGCCGCGCATGAAAAAGGCATGACCGTGGTGGGACTCACCGGTAAACCGGAAAGTCCTTTAGCGCAAAAAGCCGATATTGCGATTGTGACACCGGCGGGCCGCTGGGCTGATCGCGTGCAGGAATTGCACATCAAGACCATCCATATCATGATTGAATTGATTGAGAGAGAATTGGCACCGCAAAATTACAAATAGAGAGAAGTTTTCTACACTTTTTTCTGGAAAATACAAAAAATTGAAGTAAACTACACATTGTTGGAAATTTTCAAATTTGTTGTAGTTTACTTCATTTTTATATGAAAAAATTTATACATGCCAATGCGTTGACGATTGAAAAAATTGGTCCAGAGATCCGTCGTCGCCGAAAAAGTCTGAATTACACCTTGGAAGAAATCGAAAAAACTACAGGAATCAGCCGTAAGACACTCATTAAGTTGGAAAAGGGGGGCGATGTTCGCTTTTCTACCCTAACAACTGTGTTGAGTATTTTGGGATTGACCTTGGACTGGTCTGAGCAAAGTAAGTACATACTGTCGGAGCGCGCGGAGAATGAAGATGACGGTTGGTACTAAGTGTTTTTTGAAATTGGGCGATAAGCTTGTCGGCGAATGTTTCTTCGACGATCAGTCAACTGAAGAATTTTTCCGTTACAACAAAGAATGGGAAAAAGAAGGTTTTCCGCTTTCGCCTACTTTGCCATTCGGTCAGGAAATTTCCAAGTCTGTTTTTCTGGCGTTTTTAGAAAACATGTTGCCTGAAGGTCGCGCGCTGGAACATCTGAGCCGTTTGAACAACATTTCAAAAAATAATGTGTTGGCTCTTTGTTTGGCAATCAGAAATGACTTGGCAGGTGCACTTTTCTTAACGATGGGAGATGAGGAGCAACAAGCCTCTTCAAGTTTTCGTCCCTTAAAATCGGAGGAAATTCTACAGCGTTTGGAAACGCCGGAAGTCTATCCGATGGATGTTTGGGATGGACGTCCGAGATTGTCGGTTGCAGGCATGCAAACAAAACTCAATGTCTTTAAGCAACAGGATCAATTCGGACTGGTTGACGGGAAAGATTTGTCTTCAACTCACATCCTGAAGTTCGAGGGCTCAAGACAACCCCATTTGTTGTTAAACGAACACTTGACAATGACGCTGGCGAAGTCATTAGGTGTGCCTGTCGCTCAGACAACTCTAAAGAGACTCGGTTCGCATCGTGTGCTGGAAGTTGAGCGGTTTGATCGAAAGTTAGTTACTACAGCCAACGGTTGTCGGGTTATGCGCAGACATATTATCGATGCTTGTCAGGCTTTGGGCTTGCCGTCAAGCTTTAAATATGAACAAAATTACGGCAATGGTCGGGACGTCGCCCATATTCGAGATGGCGTTAGTATTGAAAAACTTTTTTCTATGATTGCTTTTGCTGCCGATCCCAACAAAATGCAGCGAAATCTTTTGCTTTGGGTACTTTTCAACCTGATTATCGGCAATAGCGATGCTCATGGGAAAAATTTCAGCTTTTTCGTTGAAAAAAGCGGATTGGCACCGACGCCTTGGTACGATTTGGTCAGTGTTTTCCAAATTGCAGGCTTTGAACATGCGATGGCCATGTCCTTTGATGGCGAGTTCGAGTTGGCGCAGATACACGCTTTGCAGCTTCTCTACGAGTTTGAAAAATGTAGCGTTGATCTTGAAACTGTAGAAGAAACAATGAATTGGCTCGTAAGTACTTTAGAAGTTGCCTTAGAACAATTGCAGCCGCCGGATGATTGCGATGATAAAGAGCTGATTTTTTGTAAGTCTTACAAAGAGGTTATTGATTCACAACTGCAAAAATGGTCTAAGGAACTTGCGTTAATGCCTAAACTAAGAGCGGATTCAACGCTGTTTTGAAGAAGCATTTTGCGGTAGAATTAGCACCGTTAAATAGGAACGCCTGGGCACGATGTTGATGCTCGGGCTTCTTTGTTCTCTGTTGAGAGTGAAAAGAGATAAAAAACTATGGCGATTCCCATTACAGTCCGTGGTGCCGAATTGTTGAAGGCCGAGTTAAAGCGCTTAAAGAGCGTGGAGCGTCCTGCGGTTGTGCAGGCGATTAAGGAAGCCCGCGAAAAGGGTGACTTGTCAGAAAACGCTGAGTACGACGCCGCCAAGGAACTTCAAGGCCACATTGAAGGCCGCATTGCAGAATTGGAAGGAAAACTTTCTTCCCTGCAGGTAATTGACCCCAAGGAGCTTGACGCGGGCGGCCGCATTGTGTTCGGCGCGACCGTTGAGCTTGAAAATCAGGACACCGGCGAAGTGGTGACCTATCAGATCGTGGGTGACGATGAAGGCGATATCAAGCGCAATTTGGTCTCGATCTCAAGCCCCATCGCTCGCGCGCTCATTGGTAAATATGAAGGTGATGAGACGATCGTTCACGCCCCGGGCGGCGATCGCGCTTATGATATTTTGACCGTCAAATACATTTAAGAGGCAATTGCTTCGCTCGATTATCGGGCGCAGACAAAAGGCTCGGATTTTGTGCTCCGGGCCTTTTCTTGGTTAGAGGTTCGCGTAAGCTTTTTTGGTGGTTCTGCCTTTGGCCTTAGCGCGAGTTTTGCGGTGAGCCGTGGGTCCGCCGCGTTTGCCGCGTTGGGCTTCAGCCATTTTGCGACGCTTGGCGCGTTCGGCTTCTGCCTTTTGCTTTTCAGGGTTCGGACGCCACAAAACAAGGAGCTTGCCGATCATTTGAATGCGAGCGGCGTTGAGCTTATCGGCGATTTCGTTGTAGATCGCCTCGCGTTCTTCGCGTTCATCACCCGGAACGCGGATTTTGATTAATTCGTGCGCAAGCAGCGCGCGGTCAATTTCTTTTAAAACCGCGTCGGTGAGACCATTAGCGCCTAAAAGCACCACGGGATCCAATCCGTGAGCCTGTCCGCGCAGGTCCAGACGTGTGTCGCGGTCGAGTAGAAGTTCAGCCATAATTACGGTATTGAGCGATTTGCAAATAATTTAAAAACGGTGAATTGTATAAAAAAATCATGCCTGTAGCAACAAAAAAACTGCGATCCAACCGCGCTTGGATTGAGCGCCACATTAACGATCCTTTCGTGAAGCGTTCACGTCAGGAGGGTTATCGTGCGCGTTCAGTTTATAAGCTCATTGAATTAAACGATAAAGAAAAATTGATCCGCCCGGGAATGTGCGTGGTGGATTTGGGCGCGGCGCCCGGCAGCTGGACGCAGGTCGTTCGTGAAAAGTTAGCCGGTAAAGACGGAGAAGTTCGCGGCACTATCATTGCGATGGATATTTTGCCGATGGATCCGATCGACGGCGTGACGTTCCTGCAGGGAGACTTTCGCGAGCAGGAGGTGGCCGATAAGCTCACCGAAATTATCGGCGATCAGCAAGTCGACTTGGTGCTCTCGGATATGGCACCGAACCTTTCAGGGATCGCCGCAGCGGATGCCGCCCGGTGCCTGCTTTTGAATGAATTGGCGCTTGAATTTTGCCTGCAGCACTTAAAAGACAACGGTGTTTTTGTCACGAAGGTGTTTCAAGGCAGCGGCTTTTCTCAGTATGTTGAAACACTGAAAAAACACTTTAAAACGGTGTTAACGCGCAAGCCCGAGGCAAGCCGCGATACGTCGGCTGAAGTCTATATGGTGGCCAAGCACATTAAAAAACGCTGATAAATTGTTGTTAAAAACGGAAAAAGTCGTTCCAACTTGACTAAATTGTCGGTATTCTTAGCAATCTGGAATTGACAAACCTTTCAGAGCGTTGTCAGAAAAAGGCGAAGGAGCCTGTAAATTGAATAAAAACTTCTTTAATCGCATTGGTATTTGGTTGATTTTAGCGCTGGTGTTTTTCACCGTGTTCAGACAGTTTGAGCCTGAAACGTCACCGGCGGCCGCCTCAACGAGCTACACCCAATTCATGGATGATGCCAAAGCGGGCAAGGTTGCCCGTGTGGACATCAAGGGCCGTGAGATTACCGTGACGCCGGTCGAAGGCCAGCGTTACGTCATCACGAGTCCGGGTGACTTGTGGATGGTGGATGATTTGAGAAAGAGCGGTGTGCAGGTTTACGGCACGCCCGAAGAAGAGCCGTCTATTTGGATGACGATTTTGATCTCCTGGTTCCCGATGCTGCTTTTGATCGGTGTGTGGATCTTTTTCATGCGCCAGATGCAAGGGGGCGGCAAGGGCGGCGCTTTCAGTTTCGGAAAGAGCAAAGCCCGCATGCTCGATACCACCAATAACAAGGTGACCTTTGCAGATGTGGCCGGGTGCGATGAAGCCAAAGAAGAAGTGCAGGAAGTGGTGGACTTCTTAAGAGATCCGTCGAAATTCCAACGCTTGGGCGGCCGCATCCCGCGCGGTATCCTGCTCGTGGGCAGCCCCGGTACCGGTAAGACGCTTTTGGCTAAGGCAATCGCCGGTGAAGCCAAGGTGCCGTTTTTCTCCATTTCCGGCTCTGACTTTGTAGAAATGTTTGTCGGCGTCGGTGCCGCGCGTGTTCGCGATATGTTTGAAAACGCCAAGAAAAATGCGCCCTGCATCATCTTTATTGATGAAATCGATGCCGTGGGCCGTCAGCGCGGCGCTGGCTTAGGCGGCGGCAACGACGAACGTGAACAGACGTTAAACCAAATGCTCGTCGAAATGGATGGTTTTGAAACCGGCACGAACGTGATCGTGATTGCCGCTACGAACCGTCCCGATGTTTTGGACCCCGCACTTTTGCGTCCGGGCCGTTTTGACCGCCAAGTGGTGGTGCCGCTGCCTGATGTGCGCGGCCGTGAACAAATTCTCAATGTTCATATGAAGAAAGTGCCTGTGGGTCGTGACGTTGATCCGGAAGTTATCGCTCGCGGCACGCCCGGCATGAGCGGCGCGGATTTGGCGAACTTGGTTAATGAAGCGGCGCTTTTTGCCGCCCGACGCGACGCCAAGGTCGTTGAAATGGTCGACTTTGAGCAAGCTAAGGACAAGATTTTGATGGGTGCGGAACGCCGCAGCATGGTGATGAGCGAAGACGAAAAGAAGACGACCGCTTATCACGAATCCGGCCACGCCGTGGTGGCTTGGATGCTGCCTAAGAGCGATCCCGTGCATAAGGTGACGATTGTGCCGCGCGGACGCGCTTTGGGCGTGACGATGCAACTGCCTGAAAAGGATCGCTTCAATTACGATGATGTCTATTTGACTTCTCGCTTGGCCATTATGTTTGGTGGCCGCGCTGCCGAAGAAGTGTTCCTCAACCAAAAGACGACGGGCGCATCCAACGACTTTGAACGCGCCACGCAAATGGCGCGCGACATGGTGACGCGTTACGGCATGAGCGATGCGATGGGTGTGATGGTTTACGCTGAAAACGAGGGTGAAGTGTTCCTCGGCCGCTCGGTGACCCGCACAACGCACGTCTCGGAAGCGACCATGCAGAAAATTGACGCTGAAGTGCGTCGCATTCTGGAAGAACAATACGCTCGCGCCTGCGACATTTTGAAAGCGAACCGCGAACGTGTGGAGCTCATGGTGCAGTGCCTCATGAAATGGGAAACGCTCGATGAAGAGCAAATTGCCGATATCATGGAAGGCCGCGAAGTGCGCCCGCCCAAGCCCGGTGCTTCGGCCAAGGCTGACGATGAGCGACGTGAAGAGCAGATGAAGCCCGTTGAAAACCCGACGGCTTCTGAAAGCCAAACGAAGGAATCCGAAGATAAACCGGATCAAAAATAAATCATTCATTAAGACGCAAGCCGAGGGTTGAACTCTCGGCTTTGTCTTCTGAAGGCCGCTGAACCGACATGTTTTTAGGTTTTCTGTACGCTGTCATAGCTTGCGCGATCTGGGGATTGATTTACATCTTTCCGCTCATCCTGCCGGAATACAATCCCGTGATGATCGCCTCGGCCCGCTTTGCTGTGTATGGATTGGCTTGTCTTGCGTTCATCCCTTTCCAAATTGAAGAACTCAAAAAACTGACGCGAAGTGATTGGTTCTTTGCCATGAGGCTCGCTTTTTTCGGCAGCCTCGTTTACTACTGGTCGCTCGTGATGAGTGTGCAGCTATCGGGCGCGCCCATTGCCGGGATGCTCATGTGTTGGATACCGGTCTTGGTGGCGGTGGTCTCGAATCTTCGCAATAAAAAGCGAGGCGCAAGCGTTCCCTGGAGCAGGCTCAGTATCCCGTTGGCGTTGATTCTTTGCGGCATGGTGGTCGCTAATTGGACGGAATTTTCTTATGCCGTGCACGAGCAGTCGGCTTCGCCTTTGCAATTTTGGATGGGCGTGGGCTTTGGTGTGTTGTCTTTGCTTTTGTGGACTTGGTACCCGATTCGAAATGCGGATTGGCTCCTGGCAAACCGTCAGAAAGGTCCTAAAGTTTGGGCGACTGCTCAGGGACTCGCGATTTTGCCCTTTACATTGATCGGTTTTGTGATTGTGGGCAATGTACTGGAGCCTGCAGAAGTCGGCATTTTGGGACCAGAGCCTGTGAAGTTCGCGCTTGTGATGTTGGTGGCCGGCATTGTCTGCTCTTGGGTTGGCGCGGCATTTTGGAATGCGATGAGTGAACGGCTTCCAACCGCGTTGGGCGGTCAGCTCATTGTTTTTGAAACAATATTTTCTGTGATCTACGCGCTCATGTGGCGCGGCGCTTGGCCCACCGTTTCCATGACGGTCGGCATGATCATGCTTCTTTTAGGCGTGCTCGCTGCGCTTCGAGTATTCCGTAAAGTTAAAGTTTAGAAATTCTTCTATGCAGTTTGAACGTCTTGAAACGTGCAAGAAGCAATACATTGATTTGTTGCTGCTAGCCGACGAGCAAGAATCCATGGTGGATCGCTATTTAGAACGAGGCGAGATGTTTTTGCTCAAAAACGATGCTTCGGAAGTCGTGGCAGAAGCTGTCATCACAAAAGAAGCTGATGGCGTTTTTGAAATTAAAAATTTTGCCGTTAAACCCAAATATCAGCGACAAGGCTATGGCCGTCAGATGATTGCTTTTTTGCTCAATCACTACCGTGGGCAGGGGCACACGATGATGGTCGGCACCGGTGAGAGCGCAAAGACAATGGCTTTTTATCAAGCCTGTGGATTTTCTTTTTCTCACCGTGTCAAAGATTTTTTCCTTGAAAATTATGACCATCCTATTTTTGAGGAAGGCAAACTTCTTAAAGATATGGTCTATTTCAAGTGTGATCTGAGAAACAATTCTTCGGCAAACTTTGAGAGAACTTGAGCATTTTTGTCATAATGCGATTTAGAAATTTATTTGGGAACATCCATGACAACCTTTCTTTGGCATGACTACGAAACGTTTGGTTTGAGCCCGAGCTTGGATCGCCCGGCTCAGTTTGCCGCGATCCGCACCGATGAAAATCTCAATGCGATTGGTAAGCCGATTTGCTGGTATTGCAAACCCTCCATGGATACGATGCCTGATCCGCAAAGTATCGGCATCACGGGCATTTTGCCTCAGTACTGTGAAGAGCATGGCTTGATTGAGGCGGACTTTGCGCGCTCCATTCATAAAGAGATGATTCGTGAGGAGACGATCAGCGTGGGCTACAACTCCATGCGTTTTGACGATGAAGTCTCCCGCTTTACCTTCTGGCGTAATTTCATCAGTCCTTACGATCGTGAATTTGATAACGGTTGTTCCCGCTTTGACCTTTTCCCGCTTGTAGTGGCCACTTGGGCACTGCGTCCTGAAGGCATCAATTGGCCTAAGGCCGAAGGTGAAGCGAGACCCACTTTCCGTTTGGAAAAACTCTCAGAGGCCAATGGCCTCACGCACGAGCACGCGCACGACGCCTTAAGCGACGTGCAGGCAACCATTGAAATGGCGCGTTTAATCAAAGCAAAGCAGCCTAAGCTTTGGGAGTTTGCGCTCAATAATCGCTCTAAACTTGCTGTTTCGCGTACGGTTTCTTCCGGTAAACCTCTTCTTTGGGTGAGTCCCAAACACGGAAGTGAGCGCGGTTATATTCGTTTGGTTTGTGTATTGGGGCACATGCCGGGACGCACCAACGATGTGCTGATGTGGGATCTGTCCTACGATCCTGCGGAACTCTTAACTCTGAGTGCCAAAGATGTGCGCTCTCGTATGTTTGTTAAAGACGAAGAGTTGCCTGAAGGCAAGAGTCGTCTGCCGATTTTTATCTGCAAGATTAATCAGGCGCCTTTTATTGTGAATCATTGGGGCGTGTTGAGTGAAAAGCGTGCGAAGGATTTCGGGATTGACAAAGAAAGCGCCTACGCTCGCTATGAGATGCTCCAACCCCATATCAGTAAGCTGCAAGGTCTTTGGACCGAAGCTTTCGAAAAGGAAGAGGGCGCAGAGGAAATCAAACCTGATGTGGATGCCTCTCTTTACTCCGGAGGCTTTGCTTCTTATAACGACAAGCGCTTGATTTCTGCGGTCAACCGTCTTGATCCTGAGACGCTGTCTCAGTGGGTACAAGGCGGACGTTTTGCTTTCGATGACGACCGCTACAACGAAATGCTTTTCCGTTTCAGAGCAAGAAATTGGCCTCAAACGTTAACCGAAGAGGAGCAAGAGCGCTGGAGAGCGCTTCGCGAAGAGCGCCTGATGCAGGGCGCGGGCGGCGCAAGAAGCCTCGAAGCCTTTGCCGAGGAGCTCGAAGCGATGGTTGAGAGCTATGGCGAAGACATTGATGAGCACACAGAAGATTTGTGCGGCGCGCTCTACGCCTGGATGGAATACGTGAGCGAATCGCTTGAACACTGATTGATTGGAAAATACTCAAAATGGTCTCCGTGCTTTAAGTTTTCGGAGACCATTTCGTATATTAGAAAAACATTAATAGGTGTACTTTTCAGCGCCTTCCCAAGCCGGTGTAAAAGCACCCTTATAAGCCTTCATTAAAGTGGTTGCGGTTTGCGGTGTTTGGTAAGCGCGGACAACTTTCTGATAAACGGGGTTATTTTTGTCGGCTTCGCGCGCGGCGATAATGTTGACGAGTTGGCCAACTTGAGGATTGGTCTTCGGATCAAGATTTTCTGAGAAAATCGCGTCATTGTTGGCATCAAGCCCTGCGGTGTAGGCATTGCCGCCGTTGATGATCGCGGCGGCTACATCAGGCAGCAGCCGAGCGAGGATGCCGGACTCGGCTTCGCGAATCTTAATTTTCACTTTGTATTCGGTGATATCCAACTTTGTCGGCACATACCCCTTGGACGGATCAACTTTAACGAGCCCTGCAGCTTCCAAAAGCTTGATGGCGCGGCCGCCGTTTGTTAAGTCTGAGGGAATGGCGATGATGTCGCCGTCTTTGATGTCTTCAATTGATTTAATTTTTTCTTTGTTGTTGAAGATTTTCAAAGGTGTCACAAGCGTGTCGCCGATCGAGACAATTTTGTAGCCGTTTCGTTCGATATCATTGGCTAAAAACGCCTTGTGCTGGAAGGCATTGAGGTCAATATCGCCGTCAGCCAACGCGCGGTTGGGCGTGGCGTAGTCGCTGTACTTCACAAGTTTGACGCGAATTTTTTCAGGCGCGAGCAATTCATTGACCGTGTCCCATTGCGCCACATAGTCGCCTACGACGCCGACGGTCACTTCTTTGAAGTCATCGGCCAGAGCGGTGCCTGTGAGACCGAGGCCAAAAGCGGCAGTAAAGCCCAAGGTGCCTAGCGCTTCAATGAGGGTGCGTCTTTTCATAATGAATCTCCTTAGAAATTAATGAGAAGTTTTTCGAATAATCCATTGGCCCAAACACTGCACAACAGTGATGACAGCCAAAATAATGATGACGGTGAGCCAAATCATGTCCCGGTAACCCATTTGGTAACCGTAGCGAATGGCAAAGTCACCCAGACCTCCGGCGCCGATGGCGCCCGCAATGGCGGTAATGCCGATAAAGCTCACAAAGGTGATGAGTGTCACGCGCGTGATGCCGGGGATGCTTTCACGCAGATAAACACCAAAGACGATTTGACTCACAGAAAATCCCATGGCTTGGCTCGCTTCGATAAGTCCGTCGTCAAGATCACTTAAAACGGATTCAATTTGCCGGGCAAAGAAAGGCACGGTGCCAAACACCAATGCGACGAAGGAGCCTGTGACGCCAGAGCCCGTGCCCACCAAAAAGCGGCTCAAAGGGATAAGCAGCACAATGAGGATGATGAAGGGGATCGAACGGATGATGTCGATGCTTTTGTCGAGGAAAAGGAAAACGGCACGCTTTTCCCAAAGACCGCCTTCACGGGTGATGACAAGCAGCACGCCAATGGCGACACCTAAGAACCAGGCGATGGTGCCCGAGACCGCCAGCATGGTGGCCGTTTGCCAAAAGCACTCGACTAATTCCGGTCCGAGTCTGTCAAGGTGCGGTAAGAAATAAGTGATGATGTCGTTCATCTGAGAACCTCCACGCGAACTTGTTTTTCAATCAAAAAGGCTTTAGCGGCTTTAATCTGAGCGTCTTCGCCTTCGATTGCTACACCTAATTTGCCGACGATGCATTCTTTGAAGTAGTCGATATTGCCGTAGATGATGTTGGCTTTGACTTTAAAGAGCCGATAAAGTTCACTCATTAAAGGTTCACCCGCGACCACGCCTCGGTAGGTCAAAAACCAGATGGGCTGCTCATGCGAGATACCGGTGATAGCGCCGTTCATTTTGATGAGTGCTGAGAAAGCTTCAAAATTATCCGCAGCTTCAATAAAGTCTTTAGTGATGGGTGCCTGCGGATCGCTGAAAACATCGACGATATTGCCTTGTTCTACCACGGCGCCATTTTGCATAACGGCTACCCTGTCACAGATTTCTTTAATGACTTCCATCTGGTGGGTGATGATCACGATGGTGAGGCCGAGCCTCTCGTTCACTTCTTTTAAGAGCTGCAAAATGGAGTGTGTTGTTTGCGGATCCAGGGCGCTTGTGGCTTCGTCACATAAAAGCACCTTGGGATCATTTGCTAAGGCTCGGGCGATCGCCACGCGCTGCTTTTGGCCGCCTGAGAGCTGAGAGGGGTAGCTTTGGGCTTTGTCTGAAAGACCAACGAGCTGCAGCAGTTCCTCGATTTTTTGTTTTCTTTCACTTGCGGTAAGCTGCGTGAGTTTGAGGGGTAATTCAATATTTTCAAAAACCGTTCTGGAGGGCATGAGGTTAAAGTGCTGAAAAATCATGCCGATTTTCTGACGAATTTTTCTTAAAGCCTGTCCCGTGTAGCCCGTGATGTCTTCTTCTGCGATGAGAACCTTTCCGCTATCGGGCTGCTCCAACAAATTGATGCATCGGACAAGGGTTGATTTGCCTGCGCCGGAAAAGCCGATAATGCCGAAAATTTCTCCGGATTGAATCTCCAAGCTCACGTCTTTGACGGCTTGAATCTTTTTGCCGTTGAGTTCGAACGTTTTTGTAATGTGTTCAAGTTTGATCATCTTTTACCCTTTCGGTCACACCGGATGCAGATGCATCAAACTTTTTTGAGTGTCGTCTCAAGTGCTGTTGCGCTGAGGTCTCAAGTACCAAAAAACTATTTGGTGTGACGACTGTTTAAATTTTCAATGGGAGGAGAAACAACATCGTTCGTGATGAGACCTTCCGAACGACGTGTGGGTGGAGCTCGGTGCTCCGAAGGTCCTTAGAGCACCATCGTCATCATGCACATTCGCATTTCAAAAGCGCTCGCAAGACAGCGGGCCGCCGAGGCGTCCGAGTCAAAAAGCGAATCTTGAAACACAAAATGCATGATTAAAAACCTATGCTCTAAACAGTTTGAAATCTCGAAAGAGATAGGAGCAGGTTAGAGGATTAAAAATCTGAATACAAGGCCGAAGAGGGAAATATTTGCGTCCATTGAGCGTTATTGCCTAGTTTTTCAGGAACGATGCTTAGGCAACATTATCTAGTTTTTTGGGCGCTGAAGGAAAAAATAACCCGGTTGAGATTTTTCCCAACCGGGTTTAATAGAAGATTTAAATCCTAAGAATTATTTCTTCATTTTGTTGTCTTTCAAACCGACAGAAAGGTTAAAGACCGGATGCTCTTCGGAGTGATCCTCGCGGTCAGCCACGAAGTAACCCGTGCGTTCCAATTGGAACTTTTCATCGGGTTTGGCTTGAGCCAGAGCCGGTTCCACGTAACCCTTCACCACTTTGAGGCTGTCTGGGTTCAAGAGCGTGCGATAGTCCGCGTCCACTGCGTCGGGCTGCGCCACGGCAAAGAGACGGTCATAGAGGCGGAATTCCGCTTTTTTGGCGGTCTTAGCGTCCACAAAGTGGATAGCGGCCTTGGTCTTCACGGATTCAGATCCCTCGGTGCCCGTTTTGGTTTCAGGCAGATAGCGGCAGTGAACGGCGATGACCTTGCCGGTTTCGTCCTTATCAACAGAGGTCGGGACTACGACATAGGCGTAGCGCAGACGCACGGGCTTGGCTTCGGAGCCGTCGGCCGGAATCGTGAGACGGCGATAGCCCTTCGGCGGCACTTCAGCGAAGTCGCTCTCATCAATCCAAAGTTCACGCGAGAAGGTGAGTTCACGCGTGCCCATTTCCGGATTCTTCGGATGGTTCGGCGCTGTGAGCGTTTCCGTTTGATTCTCCGGATAGTTGTCAATAATGAGCTTTAACGGGTGAACGACACCGATGCGGCGCGCGGCGCGATTTTCAAGGTCTTCACGAAGGCAAGCTTCAAGGACCGAATAATCGATTAAGCCGCCTGCGACGCGGGAGACACCGCACCGTTCAGCGAAAAGCTGAATAGCTTCAGGTGTGTAACCTCTTCTGCGCAAGCCGAAAATCGTGGGCATGCGGGGATCGTCCCAGCCGCTGACGAGATTTTCTTTTACGAGTTGGATGAGCTTGCGTTTACTCACCACCACGTGTGACAAATTCAAGCGGTTGAATTCATACTGATGCGACAGCAGGAAGAAATTCGGACGCACCACGTCAAGCGCGGCTTGCAAAAGTGGCGTGAAGTGTTCAGGTTGCGTCAAAAGCAGTGCCCAGAAAGCTTCAGCACGGATGCCCAGAAGTTTTTCAGGTCCGAGATTGTCGTTCCAAGCATCAAGAATTTCAGTCAAGGCTTTTTCGGGGCCGCTCGTGCCCAACTTTTCACGATGCTGATAGCAAGCGCGCATGAAAGCCAAGGCGCGATCATCTTCACCCTTACTCATCTTGAGTAAAAGCGCTTTGGCTTCTTCAAACTGCGGAGCACGCAAAACGGGGATGGAGCGTTCAAGCGCCCAGTCGTAAAACGCGCGCTGATCTTCAAATTCGAGCGTGCAGATGGAGTGCGTGATGTTTTCCAACGTATCTTCGATCGGGTGAGCGAAGGTGTACATCGGATAGATGCACCATTTGTCGCCCGTGCGATGGTGTTCGGCAAAACGGATGCGGTAGATCGCCGGGTCACGCAGATTGATATTGGGGCTAGCCATATCAATCTTGGCGCGGACCACCATAGAGCCTTCGGCGTGCTTGCCTTCACGCATTTCGCGGAAAAGACGGAGATTTTCCTCGATCGGACGGTCACGGTAGGGGGAGTTCTTGCCCGGTTCGGTGAGCGTGCCGCGGTTGGCGTGCATTTCTTCGGGCGTTTGCTCATCGACGTAGGCAAAGCCCGTCTTCACCAAATGTTCGGCGCAATCGTACATCCACTGGAAGTAGTCGCTTGCAAAGTAAAGATTGTCTTCTTTGTCGTGCTTCCAATCAAAACCCAACCACTGAACGGATTCTTTGATCGAATCGACGTATTCCTGGTCTTCTTTAACAGGGTTGGTGTCGTCAAAACGCATGTGGCAGTAGCCGCCGTAGTCACGAGCCAGGCCAAAGTTTAAGCAGATGCTCTTGGCGTGACCGATGTGCAGGTAGCCGTTGGGTTCGGGCGGAAAACGCGTACGGATGCGCGCCGGGTCTTCCACGCCGGTTTGCGCTTGGACAGAGTAGGGAGCGGGATGACCGCACCACAGACGCGGCCGGTTGGCATTGCGAGCCAAATCTTCATCAATAATGTTGCGGATAAAATTGGTGACCTGTGCACCGTTTTCTTTGTTTTCCGTCGTCGACATACGTTTTGTCTCAAAAAAATCGATAAGAAATCATTAATTTTAAAGCTTTTCTTTCTCTTTTGGTGATGGTTGGGGGCAAAACTCATCTGTGAGTTAGTAGTTTTGCCCAGTTGATGGCACGAAATTTTGTCGAAAAACTTAGAGGCCATCGTCTAAGAGCCAGTCAACAATATTGACTTGCTTCACACCTTCAAAATTTCTCCCTTTCCCCAAAGTGTCCATTGTTAAAAGGTATCTGGGATAGGCGTCCTTTAGGCCGGAAAACGCGGTTAATTCTCTTTCCAATGTTTGTGGATCAGCTACAGTTTGAGCAACCTGATAATAAGCAAAGCCATCATCTGTGCGGACAACAAAATCAATTTCTTTTCGGGCGTTTTTCCCAATACACACTTGTCGGTAGCGTCTTGTGAGTTCCAAATAAACAATATTTTCCAATAAATGCCCGTAGTCTTTAATAGGTGTGGTCACTAACTGGTGGCGAAAGCCGACATCGGACAAATAATATTTTTCTTCGGCACGCACAGTTGCTTTGCCGCGTACGTCAAAACGCGGAACTCGTCGAACAAAATAACTGTCAATCAAAGCACTCATGTATGTCGAAAGTGTCAAACGGGAAATTTCCACCTTTTGTGTTTTTAGAATTTGAAGAATATTGTTCGTGGAAAAGGCACTGCCGACGTTTGAAGCCAAAAAGCAGCAAAGTCTAAAAAGTGTCTCGGTATCTCTTAATTTCAGACGCCAGGAAATGTCCTTCAGAATAATGGACTGAATAAGGTCGCTATAGTAGATGCGAATATATTCCGGTTCATTTCTGTTGCGCAAAAGCGCAGGGAAAGAGCCTATCTGCAAATACCGCTCAAAATCCTCACGGGCAGAAAAGTTATCATCTAACACCGCTTGACGAAATTCGCTGAAAGACAAAGGGGCCATTTCAATACGCGTATAGCGTCCGGTGAGAAATGTCGCCAATTCTCCGGAAAGCAGATAGGCGTTGGAGCCCGTTACATAAAGATCAATGTTTTCTCGTTTTGCAAGACTTGCGAGAACTTCTTGGAAATTCTCACAAAGCTGAATTTCATCGATGAAGACGTAGTACGGTTTATTGTCGGAAACTTGACTAAGGATGTATTGATGCAATGCCATCGGCTCTCGAAGATGAGCCAACGCCAAGTCCTCTAAATCAATAGAGATAAGCTGTTCGGCCGAAATCCCGTTTTGTTGAAGTTGGTTTTGAAACATCTTTAACAAAAAGGATTTTCCGCAACGTCTGGGCCCCATAACAACTTTAATTAACCCATTGTTGCGAAAGGCCATCAGTTTTCGGATGTAATAGGGTCTTTGAATAACTTTGCCAATCATACTAACACTCAATTACTAATATTGTGACTTTGTATATCATATTATGCAAAGTCTGCAAAAATCGCAAGAAATGCAATTATGTTTACTAATTGTTGGGACTGCAAGATCAAAAGAGTGCTCAACGGCCCATTTTCTGAATATGAATAATCTGTTCGCCGGCACCGGAGCAGCCGCTTTTGCCCTTTTGGCCGGAAGCGCAGCCCGAGCAACTGCCGCAGCCCGAAGAGCGCTTCCTTTTTAATCTGAAGACCACACCGACTAAGGCAAGCACGATCAGAATTAACAATAACCAGCTGATGCCGTTCATGGGCGATACCTTCTAGAAACCGAACATTAAACCAATCAAACGTACGATAAGCGCCACGATCCAAGCGATCACGCATTGGAAAACGGCAACGCCTAAAGCCCACTGGCCGCCCAATTCACGCTTAATGGTGGCAATGGAAGCTACGCACGGCGTATAGAGGAGGCAGAAAACCAATAGCGTCAGCGCTGTCAAACCGCTCATCACAGCAGTGAGCGCTTCGGTGGATCCAAAGAGCACCGAAAGGCTGCTCACTACGCTTTCTTTTGCCATGAAGCCCCCGATGAGCGCCGTGGTGACGCGCCAGTCGTCAAAGCCAAGCGGCGCGAACACAGGAGAAATCCAGCCGGCAACGACCGCAAGGATGCTTGTGTGCGAGTCCTCAACCGGATTGAGTTGGAAATCAAAGGTCTGCAGGAACCAGATAACAATGGTTGCGACAAAAATCACGGTAAAGGCGCGCTCCAGGAAGTCCTTTGCCTTGTCCCAAAGCAAGAGCATGACATTTTTGGCGCCCGGCATTCTGTAGTTGGGCAGTTCCATCACAAAAGGCACCGCCTCGCCCTTGAAGATGGAGTTTTTCATGATGAGTCCCATGAGCACCGCAACGACAATGCCTAACAGGTAAAGACCAATCATGACCGCGGCGCCGTTACCCGGGAAAAAGGCCGCGACAAAGAATGCGTAGATGGGAAGCTTTGCCGAGCAGCTCATAAAAGGCGTCAAAAGAATAGTCATCTTGCGGTCGCGCTCGGAGGGCAGTGTTCGACTTGCCATCACGCCCGGCACCGTGCAGCCAAAGCCTATTAACATCGGCACAATGCTTCGGCCCGAAAGACCGATGCGACGCAAAAGCGTATCCATCACAAATGCTACGCGCGCCATGTAACCGCTGTCTTCCAAGAATGACAGGAAGAAGAAAAGCACCACGATGGTGGGCAGGAAACTCAGCACACTGCCCACGCCGTTAAAGATCGCATCAATGATGAGCGAGTGAATCGAGGCGTTGACGTGCCATGCGGTGAGCGCCGCGTCGGTGTAGTCAGTGGCCAGGCCTATTGCCCAATCGAGCGCATCGTTGAGCCAAACACCGATTACGTTGAAGGTGAGCCAAAACACAAGCGCCATGATGGCGATAAAGGCGGGGATGGCGGTGTACTTGCCCGTGAGTACCTCATCGATCTGAAGGCTGCGGATGTGTTCTTTACTAATGCGGGGTTTGACCACCGTCTGGCGGCAAACTTTATCAATAAAGGCAAAACGCATGTCAGCGATGGCGCTTGCGCGATCCAAGCCGCGCTCGCTTTCCATTTGCTTGACGATGTGCGCGATGGTGCGCTTTTCGTTAACGTCCAAATCGAGCTGCTCAATGATCAAAGGGTCGCCTTCGGCAATTTTGCTTGCAGCAAAGCGAAGCGGTATGTTTGCTTTTTGCGCATGATCCTCAATGATGTGCATGATGCTATGCAGACACCGGTGCACCGCGCCGCCGTTATCGTTGGCGTCGCAAAAGTCCTGAACGGCAGGCGGCTCTTGATACTTGGCCACGTGCAGTGCATGGTCAATCAATTCTTCAATGCCTTCGCCGCGGCTTGCTGAAATCGGCACCACCGGCATCCCGAGAAGCGCCTCCATTTCATTGACGCGCACCGAGCCCCCGTTTGCCCATACTTCATCCATCATGTTGAGTGCCAGCACCATGGGGCGGCCTAACTCCATCAACTGCATGGTTAAATAGAGGTTTCGTTCAATGTTGGTGGCGTCAACAATATTGATGATCGCTTTGGGATTTTCCTTCAGAATGAATTCGCGCGAGACGATTTCTTCATTCGTGTAGGGCGACAGGGAGTAAATGCCCGGCAGGTCTGTGACGAGCGTATTTTCGTGAGCGATGATCGCGCCGTCTTTACGGTCAACCGTGACGCCGGGGAAATTGCCGACGTGTTGGTTGGAACCTGTCAAGCGGTTAAAAAGCGTTGTTTTGCCGCAGTTTTGATTGCCCGCGAGCGCAAAAGTGAGTTTTTCACTGTCAGGAAGCGGGTGTTCATGATCCTTCGCATGGTACTTGCCTCCTTCGCCGTAGCCCGGGTGGGTGATTTCTTCTGCTTCGGGAGCATGCACTCTGGCGGGCTGTTCATCACGAATGTCAGTGATGGTGATGGCTTGAGCTTCAGCCACGCGAAGCGTGAGCTCGTAGCTTCGGATTCTCACTTCAATGGGGTCGCCCATCGGGGCGCGTTTCACCATGGTGACCGTAGCCTGAGGGATGAGCCCCATATCAAGAAAATGTTGGCGAAGTGCGCCGCTTGCTCCCACCGATTCCACGGTGGCGCTGCGGCCAATCGGAAGATCATTTAATGTAACGGGCATCTTCTAAATTCTTTCTTTTTCTCTGACTGCGCCTGGCAGTACTATTTAATCCGCCCATTTTAGTGCAGAACTGATTAATTTTTTTAGGAAATTTTCTTTTTGAGAGAGATTCGGGCGGCCGATGGCGGCCGCCCTGTAGACAAACGCTTAGTGAGGCAGGCGTTTGATGAGGCAGGAGGTGTCGCTTCGACCTTCGCCCTTGGCTTGAAGTTCTCCGTAGAACTGGTCAATGAGCGCAACAGTCGGCAAACTTGAACCGTTCTTTTTCGCTTCCGCCAGACACAGTCCCAGATCTTTTCTCATCCAGTCAATTGCAAACCCGAAATTGAATTTGTCATCAATCATGGTGCCGCCGCGGTTATCCATCTGCCAGCTTTGCGCCGCGCCCTTTCCGATCACCTCTAAAACGAGCTTCATATCCAAACCAGCGTTTAGACCGAAAGCGATGGATTCAGAAAGCGACTGCACAATGCCAGCGATGCAGATTTGATTGCACATCTTGGCAAGCTGCCCGCAGCCCACGTCTCCGATGCGTGTGACAGCCTGCGCAAAGGCCATGATAACGGGGCGCGCTGCATCAAAAGTTTCTTGATCCGCACCGCACATGACGGTGAGCACCCCGTTAACGGCTCCGGCCTGACCGCCCGAGACAGGCGCATCCATGAAATCCAACCCCATTTCTTTAGCTTTTTGCGCCAGTTCTCGCGCAACTTGTGCACTGTCGGTCGTGCAATCAACCAAAACAGCGCCCGGCTTCATGCCGGCAAAAGCGCCATCTTTGCCGAGCACGACGCTGCGAAGGTCATCGTCGTTGCCCACGCATGTGAATACATAATCGGCGTCTTCAGCGGCTTCGCGTGGGGTGGATGCGCAAAGGCCAGTGTATTCTTTGGCCCATTTGAGCGCTTTTTCCGTTGTTCGGTTATAGACCGTCACACGGTGGCCAGCGCGGGACAAGTGACCGGCCATCGGGTAGCCCATTGTGCCCAAACCGATAAAAGCCACGGTTTTCGGTTCACACTTTTCGTACTCTTTTTGCATTTTTGCGCCTCTATAAGAAAAGCGCCTGAGATTTCTCAAGCGCTTTCGATTTAATGACTGTGATTAACGAACACCGCGTTCCTTAATCGTTGCTTCGGCAATCTGCACGCATTTGCGAGCGAGCGTCGCTGTCGGGTCAACGATGGCGACCTTCTTGCCGGCCACATCAAAGTCGTCGGTTTCGTGGAAGATCAGGGGCAATTCCGTGCAGCCCAAGATCAACACGTTGCAGTCATAGGTCTTCACCAAGTACTCGGCGCCTTTGTAAAGATCATCGTAGCATTCGCCCGTTGTGTAGCCCGCCTTGGCACCCTTCGGACCATAAATGGCGTTCATGACGAATTTTTGATGTTCTTCATCGGGCGTGAACATCTTCATGCCCATCTTTTCGGCCTTTTTACCGTAGATGCCGGTGGCGATCGTGCCGCTCGTGGCCATTAAGCCGACGCGCGCGTCTTTACCGAATTTGGCTTGGATTTCATCGAGCATGGTTTGCTGCATGTCGATGAAGGGAACATCCAAGTGGCGCAACATCCGAGGCAAGAAGGCGTGAGCCGTGTTGCAGGGGATGATGATGTAGTCGCAGCCGTCTTTTTGCAGGCGCTTGGCGCAGTTGTACATGGCGATTGTCGGATCGGGACCGCCGTAGAGCAGGCACGCCGTACGGTCATCAATCTGCGGATTTTGCTCAATTACGACCTTGAAATGTTCTTGGTCGTTTTTGGCGGGAGACGCTTTCACGATCTTATCGTAAAGGTCAACGGTCGCAGCCGGTCCAAGGCCGCCGATCAAACCGAGCTTAAAGGGTTTGGGAAGCTTCTTGGTGCTGTGAGCGAGAGCGGCTTTGGCAAAGACTTCAAAGACGTTCATCACGGGCAGCCCCATTGTTTGAAGGGCGGGCACATTCAGTGCGAACTGCGTGCAGTTGGGAACGATAACTTGAGCACCCTTGGCCATCAAGCTCTTGCAGACTTCTGCGAGCTTTTGCGCGGCTTCGTCGCTAGCACCTTCTGCGCGAACCTTTTCACGGATTTCATTGAGTGCCTTGTCTTCCTCTTCAGTGGGGAAGATAAGTTTCATTTGCTTGGAGATGTCGCATGCGCCGTCCGTGCAGCCGGCTGCGTTGGCGGCGTCAAGCACGCCCATTGCCGGGGCGCCTTCGCCCATCTGACTCATCAGTGCGCCCTTCATATCCAGAATCGGCGTTTGAATTTCGCGTTGGATTTCATGGATATAGCTACCGCACTTGAAATCAGGCACCAAAATGAGATCCACACCCATTTCAGCCAGAAGTTCCGATTCATTGAAGATGAAAATCTTTCTGTCGCTCACGGCAAATGTCGGATCGGGATCAATTTTGAAATTGTCCTCGGTCATCATGACCGTGATGTCATCGCCGCCTTGAGCGAGCAATTGAGTTTTCACTTCCGTGGCGGCTCGGCGGTTCAAGCCCGCCACAATGCCGATAGTTTTCTTTTGAGTCATCTATCGCACCTCTTAATCAGAAATAGCAAAACAAACCGAGCGGTCAAGTTTGAGCGCAGTCAAACTTAGCCTCTTTGTCACTTCAAGTGTAATACAATCCAATCGGTTAAAAAGAAATAATTGTTGGCAAATGTCAACGGTAGTCAAAAGGACTTTATGCGTAAAGAAAAATTACTGGTCACAGGCGGCGCAGGCTTTATCGGATCGCATTTTGTGGATGCGGCGCTGAAAGCCGGCTACGCTGTTTTCACCGTTGACAAACTGGATTACTGCGGCAACCTCTTGAACCTGGAAAACGCACTGGCTAATCGCTCACACCGTTTTCTTAAAGCCGACATCGGCGATACCGATCAGATGCGGGAAGTTTTCAAAAGCTTCAGGCCCGACGTGGTGGTGCATTTGGCCGCGCAAACCCATGTGGACCGCTCAATTGATGACCCCTCAGTCTTTATCCAAAACAATGTGGTCGCCACTCAAAAATTGCTGGAGGTTTCCCGGCACTATTGGGAAAGGCTTAAAAGTGTCCGTAAAGAGCGCTTCCGTTTTATTTACGTTTCCACTGACGAGGTTTATGGGTCGCTTAAGGCTGACGAGAAGTCTTTTACGCTCAATTGCCCCTATCGCCCCGCAAGTCCTTATGCCGCAAGCAAAGCCGCGGGTGAGATGATCGCCTTAAGCTACTGGCGCACGTTCGGCTTTCCGACTGTGGTGGAGCACGCCTGTAATAACTATGGGCCTCGACAATTTCCCGAAAAACTCATTCCGCTCATGATTGAACGGGCCCGAAGCGGCAAATCGCTGCCGATTTACGGCAATGGAGAGAACATTCGGGAGTGGATGTATGTGACCGATCACGCCCGCGCGCTTCTTGCAATTGTGCAAAAGGGACGCGCTGGCGCCACGTATAACGTCGGAACGGGTGATGAGGTTTCTAATATTAAATTAGTCCGCGCGCTTTGCACCCTGATGGATTCTGCCTGCCCGGGACTCTTTCCCTTTGATCAGGCGATCAGTTTTGTGGCCGATCGCCCGGGGCATGATTTCCGCTATTCAATGGATAGCCGGCAGAGCGCCAAAGAACTAGGCTTTAAACCCGCGGTGCGGCTCATTGACGGCTTGCACAAAACTCTGGCGTGGTATTTGGAAAATGACAAGTGGCTCGATTCGGTCAGAAGCGGTCAGTATCCCGAATGGATGAAGCGCTACGAGGAAAAAGATGCGCATTGAAAAAACAGACTTTGACGGTCTCCTGAGAATTTATCCGGACGTGCATCGCGACAGCCGAGGCGCCTTTTTTGAACTATGGCAGGCGGTGCGTTACGAGGATCTCTGGCCGGAATTAAATTTCGTTCAGGACAATATTTCTGTTTCTAAAAAGGGGACGCTTCGGGGACTGCATTTTCAGAAAACGCACCCCCAGGGCAAGCTCATTACGGTGCTCGAAGGGGAAATTTTCGATGTGGCGGTGGATTTAAGACCCTCATCGAAAACGTTCGGTAAAAGTTTTACGGTGACGCTTTCAGAAGCTGATTTCAGCCAGCTGTATATTCCGGAAGGTTTCGCGCACGGTTTTCTGACTCTCTCAGACATTGCGCGCGTGCACTATCGGTGCACCGATTTTTATCATCCTGAAGATGAAGGCTACATCCTTTATAGTGATCAGAACTTGGCGATCAAATGGCCCGATGCGGGGGCTTTAATTGTCTCTGAGAAAGACCGTCGGGGGCAGAGTTTCTTTGACTGGCGCCGCAGCGTTGGCATCTGAAAAAATCCAATCAATTTTTGGCAAAATAGTGCCTTTTGATTTTTAGACACGAGAACGACATGGTGAGCTTCATAGACAAACTGAATCCGGAGCAAAAGGCCGCGGTAACGCTTCCGGCCGAAAGCGCATTGATTTTGGCGGGAGCCGGTTCCGGCAAAACCCGCGTTCTAACAACACGCATCGCTTGGCTTATTGAACAAAATATGGCAAGCCCCATGGAGATTCTCGCGGTCACGTTTACCAATAAAGCTGCCAAGGAAATGCTCACCCGTATTCAGGCCTCCATTCCGGTGAACACGCGCGGCATGTGGGTGGGGACGTTTCACGGTTTGTGCAATCGCATGCTTCGCAGACACTTTAAGGAAGCGGGGCTGCCGCAGACCTTTCAAATTCTCGATCAGACCGATCAGCTCTCGGCCATTAAGCGCCTGATGAAGGCTCACGGGATCAGCGCCGATGAGTTCGCGCCCAAGGAAGTCCAAAACTATATTTCCAGCGCTAAAGAAGAAGGGCTTCGCGCGCGCGATATGACGGCAGAATTTGGCAACAAAGCCAAAATGGCCGAAATCTATAAGCTCTATGAGGATCAGTGCAACCGAGAGGGCGTTGCCGATTTCGGTGAATTGCTCTTAAGAAGCTACGAGCTTTTATCGCGCAATGAGATGATCCGCCGTCATTATCAAGAGCGTTTCCGTTTTATTTTGGTCGATGAGTTTCAGGATACCAATCGTCTGCAGTACAAGTGGTTAAAACTTTTGGCAGGTTTTACCTCCGGCGGCATTCGTGAGTATGACGGTAACTGCGTCTTCGCGGTGGGTGACGACGACCAATCGATTTACGCCTTCCGCGGCGCCAATGTCGGCAACATGATGGATTTTCAGCGTGATTTCCAAATCCGTCATCTGATTAAATTGGAACAAAATTACCGCTCGTTCGGTCATATTCTTAATGCCGCTAATGAACTGATCGCGCACAATGATGACCGTCTGGGTAAAGATCTTTGGACGAGTTCCGGCGATGGTGAACGCATTCGAGTATTCCGTGCAAGCGATGATCGCGATGAAGCGCAGTACTGCGTGCAGGAAATTCGTGAAGCGGTGGGGCGCGGCGTAAAAAAGCATGAAATCGCGATTTTGTATCGCTCTAATGCTCAGAGCCGCGTGATTGAACAATCGCTTGTGGCGGCCGGTATTCCCTATCGAGTTTACGGGGGCTTGCGCTTTTTTGATCGTGCGGAAATCAAGCACGCCTTGGCCTATCTTCGTTTGATTGAAAACCCGAAAGATGACACAGCTTTTTTGCGTGTGGTGAATTTCCCGATGCGCGGAATTGGCGCAAAGAGTATCGAGACGCTGCAGCAGCAAGCAATTGCGGCAAACGTCAGTCTTTATGAGGCGGCTCAGACTTTGGAGGGTGCGGCCGGAACAAAACTTCGCGCTTTCACGGCTCTGATTGACGCCATGCGGTTTGAGTACTCTTGCCTGCCTCTGCCCGATATGATCGCAGCTGTCGTGGATCGCTCGGGATTAGACGAACACTATAAAAAAGAGCGCGAAGGTCAGGAGCGTCTTGAAAACTTGGAAGAATTGCAAAACGCCGCGCAGGCTTATCTCAGAGAAGAAGGTATCAGCGTGGACGCTCGAAGCGATGAGGTTGAGGCAGATGGCGCGGAAGATGAAATGACTTCTTTGGCAGGCTTTTTGTCGCACGCGGCGCTTGAGGCTGGCGACAATCAGGCGCAAAAGGGTGAGGACGCGGTGCAGCTCATGACCGTGCACGCAGCCAAAGGGCTTGAATTCGACGTGGTTTTCATCACAGGCGTTGAAGAAGGTCTTTTCCCGCACGCCAATAGCGCCAACGACCCCAAGGGCATGGCAGAAGAGCGGCGCCTCATGTACGTGGCGATCACGCGCGCAAGGAAAAATCTTCATTTATCTTTTGCGCTTTCTCGCATGCTGCGCGGTCAATACATGGATTCGGGGCCGAGCCAATTTATCAATGAAATTGATGAAGAGCACCTGCTTTTCCTCTACGATCGCAAGCGCTCCATGGCCATTGAAGACGAAGACCAGTCTTTGAGCTGGGGGGATGGCTATTCCAATTCTCGTCGTTCATCGCGCTCTTCGGGTTACCGCGGATCAGATTACGGCTACTCTCGGTACGGGAGTTCCGGCAGTTACTCTCGCTCAACCTATGGCGGAACAACCGGTTTTGCCCGCGCAAAAATGGATCCGGCAGTGAAGAAAATGGCTGCAAAGGCGGAATTTAAGGGTTTTGCGGTGGGCAATCGCGTGCACCACGCGCGCTTTGGCGATGGTTCTGTCGTTGGGCTTGTGGGGCTGGGTGACGATGCCCGCATCCGCGTGCAGTTCGACGAGGTCGGAACCAAGGAACTACTTTTATCCTTGGCTAAGCTTACTAAGCTTTAATAAGCGGGTGGAGATATTTTCTCCACCCAAACCAGAGGATTTTTTTCGCACTACATGTCTTTTGGGAAGAGCCCGGTTAACTTTTGAGAATAAGTTGCATATTTTTTGTGTTGCTGCAGGAAAGCTTGAGCGGATTGTTCAAGCTTTTTCTCATCGTATTTCTCAGGGTTTAACTTTGCCTCGCCGAAAATAATTTCTTTGTTGGTTTCATCAATTGCAACTAGATCAATTTCATGCTGGCCTTTGTTATCCCACCAGCCGCCCACCGGTGTGTATTGACCTTTTTCAAGCGTGCTTTCGATAAACCATCTCTCAAGTGATTTACCTAAAAATTGAGGTAAGCCATCTTCGCACAATTGCACCAATTTATCCCAATTATGGTAGGTAGCTAAATCGGTCATTCGGATCGTATCGACAAAAGTCAGCCAAAAGCGCAGGTATGGATCGGCGATGCGATAACGGGCTCTGCGCGCTGAGGCCTCTTCCAAAATGGGGAATTGACGATCAATTAAACGGAATTGCTCGAGTCTTTTTAGGTAAGAGCTGATGTTTTCAGGAATACGGTCCTGGATTTCGTTCCATTTGGTGTCGCCCGACGCAATCGCATGCAATATCTCTTTGTAGACACTGAATTTGCGCTGAAATTCATTGGCCAGATACACATTGCCTTCCGCTCTGAGCCAACCGCCCTCAACGGAGAAAAGAAAGCGAATCGCTTTGGAAGCCGAAAGCGCCTTTTGTTTGCTAAGAAGCTCCACATAGGCCGCCACGCCGCCCGTCATCGCATACACTGTCAGCAAATCAATGGGCTTAAATGCGCCGGCTTCATCGTTCATAATTTCCTTGATGATTGAAGGTGTGAAGGGCATCACCTCAATTCGGCAGGAAGAACGTCCATACATTGGCTGGCTGTGATCGCCAAAAATTTGTTCCACTGCTGAAATAATGGAGCCGCTCATAACGAGCAACATTTGAGAAGAATCCTTTTTTCTATCCCAAACTGTCTGAAGTCGGCTCCAAAACCCCGGGGCCACTTTGTCAAGTTCCTGGCATTCATCGATGATGAAAATGCAGGGTTTATCCTTTGAGAGCGTCATGGCAAAAGAGATGACTTCGTCGATGCCTTTGCAAGTCGGAACGAATTCAGGTCGATAGGTTTGAACAACTTCATCGAGCCAGGCCGTCGCGGTGGCTTCTTCAGAGCGTTCCTGGGCCACAAAAGAAAAAACGGGGAGCGCGGATTTTTCAAAAGCTTTCGCAATGAGCGTTGTTTTGCCGACTCTTCGCCGTCCAAGCACGTTGACTAATTGAGACGAATGAGATTGCTCAACGACTTTCAAAAAATGCTGCAAAGCTTTTATTTCTTCCTGTCGGCCATAAAAACGCATTTTCCACCTCAACAACCTAAATATTGTTGAGATACTCTATCTCAAATTAACTTAATTTTCAATTAACTTAATTGGAAATTGAGTAAATAATTTTCTAAAAGAGTCTTGCCAACTGAAAAAAGCTCTGATAATATACGCAACTCGCAACAGGCACGTAGCTCAGTTGGTTAGAGCATCACCTTGACATGGTGGGGGTCGTTGGTTCGAGTCCAATCGTGCCTACCAAAATTTTCGAAAGAGGAATCCGAGTTTGGGTTCCTTTTTTGTTTTCAGTTCGCTCTCAGACCCCATAGATGATTTTTGGCCAGACGAAGACCCATTTTTGTATCAATTGAAAAGGACTTTAGTTGAAGCAAAGTTTTTTGTAACAACTAAAAACGGTTTTAGTTGTTACAACGCCGTTGTCGATGTCGGGGTTATTTTTCTCAAAGCGCAGCCCTAAAAAGATATTGGCTTGTTATAACATATTGAATTTCAAGGGGGATCTTGTTAATTTAATACAGTTTTTTACAGCTTGAAATTATGAGTCGGAGATGGCGCTCAGATCCCATTGTTTTTCGTAAGTGCTCGAGCGCACGTTGAGCAGTCCCAAAATTGTGTGATAGAGATGGTCATGCGTGACGGGTTTGCGGATATTGTTTTCGATAACTTTGCTTTTTACTCCGTATTGCTTTTGAAAAGCCTCTGACAGCCACATCACCATCGGGACGACTTTTTGTTCGTCAGGCGCAATGTAGTAAGGCGCTCCGTGTAAATAAAGTCCGTTTTCTCCCAAGCTTTCTCCGTGGTCAGAGACGTAAATGAGTGCCGTGTTGATGCCTTTGGCGCGCTTTAATTGATGAATCATCTCGCCAAGAACCTTATCGGTGTAACGGATGCTCGAGTCATAGGCTGCACGAATACTTTCTTTGGTGCAGCTTTTGAAACTTGAGTCGGTGCATTCTTTCCCGAACACTTTTTCTTTTTCCGTTGAGCGTTTGTAATAGGCTGGACCGTGCGAGCCCATCATATGCAGAAAAAGCACCGCTTGTTCACCACCTTTGAGAGCTGATACAGAAGTTTTAACGCTCTCAACCATCACTTCATCCAGACAGGAGCCATCTTGACAGTATTTGGGATTGTGCGCTGGCTCAATGACGGTGACGTCTTTGCAGACACCTTTGCAGCCGGATTGATTTTCCACCCAAGTGACGTTCCAGCCGGCGCGTTTTAGCAGCGAAGGCAGCGCCTCTTCAGAAATAATCCGCTTGCGGTCATAATCCCTGCGGCCGATGCGACTAAACATACAGGGTAGCGATACATCGGTGCTTGTGCCGCAAGCTTGAACGCGAGGAATGTTTACGAGATCTGTCTTGGATAACAAGGGATTGGTCGGTTCCTCATAACCAGCCAATTGCCAATTGGCCGAGCGGGCAGTTTCTCCTACCACAACGACAAAAAGAGTGGGCGTTTGAGGGCGTGTAGTGGTAATCGGTGCGGTATCCACAATTTGTTTTGCCACTTCGGCCGGATTTTCATCTTTGAGCAAAGTCGATCCGGTTGAGTAGACGATGTTGACCGGCGCAATGAGATAGCGCATGCTTTTGTCTTGCCGCATCATGGCAGAAAAAGGCTGCAATTGCATAAACAGTGCAAAGACTCCGCAAAGGAAAGTCACAAGACAAATTCCGAGGCGCTTCATTCGGGATTCTTTGCGTCGGGATTTTTTCATTGTGCATATGAAAAAGACGATTGGCAGACTCAATAAGACGAAAGTGCCGGCTAAGTGCCAAGACCAATAGCCGCTGGCTTCATGAAAATCTGTGGCAAGGAAATTGCGAATCATGTCGGGCGTCATGGCAATGCCGTAATAAAGCCAAGACACGACAGAAGATAGGCCTAAGAGTGATAAACCGATAAAGGTGATTTTAAAAAGACGATAGGGTAGGAGTCCCAAAAGGGCGATTAAAGCCATCGCGATAAAAAAGAGACCTGCGAAAACGGACAGAAGCAAAATAAGCGTCGTGAGAATGCTCTCCGGAGTTTTGTCAGCCGTTTTTAAAATAGCGCTTAAAAAAGGTGCGTTAAAGCAAAGCGTCCAGAAAAAGGCGCTTCTGAACAAAAAGTGGTTGAAGGCAATCTTTTTGATGGGACTTTTGAGACGTTCAATGAAGCGGGTACGATCAAAACACGCGACATAAAGTGCTGCGCAAATCAGCCAGTCAATTAAAGAAGTGGCAATCGTGTGTGACAGGAAATGAGCCCCTTGAACGATTCTGCCGGCTGAGCAGAGTACACCGAAGATAAACACGGCGATTAATAAGTTGCGCGCTCTTTGAGGCTGGGTATCTCGCAATGCGAAATAGAGGGCAAATAGGCAAAAACCGGTGCCGGCATGTCCGGCGGGCCAGCAATGACCTTCTTGAAAAACCCAGGACCAAGAGGGCGTATTGATGGCAGCTTGGCCCGCAAACGCGTCAACTGACCAGGGACAGTACACGCCGGTTGTAGCCTTAAGCCAGGCCACCACTCCAATGCAAAGAAGCATCGCTCCTATTGTGTAAATGCTCAATACCAGCGCTTTTTCGTTGGCGGGTTCATTGCGACAACGCTTATAAATGTTCCAAACAATTAGTCCTAAAGCAACCAGAGCGGCAAAAATAGGAACGGCTTTCGTTGTTTTATAAAGGACAAAGTCAAAAAGAAAATCGCGTTTTAAGAAAAAAGCCTTTCCGTCAAAGAATAAAGAGCTTACCGCCACGTCCAACTGGTGAGGTGGAAATAAAATGAGAACAGTTAGACACCAAAGCGGCAGTGCAAACCATAACCAAACGGAGTAATCACGAACAGGAACGCGAATCAAGGGATGCTTCTCCAGTGAATGAGTTTTTGTGGTTGTCAGTATCCGATGAGAGGCGCTAAAAGCGCGTCAAAGCGCTGTCAAAGAAACGTCAAAACGGTTGATACGGGTCAACAAGAAAGACTTTGAAATTGAAAGACTTCGGACAATAGCGCAGACTGTAAAGAGCAACTCTGTTAAAAATGGGAAAGCAATGAGTCTGACGGTTTTAATTGTTGATGATAATTCGGATATTTTGTGCAATGTCCGCGATTATCTAGAAATGAGCGGCTTGTCAGCCGAAACAGCCGCCAATGGTCATGAGGCTTTGACCCGAATGGGTCAGAAAAGTTATGCAGTTTGTATTTTAGACATCGGACTGCCCGATATCGATGGGTTGACTGTATGCAAAACGATTCGTCAAAAGGGTGATAAAACACCGATTTTGATGCTTACTGCGCGAGACAGCATTGATGATCGGGTGACGGGGCTCAGTGTTGGTGCCGATGACTATCTTATTAAACCCTTCTCGCTTCGTGAGCTGAGCGCCAGAGTTCAGGCCCTGATACGGCGTGCGTATGGTGATGAGCAAATGAAGCTCAAGGTAGGCGATTTGGAGTTTGATTTGAGTACGACACAGGTTTTCAGAAGCGGTCAGCTAATTAAGTTGAACCCAACGTGCCTTACCATCCTTAAGGAGCTGATGAGCAAAAGTCCGGCGATTGTGAGCAGAAACCGCTTGGAAGCTCTTGTGTGGTCGGGTTCTGCTCCCGATTCGGACAGCCTCAGAGCCAATATTTATCTTTTGCGTCAAGCGATTGATAAGTCTTTTGAGAAAAAACTCATTCATACTCATCCGGGGCTCGGGTGGTCCATTAACGAGTGAGGCAGATTATGAAAAAGAGTTTCGGTCTTGCGCAGCGCATCTTTTTAGGTTTTGGTCTGCAGCTGCTTCTCATTGTTGGCATCTATGCTGTCGCGATGACACAGTCGACGGAATTTATGGAAAATAATCTCGTCAGCGACATGCTTCGTGAAGAGCTTGAGATGAGTGTTCAAGAGCTCAATTATCACGAAGAGTTGCAGCTGCCACCCTCGATGCGCATCTATAGTGATGATCCGAGACTCGATCCTATTCCGGAACAATTCAAAAAGCTGCCCGAAGGTTTCACTGAAATTATCAGTGACGACTCTTCCTTTGTTTATCGGCTTCAAGCAGGTCCTTACTCTTACATTCTTTTCCGCGATCAGTACGACTTTGAGCGAAGTGAGCGGATCTACGATTTTGTCATTTTGCTTTGCAGCCTGATTGTCTTAGTGCTGGGGGCATTTTTTGCCTGGTGGTGGGTTAAGCGACGCGTGATTAAACCGGTGCAGGATCTGTCTGATCAGGTGCGCACTATTGCCGCAACGCGCACCTATCAGCCTCTGCAAATGAATTTTGCCGATGATGAAGTGGGTGAATTGGCAAGAATTTGTGATAAGGCTTTAAAGCGTTTTCACGAGGCGCTTCTGCGTGAAAGACTTTTTACGGCCGACATCAGCCATGAGCTGCGAACGCCGCTGACCATCATTCAGACAAGCGCGGAACTTTTGGAGATGGACAAGAGCGGTAAGCGCCCCGATTTGATTGCAAAGATTTTGCAGGGATGCCATTCGCTAAAAGACTTACTCAATATTTTCGTCAATTTGGCTCGAAACACGGCTTTTGAAGCGCAGGAAAGCGACAGCGTGCACGATACGCTGGATTCTGTCATCGAGTACTACAAGCCGCGGGCTGAAGAAAAGAAACTCAAGCTTAACTTTAAAGTAAATGCCGCTTGTCCTGGCTTTTTTTCGCCTGTCATTATCAGCACCATTGCTGGTAATCTGATTAAAAACGCCCTTCTTTACACCAAAGAAGGAGAGGTGACGGTCACGGAAACGGCAACCGGTTTTGAAGTCTTCGACACCGGTGAGGGGATTGATCCGTCGCTTAAAGACAAAATCTTTATGCCTTACACACGCGGTTCCAATGAGGAGCCGGGCAGCGGCATGGGACTATCCATTGTCAAACGGCTTTGCGATCGATTCGGTTGGGGCATTGAACTGATCGCTAGCGATGTGGGATCACACTTTAAGGTGACGCTGATAGGCTCCTCTGCCCTCAAGCGCGCCGATGAATCCGTCATCAAGAGGCCGAACGGCTAATCTTCTGCAAAGGCTTCCTGCCGTGTTTTTTGCCACTTAGGCATAAGCGTGGCCGCTAAGAGCAAAAAAGCGATTGCTAAAAGCGTGCAGGAAATAGGACTTGTGAAAAAGACGCTTGCATCTCCCCGCGACAAAAGCATTGCTCGGCGCAGGTTTTCTTCCATCATGGGTCCCAACACAAAGCCGAGGATGAGGGGAGCGGGTTCGCAGCGCAATTGGTAGAAAATGTAGCCCAGAAGCGCAAAGGCTGCCATCAAAACGATGTCGTAGATGTTGTAGTTGATGGAATAGACGCCGACCGCGCAAACCGCAAGGATTACGGGATAAAGCACGGAGTAAGGAATTCGGAGGATCTGCGCCCAAAGGCCCGCCAACGGGAGATTTAAAACCACCAAAAAGAGGTTGCCGATCCACATGGAGACAGTCAGTCCCCAGAAGAGTTCCGGATTGGTGTGAATAATCTGCGGGCCGGGGGTGATGTTTTGGATGATGAGCGCGCCCATCAAAAGCGCCATGACGGCGTTTGAAGGAAGGCCCAGCGTGAGCATCGGGATGAAGCTTGTTTGGGCTCCAGCATTGTTGGCGGCTTCGGGCGCCGCAACCGCTCGAATGTTGCCTTCACCCACAGGTGTTTCACCGACTTTCTTAATGCGCTTTTCAAGTGTGTAGGACGCAAAGGAGGCGAGCATGGCGCCGCCTCCGGGCAGTAACCCCATAAGGCTTCCTAAAATCGTGCCGCGTCCCATGGCACCTGCGCTCTCTTTTAAGTCTTTCATTTCAGGCCAGGGTGACTTTACGGGAAGCGTTTGTGTTTTGTGGCCTGCCACCATCGCCTGCAGATTTTTAAGAACTTCGGCTACACCGTAAAAACCCATCGAAATTACCGCAAAATCAATGCCGTCTTGAAGCGTGAGGGTATCTAAGGTAAAACGAAGCTCACCTGTATTGATATCGGTGCCAATTAGTCCCAAAAGAAGCCCCGTGATGACCATGGCGATGGCTTTAAGCACATCGCCGTTGGAAAGCGCCACGGCGCCCACAAGACCCAACACCATGAGGCTGAAATATTCCGCAGCGCCAAAGTAAAGCGCGATTTCAGATAACGTGGGGCTTGCCAACGCAATCAAAAAGGTTGCAACGGTGCCCGCGGCAAAACTTGCGATAGCGGCAATGCCTAGAGCACTTCCGGCTCGGCCTTTGAGCGCCAATTTATGACCGTCGATGCATGTGACAAGGGACGCGGCTTCACCCGGGATATTCATCAAAATGGCGGTGGTCGAGCCTCCGTATTGGCTGCCGTAGTAGATGCCCGCAAGCATGATGACTGCCGCCGTTGGATCCAGCGCATAGGTAAGGGGCAGCAGGAGCGCAAGCGTTGCCACAGGTCCCAGCCCCGGCAAAACACCCACCAGTGTGCCGATCACAACGCCCAAGAAGCAGTAGCCGATATTGGCGACGGTAAAGGCGCTTTGCAGGCCAAGCGTGAGATTGCCAAGAAGTTCAGTCATAGGCCAAGTCCTTCCGGCAGGAGATTCACTTCAAGGCCGATTGCGCCCACAAAAATCGCCACGACAAAAATATCGATTGCAAACGTGAGTAAAAGCGCATTTTTTAATGAGCGTCTTTCCCCCGCAAAGGAGCTCACGAAAACGAGAACGCTTAATGCGATTAAAAGGCCTGCGGGCTCTAAAAGGAAGGCAAACGCAATAAGGGCGGCGCCAAGGATGATTAATTTTTTGAGATCAAATCGGTAGATGATTTCGTGAGGCTTTTTGGCTGAAAAGGTTCCTTTGAGACTAATGACAAGCCCAAGGAAAATGAGACAGTAACCTAAAAGTCTTGGAAAGTAGCCCGAAGCCATGCGCGAAGCATCGCCCATCGGCAAGGCTTGCGCGCCCAGCACAAAGGCTAGGCCAATCGCGGCGAAAAAGAGGCCGCCCACAGTATCGCGGGCGAATCGGGCTTTAATCATTAGGCGTTATTTAGAAAGCGTTTTCAGAATTGAGGCGTATTTTACCTGCTCGGCCGCAATCCATTTTTCAAAAGCCTCGGGGCCCAAAAGTTTGGCGCCGCCGCCTGAAATTTGCGCGAATTTCTCTGCTGTTGCTGTCACACTGAGAGCGGACTGAATATCGGCAAAAAGTGTTTGCCGGACTTCAAGAGGAGTGTTTTTAGGCGCAATAAGCCCGAACCAGGTGGAGATGTCGCAGTCAATGCCGATGGATGTAAGAGTAGGGGCCTTTATGTCGCTATCGGCCTCATTTCTTGTTTGAGCCAAAACGCGAAGTCGACCGTCAGCGATGGCTGTCCGTGCGCTAGCATAGTTATCAAACATTAAATCGGTTTCGCCAGAGAGAACAGAAAGCTGAGCGGCCATGGCACCCGCGTAAGGGACGTGGATTGTGTTGAGTCCTTGAGCGGCAAAAAGAGCGTTAAGGATGTGGCCGGCGGAGCCCGTGCCGCCAGAGGCGCAATTAAGTTTTCCCGGATTGCGCCTAATGTATTGGATCACGTCTTTTGCGTCATGAACACCCAGGCGTTGCATGGTTTTGGGGCTCATGACAAGAACATTGGGCACGTCGCTTAATAAACAAACGGCAGAAAAGTCTTTGGGTGAATACGGTAAGTCATTAAAAAGCAGGGGATTGACCACAAGAGTAGCCAAAGCGCCCACTGCTAGCGTCATTCCGTCAGATGCAGCGTTTTTTACTTCAAGCATCGCGCGAGCGCCCGCGGCGCCTGCGCGGTTTTCAACAATCACTCGGCCGTAACGACTTTTTATGGATTCTGCGGTAATGCGCGCCGCGGCGTCAAGCGGGCCGCCCGCAGGGTACGGGACTACGATTCGCATCCTCTGAGGCTTTGCCCAAAGAGGCGTGCTTGCGGCCAATAGCGAAAGCGTAAAGAGTCGGCGCGAGAGCATGAAAGTGCAAAAAACGAATAATAATGAGACATATTGTAGTTAGAGCTTATTAAAAAAGTTGACGCGATGAGGTTTGTGCATTAAGTTTCTAATCAATACGCAAGGATCGTTGAGATGCCCACGCTGCAAGAATTTTTTGAAACGTCTGCCGGCATGCTGTTGCGACGCTGGGAAGCCGCGCAAACCGATGCCCTTTTGGCTGATTGCGCCGGAGAGACCGCGCTGCAGCTGGGCGCCCCTTATGGCAGTCTTTTGCGAAATGCCTCGCACCAAAAACGCATCCTGGGTGTCAGAAACTGCGCGGAATCCTCTCAGGACTGCGCGCTTGTGCGCGTGGGCTTTGAAGAGCTGCCTTTTAGAGAAGCCACATTTGATCTTGTCATTAGTGTGCATGCGCTTGAATGGGCAAACAATCCTGCACTTTTTTTCCGAGAAGCCTTCCGAGTTTTGGCGCCCGAGGGACGACTCATTCTTTTATGCCTCAATCCTTGGGGCCCCTGGTGGGTGAGGAAAAAAGAAAAACTCTTTGACTGTCCAGTCAATGCTTGCTTTCAACCCTTAAGTGTCGCTCAGGCTAAAAGCTACTGTGAAAAGTACGGTATTGTGGATCGGGGACGCTTTGGGGTGTATTGCCCGTCGCTTAGCGACAATCCGCAAAAGCTTGCTCACTGGGGGTGGTGCGAAAAAGCCGGTGACCGTTGGTGGCCGGCGCTTGCGAACGCCTACATGCTAAGTGCTATTAAAAAGGAAGAAAAACCCGGCTTAATCGGAAAACTCATGCCCGAAGGCGGTCTGCTTAAGAAAAATTGGGCGGGACAAACTGTTGCTACACGCAATCAAATAGAGTCTTAAGACTATTAAAAATTCCTTCCACTGAATATTTTGCGTAAATTTACGCGAAAAATTCAGTGTGAATACAAATTAAAAAACGCAACGATTCTCAATTTTCTAAAATGTGAGTTTTCCTTAAAAAGATTGATATGTCGAAAGAACGCAAATTAAAAGTATGGACAGACGGTGCATGTAAAGGCAATCCGGGCCCGGGCGGCTGGGGTGCTTATCTCGTTTGGGGCGAAAAGGCGCTGGAGCTTTGCGGCGGCGAAACGCAGACAACGAATAACCAGATGGAATTAACGGCGGTGATTGAGGCGCTTTCTGCCATTAAACGTCCAGTGCCCATGGTGGTGAGTTTGGACAGTCAATATGTGAAAAACGGTATTTTAGAGTGGATGCCTCAATGGAAAAGTCGTGGTTGGAAAACTGCGGCAGGCAAACCCGTTAAAAATGTTGAATTGTGGAAGCGACTCGATGAGTTGGTCTCGAGCCACGATATTGAATGGAAGTGGGTTAAAGGCCACGCGGGAGAACCCGGCAACGAAAAGGCCGATGAATTAGCCAATCGCGGTGTGCCCAAGAAAGATTAAGGAAACAGAGAAATGTCAAAAACATACAATCGTCAGGTGGCGCTCGATACAGAAACCACCGGTATGAGCATTGAAGCGGGTAACCGCCTGATTTCCATCGGCTGCGTTGAAATCGTCGGCCGCACAATCACCAAGCGTACTTTTTACCAGTTGATTAACCCTGAGCGTGAAGTCGAAGAGGGCGCTGCGAAGGTGCACGGCTACACTTGGGATAAATTAAAGGGTAAGCCCTATTTCGTCGATATTGTCGATGATTTTCTGGCTTTTATTAAAGGCAGTCAGCTCATTATTCATAACGCTTCTTTTGACGTGGCGTACCTCAATATGGAATTGGAGCGCATCGGCAAAGGCCCTGTTACGAATTATTGTGAAGGCGTGCTCGATACGCTGCCTTTGGCAAAGTCGCTTCGCCCGGGTCAGCGCGTGAGCTTGGACGCACTCTGTTCAGCCTATGGCGTCAACAACACAGACCGCACTTTGCACGGTGCTTTAATTGACGCCAAACTCTTGGCGCAGGTCTATTTGGCGATGACCCGCGGTCAGGAGTCGCTTGATATCTCTTCGGTAGACATGAAAAGCCTTCCTCCCATGCCCGATGTGAGTCTGCTGCGAGTGGTTAAAGCCAGCAAAGAGGAAGAAGAGATTCATCAAAAAACACTTCAAGCGATTGATAAAGAGAGCAAAGGCAACTTAGTTTGGAAGGTCGAGGAAGTGCCTTCTCAAGAATCCGTCAACTAAGTTAAATAAGAGTCTTTGTTACAAAATATCACTTTTGAGACTGTGTTTGTCCTAATGTGCGAAGGGCTGGCATTCGCTAACATTACCTGATCAGTCACGAAATTTGTTATCTCGATAATGCACGTAAAGTCTTTCATTGTCCTGACGTTGACGGCCTGTGCCATGCTTTCGGGCTGCGGTGATAAAAAAGGCCCCGTAGAACGACCGCCCATTGAAGTCACTACCTTGACGGCGACGCCTACCGATACGATTCGGTGGGTGGACACATATGGTCAAACCGAGGGCGCTAAGGAAGTCGAAGTCAGAGCTCAGGTTTCGGGCGTCTTGCGTAAGCTTAATTTCAAAGAAGGTGAGTCGGTGAAGGCCGGACAAACGCTCTTTGAAATCGAAAAAGAGCCTTATGAAGCGCAATTAAGACAAGCTCATGCGCAAACGCTTCAAGCGCAGGCCGAACTCGTTAAGGCCCGTCGGGACGCCAAGCGCGCCTCAGAATTAATCAAAGTGAACGCTGTGAGCCGTCAGGAATATGACGACGCGCAAAGCGCGCTTTCTATTGCACAAAGCGCTTTGGCTCTCGCGCAAGCTCAAGAGCAAAACGCCAAAATTGACCTCTCGCACGCCATGGTGCCCGCCCCTGTGGACGGCATTGCCGGTAAAAGTGAGGTTAATGTTGGTTCCCTTATTACCGAAGGCTCAACGCTTTTAACTTCTATTACTCAGCCCGATACGCTTCGCGTGGCCTTTGCCGTGAGCGACAAGTCCATCATGGGCGCTCAGCTCAAAAAAGATAATTTGGTTCGGGTTTTCCTGCCGGATTCCAAAGAATTTTTGCCTGCAAAGCTCGATTACATTAGCCGTCAGGTTGATGCGGATCGCGGCACATTAAGACTTCGCGCGGTGCTGCCCCCGAATGACAAATTCTTGCCCGGTCAATATGTGGAAGTTCGATTGATGATCGGTGAATACAAAGATGTCTTTTTGGTGCCTCAAGGGGTCGTGCGCCAAAAGTCTGACGGCACGTATTCTGTTTATGTGATTGAAGAAGGTGTCGCGCGGGAAAAAGGCGTGTTGCTTGGCAACTGGGAAGGCACCGATTGGATTGTCACGAAGGGATTGAAACCCGGCGACAAGGTGATCACCAATCAAATTTTGCGCTTGCGTGACGGGATCCGTGTGACTGAAAAGACTGCGCAAGCGCCCGTGGCAGAAGCTGCCGGTGAGACAAAAACGGAGTAATGCGCGATGCTTTCGCAATTTTGTATTCGCAGACCGATTTTTGCCTCCGTGATGTCGATTTTGATCGTGCTCGCGGGGCTGGTCTGCATGCGCGTGCTGCCACTGTCGCAATATCCGGATATTTCGCCTCCCAGCGTCTCAATTTCGACAAGTTACGAAGGCGCGGATGCTCAAACGCTTGCGCGTACTATTGCTGCGCCGATCGAAGACCAGCTCTCAGGTGTTGAAGGCCTGCAGTACTACACCACCTCCATTCGCTCCAACGGCGACGTGAGAATTTCGTGCACATTCGAAGTGGGTATTGATCCGAACGACGCCATGCTCGAAATCAATAACCGCGTGAGAACGGCGGAGCGGCGTTTGCCTGAAACGGTGCGCCAAAACGGTGTGACAGTAAGAAAGCGTTCGGAAGAAACGCTTTTGATGATGGCGCTTACGTCTCCAGACGGCTCCATGAATCCCACGCAGATGGCCGACTATGCGACACTTAATATCGTCGATGACTTAAAGCGCATCCCGGGCGTGGGTGACGTGAGCATTTTCGGCAACGTGCAGGGCGCCATGCGTATTTGGCTCAACCCTGACAAAATGGCGCAGTTGGGTGTCACCGTTAAAGATGTCGAAGACGCCGTTGAAATTCAAAACGAACAGTACGCCGCAGGCCGCATCGGCGCCGCGCCCACCTTGCCTGATCAGCAGCTCTTTTACACGATTACGACCGAAGGTCAGCTTTTAACCGAAGAAGAATTCGGCAATATCACGATTCGCTCCGATGGTCCGAACGGCATCATTCGCATGAAGGATATCGCCCGAGTGGAAGTGGGTAAGAGAAGTTATGACTCGTATAACCTCTTAAACAGCTCGCCTGCGATCACGGTAGCGGTTTACCTGCAAACGGGCGCCAACGCCATGAGCACGACAGAACTCGTCAAAGAGCGCGTCGCGGAACTTGCCCAGCACTACCCGAAAGGCCGCATCACTCATACGATCACCGACGATACGACAATCTTCGTGTCGGCCTCTTTAAATGAGGTGGGTAAGACCTTGTTTGAAGCCGGTATTTTGGTGCTGTTGGTGGTTTACCTCTTCCTGCAGAGCTGGCGCGCGACCTTAATTCCGATGATTGCGGTGCCTGTGTCTTTGATTGGCACAATGGTGGGTTTGTGGCTCTTTGACTTCTCGCTCAATACGCTGACGCTTTTTGCCATGACGCTTGCCATCGGTATTGTGGTGGACGATGCCATTGTGGTGCTGGAAAACGTCGAGCGCATCATGGTGGTGGAGAAAGTTTCAGCCAGAACGGCGGCAAAACGCGCGATGAAAGAAGTGGCGGGCGCTTTGGTGGCAATTGTCTTGGTGCTTTCGGCTGTGTTTGTGCCGGTGGCGTTCTTAGGTGGCATGGCAGGCGAACTTTATCGCCAGTTTGCCGTGACAATCACGATTTCCGTGGCCATTTCCGGTTTTGTGGCGTTGACCTTGACGCCAGCGCTTTGCGCGATTCTTCTGAAACCGCGAGAAAAGGAACCTGCAAAATTCTTCCAGCGGTTTAATTTGGGATTGGGGCGTTTTACAAAATTCTTCCAACGCTGTGTGGGCCTCGCGCTTCACCATCGGGTGGCAAGCGGCGTGATTTTGCTCGTTGTGGGCTTAGCCTGCTGGCAAATGGTTCAGATCACGCCAACATCCTTTGTGCCGCGTGAAGACCAAGGTGTGGTGCGCTTTAGTCTTAGTTTGCCTGAAGGCGCCTCTCAAACCCGTACGGAAAAAGTCGCCGACGAACTGCAAAAGAAGATGGGTCAGATTGAAGGCGTGGAGTCTGTTTTGACCTTAACGGGCTTTGATACGGTAGCCAACGACGTCCGTCAAAATGCTGCGACTTTTGTGCTCAAGTTAAAGCTTTGGGATGATCGTAAAAATACCGCCAATGACGTGGTGAAGATCCTCACTAAAATGGCCGACGAATTAACCGAGGGGCGTGCGACCGCGTCAACGCCCGCGCCGATCAGAGGTTTGGGTTCTTCGGGCGGTTTTTCCGGTTACCTGCAATCTCGCGAAAGCGATGATCCGCTGCAGCTGCAGCAAGTGGCCGATAACTTTATTGAAGAGTTAAGCCGCTCATCCATGCTCACCGGTGTGCGTCATACCGCAATGGCCGAGTCTCCGATGTTGGCGATCGACGTGGATGAATCCAAAGCGCTTGCGATGGGTGTGCCCATTGCTGACATCTATGACACGCTTGCGGCTTTCATGGGCAGCACCTACATCAATGACTTCACGCGTAACGGCAAAATCAACCGCGTGATCATGCAGGCCGATGCCAAATATCGCATGAAGCCCGATGATTTGGGGCGCTCCTGGGTGCGAAATAACGACGGCAAGATGATCCCGATGTCAACGCTGGTGTCTTGGAAGAGAACGTCGGGTGCCGAAACCATGCAGCGTATGAACGGTTACCTGTCCGCGCGCTTCATGGGTGAAGCGGTTGCCGGGGTGAGTTCCGGTGAGGCTATTGCGGAAGTCGAGCGCATCGGCGAAGAAGTATTGCCAGAGGGCTACGCGATCGGCTGGGTCGGTCAGGCCTTCCAGGAAAAGCGTTTAGGCGCTTCTGCTTCGACTGCTTTTATCTTCGGCATCATTGTAGTGTTCTTGATTTTGGCGGCGCAGTATGAGCGCTGGTCACTGCCGATCGCGGTGGTGCTCGCAGTGCCCTTTGCCGCATTAGGGGCGCTGCTTGCGACCTACTGTCGAGGACTGTCCAACGATATTTATTTCCAAATCGGTTTGCTTGTTTTGGTGGGGTTGTCGGCTAAGAACGCTATTTTGATTGTGGAATTTGCCGCGCAAAAGTTAGAGCAGGGTAAGAGCGTATTCGACGCGGCTCTTGAAGCGGCTTCCCTTCGTCTGCGTCCGATCTTGATGACCTCTCTTGCTTTCGTCTTGGGTGTGGTGCCTCTTGCTTTGGCAACGGGACCTGGCGCCGCGGCTCGTCAATCCATGGGTACCGGTGTGTTGGGCGGCATGCTTGTCGCAACCTTTATTGCCATTATCTTTGTGCCGGTGTACTTCACGTGGTTTGTCTCGAAGAATCCGGTGCACCGCGATGACGATGATGAAGATGAAACAGCATCACCTTTTTTGAGTCATCCCGAAAAATCAGATGAAAACGGACAAACTAAGAAGTAGCTTGGTGGTTGTCAATTGTTGCGAATGGGTCGGCTTAACCGGCCCATTTGCATATGTAAAGGTGCCTTGCAAAATAAGGCAAAAATCAGACTCAAACGTGTGAGAAAAAGTGCACTTGTCGCGAGACAATAAAAGCAGCGAATGATCTGATGAAGGAGGCAGCAAGTATGTTGACGAGAAAAGAATTTTTGCTGGGTGTTTTGTCTTGTTCGGCAGCGGCGCTTGCGCCGGCAGTGCATGCGCAAACAAATGATAAAACACTGGTTGTGTATTACTCCTGGTCCGGCAACACGCGGCAATTAGCTAACGCCATTGCCAAAGAACTCGATACGTATATCTATGAGATCGAGGTTAAGAAACCGTATCCTGATCAGTACAGCGAGACACTTGATCTAGTTCGTGAGCAAATGCGCAAGGGACAATTGCCGGAAATTGTGGAGGATGGCCCTGATTTCTCTGAATTTTCAACAATTCTTCTTGGAAGCCCCATTTGGTGCGGGCATGCGAGCCGCCCGGTGATGGCATTTCTTGAAAAATATGATTTGTCAGGAAAAGTCATTCTTCCTTTTGCCACGCATGGCGGAGGCGGTATCTCTCAGTATGTGGATGACATTCGCACGAAGTATCCGCAGGCGGATATCCGATCGAGTTTTTCGAGTAGAGGCACTTCGTACAGAACAGAAGCTATACGCCAGTGGCATAGGGAAAATAAGCTTTTGTAGCCCTAGGAAAAGAACGATGACGATCGTAATTGAGATCGGCATCTTGTTAATTAAAAGAATGAAATAGGAGATGCTAAATTTTTTAATAATGCAACCACACTCCATGCCGTAGAGGTACTTGACTTGGGATTGGCAGGATCAGGTTTGCCTGCCACAGTGAGCTCTGCCCGCATGAGTTGATTTTTAAGAACAATGTGATGAATGTTTTCGGCAGCTTCTGGGTCGCTAGTAATTTGAACTGTAGCGTTTTGCAGTCTATCTGATGCTAAAGCGGCAGCAACTGCGACGTTCACGTTTTTTGGAAAACCGTTGATGGCATCTGTCACAGATCCTTTAAAGATCACTTCCTTTTCTTCACGAGAAAGCGTTTTTCCTTCCAAATAAGGGGCACCTTCTAGGCTTTTCGGCGCTTTCGTATTGCGGATAGTGACTTCAGCGTCCCCCATCAGAGCAAAAGTTTGCATTAAATCCAAAGCGCCGATGGCGCCGTTCGGTAAATAAACCTTTCTGTGATTGTCACGAGCGCTCTTTTCGAGACTGTTTCTAAATTCATCGTCAGCCAGAGCACCAATGGAAGCAATCACCAAGTCAGAGCCGTGTTCAAGCACTGGGACTGCATATTGTTTGATAGCATCGCGCCCCGCGAATTCAACAACAATATCGGGAAAACATGAAAGAAGATCGTCAAGCGACGTGCAGGAATCGGCATTAATTTCTTTTGCGAGCGCATCGACATGTTCCTGATGCCGAGCCATGACAGCGACAATTTTGTACTCGTCAGCCAGAAGTTTTTGAGTTTGGATGCAAAAAATTCGAGCAAGGGCGCCCGCGCCAATTACCGCAACCGTTTTCATGTTGAACCTCAGTCTTAACCGAAATCGTGAGTGAGTTTGATCTTTTTGAGCCAATAGCTGTAATAAGACGGCAAAAACGTTTGAACATCAATACCGTACGAATCCGCCAGCACTTGAGCGATTTTGTGCACGTTCATGAATTCCGGAACGGTTTCTGGCATCGTGTCCACGCAGCAAACAAAAGACGATAAGAGTCGTCCTAAATCACGAACAACACCTTTTGCGGGTGCTTTGCCTTGGTAAATCAAGGCAGAGTCCAAATCCCAAAAGCCCATGGAGTCGCCTTGAACGTAGAAGTTCGCAAGTTTGATGTCACCGTGCGTCATTCCTGCATCATGCAGTCTGCGTAAAAGTTTGCCTGCGTTTTGCAAAAGCTCATAGCTATTGGGTTGAGTCCGAAGAACGGCGTCAGCGGTCTGAGCGTCTTTTAATGCTTCGGTGATGATGTAGGAGTCTGAGATAAGTTGAAGCGTGCGGCGTTCGCCCATGGCGTAGACCTTGGGAGTTCCAATTCCGGCTTCCTGCAAGCGATTGGCAACAACTGCGGTCCAAAAGCTTCGCGAGGGTTGCAGGAAATAACGGAAACGCAGGCCAAACGCCTTTTGATGGAAACGGACGTGTTTGCCGAAAAATGTCTGACCGCCAACACTAAAGAGGCTCGCGGTGGATTTTTTAGAGTGCTTTTGCGTGCGGCCGTTTTCAATGACATCATCAATTGAGTCGGCAATGGATAAAAGCGCCTCTTGCGTGTCACCAGCGAATACATGGTACTCAAGGTTGCCTACATGGACAGACTTGGTGCCGCTGGTGGAATCAAGCAAACGGGTGAGCTCAGGGCTCCAACGTGTATACATTTTTCTTTAAAAAGAGTCTTTTTAATATTATCTACAAATTTCAGAATTCTACCCAGTACGGTGTGTGGTCACTGGGCTTAGTCCATTTACGGGGTTCTTTGTCAATATTGACTTTAGATAATTGATTTTTAATCGAATCCGAAACCAAAATATGGTCAATTCTCAGACCATGATTTTTCTGAAAACCGAGCATTCGATAATCCCACCAGGTATAACGCTTCTCAGGCTGCTCAAAAAGTCTGAAAGAGTCCGATAAACCTAAAGAAAGCAGGCCTTGAAAAGCTTGGCGTTCTTGCGGAGAAACAAGAATATTGCCTTCCCAGCCCTTGGGATCCCAAACGTCACGGTCATCAGGGGCGATATTAAAGTCGCCTAAAAGCGCGAGTTGAGGATATTTTGTGAGTTCGTCTTTGAGCCACAGGTTTAAGGCGTTAAGCCATGCGAGTTTGTAGGCAAACTTCTCAGAACCAACTTCAGATCCGTTGGGGAAATATCCGCAAACAATTCGTAAATCGGCGCCAGCCGTTTTAAAGGTTGCGGCAATGAGACGTTTTTGCTCATCGGCAAAGCCCGGAATGTTTTTCTGAACATCGCAGGGGGCTTCAAACTGATCTTTACGGTAAAGAATCGCCACGCCGTTATATGTCTTTTGCCCCGACCAAACGGCTCCGTACCCGCTTTCCTCAATCGCTTGCGCAGGGAATAGGTCGTCCGTCATCTTGAGTTCCTGCAGGCACAGGATATCGGTTTGGGTTTTAGCGAGCCAATCCAAAACGTGGGGCAGGCGCATTTTCAGCGAATTGACGTTCCAAGTGGCGATTCTCATTTTTTGTACCTTTAGTTTTTGATCGGCTGAATGCCGCTGTGACGCAGCAGTGCATCAATTTTTGGAGCACGGCCTCGGAAAGCAACAAAGGATTCCATTGCCGGACGGGAACTGCCGACAGCGAGCACCTCGTCTAGCCACTTTTTACCGGTTTCGGGATTCAAAACACCGGTTTCTTCAAAAAGAGAGAACGCATCGCTGCTTAACACCTCTGCCCACTTGTAGCTGTAGTAGCCGGCTGCGTAGCCGCCTGCGAAAATATGGCTAAAAGAATTGGGGAAGCGGTTGTAGTCAGGCTGATGCGTGACGGCTACTTCATTTCGGACTTCTTTGAGAAGTTCGAGAATGTCATCTTTTTCTGAGTCAAATTCAGTGTGCAGCAACATGTCAAAAAGACCGAATTCCAACTGACGAACCATGGCCATGGCGCTTTGGAAGTTTTTCGCTGCAAGCATCTTGTCGTAAAGCGCTCGAGGAAGCTTTTCACCGGTTTGCACGTGGCTCGTGAGATTTTCGAGCACAGTCCAATCCCAAGCAAAGTTTTCCATAAATTGACTCGGGCACTCCACGGCGTCCCATTCCACGCCATTAATGCCGCTTGCGGCGGGCTCTTCAATGCGGCTTAACATATGGTGGAGCCCATGGCCGAATTCGTGAAAGAGCGTCAGTACATCGTCATGCGTCAAAAGTGCAGGCTTATCACCAACAGGTTTGGCGAAATTGCACACGAGGTAAGCCACGGGCGTTTGGAGCGTTCCGTAAAGACGGTTTCTTGTGCGGTCGTTATCCATCCATGCGCCGCCTCTCTTATTAGGGCGTGCGTAAAGATCCATGTAAAACTGCGCGATTTTTTCCCCGTTTGCATTTTCAATTCTGAAAAATTGCACATCAGGATGCCACACGGGCGCCGTATCTTTAACAATACGAATGCCGAAAAGTTTTTGGACAAGACCGAAAAGGCCTTTAAAAACAGCAGGCAGAGTGAAGTATTGTTTGACTTCCTGATCGGAATAGGCGTAGCGAGCCTGACGAAGTTTTTCGCTTGCGTAGGGCAAATCCCAGCTTTGCGGATCGTCAATGCCAAGCTTTTCTTTGGCAAAAGCTTTGACTTCAGCCATGTCGGCTTTGGCTTGCGGGAGGCTCTTTGCTGCTAAATCCCGTAAAAATGCAACGACTTCATGAGGTGTGTTGGCCATCTTTGTCGCTAGAGACACTTCGCCGTAGTTTTTGTAACCAAGAAGCGCCGCTTCCTGAGCGCGAAGCTTCACAATGCGTTTCATCACATCGTTATTGTTGAATTTCGCGTCAAAATCAAATTCTGAGGCTCGTGTGACGTATGCGTGATAAAGCGTTTCGCGAAGAGAACGGTTATCGGCGTATTGCATGACAGCCAAGTAGTGCGGGACTTGAAGCGTGATGCGATAACCTTCTTGATTAGCGGCTTGAGCCGTTTCTTTAAAGGATTCAATGTCATCGGCCGGAATACCTGCTAAATCCTTTTTATTTTCAACTAAAAGCCCGTAAGCATTGGTGGCATCAAGCAAGTTTTCTGAAAACTTTTGGCTTTCTTGAGCCAAGGTCTCTTTAACAGCTTTTAATTGATTCTTCTTCTCTTCAGGCAAAAAAGCGCCGGCGAGCTTGAAGTCAATCAATTCTTCATTGATGATTCGCTGGCGAACTGGAGATAAATTCTTGAATTCATCACTTTCTTTAATAGCTTTGTATTTTTGAGAAAGTGTGCTCTGCGATAACCCAATCCAGAATTGAGTGACGATCGGCAAGGCTTCGTTGTAGGCTTTTCTTAATTCCGGTTCGTCACAAACACTCATTAAATGACTTACCGCTCCCCAGGCTCTTGAGAGCGCGAGTGTTTTTTTCTCAAGCGGAACCATGACATCGTCCCAGGTAGCAGGTGTGTCAGGTTGAGTAACCGTATTTAAGGTTTTCTGGGCTTCAGAAATAAGCTCTTTCATCCCGGGCACGACATGCTCGGGCTTAATAGCAGGGAAGTTCACCAAATCTGTTATAGAGATCAAAGGATTAACGCTCATGATTTTTTGAGAATAAAAAGTAACGGACAAATTGTAAATAAAAAATAATAAGCTCAGAGATTGTTAAGAAAGCACAGCTGTTATTTTCAAAACGGTAAAATCCAATACAGATAAATGAAAGGGATTACGGATGTATCAAGTCGCAGTGGTGCTGCTGGTTTATAACTCATCGCCATTCTTGAAAGAATGCTTGGATTCGGTATTTAATCAGACATATTCTAACTTTGTTATTTATGCGGTAGATGACGGTTCAACGGACAATTCACTAGAGATTTTGCGGGACTACGAAAGAAAAGATTCTCGTATAAAAATTATTTCTCAAAGCAATCAGGGTGTTTCTGCAGCGAGAAATACGGCCTTGAAAGCTTTGGCTCAGCAGTCAGAATTATTTCAGTATGTCGTTTTTCTAGATTCTGATGACAAACTAGATAAAAATTGCTTTGCTAAATGCGCCTCTGAAATCGGCGGTTCGGATATTCTGGTTTATGACTTCATAAGTTTTGATGATCAAACTCAAAGATCAACACGTAACTCTGTTGTTTCAAAGGAAGTTTTGGATCATTCTCAGTTTTGTGAGAGATATTTTCATTTAAATCGTTGGTCAAAGAACAATACTTCCGATTTTTTTCTCTGTAATAAGTTTTTCACATATCCGGTATTAAAAGGCTTGCGTTTTGATACTTCACTCAAAAGAGCAGAAGATCAGGATATGATGATCAAACTGTTGCCAAGAGTAAAACAGGCGGTTTTGTTACCAGACAAACTGTATTTCTACCGAGTTAGACAGGACTCTTTAAGTCGAACAAAAGCTTATGATGATTTTTCTGACGAATTCGGCGTCTATAGGAAATATCTGTCTCATGCGGATTTTTCTGCGTCAATGAGGCAGGGGATTCAAACGCGTTTTTTACAAAAATTATGGAGCAACCTGCAATCAATTTTTAGATCCCCATTGTCAGTGGAACAAAAATATCGGTTGTATAAGAAATATATTTCAGACTTCGCGTTGACGTTTGAGTTTCCGCTATCCAAAAAAGAGCGTAAGCGTTTGATGCTTTTACGGTTAGGTTTCGGAATAAATTTGCTCTTGGCTAATTTGAAGAAGCGCTAGTCGTTACAATACTAGGTTTCAGATATTGATTTCAGACCATGGTTTGATGGGTACTAGATTCTATGAATCCTCAATTTGTTCACCTTCGTATGCACTCAGAGTACTCCGTCACTGACAGCACGGTGCGGTTAGACTCTGCTATCAAAAAAGTCAAAGAACAAGGTGTTGGCGCCTTAGGGTTAACAGACTTAAATAATATTTTTGGCGGACTGATTTTCTATACCCATGCTCGTAAGGCCGGTGTTAAGGCGATTATGGGTTGCGACCTGATAATTGAGAACGAATCGGATCGCGAGAAACCCTATCGCATGGCTGTTCTTTGCCAAAACCATGATGGTTATAAAAATCTTTGCGAAATCCAAACGCATGCTTGGTTGAAAAATCAGTACATGGGCCGAGGCGAAACCAAGCTTCAGTGGCTTTTTGATCACAACGAGGGATTGATCATCTTTTCCGGCGGCCCTGAAGGTGAAATTGCTCAGCTTTGTTTAGCAGGGAAAAAAGCTGAAGCATTGGCTTTAGCCAAAAAGATGAAAGCGGCGTTTGGCGATCGCTTTTATCTTGAACTTCAAAGAGCGGGGAGACCCTCGGATGAGGCCGTTGTGCGCTATCACTTGAGCATCGCTGCTGAGTGCGACATCCCGGTGGTTGCCACGCATCCGATTCAATTTTTGGAACCCGAAGACTTCGATGCGCACGACATTCGTGTCTGCATTGCCAGAGGAGAAGTCTTAGCGGATAAGGGCCGTGCAAAGCTTTATTCTCGGGAGCAGTACTTCAAGTCGCCCGAAGAGATGATCAGTCTTTTTGCTGATGTTCCGTCTGCCATTGCAAACACGGTTGAAATTGCTAAACGCTGCAATCTTGAAGGCGTATTGAGTAAGCCGCAGCTGCCGCTTTTCCCAACCCCTGACGGCATGAGTCTGGATGATTACATTGACCAGCTTTCTCACGAAGGTTTGGAGCAGCGTTTGGAATTCCTTTATCCCGATAAAGCGCAAAGGGATAAAGAAAGACCGCGCTATGAGGAACGCCTGCAGTTTGAATTGGGGATCATCAAGAAAATGGGCTTTCCGGGCTACTTCCTCATCGTGCAGGATTTTATTAACTGGTCTAAGCAAAACGGTGTGGCAGTGGGACCGGGCCGCGGTTCCGGCGCGGGTTCTCTTGTTGCCTACTCACTGCGTATTACGGATATGGATCCGCTGCGCTACGACCTCCTTTTTGAACGTTTCTTGAATCCAGAACGTGTGTCCATGCCTGACTTTGACGTGGACTTCTGCCAGTACAACCGTCAGCGCACGATTAACTATGTGAAGTCCCGCTATGGCGAAGACGCTGTGAGTCAGATTGCTACCTTCGGTACCATGGGTGCCAAGGGCGTTGTTCGTGACGTGGGCCGTGTTTTGGGTATCAGTTACAGCCTTTGCGACAAAGTCTCAAGACTCATTCCCGCGCAGCCGGGTAAAAACGTGACGTTGGCTGAAGCCATCAATACGGTGCCGGATCTCAAAGAATTGATTGAAAAAGATGAGTCAGTCGCACAGCTCATTGATAAGGCCTTGCCGTTGGAAGGTCTTGTTCGAAATCTAGGCATGCACGCAGGCGGCGTTTTGATTGCTCCGGGTAAACTCACGGACTTCTGTCCGCTTTACTCTCAAGACGAAAATCCCGATAACGTCATCAGTCAGTTTGATAAAAAAGACGTTGAAAATGTGGGTCTTGTGAAGTTCGACTTTTTGGGTTTGACGACTCTGACCATCTTGGAATTCGCCATGCGGTTTATCCGTCAATTGGATCCAAAGACAACGCTGAAGTTAGAAGCGATTCCGATTGATGATCCGGAAACCTACAAGCTTTTCCAAACCGGCAACACCAGTGCTGTGTTCCAGTTTGAAAGTGACGGTATGCGCAAACTTTTGCGTGATGCGCGACCGGACTGCTTGGAAGACTTAATTGCTTTGAACGCTCTGTACCGTCCGGGTCCGATGGACTTGATTCCGGATTACATTGCCTGTAAGCACGGTGAAAAGGAAGTTCATTATCCCGACCCGCGTTTAGAGCCTGTGCTGAAAGAAACCTACGGCATCATGGTGTATCAGGAACAGGTGATGCGTGTGGCGCAGATCATCGGCGGCTACTCGCTGGGCGGCGCTGACTTGCTCCGACGTGCCATGGGTAAAAAACAAGTCGAAGAGATGAAACGTCAGCGTGTTGTCTTCGTTAAAGGCGCGGTTGAGCGCGGAATGGCCGAAGACAAAGCGGGCGACCTGTTCGACTTGATGGAAAAGTTCGCAGGTTACGGCTTTAACAAGTCCCACGCCTGCGCTTATTCCTATGTGGCGTACCAGACTGCTTATCTTAAAGTGCACTATCCCGCGCCCTTTATGGCGGCCAACATGTGTTTGGTGATGGATTCAGGTGAGAAGTTAAAGCACTTAATTGACGACTGCTTTAGAAACGGTATTTCTGTATTGCCTCCTGACATCAATAAGAGCGAATGGGAGTTCTTCCCGACTTCCATGCATGAAATTCGCTATGGTTTGGGCGGCATCAAAGGCATTCCGAAGGACGCGGCAGAAGCGATTGTGAAAGAACGCAAGGCAAATGGTCCTTACAAGGACTTATTTGATTTGGTAAGTCGCGTTGATCGCACGAATTTCTCGAAGCGCACCTTGATGTCCTTTGTGCAGGCGGGTGTTTTTGACAGTCTGGAGCCTAATCGAGCCAAACTTGCCGCCAACATTGATAACGCCATTGCGTTAAGTGAAAGCGAATCCTCAAACGCTGGGCAGGAAAGCCTATTTGCTGATGTGATGGATGAGGTTCAGCCTGAATATGTGGATGCCAAACCCTGGAGCGCCTATAAGGAACTCATCGGTGAACGTGATGTGATGGGATGCCTTTTCAGAGGACATTTCTATGGGGCCGTCCAGGAAGAGGCCGCAGAACTTCATCCGACGCCTCTCATTAGCGTAAAACCTGCTCCTAAGAATGTTAAGCGTCGCGCTCCCTCTATTCAGGTGGCGGGGATCGCCTCCAACATCAAACAAACGCTCAGCAAGGAAGGCCGCATGATGGGCAGTTTCCTTCTCGATGATGGAACGTCCACCATTTCAATTACTTGCTTCGGTGAGGATTGGATGCTTTACCGCAACATCGTAAAAAGTGATGAGTTGGTGTTTGTGCGAGGCAGTGCAAGAGAAGATAAATTCTCGCCTACCGGCGTGAGCATCATGGCGAGAACCATTGAGGTACCGGCGACCATTCGGGCGAAAAACGGAGTGACGCTTCAGATTGAATTGACCGATCCCAATTTTGACTTTGAGTTGTTAAAGACATTCTTAGAAAGTCATCGTCCGGATGTGGACGATGCGGGCTGCCGAGTGTCGGTAAAAGTTTCGAGTCGCGGAGAAGAGGCTTCCTTTGTTTTTTCTAGAGAATGGGATGTTTATCTTAATCAAGCGCTCATTGATGAGTTAGAAGAAATGCCAGGGGTAACGTATCGACTTCTTTCCAAAGCGGTCAAATAAAAAGATAGTTTTAAACCCTTCATTTTGTATGGCTGAAAATACCCCTCTTCTGATTACTTGGATATCAGAAGAGGGTGTTGAGAATCATTCAATTAGCAAGCAGTGGATACTAAGTGGGCGTTCTGCGAGATTTATCAATATTGTAAAACCGCATAAATTTTCCCCATTGGCGTTCGATTTTCCTATTTCCTAAACATTTAAACCAATTGGGTAGGGGAATAAACTCTGGAGAGCCATAACCATCGAAAATAACAACACGAGAAGGCAGCTCATTTTCGACAAGCACAAGGAAGTTCGTTGTTCGAAGATCACATACTATGATGTTGTAATCAAGCATTTCCTGTTTGATATCAGCCAACAATTTGTCAAGAACAGCAATATCTTCGTCGCTTGCTAACGATACATACTTTTGAATGGTGAAAACTTTTACAGTATCAGTGCTCCTAAAATATTCCTGTTCAAGAATATAAGAGTCATCAGTCTCATGGAGCCCAATAAATTTTGGCATGAAGGAAGGCGTGATGTTTCTTTTTTTTAATAAATTGAAATAAGACACTTCCCTACGAGTTTGCTTAGAAAAGCTTTTTTTGCTGACTTTTAAACATGTATCGGGATTAAGAAGATTTTCATAACAAAATCTTTCCACTCCTCGTCCTAAAAATTTGCCGAGCTTAAAGTCAGCCATATTAAAGTCCTTTACGGATAGTTCGTTCTTGAATTTTCTTAGCTTTTAATTGAATAGAATCAATTAGCTGCTTCTCATTTCGCATAATTTCCCGAAGTTTTTGCCCTTTGAAATAAATTCTTAAGAAACGCAGAAAATCCCTTGTGTTGAGACCAATTTCCATACAGGAATAATACAAAGCGACAAGGTCTTTATTTCTCCAACGCAGCGGAACTTCGTCACGAATTTGAGCGCGATGCAAATCAATAATTGAGAGCTTGAATTGATCAAGATTTTCAAAGGGAAGCTGGAGCAAAAAATGACAGATATAGCAATCCCGATGGTTGATGCCAAGTCGATGCATTTCCCTGACCATATAAGCTACTCGAGAAATTAGTGCTTTTTTTACGGAATAAGGGGGTGGGGAATTCTTCCAATTCGCGCAAAAATCCTCAAGGCTGATGGTCGGAGATAAATCTTCGGTGATAATGAATGATGTTCTACGGATAGGATTTAGACCGTGCTCACCATACGCTGCTCCGATCATGGTATCAATGCCAGCATTATTGAGCTTTTCGATGGCCAACCATTCGTTTTTTGCTCCGAATACTGGAACCTTGAATGAAAAGATGTTTTTAAAAAATTCACCGTATGTAATACCATGATGAAGTTTTAAATAAAAACTCTTCCCATCAATTTCGAATCGAATAGTTCTTCTAGTAGCAACAGAGCGATAAACTTCACCAGAAAGTTTTTCGACCTCTTCAAAAGCGTCTTTATTTTTCCATAGTGTGTCAAAAGGTTTTCTCAGAATAAGCATAAGTTCATTCCAAAATTATGTCTGCAGCCTTCTCTGGTAAAGAGTAGAGATCTTCTGTGTCAGCAAAAGTCTTTGCGTTTTGACGCCATTGGGTCAATTGATTTTTGTTTAGGCTTTTTAGGAGCCGAGCATCAAAGTCGGCCTGATTATAAGGGCTTTGAAGAACAATTCCAGAATTGGCTTGAGTCACATAAGGCGCGTAGCCGCAGACATCAGTGACAATTTCTGGCAAACCGCCCACTAACGCCTCCAAGATGGCGGTGCCAGTATTTTCTGAACGGGCGGGATGTAAAAAGATATCCGCTGCGGCTATGAAATCGGGGACATCATCACGAGCACCTAAAAATCGTACTTGTTCAGCAATATGTAATTGATCAGCTAGTTCGATAAATTTAGAAGGTTTATCTAAACCAACCACGTATAAAAACGAGTGTTTTCTAAGGCCCTCTGGTAAAGAGGATAGTGCACGAATAGATCGGTCTACACCTTTTCGCTGGAAATCAGACCCAATTTGCAGCAACAGAAAATCGGTATCAGCAAGACGATTCTTTTGACGAAAATTGTCTCTAGCACCTGCAGGGAAATTTGAATATTTACGGTCCGGCGAAATCCCTGGCGGCAAAAGATAGAAACGAGAGTCTTCAGTTTGATAATGTTTCTGAAAGTCTCTTTTTTGGTTAGGGGTGATAATCATGAGCTTTGTTTTTACACCCTTGCCAACAGTGCTTTTTTCAAATTCACTGTAATGGCGATAGCGGCCGCTTAGTTTGTAAAGCAATCCTTTGCCTTCATTTTCCACTTTTTCTGCAAAACAGACATCGGCTCCATAGTAAATGTCAAGTCCGGGCATTTTATTGAACCCGACAACGCGATCAACGGGGTAATCCTTTAAATGTTTTTGTACCCAGCGGTAATACTGGACGTTTTTGGAATGGTTGGTTAAACCGCTCGTTGGAACTATGACTATTTCAAGATTTTCAGGTTTATTTTCTGCATTCCACTCTCTTGTATAAACACGAACAGAATGTCCTCTTTTTGTAAGAACATTGGCAATACGTAAGAAGTCTCTTTGCAGACCTCCATATGGGAAATATTTGTACAGACAAATGGCAACTTTCATGGAGAACCTAAAGAATTTGGAAAATACTTGTCTCTATTTTACTTCGAGTCTGTTTGTTCTCGAATGCTTTTGGATAGATAGAGCAATACCCAAAGGGTAGACATCATATAAATTGAAACTCGATTTTGGAACCATAACCGTTCGGTCAGTCCCATTGCTAAACAAGCAAATAACATTGCAGTGCTGGTGGGATCCTTCCACGAATTTTTAATTAGTAAGACTATCGTTGATAGCCAACCCAAAACACCGACGAGCCCAATGCATACAAGCATATTGAAGAAATCGCTGTGAAAATGCCGGGGACGAAAAGTGCTCACAGGGAAAGTAAAGCCTGATTGAATAATTTCCTTAAAAGGTTGTACGCCCCAACCGAAAACGGGTTTGCTGAAAAATGCATCAAGTGATAATTTCCACAATTCCAAGCGAATTCCCCATGAGGAATTGGAATTTCCAGATTGAAATTTCTCTAGATCAGCAATACCTTCCTGCAGGCGGCCTGTGTACCAAAAAAGGGCCAACATTACCAAGCTGATTGAAAACAGAATGAAAATATATTTCCAAGGATTCTGTTTGTTATAGAAAAATGTCAGGGGAATAAGTGCCAAGATAGCTAAAAGGGCAGTGCGAACTTCCGTAAGAACAATGCAAATCAAAGAGGCGGTAATGCTGATTGCAAGCAAAATATTTATTGCGATTCGATTATGCCTAAAGTCAAAAAGTAGGGAAGCGATACTGCAAGTCATCAGCAACGAGACGCCAGACATTAAAACATTTTTGTTTACTTGATAAATTTCAGCTGGCAAGTGTTTTAGATTTATCACTTCCCAGATAACCGCAAAGGACACCAACGCAGCTGTTACAGCAATAGCGCAAATTACCCAATTTCTTTTGATAGTAATGTCCCTGAGCGAGAAAAACAGTAGTGATAGGATAAGAAAACTATCTAAATAAAAGTTTTCTCCACCATGAACAGCAATGACAACGAATACACAAAAGAACCATGGCAACCACGGAAAAATGAATTGAAAGTAGGACTTAAATGATGATGAGAAACCCTGCTGAGCCAATGAAGAAACGGTACTTAAAAAAGCTACGCCCAAAAGAGTGTACTTTAAGGGGCGATTGGTCGGATCAAATAAAAAAGCACCGAAGCAAAAGGCAACCAGTAAACAGAGGTACGACAGCTTTTTTGGGAAAGTAGCCGAATATGAATTCATTTTCTCAATGAAAAAGAAATTTATTCGCTGATTATAAATAGTTTTACATTAGGTCTTTAGAGAGATTGCTTGAATTTTGAAATTTTGACAACCTTCGTTGCATAATTCGATCAATTTTATTCCTTTGCGACTCGTACCTTCAGATTAGGAAATGCCCTCACAGCTTTCAAATGAAAAATTAGCGCATATATGGCGAAACGATATTACGGGTCTACGAGCTTTAGCTGTTTTGCCTGTAATTTTCTACCATGCATTTCCTTCCTTGTTGCCTGGTGGTTTTTTTGGTGTAGACATTTTTTTTGTCATTTCCGGCTACCTGATTTCAGGCATTATTTTCCGCAATGTTAAGGCTGGTAAATTCAGTTATTCAGAGTTCTATGTAAAAAGAATCAAAAGAATCATTCCTAATCTGATATTGGTTCTGCTTTTTGCACTGATAGCAGGCTACTTTATTCTTTTTGCAGATGACTATAACAATTTAGGCCGTCATGTTTATTCCAGTGCTGTATTTATCGAAAACTTCCGCCTTTTAAGCGAAATTGGTTACTTTACGGAAGATGCTGTTCGTAAACCACTCTTACATTTGTGGAGTTTAGCTATTGAGGAGCAGTTCTACATTGTCTTCCCGATCATATGTGTATTGATTTGGCGTTTTTGCCAATCCGTTCGTCTTTTAGGCTTTTTTGTTTTCGCTCTGACCTTTGCCTCTTTGTTGGCATGCTTACTTTGTGTCGACAAGAGTTTCGCGTTTTATTTCCCCTTAACCCGTTTTTGGGAATTAGGGGGGGGTATCGTATTGTCATACTTTGAGACCTTCCAAATACTAGAGACGCGACGCATTGCCAGGAGCGTTCGGCACTTTTTGTCGGTTGTGGGCTTAGTGATCATTCTTGTTCCGATGTTCATGTATGCACCGAGTTGGTCTCATCCTGGTTTTGTGACTGTGTTGCCGGTATTGGGAGCAATTTTGTTGCTTTTGTCACATCCGGACGCTCTTGTTAATCGATCTTTATTAGCCTGGTCTCCCATGATTTTCATCGGGTTGATCAGCTATTCACTTTATCTTTGGCACTGGCCTTTATTGTCTTTTTTGAGTATCTGTATACCGAATCCGCCGGTTCTATTTAGTTTAGGGGCGGTCGCTCTGTCATTTTTGTTGGCTGTGACCGTTTACTATTTTGTAGAAAATCCGGTTCGGCGATCTAATTTTGCGTTGACGTTTAACCTCAAAAAGTGCTCTTTTAAAGTTTCTGTTCCTTTAATACTGATGACTTTGGTTCTCGTGGAGGCATCTGCGGGCTATATGTTAAGGAAAACAGAAGGTCTGCCTAATCGATCTATTAATCATGAATTCCCAGAACTCGTCAAAATCAGACAAGGAGTTAGTTGGTCAAAGGAACCTAGGATTGTTATTGACGGTATTAATGTTTATGGATTATCAGAAGGTGTTCCTGAAATTGTATTTGCAGGGGATTCGCACGCTGTGCAGTATTACTATCGAATGAAGAGACTTGCCCATGAGACTGGAATCAGTGCTGGCATGCTTGAGTCGTCCGGATGCTTTATTTTGGCTGGCGGTGATAAACAAGTCTGTCAGCAAGCGTCAGAAAGTTTTTATAAATTGATTTCCCGTAAAGAGATTAAGAAAGCCGTTGTAGTTAACAAATGGGGATCCAGGTACGATCAGGTTTATTTCGATGAAGGAATAAGCCGCATTCGTAACTTATTAACGGAAAGAAAAGATCTCAAGCTCTATATTCTGTTGGATCCCCCGTGGGATGAAGGAGTGGGAGGAGCGCAAGGAAATTTTGATCCTCTTCGCCATTTCAATCGCTTTAATCCTCAATCGCACAAGTATTTCGTTACCTATTCGAATGATGCCAGCTGGAAGTTGGGTAATGATGCAATTGTTGAGGCATTAGCCGACGTAGCAGAGATTATTGATTCCGAGACTCATGTTTGTCCAGACGGTAAGTGTGATGTGCTGAAATGGTACATGGATGATGATCACCTTCAACCTAGGCGTTTGGAAACAGAAGGGTATTGGATAGATCGGATTTTTAAATAAGGCACAGCATTATGAGTCCAAACGGTATTGATGTAGTTTATTTGTGGTGTGATGGTTCCGATCCTTTGTTTTCCGAAAGAAAAAAGGCAAGGTTAATCGAACAAGGATTGACTTGGAATGAAAATAACTTGGGCTCTATCCGATATTTTGACAACAGTGAATTGAAGTATTCGCTTCGGTCAGTTTCTCGTTACCTGCCTTGGATAAATCACATTTTTATTGTCACTGATGGACAACGGCCTGTTTGGTTACGTGATAACCCAAAGCTCACAATTGTTGATCATAGAGAAATCATTCCAGCCGAATTATTACCAACTTTTAATTCGGTGACGATTGAGATGTATCTGCACAAAATCCCCAATTTGTCAGAGAAATTCTTATTTTTCAACGATGATATGTTTATCAATGCGCCGCTTAATCCGGACTTTTTCTTTCAAAATGAAAAACCTGTTGTGCGATTGATTCGAGATCATGATCGTTGGCAGTTCAAGACATTACAAGATTGTGACTTAGCTCTAAAGGATCCAAAAATTTCCAGTCATCGACGTTCATTGTTAAATGCTTGGCGATTATTTTGCTCAAAAAGAGGTGTAAATGATTTTTATATGCTTGCTCATACAGTAGATGGTTTTTCAAAAACCATGATTCGGCAGGTGTTGGAATCATTCCCGGAGCTTTTGGAACGAAATCAGCGGCCGTTCCGAACTGACGATGACATTCAGCGCGTTATTTTCCAATTAGAAATGGTCAAAACTTTGAGCTGTCCTCTACATGAAATTCAACCGCTGACATTTGGGCAAAAGCATCTTTGGTGGATGTTTAGAAAGGAAATCGAATCATTTGAAGGTACAGAATCCCCAAAAACTTGGGATAGAATCAGGCGATTTAAGCCCAAAATGTTCTGTTTGAATTCGGCAGTTAATGCCACTGAAGAAATTAAGAAGAAATCCGCTGAATTGTTGGAAGAATTATTTCCGACACCGTCGCAATTTGAGCGTTAGGCTAATTAGCAGCTTTATAAATGAGTTGCTCCCACATATCCCAAACTTTTTCTTCAGAAAAGGCATGCATAGAGGCTTTTGCGTTTGCTCCTAATTTCTGGCGTAACCCTTTGTTCTTTATGAGCAACTCAATTTTATCAGCGATGTCGTTAGCATTATTTTGAGCTAACAAACCGTTTACGTTGTTTTCAATCAGTGTACGAACGGCTGGACAGTCTTCACAGCCAATGCATGCCAAGCCCATAGACATGGCTTCTGTTAAAGCCAAGCTAAATCCTTCAATTTCTGAAGGAAAGACAAATATAGAAGCACTTTCTAATTTTTGGGCAACTTTAGAAGTTTCTCCGCAAAGTGTTACCTGTTCTTGAAGACCTTCTTTCGCTATTAGATTTTGTAGTTTCTTGGCGTATGCAGAATGAGCCCAGCCCCAACATTCGACTTTCCAATCAGGGTAACGATCTTTTATTTGTGCGAATGCCTCAATAAGCAAATGCTGTCGCTTGCCCTCTCCTATCCTTGAAACATTCAAAATCAATGGATTTTCTAAATTAGAAGATTGAGGGAATTGAGGAACAACGTTAGGGATGTAAACCAGTTGTTCTTTGTTGATATATTTTGAGGCAACTTCAATGAATTGGGGAAGTAACACTTGTACGAAAGCGCAGTTATTTAACGCATTTTTGTATAGCGGAAATTCTGGTTTACTGAAATATTCATCGGGATCACGATGAACCATAGTAATGATCGGGGTTTGAATCTTCAAAATTTCTATCAACATGTATGTGGTTTCTTGCTGATAGGAAATAATGACATCTGCCTTTGCGTCGGTGATGGCCTTTTTAATGGCTTTTGCTTTGATTTGTAAATCCAATACTTGCCTAAGCGTGCGTCTGCGTTGTCGGTTAAATGTGAAAGCAGAAATAAAGTTTGTTGAGGGTTCTAAAACATACCTGCTAAAGCAGGATGAGACACAATTAACAAAAGTAACTTTTTCATCAACGTTAAATGCAGGCTTGCCAGGACGGGGATCCGAGGCGATGGCCGTTACGGAAAAACCACGGGCGACCAAATTGTTGGCCATGTTGAAAAATACCCGGGCGGTTCCTCCGTAAGAACCAATTACTCCCTGTAGTGTGACAAGAGCGACCTTCATTTAATGTATCTTTGAAAATAAAGCTAAACAGCCCCGAGGATTTTTCTGATTTCAGAGATGACTTCTTCTTGAGTGGGCCAGGCGTTTTCATTTCCTAAAACGACTGCGTTAGGATTCCAAGGACCTGTGCGATGAGGATCCGTTACACCGATCAAAGTGATTTGACGCGCGCCGACAGCCGCGGCCACGTGGCTGATGCCGGAGTCGTTCGCAATCACTAATTGGGCTTCTTTACAAAGGGCTGCGTACGTACCGAGGTTGGTAGGCGGCAAGTGCGTGGCATCCGGGCAAGCGACTTTAGCGTCAGCAGCTTCGTCCGGAGAGGGGAGCACAATAGGCTCAATACCTAATTCGCGCAAGGGTTTAACCACACAGTTAATGTGTGTCCAGTGTTTGATCTTGCCGTGATGTACACCGCGCGCAATCGGAGCGATAAGCGCGAATTTAGCAGGGATATGGAATTTTTCAATTAGGTTCTTAGCACCTGCTGTGTGACGGGTGATCAACTTTAATCCCAGATCTTTAGGCGCTTCCGTCCAAGCGGGTTCTTTCCCCCAAGCTTTGATGGCACCTACGGTTGCCGTGAAGAAACGCTCCACTTCGTGAATGTTTTTTTCGGGTTCAGGAACTTTTTTATCCAACAAAAGGAAGCGGCCATCCGTCGGAAAACCCGCCGCGCGGATACCGGCCAGACGAAATTGCAAAGCAGAACCGAAAGAATTCGGAAAAAGCAATCCCAAAGGTTTATCGAGTTGCTCCGAGAGGTAATGAAGCCTTTGCAGATCTTCGCTTACGTGACCTTCGATCGGGTCAAAGCGCCAGCCCATGCCAAGCATTAAGTCTTCGGCGAAACGCTTGCCCACTAAATAGGGGGTAAAGCCGCTGGCTTCAAGTAAGCGTAAGGAAGGAAGAGTCATACAGCAGTCGCCGACGTGGTTGGGTAAGCGGCAAACAACAATAGGATTCATGGTACTCTCTTTACAAATATCAATATGCGATATTTTACTCAAGTTGCCCCAATTCAAGGGGCTATTGTCGCTATTAGGAAGGTTTCCTCAATGGATGATACTATATTCCTTCCATGAATTAGAGATTCTCTGCCAGGCCTCTCAGATGTCTATTTTTAATGCCCGTACACTTTTTCAATACGACTTTACACGCCAAGCGTATTTAAAACTGTTTCCACCTCAATTTTTAAAGTCTTTTTCTGTTCTAACTACGGAAGAAATGTTTCGATTTATTGGAAATGGGGGATCTATCGTTCGCTTTGGAGACGGAGAATTTTCAATTATGGCTGATCAGCCCGATACTCATATAGCCCCAAGGGTTATTGAGTGGCACTTTGGATAGGGAAGAGAAAGCAAAAGACATTGACGA
>CALXQR010000008.1 GCA_944390675.1 uncultured Burkholderiaceae bacterium
AGCTGATAGCCCAAGGGCTGTTGTAAACCGGCCTAATGTCGAATTGCTTTGCAATTACGATAAATAAAAGCTTTCGGATTTAGCCGAGAGTTGTTTACTCTGAACTCCGCTTCTTTACGTTTTTTGGGAATACTATGCGTACCGAATGGTGTTGTTTAAACAAAAAGCGCATTGCACGGATTACATGCAATGCGCTCTATTTCCGTCAAAGGCTGACTTTAGACTTTGCGATAAGAAGCGTATTTATGAAAAAGCGCCTCCATTCGATCGTATTCAACTAAATTGTGAATATCGAACAAATCCTCAATCACATCTTCGGGTAGCACTTTGAGTTCAAGCGCGGCCTGTTTGCAGGTGAGGTCGTGATCAATCGCATAGTGAGCAACCTTGGTGCCGATCTCATAGCCGAAAATTGCCGAAATCACTGTTGAAAGCGAAGCGGACTTCTCGGCTAATTCTTTGCAGTGCTCAGCATTAGCCTTGATGCCTTTAACGACTTTTTCGACAAAAAGATCTATGGCCGAGGAGAGCATATCGGCGCTCGCGATAATTGAGCGGATGGGAATGCCCGATGCGCTGCCTAAATTGAGCCACCCCGATTGCACGCCCAAGACCACAGCGGTATTATTAGCGCTCACGCGGTTCGTGGTGCTGATCATGAGTTCCGTGTAGTCAGGTTCATCATCGTCTCTTTCAGGTAACGTGATTTCACGCAAACCGGTGCGCTCACCGCTTGCGATCATGCGGATATCGCGGGCAAGTTTCCACATTTGTGTGGAAAGCGCGAGGATATGCGCGTGAGCGATGATGAGGCCGTCTATGGCCATCATGCCGTCAACTAAATCACCTTCAGCTTCCATAGGACGGCCCAAAACATCAGACAGGTGCTTATGGATCACGGCTCTGAAGCCCGGCATGCAGCCCATGCCTGTGCCCACCGCCGTGCCGCCCAGACATGAGTGATTCCAGCGGGCCTGTTCAGTGATCAGGCGCTCTCTCATCCGATCAATGCCGTGCGCGTAGCCTTCAAGCTCTTGGCCCAAGGTAATGGGAACGGCGTCTTGAATGCCTGTGCGGCCGAGTTTGAGCACGTCTTTAAATTCATGGGCTTTTTCACGAAGCGCTTTGACACAGCGATTGGCCGATTCAATGACTTTCGCTAATTCCCAGTAAATAACGAGGTCCTTTGCCGACGGAATCACGTCGTTACTGGATTGCGCCATGTTGACGTGTGTGTTCGGATGTACGCCGCCTTTGGTTTTGTCGCCCGTGAGAAGTTCGTTGGCACGGTGAGCGATCACTTCGTTCACTGTTGCGTTAAGAGGAGTGCCCGAACCTCTGAAGATATTACATTGGAAGTTCCCGGCGAATTTGCCTTCGGCCACTTCCCAAGCGGCCTGTTCAATCACCTTAGCTTTTTCGGGATCCAGTGAACCAATTTCGAGATTGGCGCGCGCACAGGCGATCTTAATGAGCGCGACCGCTTTAATGTAAATCGGGTAATCGTCAAGCGTGAAGGGACCGACATCGAAAGCAACACGGTGGCGTTCAGCGACGCTGCCGTAATACGCTTCATCAGGAACCATCAATTCGCCTAAACCATCATGTTCAATACGCATCGTTCGCTCCTTTATTTTTTCCGTCCCAAAAAGAAGGCGATTTTTTCGCAATCCATGCCATGCTGAGCCAGGGTTTTAACGTCAAAGAGACATCCTGCTTCTTTTTCCGTGTAAACGCCTTCTTTAACGCAAGCTTCCCGGCAGGAGAGATCTTCGGCTTTCATGCGGGCAAGTACCTTATCTGCAGCTTCTTTACCTTTGAAAGCTTCTACAAGCTTCACAAGCGAGTAAGCCTTGGTGACATGCTCAACATTGACTTCAGTTTTCACCTTAAAGCCCGTGAGGCATTTGTCGGTAAAGAGCCGTGCGCCTTTACCTAAAATCTCAATGGATTCGATGAGAGTGATAAAGGCTCCGCCCATTTGGTGCGTGAGATCACAGTCCGCTTCGTTATAGGAGAAGGCGGCCATCTGTTCATTGGCGGTCACGAATTCAGACATTTGCCAGACCAAGTGACACATGCTGGGATTGATTTTGCCCGGCATGATGGTTGACCCCGGCGCGATCGCAGGCAACATGATTTCGGCGATGCCCGCGCGGGGGCCTGACCCATAAATCACAAACACGCGGCCGATCTTGCCGTTAATCATGGCGAGTGCTTTAAGGTCAGAAGTTAAATTCATGAGTTTTTCATTGCCAGAGAGCTCATCCAGAAGGGCGGACTTCTCAACAGGTTCATAACCGCAGCCGGGGCGTTTGAGCTCAATGCCGACGATTTCAGACAAGGTCTTTAAAAGCGCTTTAGAATACGCACTTTCATCTTGAATGCTCACGCCAAAGAGTGTGGCGCCGGCGGTGACAAATTGAAAAGTCTCGCGGTCGCAAGCGATGCGGCGACAAGCGCGGCCAATAGCAAGTGAAAAGCCGCCAAACGTTTGCCCCCACGTGGAGACAGCGCTTTCCTGAAGATGCGTGCGCATCAGGCGAATCTCGTCTTTAAATTCAATTGCTTTTTTGGCAAGCGCTTTTTGCATGTAGGCGATGCCTTCCAAAGCCTCTCCCAAGCGCTTATAAATGACAATCGATTCGACGGTTTGAGAGAGATCGGGGATCGATTGGAAAAGATTGACTTCAGAAACGCAAACTCCGGTTTCTTGTTCGGCATAGCGGTTAAATTGCGCGTTAAGAACAGTCAAATCGCTTTGCCAAATTTCAGTAAAAAGTTCTCTCGGGGGATTAGCGATAACAACGTCGCAGAGAGCTGCGATTTTTTCTGCCTTTTCTTTCTCAAGCAGTCCAAAGCGCGCATTGGTGAGCGCGTAAGCTTTTTTGACTGCGGAAAGCGCCTTGACAACATCCGGGAACTTTTCAAATGTTTTACCGGTAATTTTGATGTCTTCAGACATAGCCACCTCTTTTGAAAAGGTCTTTAAAACAAGACGGAACCGGCGGTGCGGTGACCGGCGGTTCCGTCAATAGGTCCGATTGCAGCTAAGGGGGATTAGCCGGCAATCATCGCTTCAGTCAGAGCATCCAACTCTGCGTTGGCTTTAGCCAGATGGTCACGGCGTTCGGCGCAAACGGCCTTGTCCTTCATCATCTGTTCTTCAAGCACGTCGAGCTGGTGAGCGACTTCTTCCTTGGCCGTGCCGCCGATGATCTTCTTGGCTTCGGCGATGCGCACCGGATCCAAGGCTTCGCGGATCAATTCATCGGTCATCGTAGTTTCAAAGCCGAAGTTCGGCACGCTCACTTCATTGATTGCCTTGCGGTCGATGTCAGCGCAGCTCAAACCGCGGTCATACATGTTGCCGACGACACCCGCCACAATGTGGTGAGCTTCGCGGAAAGCGATGTTGTCGTGGCGAACAAGGTAGTTGGCCAATTCCGTTACCGTGCAGAAATTGCGGCGGGCGTGGTCAAGCATCACATCGCGCTTAACCGTCATCGTGCGGACCGTCAATTCTGTCAACACAAAGTCACCTTCCATTTCGAGCATGGCAGCGCGTAAGTTCTTCGTGGCCTCAACGCTCGTGTCCTTGCTGTGCGAGTAGATGATCGTCTTCATGCAAGAGAGCATAGCCATGAGGTAGCCGTGCATGTGGCCGGCGCGGGCCTTGATGTGTTCAAGCGTAAAGGCGTTCTTCTTTTGCGGCATGATAGAAGAGCAGACAGCGCAGCTGTCGTCGACTTCAATGTAGCCATATTCGGGCGTGGCCCAAATGTAGAGGTCAAACGCTAAGCGCGAGAGCGTGTCAGCGGCAATCGCCAAAGCCGAGGTGATTTCCATGGCGTAGTCGCGCGAGGCAACCGTGTCGATGGAGTTGGCCATCGGTTTGTCAAAGCCCAACAGACGAGCGGTCATCGTGCGGTCGATGTTAAAGGAGGTCGAGCCCATGGAGCCGCCGCCCAACGGGCAGATGTTCAAGCCTTCCCAAGCATTTTGCAAACGACGGTAGTCGCGTTCCAAACCGTTCAAAACAGCGGAGAGGTAGTGCGCCAAAGTAACCGGTTCGGAGGGCTGCATGTGGGTGTAGCCGGAGAAGACCGCATCATAGTTTTCACGAGCAACTTTCAGGAGCGTTTCGCGCAGTTTCAGGAACAATTCGCAAAGCGTGAGGTAGTAGTCGCGCGTATCCATGCGAAGCACCGTTGCGCCCAAGTCGTTGCGGGAGCGGGCGGTGTGCTGTTGGCCGCCGATTTCCAAGCCAACCATCTTGATGAGACGGCGTTCAAGCGTCGTGTACAAGTCTTCGATGCCGGAGTCTTTCTTGAAGTCCGGAGCAATCGGATTAGCTTCGATTTCACGCGTAGCTTTCAAAATCGCCTGACACGTTTCTTTGCTGATAATGCCTTGCTTTTCGAGCATCAGGACGTGTGCGCGGTTAATCGTCAAATAGGTGAAGTAAGACGTTTCATAGTCGCTTTTAGCAACCGGGTCGTTAACGTACTTGACGACTTCCGGGGCGATCGGTTTGCGGATACGGCCGCGATTATTGTTTTCAGACATTTAACACCTCTCTTTAGAACATAACAAATGTCAACAGATAAGCCGCGACAGTGGCGGTGGTGGTAGCCGTGACGCACGGCACCAAGAACGAGTGGTTGATCACGTACTTGCCGATGTGGGTCGTGCCGGATTGGTCGAAAGCGATCGTGGAGACCACAACACCGGAGGTCGGCAGGAAGGACGTGCCGTTACAAGCCGGGTACAAGCCCAAAAGGGTCGGAGCAGGCATGCCGAGAGCAAAGCCCAAGGGGAGCACTGCACGAACCGTTGCGGCTTGAGAGTTCAAAAGCATGGAACCGAAGAAGATCACAAAGGCAAAGAGCCAGGGCATGGTTTGGAGCAAACCGCCGATGTCTTCAACCCACACAGCCTTGTGTGCGGAAATGAAAGTGTCGGACATCCAGGACAAACCGAACACCGTGATCACGGCCGTGATACCGGCGCGCATGATGGAGCTGCTCATGGCGTTGGCAAGTTTCGGACGGCAGGTAACAAGGATCAAGCCTGCTGCGACGAACATACCGATCTGAAGGAACACACCCATGTTGATTACTTTGCCGCTGTTGGTGGTACGCATTTCCGGGAAGATACCGGTAATGACGACGCCGGCCACGCAAAGAACGAACAAAGCGGCAGAAAGACCAGCTTTCTTCGGAAGAGGCGGACGTTCAGCAGAGCTCACAACAGCCTTCACGAGACCGGCCTTCAAGCGAGCTTGGTATTCTTCGTCGTCCTTCAAATCTTTGCCGTAGCGAAGCATGACGGTGGAAACCACGACAACGGCGATCAGCGTTGCGGGGATCGTCACCATCAAAATGGTTTGAAGACCGAAGTCGTAACCGTTTTGGGTGTACAAACCGATCAAAGCAGCCGTACAAGCGGCCACAGGACTTGCCACCAAGGCTTGCTGAGCGGCAACGCCTGAAGCGGTCATCGCGCGTTCCGGGCGGATGCCCACGCCGTGAGCCACTTCATAGATCACGGGCATCAGGGATTGGGCGATGTTAGCCGTGCCGGCCAAGAAAGCAAAGAACCATGTCACCAGAGGCGCAACGTAAACGATGCGGTTCGGGTTGGCACGAATGATTTTTTCAGCGATTCGCACCATGTAGTCGACACCGCCAGCGGCGTCCATCACAGAAGCGGCGGTAGCCACGGCGATCATGATGAGAAGCACGTCAGTCGGGGCAGAGGTCGGCGTCAAGCCGAAGACCGTCACCAAAAGGAACAGACCGATACCGCCCCAAATACCGAGGCCGATACCGGCATAGCGGGCACCGATGGCGATAACACCGAAGACCACTATAGCTTGCAAAATAACGCTCATTTGGATCCTCCGAAGAGAGCAAAACAAGAAAGTTAAATAGATCAGGTTGATCTAAGCCCTATTGAATAACAATTCGGTGGGTGAGCCAAGCAGTAGCGGTATTTGCGAAAACTATTATGCGCAGATTGCATAAAGCTTTAGGGTTAACCTTGATCGGTCTGATTTTGGTTTGCAAAAGCCTAAACTGAGTGTACCGCTAAGTCTTTTTTTGGGAGCTTCGATCATGTTGGAAAACAATGTGTTAGAACATTTGGCGCATCTTCGAGAAACGCTTTTGGGATTGTCCAAAATTGATTCTGTGACACCGCCTTCAGACACAAGAGAAATTGTTCGGTTTGTCGCTGAACAATTGCGCGGATTGAATAACGTCGACTTCAAGATTTATTCTGAAAAAGCGCCGATAGAGAATATCGTTGCGCATGTTAAAGGCAATGGTCCCGGTAAACACCTGATGCTCAACGGCCACTTGGACACGTTTGAAGTGGTGCAAAAGGAAAACTGGAAGCACGATCCTTTTGGCGGAGAAGTGGAAAACGGCCGTCTTTACGGGGTCGGCGTGAGCGACATGAAAGCAGGCTGCGCAAGTCTTTTGGAAACATTCATCCTTTTGGCAGAGCATCCGGATAAGTGGTGTGGCGAAGTGACACTGATGCTCGTAGGCGGTGAAGAGGCAGGCGGCCGATACGGCACGCAATATTTGCTTCAAAGTTACCCTGAGTGGCAAAAGGTTGATGCCTGTCTTATCGCGGACGTGGGCTCAAGCCGCGTGATTCGCTATGGAGAAAAAGGTCGCTATCGTTTCAAGATGATGGCGCACGGCATTCCCGGGCACGGCGCGCATATGCACAAAACCAAAAATGCCATTGATTTGTTGATTGATGCGATAGTGGACTATCGGGAGACAGTTAAAAAGCTTCCAAAGCACAGTGACCCAGCACTTATTGAGAGAATCAAAGAAGCGGGTATTGTCTCTGAAACCGTAGCGGGAAAAGGCGAAACCGATACGCTTTTAAATGTCACTAGCAATATCGGCGTTTTCAGGGCGGGCAGCGCGCCCAATTTGGTGCCGGGTTATGCGGAAGTCATTATTGACTCTAGACTGCCGATCGGAGTGGATCCTGAAGATGTCGAAAGCGTTTTAAAAGAAATATGTGAACGTCATCCCGATATTACGTTTGAACGAATGATGACGTGCGAATCACTTTACTCAGACCCGGATCATCCGTTTTTGAAAATTTTGAAAGATAACGCCGAAAAGGTGTTTAAAGCGCCTTGCGCGACTACTATCCGTGTAGGCGGCACAGACGGTAAACACGTCAGACGTTACGGCGTGCCGACGTTTAGCTGCGGAGTTGAAGGCGGCAATATGGGGGCGCCCGATGAGTACGTGGACTTCCAAGAGCTGGAACAGTGCTTTGAAATCCATGCGCGAAGCTGCTTTGAATACCTAAAAAATAGCATGTGAGATATTTCAGGCGATCTTTGGAAATGTAAATTATTTATCATCAACGTCGTAAAACCACCTTCATTCATGAAGTCGATTTAAGATGTCAATCCACAGAATTGCTAAAAATCAAATCTATGTTATCCGACAGTTGAATATTGAGATCTAAATATGATACGATCCGGTTATGTCTATTGTATCGTATCAATTCAGGATCTATCCAAATACCTCTCAGCGTCAATCTCTGATTGACCACTTCGGTTGCGCCCGTTGGGTTTACAACCGCTATCTCTCTGAAGCTCACGATTGTTACGAAGCAACCGGCAAAGCCATGCGACGCAACGATTTCATTGTTCGTTTGGTTCACTTGAAGAAAGACTATCCTTGGCTCAAAGAAGTCAACTCGCAATCACTTCAGATGGCCGCCCGAAACGCCGACCGCGCTTTTGTGAATTTCTTTGAAAAACGAGCTAAGCGTCCCCGATTTAAAAGCAAACACACCTGCAGACAATCCTTTCAATGCCCACAACACTGCAAAGTTCTCTTTCCAGAGATAGGAACAAAAGGGCATATCGTCTTACCGAAAATCGGTGCTGTCAAAGCAATTTTGCATCGACGCTTCAACGGTACGGTTAAAACTGTTACCGTTGTTCGTGAACCTTCCGGCAAGTATTACGCAAGTGTTTTGGTGGATAACGGTCTAGTCGCTTTAGCGCCGGACATCATAGATTTTGAACATACAGCAGGAATTGATGCGGGGATCAAGACGGCTTTTACCGTAGTAAGTCAGAATGGCACAGAAAAGATCGATAGTCCGTCATTTTTGAAAAAGAGTTCTGAACAACTCAAGAAGCAACAGAAGCGTTTGTCCCGATGTAAACGTACTGTAACCTTTAAAGAAAACGAAAAAGGAGAAAAAATCAAAGAGGTCAGCGTCTCGAAACGTTACGAGAAGGTTAGACAAGAATTAGCCCGCACGCATGAAAGAATCCGTCATAGACGGAAGGATTGGATCAATCAGGTGACACGGCGGTTAGTTAACGATAGCCAAGTAACAACCTACGTGATTGAAGATCTGAACCTAAAAGGAATGGTGAAAAATCACCATTTAGCCCGAGCCATTTCTGACGTCGGTATTGGGAATTTCTACCGGGCTTTACGTTACAAATTAGAAGCGGCAGGGAAAAATCTGGTTGTAGCGGGACGGTGGTTCCCGTCAAGTAAGCTATGTCCGGAGTGCGGGACAAAGAAAGAGAGTTTGACACTGAGAGAACGACAGTGGAGCTGTGCGCACTGTGGTCATGAGCATGACCGAGATGAAGCGGCGGCGAAAAACTTGCGTCATTGGGTCAAACTAACGGAGATTGAAAAACACCGATACGGCCGGAACGGTCGTGCGCTGGAAAGGGAAGCGATTCCCTTTTGAAGAGTTCCCCCGAGGACAGACCCGTCGGTGCGGGTTCCTTGGCGAGAGGCTTGAGTCTGAACGGCTCAAGCGGGTCGTGCGAAGCTTCGTCCTTCAGGACGGAGTAGTTCACTTAATTCAATGTGTTAGGAGAGTGAAGCTCGGCCCCTTACTTGATTTATGCGCATTGAATAAATGCATTTTGCGATTTACGCATAAAGTTTGTCTTTGATTCAGATAAAACAAAAAATAACTATGGATTTATTTAACTTTTGAGGCAATTGAATATAGCCTCACAAATTATTTCTTTTTGCGGAGCGAACAAACAATGCGCATAGAGAAAGATTCATTAGGCGAAATGGCCGTGCCTGATGAGGCTTATTACGGCATTCAAACGACTCGCGTCTCACACAACTATTTAGTATCCGATAGAACCTACAACGACTACCCGGAAATGATCGCGGCAGTTGCCGAGGTGAAAAAAGCCTGTGCGATCACCAATGCGCAAATCGGCGCTTTGGATCCTAAAAAATCTGAGGCTATCCAACAAGCATGTGATGAAATGATCGCTGGACGCTTTGCCGGACAGTTTCCTGTGAACATCTGGCGCAGCCAGGGCACCGGTGTCAACATGAATGTGAACGAAGTGCTCGCAAACCGCGCCAATGAAATTTTGACCGGCCACAAAGGTTACGATCAGGTGCACCCGAATTCGCACGTAAACATGTGCCAGTCATCAAACGATGTTTTTCCGACGGTGGAAGCTATTGTTCTGCATCGGCGCGTGAAGCGTGTGTGCGACGCGCTCAAACACTTGGAAAAAGAAATCGCCAAGAAAGCCCTTGAGTTTGAAAACACGATTCGCTTAGGACGCACGGGTCTTCAGGATGCGGTTCCAATGACTTATGGTCAAGTTTTTGGCGGCTGGCAAAGTCAGCTTCGCCGCAATCGTGTGAGTTTCGAAGAATTCAGAAATACCTTTGAAGAGGGGGTGTTAGGTGCGACGGTGCTGGGGACTGGCATGGGGCAGTTGCCTGGGTATGCCGATCACATCTACGAAAACCTTTCCAAAATCATCGGTTTTGAAATGCACCTGGCGCAAATGCCAGGCGACGAGGTGATTGCTGATAGTGCGGTCTTTGACGGCATGCGAAATACCGACCATCAGCTTATTTTGATGGAGCATCTTTCCGCTATTACAACTGCCATGGGACGAATCGCCAACGATTTGCTTCTTTATTCCTCCGGGCCTCGAACTGGGCTTTGTGAACTCCACCTGCCGGAATTAGACGATGCACTTAAAGGCTATTACGGTACGAGTTCCACCTATGTGCCGGAACTTGTGATTGAGGTCATGCAACAGGTAGTGGCCACGGAACAGATGGCGATGTTTGCAGCTAATGAAGGGCAGCTAGACCACGGATCCATTAATTCAGGCGGCATTATTTGTGTGCTTGATGCGCTCACAATGGTCGAAGATGTGATTGACGTATTTGGTCAAAAGTGCATCGCGGGCATCACGGTAAACGTTGAACGGTGCCGCAAAAACGCCGAACTCTCCACCTCGCTTTCTACGATGGTGAGCTCGCTTTATGGTTATCCCACGGGTGTGAAGATTGCCAAATTGGCGATTGCAGAAAACATTTCCTGCAAGGAAGCGGCGCTTAAAGAGCATCTGCTGCCGGAGGATGCCGCAGAGGAACTCTTTGACGTTAAAAAACTTACCGATCGTCATGCGATGGTTGAGATGTTCCATAAGTATGGAAAACTTCGCAAGATTTCTTAATTGCAGCGTTTATGGAAGGGATTTGAAATGAGTGAAGAATTAGAAATCAAAGAGAGCGCAACAGAAAAGCTGCAAAAATTGCTTAAAGCAGGCGGTCGCACTTTAAATCACTATCCGCTTTTGCTGGAGTCAGCGCTTATCGTTAAGGAAGCCGCGGCGGTAGCTAACGGCGAAATCGGTGCGCTTGAGACTCAAAAAGCAAGAGCGATTGAAAGCGCCTGCAAGGCGCTGCGATCCAATTTAAAGAAATTGAATTGCCCGATTAACATCGTCAGAAGTCTTGGAGCACCTTTGAATCTTGCGGTCAGTGACTTGATTTGCCAAGAAGCGGCTAAGGCCGGCATCGCTGTGACTTTTGAAGACGTCATGAAAAATCAGGCAGAAGCCGATGTGACCGCTACGGTCAAAATGCTCACGGTCTCGCGCGCAATTGATCCGCTCTTAATGGAAGGCACTTGGTTTGTGGGCGTTTTGAGAGAAAAGGCTCGCGAATTCAAGACCATTGTGAAAACTTCTCGCGCCAATCTCAGAGATGGGTTGCCTGTGAGTTTGGGTGATGAATTTGAGGCTTATGCGGTCGCAATGGAGGATTCTTTAAAGCGCTTGGCGGAAGAAAAGCGTCGTTGGCGAGTATCCGCTTTAGGCTTGGGCGAAGCGGGGACGGGGCTTGGGAGCTCACGTGCTTTCCAGGAAAAGGCTAATGAAGCGCTTGAAGCTATCAGTGGACTGGTTATCGAGGAGCCTGTCAATGCCATCGCCGCATTGGGCGGCGCGCACAATCTTGTGCTTGCGCACGCGTACGTTGAAGCAGTCGCATTGGTTTTGTGGCGAACAGCGCATGATTTGGGGCTTATGTGCTCCGGTCCTCGTGGCGGCATTCGCGAAATTGCCTTCCCAGCGGTGGCGCCAGGCTCATCTATCATGCCAGGCAAAGTCAACCCCACGGTGGCTGAACTTGCGATGCTTGTCGCCGACAATGTGCTATCCAATCGTTGGGCCTCAACAATGGGGACGCACTCCGGCTGGTTAGGCGCGGCGCCCGCATCAAGTGTTCCTCTGAAGGCCTTCATGGATTCAACGGATCTTTTGGCTCGCACACTTCGTATTTTCGGCACCAAGGTGGTTCAAGGCATTACCGCCTACCCAGATCGGTGCCTTGCGCAGGCGCAATCGTCTTTGGCGCTCGTACATGCGCTTGATTATTTCGTTGATGCGCTAACCAGAAGCCGGGTTGTCGAAATTGCTCAAGATAAAAAAGAGAGCATTTTAGAGGCTGCGAAAGCGTTGAAAGTATTACCAGATGAAGTGTTAGAGGACATTTTGGATCCCAAACATTTAATGGATCGGAAGGCGGTTGAGGAAATGCTCAAACGTCACGCTGATATCCTAAGTTAAGTGCGTAGCTGTTGATATTGAAAAGGAAACTCTCATGGTTGAAAAACGATGGGAGTTTTCTATTGGCTGATGTCAAAAAATGCAGACATTCGCTTTACGTAAAGCAGTTTTACGTAAACTAAGTTTACCTAAAATCGATTTATGTAAGATATGAGGGCAAAAAAGTGATCCTAAATTAGCACTGAGTTTTAGGGGGAAATAAAAGTTTTTGAATAACTAAAGAATATCTCTCTTAAGTTCCAATATTGGGAAAGGATTGCCTTCACTGTCATATTCATTGCGTTTAAAAACTTTAAATCCCATGTGTTAGTAGAATTTCAAAGTCTCGGGATTTTGTTCGTTAACGTCAACAAATTCAACATTCGATTCGACAAACGCTCGATTGACTAAAGCTTTGCCAAGTCCTTGATGGAAATAATCAGGATGCAGAAAGAGCATTTCTATCTTTCGATCCTGCACCCCCATAAAACCAATAGGTTCAAGATCGTCTTTCACGATCCAGAGTGTTTCGATCTGTTGCAGTGCTCCTTCGGCTTGCGGAGTAAGACGAACGATATCTGCTTCTGTTAAAAAGTGATGACTGGCACGTACGGAAAGAACCCACACTCGTAGCAGTTTGCAGATGAGTTCAGGGACTCTTTGTTTTTTTTTGCAATAGCCTCAATATGAATTCCCACAGATTTCTCCTAAAAGACTGTCGTCTTTCGGGCGGGAACTTCGCCTGGGAAAGCGGGAACGCGATCCAGTGGCTTTTCCCCTTGAATAAGAAGGTAGGGCTTGAGCCACGGCGCCCAAGAAAGCATCTGCGGAATCAGACTTTCACGGATAATGCGGCGAATTTCTCGTGCAATCTTTTCCGCCATATCCGAATAGGCGTCATTTTTGTAAATTAAGAATACTTCTCGGGAAGCCAGAGGATCGGGCATTTGGTAGAGATTGACCTGTCTGCCGTAATTGGGAAATTGGACAAATGAGGTGACGCGTGTGAGTCCCCAACCCATGCCGGCTGCGACCATGCCCATTAAGAGCACGTTTAAGTCTACTTCAATGCGGCGGATAAAGTTGAGCCCATTTTCGTTATAAAGGCGTCGCTCCATTCGAGCGCCGGAATTGGCTCGGTCGTAAGAAATCTGTGGAAGACCACAGTATTGAAGCCTCTCCCACGTTAAGGGTTCGGACATTTTCACATTTTTGGGTGTCACTATGACAGACGGTTCCTGTAAGAGGAAATACCGTTTTAGGTCATTGCGATAACTAAAGGGGTTGGATGAAACAATAAAATCCACGCGGTCTTCATCCAAAAGCTCCAAGAGCCGGTTACTCACAGCCGTAAGTGTGAGCGCATTGGAATAGTCATTAATGAGGCCTTGAAGCAGGGGCTGCGTTAAGCAATCGGCCATGCTTTCAATAATTCCCAGCCGCAGAGGCATGTGCAAGAGGTTGCTGTGCTGCACATCGATTAAAAGGTGCTCAAGCGTATTTTGGTAGCTCGAGATGGATTGCTGTAGGGCAAGTCCCGCTTGGGTGATCTTAATCGGGCGAGTTTGACGCTCCACAAGCTGAAAGCCTAACGCTTCTTCCATTTCCATGATTGAGCGCGACACCGAAGACTGCGAGGTGTTGAGCTGTTTTGCTGTTTGCGTGAAGCTATGCGTTTTGCAAAGACTCAAAAAACACAGCACACCTGTGGGGAAAAAGGGTTTTAAGAGCGAGAATTTATCGTCCATGTTGTCTCCCGTCTACTTAAAGAAGGTCGCCGCACCCTCAAACATCATTTGAGCCGACAGCGATGCAAGCACCAATCCTGTTAGTTTACTTAACATTTGGATCCCTTTCTCGCCAATCACGCGTTCAATAGAAGCCGAAGCGTAAAGAAGGGCTCCCACGCAGAAAACTGCGAGTGAAATGGCAATCGCGCTGGTCACTATAGAAAAGGCGTCATTGAGGTCGCTGCTCATCACAACAAGAGCACCGACAGAGCCAGGGCCCAAGGTCAGGGGAATCGCCATTGGAACAATTGCTAAATCCATTAGAGATGTTTTGACATCCGGTACTGTAGGTTTACCCTGAACCAAAGAAATCGCTGATAAGAAAAGCAAAGCGCCCGCGCCGATTTTGAAAGCAGGAACAGAAATCCCGAGTAATGAAAAAAGCGAATCGCCGAAGATGAGCAAAATGAGGCTGATCACCTCAACGCCCACCGTGACTTTAATGGCTAGAAGTTTTTTGACAACTTCATTGGCTTCGGCTGTGAGCGACAAAAAAATCGAGATGATGAAAAAGGGTGTCAGCAGAAAAAAGAACTTCACGAAGGTCGAAAAAAACAATGAGAAAGCTTCCACAATCTTTTCTCCGAACAGTTGAAAAGGGGACGAAAGTCCCTAAGGGCCTTTCGTCCCCAAGGAGCAAAATCCTTTAGGCGATGAAGTCTTCAACAGCCTTTTCCAATTCGGCCTTGGCTTGGTCGATTTGAGCTAAGCGAACTTTGCGTTCGGCTTCATCTTTTTCAAGCTGAGCTTCAATGACATCGAGCTGACGGGTCACTTCAGCTTCAGCCGTGCCGCCCCAGCAGGTCTTCGATTGGGCGTTCTTAACCGGGTCAAGAGCAGCCTTCAAGTCGTCTGCTGTGAGTTTCGACGTGAAGTTAAAGAGCTTCTGGCAGAACATGTTGAGTTCGTCCAACGTGATCTGGTCAGCCATCAAGTGTTTTTCGTTCAGGTAACCGACCACATCAGCCACGATTTCGTGAGCTTCGCGGAAGGAAATCTTGTCGATACGCACCAAGTAGTTGGCCAATTCCGTCACCGTGCAGAAGTTGCGGCGAGCGCTTTCAACCATGTGTTCCTTGTGAACTTTCATTTCACGCAAGGAGGCGTTCAAGAGGTCTGCGTCATGCAGGAACTCCGTCATCGCCGTCCAGAAGTAGCGAACCGATTCCGTGCTGATATCGCGGCAGTGCATGTACGGAACATTCTTCATGCCGGTGCAAAGCGACACGTAGAAGGCTTCGAGGTGGCCGGACTTGGCGCGGACGTGTTCGAGCGCGATCGGGTTCTTCTTTTGCGGCATGATCGAAGAGCAGCCGGACACAGAGTCATCCAATTCGATGTAGCCATATTCAGGCGTGGCCCACAGCGTGAGGTCCATGGCGATGCGGCTGAATGTCAAACCGGCGGTAGCCATGGCGGCAGCCAATTCGAGCGTGAAGTCGCGACCAGCGACGCAGTCCAGGGAGTTTTCCAAGGGTTTATCAAAGCCCAAGAGCTTGGCGGTGTAGTGACGATCAATATCAAAGGTCGTCGAACCCATGGAACCGCCGCCCAGCGGGCATTGGTTCACGGTGCTCCAAACGTGGCTCATGCGTTCATAGTCGCGGGCCATGGCGTTTAAGATGGCTGAGCAGTAGTGAGCCAAGGTGATGGGTTCGGAGGGCTGCAAGTGCGTGTAACCCGACATCACGGCGTCCGTGTTTTCGCGAGCGATCTTCAAGAAGCTGCGGCGCAGGTTATTGAAGTGTTCGCAAAGAGTGAGGAAGTAGCGGCGTGTGTCGTAACGGATTTCCGTTGCAAACATGTCGTTGCGAGAACGGGCCGTGTGTTGTTGTCCGCCGATTTCAAGGGACGTGCGCTTAATCAGATAGCGTTCGAAGTTGAAGTACAAGTCTTCAACGTCAGGAATAATTTCAAATTCAGGATGCGCCTGCATGCCGGCGATATCTTGCGTCACCTGCAAAATCTGTTTGGCGACATCCTTGGCGATAATGCCTTGCTTAGCCAACATAAGGACGTGAGCTTTGTTGATATCAAGCAGAGTTTGATAAGAACGTTCCAAATCAGTCGCAATGGCCGGTCGAATCAGGTAATCCACCAATTCTTTGGCCGGTGCTTTTTTCATTTTTCCGCGTTGAATCGCCATTTTTGTCTCCTAAAAAGGTGTCTTACAAATACACAACTCTATTATTGATTTGAAAAAGCGGAGGGACTACTAAATGCCGTTTAAGACAAAAGGATTATTTGTTTTTGATATGTTGGCGACGTAAAAATGTTTGGTCTCTGAAAAAATGCGGCAGTCTAGAGACTGCCGCCTAAGAGTTAAATGTTAGGGGAATTAGTATTCTCTAAAAATACGCTGAATTTCTTTGGGATCAGATGTCCGTGTTAACGCAAGCTGAAGCAAAATACGCGATTTCTGAGGATTCAATGTTCCAGATTCGATCAATCCTTTTTCAGTCCACTCAGGTAAGCTCTTAGTCACAACTCCGTTTCCCACTCTTGAAGAACGAACGATCACAACGCCTTTGCTAACTGCGTCAAGTAAGCCTTCATATGTTTTATTACTAATCGAACCATTTCCTGAGCCGGCATGGACGATGCCTTTAGCTCCAGCCTTGACAAATGCATCAGTAGCGACTCGGTCGTCGCAAAGGTAAGAATAAACAATATCGACACGTGGTAGTGAGTTTACTTTTGAAATATCAAATTCGCTCTTTGATGTATGACGACGTGTGCTTTCTTTGAAAAATTGAGGCTGTCCGGCGGCGATATACCCGAGAGTACCTAATTCCGGAGCCTTAAAGGTAGAAACGAGAGTGGTGTTGGTTTTTGTAACATCTCTTGCACCGTTAATTTCATCGTTCATTGCCACTAATACACCTTTACCGACAGCCTCGTCACTAGCAGCTACTTTGACGGCGTTTAAAAGGTTTACAGGTCCATCGGCGCTAATGGCCGTAGCAGGTCGCATAGACCCGACAATTACAACGGGTTTGTCACTTTTAATAGTGAGGTTGAGAAAATAGGCAGTTTCTTCCAGTGTGTCTGTACCGTGAGTGATTACGATGCCTTTGACCTTGGAATCCGCCAAAAGTTCATTACAGCGTTTGGCAATTTTCAAGAGATTTTCTTCTGTGAGATTGGGGGATCCTACATTAACAATTTGCTCGCCAGAAACATCGGCGATTTCTTTAATGGCAGGTACAGCATCAATTAATGTCTGCACACCTAAATTACCAGATTTGTATCCAGTCATCTGTGTTGACGAAGCGGCGGTCCCAGCAATTGTTCCTCCTGTGGCGAGAATAACGACATCAGGTAAATCTGTTGCCATCGCCGTTCCAAAAGACGCCAACAAAGACAAAGTAAACAGTGCCTTTTTCAACATAACACACCTCAGTAGTTTGATTAAAAGAACTCATCTTTAATTATGTAGATAGATGAGTTTGAACATAAAATCATGCAAAGAGGGAATAAACGCTATGCGTGTGATTCATTAAAAAAGGCTGAGGAAAAGAATTTTTATTCAGTTTCTTGTAACAGACAAATTTGCTCTTCAAGCCCCCAAGAGAGTTTTAGCATGGCTGGATAAGTTCCATTGAGTCAACGTGTCTGCAAATGTCTGCAAAATGGTCATGCATTTTTTCATTTTCTTCATTGCAGGTGATGCTGGCAAAGAGTTCTTCGAGAAGCTGAATATCAATAATCGACTCATCTTTGATGCTGCTTGATATGCCGAGCCAGGAAGAAATCGAAAACAATAAAGGGAATTACATAAAAGTGGATTGAGTGAATACAACGTATGGAAATCAGCCAATGATGGCAAAGATCAAGGATGGAATACTCAATCTATACACATGCATATAAGTATTTGAAACTTGTTGTTTGTTATTTTCTTAGATTCAGGGGAATACCAGAATGGAATGCAGTATGCAGAATATCACGTACGGTGCTTTGCTAGGTGACGGGTTATACACTGTCACCTAGCCAATGGAATTTAGGAAAATATAGATTAAGCCAGCAGATTTTCTTTCGGGAAAATCAAACTGAAAGTGGAACCTTTACCGGGTTCGGACTGAATATCCAGTCGGCAATTATTGCGGATAGCCACGTGCTTAACAATGGCAAGTCCCAAACCCGTGCCGCCCTTTTCACGCGAGCGGCTTTTATCGACGCGGTAAAAGCGCTCGGTCAGCCTCGGGATGTCGTCTGCGTCAATGCCGATGCCGTTATCCTTAACCGAGAAAACCGCGGAGCCGTCGTCAGGATTTTCAAACCAGTTGATTTCAATTTTTCCGCCGTCAGGCGTGTAGCGCACGGCGTTGGTGACAAGGTTTAAGCACGCGCTTCGGATTTCATCCACGTGCCCCATCACGGCTTCATCGGTGGTGATATTGGTGTCAATGGTATGCCGCCCTTGAGAAAGCGCCACGCCGTCTTCGGCAAGGCTTGCGACAAGCTTAGCCATGTTGACGACTTCTGGGGGATCCGTTTCCTGCTCGTCTTTATTTTCTAAGCGCGAAAGCGACAGCAAGTCGTTGACGAGATTTTGCATGCGGCCTGATTCTTGCTGCATCAAAAGCAAATGTTCATGAAGCGTTTTTTCATCAAGCTCTTTACCCCTCAAAATCATGTCCAAAAAGCCCGTGATGACGGTAAGCGGTGTGCGAAGCTCGTGGCTGACGTTCGCGACAAAGTCTTTACGCATCTCGTCGTTCCGTCTCTGTTCGGTGATGTCGCGCGCGACCACAATAAAGTGCGTCTTGTCGGCAACCACCGCAGAGAGCATGAGCACTCGTCCAGGTTCCTTGGATTTCACTTCAATGGGCAACGAAAAGTCGCCTTTTTCCAAATATTCAATGATTTTCGGGTTATCAAAGACGAGGTTAAAGGCCATGCCGAGGTGTTTGGCAAGCGTGATGCCTAAATATTTTTCCGCAGCCGGATTGCACCACTCGACCGTGTGGCCTTGACGGAAAAGCACGACTGCTTCAGGAAGCGCAGAAAGCGACAGGCGATAGCGGTCAATTCTTGCCGTAAAACGCGTCTGATCGCTTCGCATCTGTTCGGCTTCGTACTGATTGATCCAGCCGTCACTCATTTTGTAGATGATGTAGCAGACAAGGAAAATGAGCGTCACGCACGTGCCGATTAACGTTTTTTCCAAAGTGGTTGTCAGAAAAAGAAGCCCCGCGATGACGGCGACAGCAACTAAACCCAAGATGCAGAATAACCTAGGAGATATGTTTTTGGTTGACATGATATCCTCGGTAAATTAAAAACTGACGCGACTATTCGGATACATGTGCCCGATAACCCAGACCGCGCACAGTTTGAAGCAAGTTTTCAGCGCGTGTGCCTTGAAGCTGTTTACGAAGGCGCAGCATATGCACGTCAACGGTGCGTTCATCCACGTAGGCGTTATCCCAGACAAGATTTAAAAGCATCTCGCGGCTGTAGACGCGTTCGGGATTTTTCGCAAAAACGAGCAGCAGTTTAAATTCTTTGGCCGAAAGGGAAAGCGGTTGTCCGTCAACCTTGGCTTCAAAACTCGCCTCATTCATAGTAAGCGGCCCGCAGACGACATCGACTTGTTTGCTCTCTTCGCCGGCTTGTGCTTGAAACTGATAGCGGCGCAAAACGGCTTGAATGCGAGCAATCAGTTCTCGCGGCATAAAGGGTTTGACGATGTAGTCGTCGGCTCCCGCGTTTAAGCCCTTGACGCGGTCGGATTCACTGCCGCGGGCGGTGAGCATGATCACAGGCAGGTGTTTTGTTTTAGGATCGGCGTGAAGTTTCTGAAGCCAATCAACGCCCGAGAGTTCCGGGAGCATGTAGTCAAGCAAAATCAGATCGGGCGGCGTTTCATCAACAATTGTTTGCGCACGGATTGTGTCTTCAGCGCATTCAACTTCAAAGCCCGCGGCTGCGCACGCAAAAGAAATCAGTGTGCGGATTGCCGCTTCATCTTCAACAATCAAAATACGTGCGGCTTTAGCTTGACTGCTTTCTGTCATGAAATACGTCCTTTCTAATTTTCAATGACGGTCCGTCTGTTAATGCTTTTCGGCCTACCTAGATTAAATGATAGGCCAAAAATGACGGTTTTATAAAAATAAACCTTCGTGCCTGTTGTACGAAGGTTCAATTTTCTTTATGAAAGTTTGGTTAAATTTTCCGGCAGCGCATCAAGTCTTAAGTGCCGGATGTCTTCACCATCCAAAATAAAGATCACGTGTTCGGCGATGTTCGTCGCATGATCGCCCAAGCGTTCATAGGCTTTAAGTAAGTCCAAGGCGCCTAAGACATGCTCTACATTTTCCGGGTGCTCTTTTAAGTAAAGGGTGACGACCTTCACACCTTCATTGAACGCTTTATCGACGTCGTTATCGGAGCGAAGCGTGTTGACAGCGGCCGTTTCCGATAAGTTTTTGAGCGCAAGCATCGCAAGGTTCACGGTTTTAACGGTGTTTTCAACAATACCGGTTTGGGAGAGCTTTTCGATAAGGTCTTCGGGAACTTCGGCGCGGCTTGCGCGGGCGATGTTGCGCGCTTGATCGCCCATGCGCTCAAAGTCCGTTGCCATCTTTGCGATGCCGAAGACAAAACGCAGATCGTTGGCGGCGGGTTGGTGCTTAGCGATTAAAAGTGTCGCGCAGCGGTCGGTGGAGACTTCAAGCGCATTAATTGCGGCATCACGGTCGCAGACCGCTTCGGCTAAATCAATGTCGGCCGTGCGAAAAGCTTTCGTAGCGTTCGTAATCTGTTCGACCACTAAGTCGCCCATGCTGTAGAGCAGGTGCTTCAGTTCATCCAAGTCTTCGTCAAACTGGTGCACCAAGTGTGTTTGTGCGGACATAATCATTTTCGTTAATCCTTTTTTCTCTTTAACCGAAACGGCCCGTGATGTAGTCTTCCGTGGCTTTCTTGGTCGGATGCGTGAACATCATCTCGGTTTTGCCGAATTCAATTAATTCACCTAAATACATGTAGGCAGTGAAGTCTGAAATACGTGCGGCCTGCTGCATGCTGTGCGTGACAATCACCACCGTATATTCTTTTTTGAGTTCGTTAATCAGGTCTTCGATTTTCGCAGTTGAAATCGGGTCAAGGGCTGAGCACGGTTCATCCAAAAGAAGCACTTCGGGCTTCACTGCGATGGCACGGGCAATGCAAAGACGCTGTTGCTGACCGCCCGAGAGGGCAAAACCGGAAGCCGAGAGCTTATCTTTCACGTCGGTCCAAAGGGCGGCCTTTTTGAGCGCCCATTCCACGCGATCGTCCAATTCTGACTTCGGGAGCTTTTCAAAGAGACGCACACCGTAGGCGATGTTGTCGTAGATGGACATCGGAAAGGGGGTGGGGCGCTGAAACACCATGCCGACCTTCGAGCGCAGGCGGTCGACGCCTTCGGTCTTTGTGACGATGTTTTCGCCGTCAAGCCAAATTTCACCCTCAGCGCGTTGCTCGCCATAGAGCTCATACATGCGGTTGAAAGTGCGCAAAAGGGTGGATTTCCCACAGCCCGAGGGGCCGATAAAGGCGGTGACTTTATTTTCCGCAATCGAAAGATTAATATTTTTGAGCGCGTGAAAAGCACCGTAGTAGAAGTTGAAATTTTTGACCTCAAGTTTGGGGGTCATGGTCGTTTCCGACATCCCGAAGACTCCTTCGAAAAATTACTTTTTGACTTTTACTTGTGTTGGCCGAAGTCTATAAGTCAGGTATGACTAAAAGATGACACTTTTATGACATTCTTGTGAAAGCGTCACAAAGCGTTTTGAGTCGGCTAGTATTGATGGTTCCGGACGGCAAAGGAGACCGAAAAATGATTCGTTTAGCCTGCGACTACCAGGAAGGTTGTCACCCGAAGATTCTTGAAAAACTTGTGCAAACTAATTTGGAGAGCACGCCGGGCTACGGCACGGACGCTTATTGTGAAAGCGCGAAAGCGAAGATCCGTGAGGCTTGCGGCGCGCCCAAAGCGGATGTCTTTTTATTAATCGGCGGCACGCAAACGAATTCCACTGTGATTCGCGCGATCTTGAGACCCTGTGAAGGCGTGATCGCTGTCGAAAGCGGCCACATCAACGGGCACGAGGGCGGTGCGATCGAAATGGGCGGCCACAAGGTGCTCACGATTGCCCCGCACGACGGCAAGATGGTTGCCGAAGAATTGGATAAGTACATTACGGATACGTTGACCGCACCCTCTTGGGATCATGCAGTCATTCCCGCAATGGTGTATATCTCGCAAGCGACGGAAACGGGTTCGGTTTATACGCTTGCTGAACTTGAAGCGATCAGCGCGGTGTGCCGTCGTCACAAGATGCCGCTTTTCATTGATGGCGCTCGGTTGGGTTATGCGCTTGCCAGCGAAGGCGCGGACATGACCTTAAAAGATATCGCGCGTTTGGCGGACGTTTTTTATATTGGCGGCACCAAGGTCGGAGCCCTTTTAGGTGAAGCGGTGGTCTTTACGAATACGGCGCTCTCAAAGAGCTTCTTTACCATCATGAAGCAAGGCGGCGCGGTGCTCGCTAAAGGCCGCCTGTTGGGTATTCAGTTTGATACGCTTTTCACCGATAACCTTTATTTTGAAATCAGCCGTCATGCGGTTGCGATGGCGATGAAGTTAAAAGAAGCTTTTAAAGCGAAGGGTTATCGCTTCTATTCTGAGAGCCCCTCCAATCAGCAGTTTGTGATTTTGGAAAATGAAAAGCTCGCAGAAATTGAAAAGAGCGTTCAGGTGTCGCACTGGTGCAAGGTTGACGATAAGCACATGGCTGTGCGTTTCTGCACAAGCTGGGCGACAACGGAAGAGACGATTGACCGAGTGATTGAATTGCTTTGATTCGTTTTTTCCTCTTTGAAACCTGAGCTCCGCTTTAACATCTCTACGCAAGTAGAGTTCTAAACGGATCAGGGAGATCGAGGAGCACTAAGCAACGCCGACGTTTGGCAGGAATCGTATTTCTCATCCAAGCGTTGGCGTTTTCTGTTCTTAGCTGTTACTGGCACCTTGCCTTGCACGGCTTCGGTCCTTGTTTGAAGCCGATTACCACTGTTTTAATTTTGAAATCCTATTTCATTTTGACGATATTAATATTGTTAGATCAATGTTAACATCTGTTAGCGTATTGATAGACTCGGCGTTGCTGGCGCCGCTCGTGCAAAAATAACTCTGAAACTATACAACGATCAAACGATACGATTATGGAACTCACTTACGATGATTACGAGAAAAGCCGCTCTTATACCCAGGATTTAACTTTTAAGGGCGCTCAAGCATTTTTTAAATCGAGGGAAAAACAGCTCAATAAGTCCGAAATGAAATCGCTTGGATTGATCGGCTCGGACGGGTTGTATACAAATCTTGCTTTACTGTTCTCCGATCAATGCTCGTTTTCTATCAAACTTGCTGTGTTCACAAATGATGAAACCACTCAAGAGGAAATATTCGTTGATAGAGCTGGATTCTCCGGTTCAATTTTTGAACAACTGGAAAAAAGTGACCAATGGCTAAACCTTCACAACAAAATTGGCGCAACATTTAAAGGCCTTAATCGAATTGATCATCGAGACTATCCCAGCAAGGCCTTAAGAGAAGCTTTGGTTAACGCTATTGCACACAGAGACTATTCATTAAACGGTCCCATTCTCATCAACATTTTTGATGACAAAATTGAATTTATATCAATTGGCGGGCTAGTCAAGGGATTAAATTTCGACGATATGATGTTGGGCGTTTCCAGACCGAGAAATGTTAACTTATCAAGTGCTTTTATCAAGCTGGGACTGGCAGAAGGCTGGGGATCCGGCATTCGAAATATTAAAAAGCAGTATAAAAATAACGCCTGCCAACCTCAATTTCTCATTTCAACGCATGCGGTGAAAGTTGTTTTGCCGAGACTTAAGGAAAAATCACCCAAAAAGCTCTCTGCCTCGGAGTCAAAGGTCGTTGAATATTTGCAAAGCCACGAAACGGTGAACCGGGCAACATTACAGAAATATTTAGCCTTATCTCAATCTTCTGTCATTAATATTCTCAGAGGATTGATTGAAAAAGAAATCCTGATAGCGGAAAAAGACGACAGAAAAGTTAACTACAAACTCACTAATACAAAGTAGCCGTTATTTGAGTTCAACAGATAACTTAGCATTCAGCGAAAAAGGCCGTTCACAGTAGGTGGCAGCCTTTTCCCATTTAATCGACTTAGGCGATTAACGTGTTTAGTCCGTGACTTCAACAATCGCCGTCAATTCAATAGGTGCACCTTCAGGCAGCGCATTGGCGCCAAGCGCAATGCGTGTGCCGACGCCGGCTGCGCCATAAAGATCGCGGAAAAGCTCCGAGGCGCCGTTGATCACTTGCGGATGCTCTTCAAAGTCTTGCGTGCAGCGCACAAAGCCCGTGAGGTGCACAAATTGTTTGACACGATCCAAGTCGCCTAATTCCCGCTTTAAAACGGAGAGAACATTTAAGGCGCTCAATTTTGCGGCGGCTTTGCCTTCTTCAAGGGTGAGCGTCTCACCTACGACGCCTTTGACTTGAAGGACGCTATTGATATCAGGCGTTTGGCCTGAGACATACACGAGATTACCCACGCGGCGTGTGTAAACGTAAAGCCCAGCTGGATCGGCAACAGGAGGAAGCTCCAAGCTCATTTCCTTGAGTTTTTGTTCGACTTTCATTGTTTTGTCCTACTTCAAATTGTTCTCAAACCAAGCTACCACTTTGTCAATAATGGGCTTTTGGAACCATGGCAAATCACCATGGCCTGCGCCTTCCACTTTAACGTAGGTGACAGGCGTTCCGTTTTTCTTTAACGCCTCAAAGAGCTGATCGCTTTGCACAGGAGAGACGAGTTTATCTTCAGAGCCGTGCAAAATCATAAAGGGCGGCAAGTCTTTCTTGATGTGACCCAAGGGACTTGCGGCTAAGGCTTTTTGGGGATCAGAGGTGATGGACGCGCCCGGGAAATCGCGGAACGCAACACCGTTGACCAAAAGCGCTTCGGTCACAGCTGGGGATTCGTGAACTTTTTGTGTGGCCTCATCAAAGCCCGCACCGATATTGCGTAGGTCAGAAATGCCATAGAGGGTTACTGCGGCCTGAACGGAAGAATCAACGTTGAGATTGTCGCCCTTATCAAACGCTTTTTCGCCTCCGGTGACCGCGACCATCTGAGAAAGATAACCGCCTGCGGAATCACCCAAGACACCGATCTTGGAGGCGTCAATTCCAAAGACTTCTGCATTTGCTCTTAAGAAGCGAACGGCGGACTTACCATCTTCCAAAATAGCGGGGAATACATTGGGCACCGTGCGGTATTCCGCAGCGGCCACGACAAAGCCGGCTTTTGCGAGCGCAAAGCGCATTTCGATAAATTTTTCGTAGTCGCTTGACGTGAAACCGCCGCCCGGGAAATAAACAATGGCAGGCTTTTTCTCAGCAGTGCGCGGCACTAAAAGCGTCATGCGAAGCGCGCGGTTGGCGCGTCTTGAGTGAATCTGCGAATAAATGACGCCGCCAATCTCATCGATTTGAGATTCCGTGACTTCCACTTTGAGGGTTTCAGTCTGGGCAACAGGCGCCGCGTTTGCGGTAGCCATCATGGCAGCGCTGATAGTGGCCGCAGCAAGAGTTTTCAAAGCTGACATTGTCAATCCTTTCAAAAAATCGGTCAAGCCGCTGTAAGCTTGACCGAAAGAATATTAAGGGATTTTTCTCAAAAGCTCTCGAGCCAGGCGCTCGGCTTCAAACATGTTTTCTGTCATGTTGGGGCCCAGAGCCTGTGCGATCCCCATGCGCTCCAACTGATGAAGCGTGTGGCCGGTTGCGCCGCAAATGATCAGTTCAAATCCGCGGCGCTTTAAGGCGCGCATGTAGGTGGCGATAATGTCCATCGCGGAATTATCAATATTCATGAGCGCCGTGCAGTTAAGAATCACTACTTTGTTGGCGTTATGCGCCGTGATGCGCTTGGGATCGGTCATGTGAGAAAGTTTGGAGACCGAACCAAAGAAGAGCGACCCTTGCAGACGCCACGCCTCGATGCCTTCGGGGGTATCTGCGGGCAGCGTCATCTGCGTCACGCTTGTGAGCGTATTCATGCGGTAAATAAAGAATAAGCACGAAATCAAAAGGCCCACTTCAACAGCGACTGTCAAGTCGAAAATCACCGTCAAAAGAAAGGTTGCGATGAGCGTTGACTTGTAAGAAAGCGTCATGCGGCGCAGGCGTTTGAATTCGGCCCAGTTACCCATATTAGCGGCGACATTGAGCAAAATCGCCGAAAGCGCGGCCAATGGAATGTTGGAAGCTAAGGGGGCTGCGGCCAAAATCACCACCAAAAGGGTGATGGCATGCACAACGCCGGAAACGGGGGAGACTGCACCGCTCTTAATATTCGTAACCGTGCGGGCGATTGTGCCTGTGGCGGGGATGCCGCCAAAGAAGGGGACGACAAGATTTGCGATGCCTTGCCCCATTAATTCTTGATTGGGATTGTGACGGTCGTCCGTTAAGGTGTCTGCGACTCTGGCGCAAAGAAGCGATTCAATGGCACCCAAAAGCGCGATCGTGACCATGGGGCCCACTAAGTGACGAATGTTTTCCCAGTCAAAGTCGGGGATTTGAAGGCTGGGAAGCGTCTGCGGAATGCCACCAAATTTGCTGCCGATGGTCTCCACCGGGAGATTTAACGCTGTCACCGCGATAGTGGAGACAACCAACACAATCACGGTGCCGGGGATTTTCGCAATCCAGCGCTTCCACTGCGCGACGTGACTGGAGGTGTCCGTGGGCCAGAAGCGCACGATCGCAAAGGAGATCAAGGCGATTCCTAAAGCGTAGAAGTTCACGGTTCCGATATGCGCGGCAATGGCATTCATTTGGCCAAAGAAGCTTGCCGGCATATTTTCAATCGAAAGCCCCAAAAAGTCCTTCACTTGGGACAAAGCGATCAGGACCGCGATACCGTTAGTGAAACCGATCACAATGGAAATCGGGATAAAGCGAATGAAGCTTCCGACTTTAAGGAGTCCCATTAGGAACAATAGGATGCCGCTTCCAATCGTTGCGATCATCAGGTTAGCCAAGCCGTAATTGGCGATGATGCCGTAGATGATGACGATGAAGGCACCCGCTGGGCCGCCGATCTGAACACGGCAGCCGCCTAAAATGGCAATCAGAAAGCCTGCGATGATCGAGGTGTAGATGCCGGCCTCCGGAGTGACGCCGGAGGCAATGGCAAAGGCCATCGCTAAGGGTAGTGCCACCATACCCACGGTGAGCCCGGAACTGATGTCGCGCGCCAGGCTATGCGCGTTGTAGTGCCCGATTAAGTCGAAACTTGCCGGGTGGAAGGGTTCCAGAGGAATATGATCCTTAAAGTTTTTAAAAGCTTGAGCGAAGCTCATTTTATTTTTGTTAGAAAAAGAGAGTTGCGGTTTTATTCTTTTGTTGGAAAAACAGTTGGTTTTTAGGCCAACTGTTTTTCGCAATATTAACGGTTGTTTTTATTTTTAGCGAAGCCGCATGCCGGGTTTGGCACCGGTTTGCGGTTCAAGGATAAAGAGGCCGTCTTTATCGTCTGCGCCGCTTGCCGAAAGGAGCATCCCTTCGCTTACGCCAAAGCGCATCTTGCGCGGCGCGAGGTTTGCGATCACAACGGTAAGCTTACCTTCCAAATCCTTCGGATCGTACCAAGCTTGAATGCCCGAGAAGATGTTGCGGGTCTTGCCTTCGCCGATATCCACCGTCAAGCGTAAGAGCTTGGTTGAACCTTCAACCTTTTCACACTTGACGATTTTCGCCACGCGCATATCAAGTTTTGCGAAGTCATTGATCGTCACTTCAGGTGCAATCGCTTCACCGCACGGCTCAACGGGTTTTGCCGTTTCAGCAACAGCCGGGATTAATTCGTCCAATTGCTTGATGTCGCAGCGCTGCATCAAGTGCTTAAAGGGCTTGATCTGCACGTCGCTTGTCAGCGGGCGCAGAGCGCTTTCCCAGGTGAGTTCTCCGCAATTTAAGAATTCTTCAACCTTAGCGGCTGTGGCGGGCAACACGGGCTTAAGCATCAAGGTCAGCAGTCTGAAGGCTTCCAAAGCTACAGAACAAACTTCGTGAAGTTTTTCAGCCTGGTCTTCAGACTTCGCGAGTTCCCAAGGCTTTTCGCGGTCAATGTATTCATTGATCGTGTCGGTCATCGACATGATGGCACGAAGCGCGCGGGAGTATTCGCGTTGGTTATAAAGCATCGCGATGCCTTCAACGGCGTTGCGCATCACTTTGATGATCGTGTGATCGGCCATGCGGTCGTCGACGCGGGCGTTAAAGCGCTTGACAATGAAGCCCGAGGCACGGCTTGCGATATTGATGTACTTGCCGATCAAGTCGGAATTCACACGCGCCATGAAGTCGGCTTTGCTGAAATCGACGTCATCGTTTGTCGGGCCCATCTTGGCGGCCAAGTAGTAACGAAGCCATTCGGCGTTCATGCCGAGTTCCAGATATTTCATGGGGCTGATGCCCGTACCGCGGCTTTTACTCATCTTGCGGCCGTCAACGGTCATGAAGCCGTGCACGAAGACATTATCGGGCACACGATAGGGTTGACCGGCGAAGTGCAGCATGGCAGGCCAAAAGAGCGTGTGGAAGTAAACGATGTCTTTGCCGATAAAGTGGATCTGTTCGGTCTTGGGATCATCCAAGAACTTCCAGAAGTCAAAGCCCATCTTTTTGGCGTAATTCATGAGGCTTGCGTAGTAACCCACAGGGGCGTCAAGCCACACGTAGAAATATTTGCCCGGAGCGTCCGGAATCGGGATGCCGAAGTAGGGGGCATCGCGCGAAATGTCCCAGTCACCGAGTTTGCCTTCAGCAAGCCATTCTTCATCCTTGGCGCGGATTTCAGGCTGCACGCGCTCGGCACCGTTTTTACCCTTGCCGTTGACCCAATCGCGCAGGAACTTCACGCATTCTGGGTCCGACAAGCGGAAGAAGTAGTGCGTGGATTTGCGAAGTTCAGGCTTGGCGCCGGACAGGGCTGAGAAGGGATTAATCAATTCCGTCGGGGAGTAGACCGCGCCGCACTTTTCACAGTTGTCGCCATATTGGTCTTCGGCACCGCACCGCGGGCACGTGCCCTTGATGAAGCGGTCAGCGAGGAACATGCCTTTGACCGGGTCGTAGAACTGTTCAATGTCTTTGGTGTAAATGAGGCCTGCGGCTTTCAAGCGCTTGTAAATGTCTTGCGAGAGCTCAACATTTTCTTCGCTGTCGGTCGAATACCAGTGGTCAAACTTGATGTGAAAACCGTCAAGGTAAGCTTTGCGGCCCGCGGCAATGCGCGCCACAAATTCCTGCGGCGTGATGCCTTCTTTTTGCGCGGCGATCATCATCGGGGCGCCGTGCGTGTCATCCGCGCCCACAAAGTGCACCGTGTGGCCATACATTCGCTGCGTGCGCACCCAGATGTCGGCCTGGATGTATTCCATGATGTGGCCGATATGGAAGTGCCCGTTCGCGTAGGGCAATGCGGTAGTAACGAATATTTGGCGTTTTTGCATGATGAAATGTCCCAATAAAAGAGGTCAGTATTTTACCAAAGCAGTAGTAATTTCACATTTTTAGCTAAGGAAGTTGAATTAAATTAATGATGAAAAAAGTGTGTGAGTTTCGACAGAAAAAACTCACACACTTTATCTAAGGCAATGTGGAAAAGTGATCAAGAACTGCTATAGCGATTCGTATGTCTCTTGAAGCTTCTCCTTAGTTCTCGATAGCCATTTTTCAAAAACTTTTCGGTGATGAGACGCCATCGATATTAATTTTTTTGTATCGTCTGGTCTTGGAGTTCCTCCAGTCGTTTTGGCTTTTAGACTTTCAAGAGGGTCTAGCATGAGTGAAATTTCTTCAGCACTTCTCACTATCTTTTGACCTAACCACTTCACACTCTGCTCTTCTAAGAGCTTAGGTGTCATTTTGTCCACTTGCAAATCGTCTCTATCCATTAGGGACCGGATCATGCCACCGACGACATGGTGAGTCAGTGTAAAAGGAATTCCTGTTTCAACGGTTAATTTTTCAGCCATAGCTGTAGCTGCTGTAAAACCATTCTTAGATTTTTCGAGAGCAACACTTTCACGTACGTGAGAATGTAAAAGATTGACTTCAAGAAGCTTTATGTTATCAATCAATATGTTCAGATGATCCCAGAAGGTATCAAAGTAAACGACAGTTTCATGTATTGGGAATAAACTGATAGAACCTGCGCTACCAAATGCAGTTGTTAAATAGCCAAAAAAGTGATGAGTTTCTGCACGAAGAATTTCTGCAGCTTGCGCATTTTTCTTTTGAGGCATGATTGAACTAGATTCACAAACATCGTGATCAAAATCAAGTACGCCACATTCTGCTGAAGATAAAAATACCATGTCAGCCGCTACACGGGATAACGTGGTATTAATAATGGCACAAGCTGAAATCAATTCCAGAAAATAGTCTTCTGCAGAATTGGCAAAGCAAGTATTTTCAATAACAGAATCAAATCCCAAAAGTTCGGCGATTCTTTCTTTATTTAAATTAAACGATGTACCAATTCCAGCAGCAGCTCCCATTGGACAGCAATTAATTCGCCGATAAGCTTCTTGTAATCGCTCTAAATCAGCTTCAAAGGCGTTATGAATAGTCATCAAGTAGTGAGCCCATGTTCCGGGTTGTGATGGTTGTCCGTAGGTATAGTAAGGAATAACGGTAGATAAATTTTTATTTGCTAATTCTTCTAATATCTTTAATGAATTTAGAATTTCATCAAATAATTCAATTACAGCATCTCGCAATGACATTCGGTACATAGAAAAATACATGTCATTACGACTTCTTCCAATATGAAGTTTGGCAGCAATTTGAGGGTCAATTGATTGACTTAAAGCCTTTTCATACAAAAACCAAATATCGCCGTCTTCAGATTTCAGAACAGAATCCTTGGCAACTTTCTTCTGTGCTTCTTTCAGGCCTGCAACAATTAATTTTTTTTCTTTTTTGTTTAGATAGCCCTGTTCTAAAAGCATTTGAGCATAGGCAAGGTTGAGTTTGAACAGAGGTTTACTACGATGTAAAAAATCAACCATACAAGCTTTGACTTTTACTTGACGATAATTTTCTAACAAATCCATAGTGCCCTCCTGGAAGGTATGTTTATTTAAGTGAATTTTCTTCCAGACCTCCGAACTAAACAAATCCTGAGCTTAAATTGAATACAGAGTATGTTTTTAGGGAATATCAAATTGAGGCTTAACCCAAGATTTTTTTGAATTCGTATTAATTGTTGGACTGTGATGTGTATCTGTTAAATTTGTTTCAATCTTCTCTTTTATGTTTTAAAAGAATATTAATTAGCCCAGAATTTTTAAATCAGTAGATTGCTTAGAAGATAACGGCAAGAATTAAAGCAATAAATTTTAATTGCAAGCGTCTCAGATTCACTCGTTTAAGAGGAGATATCTTATGTTAATAGTAGATGCATTGATTGTTATTCTTGCTATTCTCATTGGGGTCAGAATAGGGGGTGTTGCCGTTGCGTTCACTGGTGCAGCAGGTTTGGCGATTTTAACCTTTGTTTTTGGTATCCAACCGACAGCACCACCAATCACTGTAATGCTCATTATTTTGGCAGTAACATCATTGGCGGGTGTCTTACAGTGCTCGGGCGGGCTTGACTACTTGGTTAGTATTGCGGAGAAGATTTTAAGAAATAATCCTAATAAGGTTACTGTTATCGCTCCAATTGTTGTCTTCGCTTTTGTTGTATTTACGGGGACATCTTTTATTGCAATGGCTTTGATACCAGTAATAAGTGAGGTGGCCAGAGGTGCGGGAGTTAGACCTGAAAGACCGCTGTCAGCTTCGTGTGCGGCCGCAAGTTACGGGATTGCGGCTAGTCCTCTGTCAGCAGCAACCGCTGCGATGATAGGTATTTTAGGTACTCATGGTATTGACTTCGGTCCAATGATGATGGTGCTTATTCCTTCGATTTTCATAGCAATTATTTGTGGCAGTATCAGTGTATACAAACGAGGAAAAGAGTTATCAGAGGATGAGGAGTTTCAGAGAAGATTAGCAAGTGGTGAAATATCGTACAACTCTAGCGGAAAGTCCTACACTCCAACTAAGGAAGCTCGTATCGCTGTAATTCTCTTCGCTCTAGCTGTTCTTTTAATTTTGATTTTAGGAACTTTTAAAGAGCTTTTGCCTTCTTGGACTCAGAATGGCAAGATCGTAACGTTGTCTATTGCGAATGTGATTGAAATTGTCGCTATGACTGCAGGGGCAATCATTATGGTTGTTGCGAAAGTAAAACCTGCTCCAGTTATGAAGTCCAGTGTATTCAATGGTGGTGTTGTAGCAGTCATGGTTTGCTTTGGGGTCTGTTTCATGACAGATACTTTTTTTGCATTTCACAAAAATGAACTGATAGGTATTTTTGGGGAAGTCTTGCAAAATTATCCGTGGTTATTCGCCATTGTTTTGGTCGCAATGAGTGCCATTCTGATGAGTCAAGGAGCGACTGCGGCGGCTTTGATGCCTCTCGGTGTTTCTTTAGGTATTGAGCCAACTTATTTGGTTGCGATGGCGCCGGCAATATGTTGTACCTGGTTTTTCCCTGTGCATGCGAATATTTTGGCTTCTGTAGCAATGGATCCTACAGGCACGATGAATTTGGGAACATGGATTTTGAATCACAGTACGATGAGACCCGGATTAGTAACAACGGTTTGCTCGGTTGTGTTGGGTTTTGTTTTAGCTAGTGTAGTATTCTAAAAAGTCGAAAGAACTACATAATGCCTAAATAAAGCTTCTAAGCTTCGTTAGTAAAGAAGGGAGGGGATGTTTCAATCAAATACAATTTGGTTCAGACATCCCCTAAATAATTTACGGAATATAAAGTTGATTTTGGTAGGTGCTTTTTGTAATGACAGAACAACACAAATTAAAAGAAAAGATTGGATCGTATTCTGATTTTTTTCAGGTTCAAATCTATACCTTTTACACATTGTGTAAAACTAAGAGCTTTTCAAAAGCTGGTTTAATGTTAAATGTTGGTCAGTCTGTCGTTTCTCGAAGGGTATCTGCTTTAGAAAATCGTTTAGGAATTGCGTTGACCGAACGAAACGTGAGACCTATTCGTTTAACAAATGAAGGCAGACTTCTTTATCAGCTAATAGAGAAAGAGACGCAAGTTATAGATTCATATTTACTTCATGTTTTACAAAATGGTCAACGAAAGATTCCATTGAGGATCGGTTGTATCACAGCTCTTGAGGCTCATGTAGATACAGATATCGTTATTCAACTTGGGGATATTGCCTCTCAAATCAGATTTTTTCATGGAACGAGCCGAAAGTTATTGAATGATTTTGATAATCACGAGATTGACATTTTTATTAGTTCCCAACCATTCTTCGAACGAGCAAATTTGTATAGACGTTTTCTTTTTTCTGAACCAAATATTATCGTCGCCCCCAAATCACTTAAATTGCCATCTAGACCCTCTTGGCAGAATCTTAGATTGTGTGGATTGCCACAGATTTCTCTGACTTCAAAAACTTCCAACGGAGAGTTTGAAAGGGAGTATTTCAATGAACAACATCTTGATTTTGTTGTAAAAGTTGAAGTGGATCATTTGGAACCGTTTTTTAGCTTTATTGAAAATGGTGTTGGTTGGGGTCTGGTGACCCCCACTTTTATGGCTTCTTATCCTGAAAAAATGAAAAACATTCAGATATTGCCGATGCCTTCACCTATTGTTTCTAGAGATATCTATGTACTTGGAAGAAACGAATTGTCTTATCAAAATTTAACAGATAGTATTGCAAAAATTTGCAAAACCTCAATTCATCAGTCACTTAAAAAGTTGTTTATCCCACATGTTCTTTGGTCAAAAGACCTGTTCTTAACATACGGTGAAAATAATAGGAAGGTACCACTATTTGTTTAACTATCAGTTCTTTGAATTTAGATAAAAGATTGCCCCTTAATTGTTGTTCAATTAAGGGGCTTAAATTTTCTAGTACTCGTTAAATATTCTTTGAATTTCTTTTAAATCTTTGGTTTTTGTTAAGGCTAACTGCAGCAAGATGCGTGCTTTTTGTGGATTTAAAGTATTGCCTTCCAATAGACCAGCATCAGCCCATTCTTGATGGCTGATTGTTACCATCCCATTTCCAGTCCTTGCAGATCGAACAACGACTATTCCGCTTTCTGAAGCTTTAGCTAAGCTTGGAAACGCGTTATCATGCATTGATCCGTTCCCTGTTCCAGCGAGAATAATGCCTTTAGCGCCAGCTTTGGAAAACGCATCAACAGCAACTCCATCGGCGTTGACATAGGAATAAACAATATCAACTCTCGGCAGTTTGTCTAATTTCTGAATATCGAATTCTGAGTTATAGGTGTGTTTTTTTTCAGTAGATTTCAAAAATTCAGGCTTCCCTGCAGCCATATAACCCAATAGACCCAATTCTGGGGCCTTAAATGTTGAGACAGTGCTCGTATTCGTCTTTGTGACGTCTCTCGCGCCATTGATTTCATCATTCATAGCGACTAAGACACCTTTACCAATAGCTTTATCCGAAGCTGCAATCTTGACGGCATTAAATAAATTTAGTGGGCCATCAGCACTTAATGCCGTCGCTGGTCTCATAGAACCGACAATGACTACGGGCTTTTTGCTTTTGACAGTTAAATTTAAGAAATAAGCCGTTTCTTCAAGAGTATCAGTGCCGTGAGTGATAACAATTCCTTTTACAGATGGATCCAAAAGCAATTCATTACAACGTTTCGCTAGACTGAGCATAATTTCATCAGTCATATTTTGTGAGCTTAATTTAATGAATTGCTCACCTGAAACATTCGCAATGTCATTAAGAGCGGGAACGGCTTTCAAGAGTGTTTCAATTGCAAGATCTGCCGCCTTATATCCTGTCATCTGTGTTTCAGAGGGTGCGGTCCCTGCAATAGTTCCACCTGTTGCAAGAATTTTGATATTAGGCAAGTCAGAGGCGTAGCAAGAGCTAAAAATCGAGACAATTCCGATCGTAATTAAGTGACGCTTGAACATATTTTCCTCCCTGGAGTTCAAACCTTGTAGGTACAAGTTGAGCATTACATCAGTAGGGGAAAAAGTCACATATCATTCTTTTTCACAATAGGTTGTATGTCTTGGAAGACAGTGTATGTGTTTTACTTACAGTGACGATAACGTCAATTTAAAAGTACGATAGAGAGCCTAGAGTTGTTTTCATGCTTTTGTGAAACAACAAATTAGAAAAAATCATGCCCGAGTTTCCCCGGGCATGATTGGTGTTTAAACTAACTGACGACAGTTAATTACTTAATGACCTTAACCGTGTCAAAAGCAGCCACAGGCTCACCATTCACGCTTGTGAAGAGGTAGAGCTCAGAGACCACATCCTTAAACGAGAAGGCCAAAGCGCCCTTCACCGGGAAGGTGATCACGGCGTCATCCAGACCGTCACCGTTCACATCACGCACGGTCACCTTTGTGGGGGTGGCCATTTGCTTATTAAGCTCGATGGAACCGTCCGGATAGGGTGAGCCGAAGTGGGTCTTTGAGACATCAAGCTTCGTCGCGTCAAAGCCCTTTTGAGACAGAAGCACCACGTCAACCGTGCCCGTTTCCGATTGGCTCAACGTGTCGCGCGTAATGACAATCGCGTGTTGATTCAAACGCGTGACCCAGTCTCCAGTCTTTGCTAGCACGTCGTTAAAGGAAGCGACGTTAAAGGCGTGCATGTATTCACGAGCCTTTTCACGATCAGCGCCAGCAATAAGTTGAGCCTTAGCCTTGGCGGCAGCGACAACCTTAGCGGTGTTTTCTTCGTAAGCGTCGCGATCCTTTTCAAAGACAGCGCGATCTTGCGGCATCCAATCCAAGAAGTTTTGCATGGCAAGGAAGGTGTAGATCGTGCGATCGGGACTGTAGCTTACCTGTTCGGGCGTCGCATGGAACTGAGCCTTGGTGCCCGTTGCCCAATCCATGTAGCTTTGAGCGGCAGCCGGGCCCGCAAGCGGGAAGGCAGGCGCGTAGAACTGTTCGCTCGGACGGCCCGCGGCGCGCCAAGCCACGGTCATGAGCGGATCCTGAGCCAATTCAAACACGACGGAATCGAACGTGCCGATATTGCAGATATCCTGCATCGTTTCATGGTGCCAGCCGCTTTCGCGCTTTTCAAACTTGGAGTGACCGCGCAGGTAGCTCTTAACATCTTCTACGCTGATTTTCTTTTCAGGGACAATAGCCATCGGGTAGTCATTGACGTCTTTGTACTCTTTACCCGTGAGCATTTCCAGGATCGTGAAGACGCGTTCTTTGTTGCGCGGGAAGATGCGGCGTGCTTCGGGCTGATAGGCTTCGCGGAAGCTGAAGTCAGAGTAGTCACCGGCCACAGCAGGCTTATAAGCTCCCATGGCGATAGCGTGTTCAACAAGGTCAGGCGCCGCAATGACATTTTCCTTGTCGTTCAGATCAACGTTATCAAGCGAGAAAGCGTTTGCCATAAAGGCGATTTCGTTGTCTTTCACCTTGCGGGCGAGATAGCGGTGTCCGCGAAGAAGGGCGATTTGCCAGGCTTCGTTCTTGTCAGCGATGGTGTAGGTGCGGCCCATGTGGAAGTAGCCATACTTTTCCATAAGTTCAATTACGATGTCCACACCGTGGCGGGCAGAGGTTGCGCGTTCGGCAACCAGGCGGCGGATACCGTAGCCGATACCGCCGTCGTTAAATTTTTCCTTCTCTTCAATCGTGATGTTGCAGTTGTTTGTGACAACCACGACGCCGTTTTCATTCATAAAGCCGTCAGAGAAGCTGGAGCCTTCAGGAGCCAGCGTTTGTGTCCACCAGAAGCCATAGGTATGAGCGACTTGGGGGATCTTGGCCGCGGCCGGTTCAAATTCAATCATTTCGCCGGCTTTATGGTCCGCTGCGGGCACCCAATATTGATTGGTGATAATGCGGCGGTCATTGTCTTCGTTGTGGCCGATAATGATTTCACCGGTGGCAGAAGCATCTTTGCCGACGATAACCGTAAAGCAGGCTTGGGAAGAAAGGCTGACGCCGGCCAACAGCGCGCCGACGCATACAGCAAGAGCGGTCTTTTTCATAAGGAAGGCTCCTAAAAGAGAAGTATTAGGAAGGGATTTCAGAAGGATATGAAATCTTTATTTATCTTCGCGTGAAGACTTCTTCAGTCTACAAAGGAGCCTCTTTAAAATCATCCGTTCTTTTTTGATTCTTTGTTTTGGATTAAAAAAATGTTTCAAAAATATGACCGTTTGGTTCTTATATGTTTAATCGGTCATATTGATCTTTTAGTTTTTGCTAGGGTTTTAGCGCCAGCAGGGGCAAAACAAACACACCGTCCGGTCTTTGATAAGCGGCGTTACTCATGCCGGTTAAAACAATGAGTTGTTTAGGAGCGCAATTTTTGGAATCTTGTTCAAATTTCTTTTTAATTTCTAAAAGATTGCGGGCAGCCTCATCAATTTGATTGGCCCCGAGCTTAATTTCAACAGCTGTCCAACTGCCGTCTGGGTGTGCGATAACGGCATCAATTTCATGGTTGGCGTAGTCCTGATAGTGGTAGAGCTTAGAGCCGAAGGACTGTGCATAGATTCGAAGATCACGCTCACAGAGTGCCTCAAACAAAAAGCCCAATGTCTGAAGGTCTCCCAGTAAATTATCTTCCGTCGCTCCCAGTAGACTGCAAGCCAAAGAAGGATCTGCGAAATGCAGTTTTTCTGCCTGTTTAACTCTGAGTGCGGATCGCAACCCGGAGGCTGAGAATGGCTCAATGTTGTCGGTTAAGAAAAGGCGCTTAAAAAGGTACAGATATTCGTCCAACGTGTTGTGAGATAAGTGCACTCCGCTTTTTTCGTGAATATCCTTTAAGAGGCTTGCTTTGTTCGTAGTGGATGATTCGTGCCGAGCGAGCGACCGAAGCACGATCCACATTTTTTCTGTATCGCGTTTAACGCCGTCTGCCTTAACAGCGTTATTGTTAATAAGATCTTTGAGGTATTTGCCTGGTAATAAAAAGGACTCGTTATTTGCTAAGGATAAAGCTTTCGGCCATCCGCCTCGCAGTATCAGTCGGATAATTTTTCTTAAATCCACTTCGCCCGTCATCACCGGCGTCAAGCGACCTTCACAGACTTCTTTCAAAGAAATAAGACCGGAAGAGTCGCCCGATTCAAAAAGCGACATCGGACGCATGCGCAGTCTGGCAATTCGTCCTGCGCCGCTATGTAAGACTCCTTTGTGATTGGGGGTGGCAGAGCCAGTAAGCAAAAATTGCCCTTTGACAGGATTATGATCGACGCTTGCTCGGACTGCATCCCAATGGGATGGCACCTCTTGCCACTCATCGATTAATCGAGGTTGAGGGCCAGCTAAAACAGTTGCTGGTGAGATTTGAGCCAACTGGCGGTTCTGAAAATTTCCTGTTGGATCACCTAACAGCACATAGCTATTGGTATGGCGCATAGAAGTTCTGGTTTTTCCACACCACTTTATGCCTTCGATGCAGACTGCACCGAAAGTATCTAAATAACGCTTAATTTCAGGATCAATAATTCTGGTTTTGTATTTGTTGTCATCAATCATTTGAATTTTATATTGACTTAAATTATCAATTTATATTGACCTATATTTTATTATTTTACTGACAGAAATTTTAAATCAGAATTTTTAATTTTAAATAACCCATTTTATTGCCTAACGTGTTGATAAAGCAGAAAATTATCAAATAGACTGAAGAAGACAAAACCAAAGTTGTTCAATGCACTGAACAAAAAGTCCCTAAATTTGTTCAGTACGTTGAACAAAAATGCACCAAAATTGTTCAGTAGACTGAACAAAATACCGAATTTATTTTTGTGTTGGAACAGTTATGAGCGTGAAAAAGCTTTTTTGGGTGAATCCTTACCAAACTGAATTACAAACCAAGGTGAGTTCTGTCGATGGAAACAAAGTCACCCTGGAAGACACTATCTTTTTTGCTTTTTCCGGCGGTCAGGAATCAGATCGCGGCAGCATTGGCGGATACGAGGTATTGGAAGCCAAAAAGGTTGGTAAAGAGATTTCTTATACCTTGCCGGATGAGCATACGTTGAAAGCGGGAGATACGGTCGACGTTGTCATTGATGAAGAAACTCGCCTCAACCTGATGAAGCTTCATTTTGCGGCGGAACTGGTTCTGGTCATTGTGACGGAAAATTATGGACACCCGGAAAAAACTGGAGCGCATATTTCTCCGGATAAAGCTCGGGTTGATTTTGCTTGGGAAGGTTCAATTGCTCCGATTCTGCCTGAGGTCGGTGCGCGTCTTAATCAGATTATTCAAGAGAATCTTCCGATCACCAGCGCATTCGAAAATGAAATAGAGGAACGGCGGTATTGGGAAATCGAAGGATTAGCTAAAGTTCCTTGCGGCGGCACGCATCCCAGGGAAACGGGAGAACTTGGAAAAATGCGACTTAAAAGAAAAAATATCGGTAAAGGACAGGAGCGAATTGAAATTACGTTTGATAAATAAAGTTGGCATGGCCTTAACCGATTAAATGGAAACAAACTTTTAGCTTCTCTTGAGCAAAAGAGAGAAAAATCGCACAATACGTTCTAATTAATTGAAGCGGAGTCTGAAAGTGAATCAAAAAGAATCGGTGTTAAAAGTACTCTCTGGCATCGTCGATCCCTGGATGAAGGCCGATTATCTTTCCACGCGCATGGCAAAGGTTGCCGATGACGGCTCAAGCGTCACGATTGAGTTGGGCTACCCCGCAAAAAGCGTTGCCGAAGGCATTCAAAAGACCATTGATGAAGCGATGTGCAAAGCCGGCCTCACTGTCAAAGTTGAAGTCGTTCAAAAAATCATCGCGCACGCTGTGCAGCGCACGCTCAAAGTTCTGCCTAATGTAAAAAACATCATCGCGGTCTCAAGCGGCAAGGGCGGCGTAGGTAAAAGCACCGTGGCCGCTAATTTAGCTTTGTCGCTTAAAGCCGAAGGCGCAAAAGTGGGTGTGTTGGACGCTGATATTTATGGACCAAGCCAGCCCATGATGCTGGGTGCCTTAGGGCGTCCCATGACAAATGACGGCACCAACATGAATCCGATTGAGTCTTTGGGCCTTGAAATCAACTCCATTGGTTTTCTCATTGATCCCGATGAACCTATGATTTGGCGCGGACCTTTGGTTGCCCAAGCCTTAACGCAGCTTTTGACGCAAACAAATTGGCACGACCTTGATTACTTAGTGATTGATATGCCCCCGGGTACGGGTGACATTCAGTTGACGCTTTCTCAAACGGTGCCCGTGACGGGAGCTGTGATTGTGACTACACCTCAGGATATTGCGCTATTGGATGCTAAGAAAGGCCTGCGCATGTTCCAAAAGGTGAATGTTCCCATTTTGGGCGTAGTGGAAAATATGTCCGTTTACGAATGCCCGCAGTGCGGACACGTAGAGCATATTTTTGGTGAAGGGGGAGCAAAGCGCATCAGTGAGACCTATCACGTGGACATGTTGGGGCAGCTTCCGTTAGACGCGAAAATCCGAGAAGAAGCCGACTCGGGTGCCCCCACGGTGATTTCGTCGCCTGACTCACTTGCTGCCCGAATTTATCGGGAAATTGCGCTTAAGGCTTCCGCGGCAGTGGCAAAGACTGCCAAAGACATGTCGCTTAAGATGCCCTCTGTTCGTGTGGAGAATAACTGATGCCATGGGTTAAGCCCGATTATGTCGCCCCTCGATGGCTCTCCGGCGCTCAGATTCAGACGATCTTTGCGGCGAAGGTTTGTAAAAAGCCGTCGGTCAAATATCGGCGAGAGCGTTGGGAGACGTGGGACGATGACTTTATCGATGTCGATTGGGCAACGCCTGAAGCGGCCGATCCTGAAACGCCCGTTATTGTGAATTTCCACGGTCTGGAAGGTAGCTCTAAGAGCCACTATGCCTTGGCGCTCATGCACGAGACCGTGAAAAGAGGGTGGCGAGGGTGTGTCCCGATGTTTAGAAGCTGCTCGGGGGAACTCAATCGTCAGATTAAAACCTACCACGCAGGCGACATCGATCAGGTGCAGTGGATTTTGGAGACGGTGAAAGCTCGTTATCCGAAAGCCCCTTTGTACGCCGTTGGCGTGTCTTTGAGCGGCAATCAGCTGGCGCTTTTTTGCGGCAAAAGAGCGAAAACCGCGAAAAATCTTCTGACGGCAGCGGCTTGTGTCGCGGCGCCCGTGGATTTGGTCGCAGGCAGCAATCTCCTTCGTTTCGGTTTCAACCGCCTTTACTCCAAAATGTTTTTGGACACCTTGATCCCGAAGGTGATTAAAAAGTGCGAAATGATTCCGGAGATGCGAAAGCTTGTCGATGAAGAAGCGATCAAGAAGTGCAAAAATTTTTACGACTTTGACTCGCTCTACACAGCCCCTGTCCATGGATTCAAAAGCGCGATGGATTACTGGACAAGGGCATCGGCTAAACCGTGGCTCAAGTTTGTTGAAGTGCCTCTGTTATTGATGAATGCTAAAAACGATCCGTTTTTGCCGCCTTGGGCGCTCCCCACAATTAATGATGTTTCTGACAATGTGTGGCTTGATCAGCCTGAAGAGGGCGGCCACGTTGGTTTCCCAACGGGAAATCCTCCGGGGAAAATTGACTATCTGCCCAATCGCATTTTCCGGTTTTTCTTGGAAAGACGATAAGTTGCGTGATTGTCCGAGTTTTGGCTTTAGTTGAAAAATGCTATAGTCAATCTGCTGTTTTTGAAGGAATTTTAAAAATGAAAGCACGACTTTCTTTGACATTGGGTTTGGTGTTGGCGGCTTTTTCGGCAACGGCTATGAGCGCTCAGGCGGGCTTTTGCGGAGTAAGAGCCGCTGGCGTGGAATTTGTGATTGACGCATCCTCCTCGATGGGTGAAGCTTTCACAATGCCCCAATATGTCAATAGCAAAGAAGACGCGGCGCTTCGGGGTGAAAAGGGAACGAAACTCGATTTCGCTAAGCGTTTTGTGGAGTTGGCTTCAGAAAAAATTGCCTCCGACACAACAATGACGACGGGTGTGGCGACACTTATGCCTGCTGCAAATGTTTTAAAGACGCAAAAGCGCACGGGTAAAGATTTTGCCTTGTCAGTGAAGGACCTGAAGCTCATCGCGTCAGACGCAACGCTCAACCACTTTGATAAGAAAGCACTGGATTTCTTCGCGAAGAAACGTCAGGAACCCACCACGCTTTTCCTCATCACTGACGGTGATATCGATAAAGGATCGCATGATGCGGTGAAGGTTCTGCAGACCTTCTATCAAAATAATCCCAAGAGCTGTGTGCATGTGATCTCGCTTGCGCAAAACGATACTGAAGCCGAAATGATTAATCGACTTCGCAAAGCCGGTGTTTGCTCCACAATGGTGACCGTGGCCGATATGATCGCCGATCGTCAGAAATTCAACACCATGGTGGAGGAAAACGTTTACCGTGATTGTGCTTCCAAAGAAGATTTGGAAGTCTCGGGCATTCCTTTTGTGAAAAAGTCCAATCAATTGGATAAAAAGGGGTTTGATGCGGCTGACAAAATGTTGGATGTTATCGCTCAGCGCCCGAAAGACGAAACAATGCTCATTTTGGGTTGGACCGATACCGAAGGGGATGCGGCTTATAACAAGCGTTTAGGTCTGCAGCGTGCTAAGGCCGTTAAAGAATATCTGATGACTAAAGGCGTTGAAGATCACCGTATGGCGGTGATGGGTGCCGGGGAATCCGATAAGTACGACAACTCGACGGAAGCGGGCAGAAAGCTCAATCGTCGGGTGGATATTATCTTTGGCCAATAGCCCGTCCATTTTTTCAACGAAAATCCGAGGGAGTCGCTTTTGGGCGCTTCCTCGTTTTTTTTATTGGCTACAAGTGCATTTAATTTGACTCACCCAAGCATCAATCTTCTAAAGCCTTTTATTTTGAAAAAGTATCGCAAATAATAGTTTTTCTGAGGAGCGATTGGTCTATTATTTAATAGATTTTCTTCAGATTTCACATAAAATAGAGTTATTGATTTTGCAACATTTTTGCAAATTGGAGATCGTCATGCTTCTTAAATTCAGTGCTGAAAACTTTAAAACCTTTAAGGATAAGTTTGTCTTTTCAATGGAAGCGGCGCCAAAACAAAAAGGGTTGGATGACAGTGTCTTTAAAAAACGAATTGCCTCCAAATGCTACAAGGGATTAAGCACGGCAGTTATTTATGGTCCGAACGCTGCCGGTAAAAGTAATTTAATGCAGGCGCTTAGAGTCTTTGAGGCAATTATTCTCAGAGGAAATATCAAAAGCGCCCCTCAAATGACAACCGATTGGCCGGACGTTCGGTTGGAGCTGATGCCTAACCGTATGTTGGAAAAAGCTCAACCGGTATCTTTCTGCATTAAGTTTATTGTTGAAGGGTTAGTGATTGAATACTCTCTTAGTCTGGATTTTGGGCTTTTTGGTGATGATGAGTATGAAAGAAAGGTTTTATCCGAAGCGCTCAAGGTTAATGAGAAAGTGATCTTTGAGCGCTCAGATTCATTGGAAATTAAAAACTTGAGCACAATTGAGTCACTGCTTAATGACGAGACTTGGGATGGGGAAAAACTTGCGATTTTGACGTCTTTGGCGCAAAGAGGGTTAGAGAGCACGGATTTATTTTTGGTTAATGGTTTTAAGGTCATTTTTTCTAAAAAACTGGTTCGGAAAATTGAAGATTGGTTCTTGGATCAATTAATTGTTATTCCGCGTCCGGACTTGTTTGAATTTAAGGGCATTAAAGCAAAGGCTTATGGGGTTAATGTCATAGATGTTTTTACGATGCTTGCCCAAAAAATGGGTACTGACGCCCAGCGACTTGGATACGTTTTTCAGGGCCCCAAAAAAGAAGTTTTGACTTCAGCGGTAAAAGTCGGAAATAAAGAGCAAGAGTACTTTGTTTCTTCTGAACTCTATGAATCTCGTGGTACTTTGCGCATGATGAATTTATTTCCGATCTTTTTCTTGGCGCTTCAAAACGGCAGCACTGTTTTTCTCGATGATTCGGAATCTTGCATTCACCCAATGGTGATGATGAACATCATCAAAATCTTTCACAATGATGAAATCAACGTCAATCACGCCCAATTAATTTTTAATACGCATAACCCGATTTTCTTAAATGCCAATCTTTTGCGCAGAGACGAGATCAAATTTGTGGAACGCGATAAAGAGACACATTTCAGTCATCATTATTCGTTGGCGGACTTTAAAACATCAGGTGCGAACGGCGTGCGCAAAGGTGAAGACTACTTGAAAAATTACTATGCTGGCAGTTATGGCGCAATCGATGAAGTGGATTTGTCTGACCTTTTTGGCAAGGTAATTTCGAAAAAATGAAGTCCAACTAAGAATATGCTATGCAATGGCAATTTCAGCCAAATATTGTCAAGCAAATGCAATTAATATAGAATCTAATTTCGATTTCTGAAGATTTTCTTCGCAAAACGAATTCTTATTGAGGAAATTATGTTACTGGAATTTCGTGTTTCGAACTATCGAAGTTTTCGTGATGAGCAAACTTTCTCAATGTTGGCTTATCCCAGACATGAAGAAGGTCTTAATACTCATGCGTTTGCGACTGGTGTGGAAAATATTCCTCCGGTGTTAAAAACAGCGGCAATTTATGGGGCAAATGCAAGCGGTAAATCCAATTTGCTTAAAGCAATTCAATACATGAGAAGTTTCGTTATTCAAACCGTTACGAATCCTTCTCCGGTTCTGAATGCAGCTTTCAGTCCGTTTTTGTTTGATGACGACTCTGTTAATAAGCCTTCATCTTTTGAGATCAGCATTTTGCTCAATAGTGTTCGCTACCAGTATGGGTTTAGTATTCTGAAGGGACGTGTGCTTGAAGAATACCTTTTGGCCTATCCGCAAAAGGTTGCGCAAACTTGGTTTAGTCGTACGTGGAATTCTCAAACTGAGCAGTATGAATACAGCTACAGCACGTTTTTTAAGGGTAGTAAAAAAACGTGGGAGAAGATGACTAGAGATACTGCGCTCTATCTAAGCACTGCAGTTGCATTGAATAACATCCAGCTTAAACCTATCTATGATTGGTTTAAAGACCAGTTGGTTGTTATTAACGATTTGGAACGTCTTAATCAAAATTTCACGGTTAATCAGATTAAGGTCGGTAAAGCAAAAGACGAAATCATTAATCTTTTGCAGTCAGCGGATTTCTCAATTGATGACGTCCATTTGTTGACTAAGAAAGTACCTGGCAAAAACATCACATTTAATGGGGATGATCAGGTACAAGTCACAGATCAAGAATTGGAACAAGACTTTGTGTCATTGGGCCACCAAACAGATTCCGGAGTGCGCTTCTTGAATTTTGATCAGGAATCGTTAGGAACACAAAAGTTCTTCTTCTTAGCTGGTCCGATTATTGATATCTTGACTAAGCAGGTCACGATTTTGTTTGATGAGCTTGATAGCAGCTTGCACCCTAAATTAGTAGAAAAATTGATTCAGGCTTTTGAAACCTTTCCCAACCAAAAGGAAGGCTCTCAACTGATTTTTACGACACATTGTGATGGGTTACTTGAAAACCAAACTTCCTCTCCTAAGCAAATCCCATTATTACGTCGTGATCAGGTTTGGTTTATTTCAAAAAGCTCTTCACAATTTTCGAAAGTGTATTCGTTACTTGACTTTAAAGTCAGAAAAAATGAGTCTGTTAGAGAAGGCTATCGAAAAGGAAGATTTGATGCTATTCCGTTGATTGATCAGTTGTTTAAAGCAGAGTAAGTCTATGCCAAAAAGGAGACAGCATTCTTTAAATAGGCGCAACGCGGGAAAACGACCGACTCGTGATCGCATTCTGATCATTACTGAAGGGGAAACGGAGAGCAAATATTTTGATGCGCTCCGACGGCACTGCCGTATATCTACAGTTGAATGTATGGTGATGCCTTCAGGGAAAGGAACCTCTCCGAAAAATATTGTCGATTATGCAGAATCATTGATTTTGAATGGTTTTATGAACAATCAAAAGCTTCTTTTTCCTTCAAAGTCATTTGAAAAAGTTTTTGTTGTATTTGACGAAGACAACGATCCCTCAGCACGGCTTGTTGCACTCAATAGAGTAAAGGAGTTGTCTGGGAAATACAGAACTCAAGAGAGGCGGCCGATTGAATTTATTACGGTGGATTCTGTTCCAAATTTTGAACTTTGGTTCCTCTTGCATTATGAATGTTTACATCCTCAAAAAATGCTTCCCGCAGATTCGATTGCTCGTTTGAAACAGCATGTTCCGGATTACGTTAAGCCAATGCCGAAGATGTTTGACAGAACAAAGGGAAAAGTCGAATTTGCCTGCAATCAAGCTGAAAAATTGCTTGACCATAAAGATAGGCAAGAAGGGGATATCTGTACGAATGTCCATTCGATTGTGAAATTATTACTTCCCTTCTGAGGCGATTGAATCAGTTCGCCAACAAACATTCCAAGGCCGGGTTGCCTCTTTGAAGCAACCCGCCTTTCATTTGCGTGAGCGCCGTTCGGCGCAGCGCAACTTTCAATGTTTCAATCACGTAATTTAGATGCATGAGCCCCGCGCCGATCTGAATGGTATTGTCCTTCTCTGTGATACGGGCAAAAGGCAAATCATTTAGAAGACGCTGACGGGTAAAGCCGGTTTTTAATAAATCCTCTTTGGCAATTTCCACCCAACCCCAAGGAGCGAAAGGGGAGAATCGAAAAGAACCGAGGCTTATCAAAGTAGCACTTCCCGCGTGAATACGGATAACGGATGAAAACACTTCTTCAGTTTTCTTGGTGTAGGCGGTTGCGCTCCAGAAATCTTCTCGAGTGTCTTCAGGCTTTGGAATAACCGAGAGAACAAATTTCCTGGCTAAAGGAAAAATCTGTCCCCAAACGGGATGCGCTCGTGCCAAATCAAACTGGTGGCGCAAGCCTGGGTGCATTGCTTGATAAGTCTGGTACCAAAGAAGAGTCGGTTTGGCTTTTTGTTCTTCAGCGAGCCATTCTTGAATTTCCTCTTCAGTAATGAGATCGGAGAGTGTTTTTTCTCGAGCGGGCTTTTGTTCTCTAAGCGCTAAATTTTCAAGCGGGATTCCCTTTTTTTCGGCCAGCGCAATGATCTGCTTTTCTTTTTCATCGATGTGTTTAGCCAAAACCGGCATAAAAGCGAGCTCTTCAATCACGGTTCCGCGTGCTAAATGGTTTTCAAAACGCGCGGGCATGTTGTTCGTTTTCCCGACATAGGCGGTGTTTCCCGGTCGAATTTGAAGATAAATACCCGAGAGGATCATTGAATTTTCAAAGAGGCTCACGACGCTTGTCATGCCTCTGACATCGGCAATTCGCTTGAAACCCAATTGGAATGCGGCATTCATGCCGAAAACGGAAATTTTGGCCATTTTTTATTTTCCCTGATTTGCTCAAAAATTAAGCGCTGAGGATCATAGACTGTATCAATTAGCTCATTGATTTTTTTAGGAAAAATCTATTGGACAACGCTTAATTTTTCATGGTTAAATACTCCCTGTCGACAGACATTGGGCCCATGGTTTGAAGACAGTTTGATTTAATTTTTTTTGTGAGTTTTAGAAATGAAATTTTGGGAATACCTCACCACGCCGCCCGTCCTTGAAGATGAATACGCCAACCAGATTTTGAATCTGAAAATTTCCCCACAGGAAGTGTTTGATACGGTGTTTTTCTTTGTTGCATTAATCATGGTCTCACCTTGGTACGTGATGGATGAGAATGGCGAACTTCACCATCGTTTACCTCCTCGTCCTTACAGAAAAGTTCCCCCATCTTTGAAGTGGGGGCATCTCCCTCGCCATTGGTTTTAAATAGAAAGTTCATCGCTATTTTTGAGCGGAGCGTTCAAAATCAGACAGCTCCGCTTTGTCCTTTTGACCAATTGTTCTTAGCGATTCGTTAAAGGATTCAGAACGGTCAGCTTTCTCTTGTAATTGCTCCTTGTACTCAGCAGGAGAGTCGTAAAGAACACCGCCTAAATATGCGTTAGCAATAACGGTGGGCACGCCGGATTGTTTTTCTTCGTAAAGCGCCTTTGCTGATAAAGTGGCGCCTCGGTTTGTTGCCAGATTACCGCTGAGTTCTTCCATATCTTGTTGGATAGAGTTGCGTTCTTGATTAACAACACGGCTGATAGATTCAGTATTGGGCAAATCGCTTGGATCCTTACCTCCCAATGATTGCTTCATGGCAATGCTTGAGTCCAGATGATTGGCAGAGAGTGAATCATCAAATTTTCGAGTGGTTTCATCTTCAAAACTTTGCCGGTGAGGTCTTGCCATGGTGTCGATGTCAATCGTTGAAACCGGATAGGGTGAAGACTCATTCCAGCCGTTGCCATTGAGCTCTTGGTGAAGTTGTTGTGAGAAATAGCTTCTTGCTGTGGGGCTATGAAACAAAGCGTTTTGAGCGGCTTCGGCAGAACCAAAAGTTTCAATCGCTTTTTGCATCGCAATGGGAGAGTTATCCATCATGGTTCTCAAATCTTTATTGGAAACGTAACCCAATTCTGTTGAAGCACTTTGCGTTGCGCTTTGATCAAAGCTTGCGCGGTTCCCGTACTGGTAAGCACGGGTGAGTTGTTCTTCAAAAGCTTTAGCAGCGCTACGAATGCCTGAATCCGTTGTGCTTTCAGAAATTTGGCGGGAAGCGGCCAATAGCGTTTTATAGGCTTCTTGCCGTTGAGAAGCGTTTGAGGCGTTACTTTGTTGGGAAACCGTGTCAATAAGCTGTTGGCTGTTTTGAATTTGCCCGTTACTACTGACATTAAACAGAGGATCATTACCTCCATTGATAAGCGCTTGACGAATACTTCCAAAGCCGGATTGCGAAGGTGATTTAGTTTGAGAATCACTTTTTGGTGTCAAAGTTAGAGAGTTATTTTTTGAGCTGAGCTCGGAAGGAACTGATAAGTTTGTTCGTGAAGATTCACTTGTTTTATTTATGTAGTTTGAGTTGTTAGAACTTAACCCCAAATCAGACCGAATAGATGCGTTTTGCGCATTACTGAAGCTATCGCCGATGGTCTGTGAAGATTGATAAGACAAGCTTTCGCCCACCTGCGTTGAGCTGCTCTCTGTTGATTGAAGTCCGGATTGTCGGCTTACTGCGGTATTTAAAAGGCGAGTGAAGCCTGCCATCGATTTATCAGCAGTTTGTGTAGAAAAGGAACGTAATGCCTGAACGGATTCTGAGAAGCCGAAGCTATTTGTAAAACTGCTGTGGGCGCCTTGGCTTGCAGCTTCTCCCATGGAAATGGCTGACGAAACACCCATCGAAACAGGCGTCATGGACATGCCCGTTACTGTGCCGTCAGCGGAACGCGTGACAGAACCGTAGGCCGAAGCTGTATGAAGTATCCCGGAATTAGTAAAGCCCGTGGAGAGGTCACTTTTGTTAGCGCTTTGCATATTGGTTGAAACATTGCCCCAGCTTGTGTTTCCTAAGGAAATGTTGCCGGCAGTGAGGCTGGCGCCTTGTGCTTGAGCGGCGCTTTGAGCGGGGGCCATGACGCTTGCAGCCAATTGAGCGGTGGCAAAGTCACTGCCTTTGGCAATTGCAAATGCAATCACCGGGGCCAGGATCGTCAGAAAACCGGCAATCGCTTGAGAACTTGCGCCCGCTTCGCGGATGAGGTTCGCGGCGTAAATGGTGTTAGCGCCGTACTCATTGATGATTTGCGTCATCGGGTGGCTATCCGTGTGGATGATGAGGTAATTCATTACGGCTGAGATCGGCGCCCAGAGCTGCACCCAAATGAGTAGCGTGAAGTAGCTTCTCAAAATGGTGCCTGCCATGTGTCCGGCAGCCAACATCATGATGAAAATCAATGGGAAGGCAGCAAGGATGATGAATTCAAGTGAGTTTCTGACCTTCGGAAGCGCGTCTTTGGCAATTTCTGCCATCGTGCGATAGTTAATTTCTGAAGAGAGATTTCCTTGAGCTTTCGCTAATGCTGTCGCGGTAGCCAAGGGGTGGCCGGCCAAGGCTGAAACATTTTCAATATCGCTTTGCAGCGTATTCATGAAAACAGAGTGCTTAATGGAACTCGCCAAACTCTGAGAGACGCCCAAAAGAAGCGTCTCAGTCTGAGGAAGCACTCGAAGAATCAATGAATTGGCATCCACTTGATCGGGCAAGAGCTTCATCGCGAGGTGCTTTTGAATGGCAGGCAATTCAGTGGAGGCCATGTGATTGTCAATAAAAGCGATCGCCTCATCGCACCCGATCCAGTTGCCGGATGTATCGGAGGTTTTACGAGCAGGATTTACCCAGCCGGTTTGCGAGATGCTCTGCCAAATGTTTCCTGAATTGCTCAGCGCTTCAATCTTTTGCGGATAGTCGATTAACTCTGGCATCACGCAATTGCGATTAAAGTCCGATATCAATAAACGTCCTTGAGGGGTGACAGGGCCTGCGGCCAAAATGGCGTTTAATGCCCGCTCGGGAAAAACCATACCAAAGCGCGAGAAGCGTTCGGCTTCAACGCCTGCAAAGGTGTCTTCAAAAATGTCCGTGAGCCAATGCCCGATGCGAGACGTTGTGCTCGCCATAAAGCCAAGACCAAGAGGAACGTCTGACACAACATAAACCGTGCCGGCCCTTTCGTCATTAATGGCAAGATCGACCTTCGGCACCAGGGTCACGCCATAGAAAAGCGCCACGGCAAAGATAAAGCTTCCGGCCTCCAGTCCTCGGTAACGTAAGGCACAGATGGTAATCACGCATAGAAATCCGAAGAGGATGAGCGTTCTTAAAAGACCCAGAAAGTCTGAAGAGCCCGTGATAGCCACTACAGCTTCAAAGAGGTCCCGTATTTGGGCGCCATTCCAATATGCAAAAAATTCGAGTGTCATTTCCTATCCTTATTCGCGAACGACCCAGCGGGAGGCCAAGTTTTGAGCGGCATTGCCCAAAAGACTTCTTTCAATGTGTTCAATCTGTTCCATAAAGCTTCTTGCACGGGACATCTGTTGGTAAATTCGATCGCTTCGGGAAGCTAAATCCAAGCGGACAGAGGCAATGCGGGCGGAGATGCGTTTGACGTGCTCGGCGTTGATGCTGTTTGCCTGCGCACCGCTTGCGCTCGTGATGACTTTTTCAATATCAATCGTCAATTGGTCAAGTGCTCGGACAATGGCCTCATAGGAGGCGGCTTCCACATAAACTCTCAACAAATCTTCTGAGAATCCCGCATACCGATGAGTGGTCACGGTGTTAATAAGGCGAATAAGGGGAATGGAAGAAACAGAGCCCAAAAGGAGTACATCATCTTCCGATACGCGTGTGGCATCACGGGTCAACAAAGCCTGACGGTAGTTCGTCGCAGCTTCCCACAATCTGTGAGTAAGGTTGATGTCATCGATGGCGATGCGCTCGGGATAAAGACACTTGGTGTCTTTGGTGGCACACGACAGACGCGTCGCGTTTGTAAGCGTGACACTTTCGGCAGATCCAAAAAGGAGGCTCGCAATGTCTTCACCCATGATGTAACGAGAGCGGGGAACGGCAGAAGAGTCCTCTCCCGCCTGCGTGTAGATTGTCGTGCCCACAAGGGTCATCATGAGTTCTTTAAGTTCTATGGGGTATTTAGAGGTCAGCGTTCCGCCTCCCAAAAGGGACCATGTAAGGTTGATTTCGCCCGCTTCAATGGTGTTTCCGCCCGAGTCTGTGCGAGTGGGCGTGTTTTTAAAGACTGTGGCGCCGTCCGTGCGCGTCATTGAGTCGGCTTCATAAGCATCGCTGGCTACACCGGACTCTCTTAAATGGTTCGTTGCGGAGTATTTGAGTTTTTCCATGTACCCCTGGGCGCCCGTCATATCAAGAATCGTCTGGGCGGCCATGCAGGAATCCTGGAATTTGGAGCTGTAGTCGCGGATGAGGTCACGGAAAGAGGTGACTTGTTCAGATAAGTCAGGTGAGAGCGTCTGTAGTGCCAATTGAAAAGCTAGACCCGGAAGCGAAGAGCCGATCGCCCGTAAATAGTTCAGGAATTCCTCTTTAGAAGGAATGCTGAAAGCGCCCATGAAGAGGTCAATGCCTCCGCACCCCGCAGAAAGTTTCGGCGGCGTGAACTGAAAAGGCGTGAAGTCCGCGCGAGGCGCTCGGTAAACAAAAGCACCGGCGGTTGCGATATTCAAGTGAGCGGACTCGTAGATGCCGGCAGCTGTGACGTTGCCCTGGGCGGCGCCTGACGAAGAGTCGTAGAAATCTTCCAGAAATCCCGCAAAGGAAGCGCCGGAGAACATTAAACAGAGACAGAGAGCGAGTGTTTGTTTTCTCATCGAAACCAATCCTTAGAGACGAGGGAGAGTTTGAATAGTTGAGTTCTGTGGCTGTGTAAAGCCAGCGGCGGAAATAAGCCGGTCTTTAAGTTCTTCAAGGGCCAAGGCGCCGGAGGCAACGAGGCGCACCTTTTCTCCGGTTTTATCCACGAGGAAAACCGCGGGCGTCACAGTAGGCATCGAACCGCTTAAGGTGACTAAGCGCTTCACAATGCCGTTATCGGGTTTGGCTTCAGGCCAGCTTTTAGGAATCCCGTTTTTAATGGAGATCGCAAGCACCTCCATGCCTGTTTCAGTTTTTAATGATTCAATAATGGGCGCCATGAGGTCACAGAAGGAGCAGCCGTTTTGCACAAGCACCACGAGTCCTGAATGGCTCGCAAGCGCCTTGAGCTGAGACGCTTTGCTCTGCTTGGCTTCATCTTTCAAAGCCACCTGCGCAAAGTTCGCATTGGGGTGAAGGGTCGTGTGGTCATAAGCGGGGTTGGCCCAAAGGGTTTCTTTCCAGCGTTCTGCAAAACGCATGGATTTCTCAAGCATTACGGTGTTGATCGCTAAATAAGACTTGATGTTTTCGTCCGTAGGTTCCATCACTGCAACGTTGAGTCTCCTTTGAGCCTCCGCTCGGAGTTCTTCAACAGTCGCAAATTCGAGGACTTCTTCAGGATTCGTCTTGGCTTTTTCCTGGTAAAAGAGGAAGCCACGGTCCGGGCTCACCCAGACGTCTTCCGTCCAGAAATTACTGCCCGCACTATGGGCGACAGAACTTACTAATAAAAGAGAGAGAAGTGTTTTCTTCATTTTTTTATCTTTTTAACAATCGGTTCCGTAACAGGTGCCCTCTTTTTCAGGCATCGGTGCATAGGGTTTTTGAGTGGATTCAATCTCAGCTTTTCTCGCCCGAGCGCGCGTTTCAACGTTTTTACTGTCGGGGATATTGACTTTTGAAGTGTCAATGAGGCCTTCGAGCGCCTTGGGATCAATTTTTCCGAGATCTACGCGACTCATCTCCCATGCGGTGAGCCCCTGGCAGACTTGACTGTCTGTCACGTTCCAGCCGGTCCCCATCTGTTCATGAGCGGCTTCCTGTACTAAAAGTGCAAGCTTTGAGTTGTAGCAGCAGTAGGATTCCGTTTTAATGAGGCACTGCCCCATAAAGTATTCGGTGCATTGGCTCCCGACGTAGCGGCAGGTGTCCGCCCCTCGCTTTAGCTGCAGCGTTTGCTCTTCAGGTGTGCAGGAGAGGTAGTCGGAAGCCACTTCAAGCGCAACCATCGCGAAGAAGGTCCAGGGGTCAAATGAAAACTGAACCGAGCCTCCGACGTAGGAAACTGATAACCCGTAGTAGGAGAGGTTGGGGGAGTAGGCTTGGCCTGCGGCCTCGCCATAAAGCTTCGTCATGACGTTAGCGATACTGTCATGGCTCATCAGAATGTCGTTAACGTATGGTGAACCTAACGTATGGATCGTTTCTTTAGCGACTTTGGCGGCAAAAATGTAGGAGACGGGGAGACCGGCGGCGTTGCTCTTTGTGCCCCGGACCTTCCCTTTGCAGCACGAAACTCCGCCCAATTTATTTCTGCAGGTGTTCATTTCTCCGGAGAAGAAGCGCAGGTTTTGATAGTCGCCGTAGACCGCGGCTTGGCGCACGACTTCGAGTTTCGTAACGCTATCGGCTAAATTCGTGTTGGGGGCGTCATCGGTTGGCGTGCAAAGACCGTGCTGACAGATGGACTCCGTGCAGACTTCTTCCGTAATTGTTGTGTCAGGTGTCTTTTTACACTCAAAGGTCGACGTCCAGAACGTGCAGCCCACGTCACTTTGCGCCATGCATTTCTTCTCGACCAACTCACACTTGGGGTTGCCTTCGAGAGCGACGCACCCATTATGGGTGTCATCTGTAATGCAGCCGTATTGGATTTCATAGCGCCAGCAGTCTTTGTAGACGGGATTCCCATCCACAATACGAGTCTCAGGTCCTTCAACACAGACGCTCGTCTCCGCTTCACAGGTAGTTGCCTTGGCTTTCTTCGCAGAGAAAGGACAGTCAGAGTCTTCTGTCATGCCGGTGATCACTTCTTCATTGCCTACCCATTGGATATGAGAAGGCGGGGAGGCAAGCGGCTTATCACAAGAGTAAAGGGGCTGCGAGGGGCTTTCTTCTTTGACCGTGCAGCCTAAGTTTTCTAAGGCTTCACAGGTTTGGTTATTTCCACCTGAGCAAGTAAGGGTCTTTTCTTCTTTCAGACAGACGTCCGTGAAGACCGGGTGGTTGGCTAAACATGTGCTCTGAGCTTCACTGCAGGTTGTACCCTGACAGGAATTAGAAAGTTCCACCACACGATCCAAGACTTCATGAGACTCCACAAAGTGAATGTCTTCGTGTTGCGGGACGGTGATGCTTTCTTTGCAGTCGTAATAACGGGTTTCAACGGTCTTTTCAATACCCGCATAGTGGCAGCCCGCATTGTTTAATAACGAGCAGGATTCGTTGGGCTCGCGCACCACACAATTAAAGGTATATTCGCGCTCCCAGCAGGGGAGCGTCACTTCCACTCCGTCAATGACTCGAGTCTCTTCCGGTGCAGTACAGATCATCTGCGTTTGCGAGCAGACGGGATTGGTGGCCGAGGGACAATTCTTTCCAACTTCGAATTGATCTTTGATGTTGATAATGGGCTCAAGGACTGTGATGCCTTGGCCGGGATTCGTGAGTTTCTTAGAACAAGTAAAGGTGTTTTTACGAAGCAGACATTCGCCGGGCTTGTCTGCTTTCAGGCACTCGGAGTCTGTGAGTTCGCAGGATGAGTTCGTTTCCAAGGGGGCGCAATAGTTAATCGTGCCACCGCCTGCGCACTCCGTAGTGGTTTCGTACTGCCAGCAGTTCCGGTAAATACGCACACCGTCAATGATTCGCGTTTCCGCTCCTTGAAGACAGGTTTTCTTTGTAACGGAGCAGTTTCCCGCAAAAACGGTGCCTGCCAAAATCATCAGGAAAAGGGACAAAAGCATCTTTATCGGCATGTCTTCTCCCAGATTTCAATTTCCTGATGCTTGGGCTTATAGATAATCATCGTGCCCTTTACGGTGCGCGTGCCCTTACCCTTATCAGTATTGGTGATTGTGATTTCGTAGGCATCGCGGTTAGAGATGCGGATCACTTTGATTGAAAAGACAAACTCGATGCGGTTTGTTTTTGTAAAAGACGATGGCGCGGAGGTAAAGGTGCCCATCGCTCGCGAGCCAATTTTCACCGTAACGTGGACTCCGTCTACGCACGTATAGGTGATGTTTGCCTTCATGTTGGGGGCGGTGCCTGAATAGCCCACGTCTTTAAAGGGCGTCAAGTCGAGCGTGATTCGTTGTTCGCTTGTGCAGGGCGGAATCACGTCAATTTTTAACGTCTCAATGCAGGTTGTTGTCTTTGGGGGCTCCGCTTCAATCGTGCACTGGTAGGGGTAACGCTTTTCAACGTCAACCGTAACTGGTACCGTGCAGGCGTTTTGCTGAGTTTCACCATCGTCTTTGACGCAGGAATAGCGGTTTTCGGTGTGCGACTGTACTTCACGAAGAATCTGGCAGACTTCTGTTGTTTCTGCTCCCTTGTTGCACCGGTAAAGCTCAAAGAGAGTCTTGTCCATCGTCCAGCCCTCAGAGCACGTTCCCGTCACAAGGCTTGCGGTTGTCTCATCGCATACTTCAATTTCAGATAGGCCGGGGATGACAGTCGTCACTGTTTCGCACTTGGTATCCGTGCTCACGATGCTTCCGGCTTCACCCACCAAGTCGCCCGCCTGATTGATGGTGTTCTCGTAATCCTTGAGAATTTCTTCTTTTTCAGCTTCATCGAGTTCAGGCTTGTTGGCACCTCCCTGGTAGACCAACTGAACGGCCAAACATTCGGGATCGTTTTTCGACAGACACCCGTTGGCTTTGTTTGAGCCGGGGGTGAAGAGGTCGCCCATACCGTGTTTGTCACGAAGGCCGGTTAAGTCTGAGGTATCCCCAACGAAGTCCTTATTAATGATGTCGTCTCGCATGGAGCCGGTGACGATCTGGTCGTAATTGGGGCGCGCTACTGACTGGGCAGCTGATGCAGCGTCATTAACGGAGATGTCGCCGGCCCAGGCGTAGGCAGTAACGCAGAGCAATGGGATAGTCAACCACTTCATGGACGGTCTCCTAAGCGGTCAAGATAACGTTGCACTAAGCCTTGAGCAGAAATGAGCTGAGTGTTTTCAGAATCTGCCTTTAAAGCTCGGGCAATGTCTTTTTGGATGTGCTCTAAGGCATAGCGAAGCGTCACGTCGCCCCGGGCTTCAAAGAGACGAGAAGCCTTTTCGCAGGCGGTGCGGCAAACCGGCATCACAAGTACACGGGGTACATCGCTGATGTCGTGACGATTAAAGAGAACAGGATCGATTTGAACCGTGGCGCCAGCCTCTCTTAAAAATTCAAAATCGCGCATATGCCGGGCAACGAGTCCCTTGCCATAGCGCTCTAAGGTTGTTTTCGGTTTCTCATCTGGCTTGTTTGTGATTTCAGTACCCACGCCTCGGAAGGTAAGAGGGAGTTCTGCATCCCTCGCGTCTTCAGCAAGTCTTATTAATGAAGCTTTGGGCATCGAAAGTGATACCGCAATCGCAACGGCCACCTGTTCTTCTTCATGAGCAGGGAGTTTTTCGACAGCCGTCTGCGCCTCTTGAACGATGTTCTGAACATCTTCCGGCGTTAAGGCAAAGACGGCTTGTGAAAAACTCAAAAGGGTTAAAGCAACACTTAAAAAGAACTTTCTCATGACCCGCCTCCTAAGTTCATACCCTGGCAGCAGTCTCGGCGTCGCCAGATTAAAAATGACGCATCTTCGCCTTTAACCGGAGGCGTCGTGCCGCCTAAAGCATCTAAAGCGGTGGTTGCACCAAAGGGGCGGCAGCAGGTGCCCTGCGTTTGGCGCGAGGGCCAAACCATCTGCGTGCGGTAGACGTCTTTACTCATTAACAGTTCCAATTGCGGTCCGCACTGACCGTCCTTGCCCCATTGGCGCCAAAGGAGGCCTTCACGGTGGAGTTTCAAGGTGAAGCGCTGGGTGAGGAGGCTGAAAGCCTGCTCGTCTGTGATATGAGCATTCACCCAGCCTGTAAGCGGAAAAAGGCTTCCGGCGCAGCCCGCGCACCAGTAAAGCATGTTAATCGGAAGGTCAACCGTTGCTGAGACGCAGTCGAGACTGCAGGCCCCAACGGCAATAGGGTTAGAAAATAGCGTCACATCCGGGTTTAATAAGAAAGAACTCATTGAGTCATCCCACAAGGGGTCAAGTTCTGTCATGTAGGCTACGTCCCAAGGCGACGCTTCTAAACACTTGGTGTCAAAAAGGACTTCAAGGAGGTAGAGCCAAGGTGTGTGGTACCAGTGCACCTGGTAAAAACTTGTGCGGTGGCTCCGCTTTTTGGGTGAGGGCGTGCGGCCGTGAGCGGGAGCAGTAAAGCGCCCACCCATCTTGATGCCGCCAAGAGAGGGAAAGCAGAAAGGCTCTCGGACAATTTCTATCGTTCGGATGGGCTCCCAAAAGCCCAGGTTCATGCCGACCGTAATGTCCGCTTCACCGCGGCAGCTGCACATGGCATCGGCGTCGGTTGTGACATTGGGGAAACCGGAACCGCTCATCAGACTCGTGTTTTGTCCAACAATGATTGGGAAGACACATTCCCAGCAGACATCCGTCACGGGATTCGTGATCTTCCCGTAACAGGCGGCAAGACAGTATTGCGTATTACAAAAAAGAAGAATCAGAAGGAAAAGCGCTTTTTTCATTTGAAGCCCTTTTCTTTCATCAGGCGCGAAGCAGGTGCCTGTGTGACGGTAATGCCGGTAGCGTCCATTTGAACAAAAGCGGGGAGCGCTTCAATTTTGAGGCGCCGGATAAGAGCGCCCGACTGATCAAACCACACGCGTTTTTCTAAAACCTTTTGCGTTTTTTCAACGGAGCCGGAGACCAGAATCACCCGGCGGATGGCGGAGTTTCCTTGAGTAAAGATTCCGGCTAATTCAACCTGCTCTGTGCGGTTGGCGTCAATGAAAAGCCACTCGCGTTGATAGTCCGGTCCGATAAAGGCCTTTACCTCGGGGTTTGAGTCAAATCGATGGCGCTTTGTTTCGGGAGCGGCGGGCAGGCTGATGCCTTGTGGGTTTTTCGCCCAATTCTCTAACCGATTTCTGTTTTGATTGATACGAGAGTTCGCTCTCTGCAACTCTTCCCTCGCATGCTCTTTTAAGAGTGTTAAAAGATCCGGCTCAATCACCGGGTACACCGGTCCCAGAGCAAGGCTCGAGGCCCAAGCGACATGTAGAGACAAAAAGAGAGGTAAGAGAAGAAGATCGTTTTTCACCGGAGTCCTCTCTACCAGAGGGAATACGCGCGCCCGCGCACCGAAGAAAATGGAATGAGGCCGGGTTTCGCGTAGCGGCTGTCAAAACTGTCGGTGTGGTCGCCTGCGGCAAAAAAGTGAAGCTTGGGAATAACGCCGTCACTGATGTGCGTCAGCGGCTCACCGGTTCGGGAGAGGGTTTTAGCAATGCCGATAGCCTCTCGGTCAATAAAGACAAAGCGGTTTTCCACGTGCACGCGCTCACCCGGGACACCAGCGACCCGTTTAATGACGGTGACGCCATCGGGGATGGGCGCGGCCCCTCTCCAGGTAAAAGCGATGAGTTCGCCTTTTTCGACGCGACGGTCCTTTTTGTCAATTAAGAAAACCGTGCCCGGGAGGCTCTCTGTAAAGTTAATTGCCAATTGGTAGCGGCTTGTGAAAAGGGCAAGCGTCAAACACACGACTACCAGGACAAAGGCGTGACGTTTGACCAGAAGGAAAAGCGTTTGGGCAAGACGCAGGGCGTTCGCTTTCATTTAGAGGCGATCCTTTCTCATCGTGGGAAAGTCGCCCAAGAGATCGTTTTCGAGTTCCCGGCGAATCGCTTCGCTTTCCTCTATTGAAATGTTTAAAGCGAGAAGAATATCGTCCGTGAGATCGATGATGTCTTTACCTGCGACAATGGCCTTTTTATCCAAAATGATGACGTTTTCACGAACGGCAAGTGTCTTTAACACCTGATCGAGTTTTGAGGGAAAGGCTTTAGATTCTTCAAGGACGAGCGCTGTTTCGCCTTCTTTCATGCGGGTAAGCCATTTGAGTTTTTGCGCGTCCATCACGCTTTGCATGTCAGCCAACGCAAAGGTTCTTTCTTTTTGTCCGGATCCCTCCAATACAAAATGCGTGCAGCCGACGATAAGGGCAAGAGAGCCCAATGCCAACGCAAGAAGGGGAATGTGTTGTGTAAAGGGAGACTTTTTTATCATTTCAAAATCGCTTTCAGTTTCTTTTGATACGTTTTGTTGTGCTGAAGGCTCACCTGAAGGTAAGGCGATTCTTTTTGCTCAAGGCGCGTTTTTCGGCGGATTTCATTTCGCTCACGCGCCGTGACTGTGGAGCGCTTCAAGGTAGGCGCCGTCGCTAAATCTTTTTCATAGGGGTCTTTCACGGCATACCACTGGGTGCCGGGGGCGGCGAGGTTATCAATCACGAATTCTTCTTTATCCATGATGCGTCTCCTCATTCATGACTGCAGTGATCGCTTGCGTGACGGTGAAGCCTTTTGCCATATAGGCTTCAATACGCGCGACGTCGCTTGCACGGCTCGAGTACAAAAGGCGCGAGAAGGGATCAAAGCGGATTTGAAGCACCGCTGGCACAGTGTCCGGTGTCATCAAAAGGCACTCGGCGTATTCACCCGCGCGCATTTTGAGTGTTTTGATCGCATTCATTTCCCAAGCGGAAAAGGCGATCCGCTTTTGACTTTCCAAAAAGGAAATGGATTCTTCTTTTTGGCGAAGCACAAAGCGGATGTCTGCGTTTTCAAGCGCTGCGCGCGCCGTATCGTTTTGGTAGTAGTCCGCAAAGGATTGCGTAATGGTGATAAAAGAGGCGTTTTGCTTTCGCGCTCGGCGATAGCCGTTTTGAATAAAGCTCGCGGCATGTTTATGGCTTAAAAGATCCCACGCTTCATCAATCACGACCATTTTTCGGATATTTTTATCGCCTTGGGTGAGGTCCTGAGTAATTAAGAAAATGAGGCACAAAAGCACCACGCTTTGAAGTGTTTTGCGTCCCTTTAAGCCCTCAAGCTCCAAAACAATAAAGTCACGGGTGAAGTTGACGGTGGAGGCCCCGTCAAAATAGCGTCCGTAGGCGCCCTCGCGTGAGTAGGGGGCGAGCTGAACCGCTAAGTCTTTGACGCGCTGATCGGGTTCTCCCTTGGTGTTGGGATTGACTAAGCCTGTCGCGAGACTTTCGACTAAATCGGTGACAGTGGCGGGGACGCCCCTGTCTTTTACCTTTTGAAGGCAGAAAATCACGTGTGTTTGAAGCACGCTTTGCGCAAAGTCGCTTAAGCCCTCGTTGGGAGAAGCCATCTCCGTCAGAATAGGCAAAAGAAAACCCATGTCTTCTTTGATGTCGCGCACCAATTCAAAGGGGTTGATCACAAGGTGCGAGTCCGGCGCGTACTCAATCCATTGGCCTTTTAAAAGTGTGCAGAGCTTTTTATAGGATGCCCCCACGTCAATCACATAGGTTTTACCGCCGGTGCCGAGGTTTCCGGTAATGAGGTCATTGGTAAGCGCGCTTTTACCGGCGCCCGACGTGCCCACAATGATGCCGTTGTAGTTACCGGTGCCTGCGAAAATATCCACAGGCGTCACCTGCCCCCTGCGGCCGGTGAGAAGCAAAAGGGGAGTGAGCGCCTCTTCGCTGTCGCGGGGGCCCGTTCCCTGAAATTCAGCGATAAAAGGCGAGAGATTTGCGGCATTCGTCAGCGTCTTTGTGCTTGTGCGCTGGGCGAGTTGCAGGTCTTTAGCCAAAATCGGGCCCATGGTCATGGGCAAAGTGGTCATTAAGCTTTGCCAGTGCATGCGACTGTCTTGCGTTAAATCCAAGTGTGCGTCTTTAAACACGGCGATTGCGGCTTCCACACATTCAGCGGCTTCCTTTTCTGGTGCGAGGAGAAGCACCTGATGCGTCATCTTGCAAAGACCGCCGTTAGCGGCATATTCCTCGGTCACAATGTCATAGTCGCGCGAGCGTTTGGCAAGGTAAGGGAGGTAACGGGCGACTTCGCTAGCGGCAATTTGTTTGGAGCGCGCGGCCATTAAATTAGCGCGGGCTTTGGTTTTTTGGTAGTCAGGAAGCGTCACGGCGCAGGTGACCAAGAATGGGCAGGGGATGTCAAGCGTTTTGCCTCCGATCATGCGGCTTGTGAGCGCCAAGGCATAGTCGCCGGGGTAGCCTGTCACCGATAAACCTGTCATCAAAACCTTATCTTCATGACGGCGGTCTGAAAAAAGAATGCCGTCTTCACGGATGGCGATTTGCGTATCGGGGTCGGTGAGTCCCTGGTTTAATGCGTCGACTCGATTTGGGCGAGCCCGGGTTTTAAGTTCCGGAGCACCTTTTTGGGGATTCAAAAGCGTGCGAAGGGTGCGGTAAAGATCGTTCGCGGTCCACGTGTGGCTATAAAGGAATTGTGATTTAAGTAGCGCGATGTGGCGATCCCGTTCCTTTTTAGCTTTTTCAACCGCGGCGAAAAGCTCTTTGTCAGCCAATGGAATGGCAACAGCAAGCCAGGCTCGGAAGTGCCTCACTCGAAAGTGACTGCCTTTAGATAAGGGTGCCTTGAGGCCTCTTTTTAAATAGTCGACGCGTGCTAGAGCCAAGTGGTTTAAAACGGAGGCTGCCTCTTGCTTTTCTTCCGGGACTAAAACAGCTGGCGTTCGGCTTGCCACATAAGCGTTTGCGGCCCATTCGATGTCGGGCTCGGCAAAAAGCGTCACCTGAAGACCGGTGCCTGTGGGAAGGTCGGCTGAAAAAAGTCCTGTTAATTGACGGGCCATCTCGGGCGTCGCGCCAGTCTGGGGCGTAAGTTCCAGCGTATAACCCACGGATTCAATAGAGAGGCCCTTATCATCAAGGATCGTGAAAATACCAGGCTCGACTTCATGCCCATAAGGCATGAGAGCGCTCACTCTGTCGACCACCATCGCGCGTCCTCGATGCGTAAAGAGCGAGTCATCTTCAAAAGCAAGGTTTGAGGAAAGCTTTTGGGGGCTAAGGCGACTTTTTAAAGCATGAATGCGCTTTGAAAGGTTGAATAAGTCAGACATTACTTACTGCCTTTCAAAGGTTGAAGAACCTTATCGCGGTAATCGTCCATCGCGCGCACGTTAAGCGTTTCAGGGGCCCAGCGGGCGCCTCTGACGGTTGTGAAGATGACGTGCTCGGCGTGAAGGTCTCCGTCAGAGTCAATGTAGGGGGCGATCCACACGCGAAGAATTTCCTCCGGTGCCCGTTTGGGTGTCATCAAAGGGGTATCTAAGAGAAGTCTGTCAACGGGGGCGCCTTCGGTTGTAATCTGAACTTCAGTGACGGGTTCATTCCCGCGAGCCTCACGGTCAAGCGACTCGTGCACTTTAGAAAGTGATGCGCACCGGGGCGACAGATCAACCGAACAGCCAAAGTCTGACTGCGCGTCCTGAAGCCCGGTGATGGATCCGCATCCGGTTAAAAGAGTTGAGCAAAGAAGAATCAAAGAGACAGGTGCTAAGCGACACATTATTCTTTCTCCTTAAGCGACTTTTGAAGAGCCTCTTTTAACGCGTCCATTTGTTTGAACTTTTCTTCAATGGCCTCGGCTGTCATGGCGCCTGTGACGCGCTCGCCATTTTCAAAAAAGAGGGTCGGCGTGCCTTTGATGGCAAGTTTCGTCATAAGTTTTTCGTTCTCAGTTAAGGGTGTCGCGCATTTGGCTTCAGTTTTTAATTTCAAGCCACGAAGCATGAAATCTTCAAAAGCTTTTGCAGGGTTCTCAGAACACAAAATGCGAGCGGAAACTTCTTTGGCATCTGGGTGAAGAGAGGTTAAAGGCGTTAAGAACGTATGAATACGCACGTTTTTAAGTTTCACGAGCTCCGTTTCTAACTTCTTGCAAAAGGGGCAGCGGGGATCGGTGAAAACGTAAAGCGTGTGCTGAACCTCTCCTTTTTCTCGGGTAATGGCGTTTTGAAGAGGAAACTTGGTGACATCGGCCATCTGCGCCAGCGTTTTCATGGGAGCGGTGAGGTCTGTTTTCTTTTGCATGTCGTAGAAAACACCGCCGAAAATCCAGTGACGGAAATAGGCGTCTCGATTGGTTTCTGTGATTTGATCAAGGTTTTTAAGGGTTTCTTCGTTAATAAAGACGTAACTCACGCCTTCGCCCAAAATCACTTCATAAAAACCGGCAACAGGCGTTTCTCTGGCTAAGCGGATGCGGTTTTGGGGATAGGCTTTTTGCAAAACTGTGAGCACCTTTTGGTCTTTGTTACTTAATTGGGTTTGCGCGAAAGTTTGGGCATAGGGCTCATTTTGGCTTTGAGCGAGTACGTCAGTAATGGAAAAGTTCATGGCAAGACTCACAAATGTTGTGATAAGGAGCTTTTTCATAAATCAGTATTTAAAAGAGGGATTTTTCAGTCACAATGGAAGAGCTTTGCGTGATGACGATGTCCACATCACGTCCGGCGTCCACTTCTAAGACGGGGAAAATCTTGTCGGCTAAGCGCAGGTAATAGTCCGCCACACGATCCAGGGCGTCCTGCATGCCTTCGCCCAGGCCCGCCCGCCAGGGATTGTTGACAGAAGTCGTGACGGTGCCCGCGAAATTAGTGGACGAGTCTTGCGCGGCAAGACTCACGGCTTCGCCAAGACCCGAAAGGGTGCCGACTAAAAGGGCGTTGGCAATGGCTTGACCGGAGCGCGTAACGACACGTGCTTTAAGACCGGTTTTCCCGTCTTCGCCTGCGACGTAGCCTGTGACTTTCACGTCAATCGCGCCTCGCGTTGAAGTTAAGCAACTGAGACGATCCAGACGAACAAGAACGCGTTCAGAACTTAAGTCTCCCGTGGCGTTGGCAGTCACCATGCAGCGCTTAATGTCGGATCGATAGCGATTGGGTAAAAAGGCGGGATTCTTGATTTCTAAAAGCATCGGTACGGGGTTACCGTTAGCCTGGCCCCCGGTGGGAGCTTCCACACCGTTCAACAACCGTGCTCTTGCGAAGGTCCCGGTGATTAAAAGGTCATCGGCTTTTTTCTCGCGGGTGCGGTTTTTGGAAATACCGTCTTTTTTACCGTTTTTGGTGTCGTCTATCGGTTTTGCGTCGCTCACCTTTTTAATGACAAGGCGTGGGCCCTCTTGTGAGGAACTTCGAAGGTTATTCGAAACAGGGACGCTTTTGGAGTTTGTCGTGAAAGGAGCGTTGGCTTGAAGATGCTCAGCTTCCAAGGTGTCATAGGCTTCATCAAACCGAGTTTGACGGTTTTCTTCACGCGCGCGTTTCTTTTTGAGTTCTTCTTCGCGTTTCAATTTTGAAGAAAGCGCGGCCACTTCTTTTTCAAGTGTTGCCATCTGCGCCCCATAGGTTGTCACAAAATGCTCTTCGTTAAAAGAGTCGTTTTCAAAGTGAATGGTGGTCGCAGGGGGCGTCTTTTCTTTTTTATCCGTTTTTTCCTGCGAAATAATGGCAATGACAATGGCGAAGGTGACAAGAAGCGTCACAAGCCCGGCGAGAATCACCCATTGACGGATTTTGAGTTGCGTGTTGGTCATGGGTTAGTCCTCAAAAGGAGAGTACGCAGGTTTTGAGACAACGTAAACGCGGGTGGATTCACTGGGGGCGAGGTTGGCTCGGGGAATAGCAACCGCCAAGACGCCTTCGGTGTAAAAGAGTTTTTCTTCGAGCGTCACGAAAGTTTTAGAGGTGTTTTTATGAGTGAGAACCTTTCCTTCCAAAGTGTCAGAAGCCATGCTCTTTAAACAGCCTTGCCCACAGCGGTTTGTGGCATGAAAACCATCGGGCAATTCATTTCGGGCAAGGGCTCGAATGAGGCGCGTGACTTTGGTGTCAAAGTCACTTGCTGACTGAATCGCCTCAGTGAAGACTTTTTGGGAATAGCTTTCACGTGTCTTTTTGGGAGCGGCTTCGCCCAGCACAATTTCTTGGCTCGCAATCGCTTGAGGGACAAGCGTTAAAGCGTATGTTTCCCGATCGTCTGTTGTCAGAAAAAGAGCGACATTTTGTTGCGTTCTTGGGAAAACGAAAACTTGACCGGTGACGGCGTCCGTTTGAACATCCAGTTGCGTTGCGTCATAAATGGCGTTTGTGATCTTTTTGCCTGTGACCGCAATACGATTGGGGCCTGAGTCACTGATGGGGTAGGCGGGGGCGCTTTTCGTGCGCCCTGCGGGTTTGATGACGGAATTTATGACGCCTGTGACGTCATTGGATTCAAAACCCGCCATTTTCTCAGGCGCCATGCCGGCGTGCGCCGGATAAAAGGCGCAAACGAGTCCTGTCATCACAAGAGATGAGAAAAGAGTGTGCTTCATGGAAGTAAAGGAATTTAAGACTGCTTGATGTCGGAAGAATCGTCCGAAGCGTTATCCGCGAGGTTTACGAGCTGAAGTTTCCCGGCGGTGAGCGTAAAGCGCATCGCAACCGTCGTCTTTTGTCTGCGGGTTTCGGTTTTGCCGATAAAGTGACTCAAAACGCCTGTAGCTTTCACGGTGAGATTGTGAGCATCCACGTCCATTGACTCCACCGCAAATAAGGTGCTCGCGCGAAGCCTTTGGATTTTTTGCGCGCGGGTTTTTAGCGTTTCATCAATTTCGCCGAAACTGCTCGGCGCTACATGTTTTAAAAGTGTCTCGCGGTTAAAGTCGGCGTTTGCAGGCGTCACATTCATCGCAAGCGACAAAAGATCACGCGCCACAAGCATCAAATAATCTTGATCGACGTGAACCTCTGAAACTGTCACGGGGTGCGTGAGATCGTTCATGCCCACCGGCACCAAAACCGTCGAGACAGAATCTTCTTTGAGAAGGATGCCTGCGGCTAAAAGAACGTTGGCGCAGACAGAGGCAATCAAAAGCGCAAGGGTTGCGCGTTTGATGCCCAACTTTGCAGCAAAGTCCGAGGAGATCAGATCGTAAGTGTTCATGGTTCATTAACCCATGAAATCACGCCGAAACGATTCGGGGGAACGGCCAAAGGGTTTGCCGGGCAGAATCCAATACAGAGTATGGATTCCGAAACCACGGGCTCTACCTTGGCGGATTTTGCTCCAGGCTTTGGCAAAAAGCGCTCCAAAAATCACTCCCACGAGGAGGCTTCCTACCATGACGCCAATGGCAAATCCGCAGACAAAAAGCGAAGCCACATCAAAATCCCAAATAAAGATCTTGGCGTTGGCATCCAGCTCCCTTGGAACCGGTACAAGCCCTAAGTCGTTTCGGCGCGAAGTCATTGGGATTTTTTAGATCACTGCGGTCAAAATACCTTCAACGACGCTGGGCGCAATCAAAAGGCACATTGCGGCGGCCAAACAGCCGACTGCACCCATGACCGAACCCCGAACAATACCGACGCCTAAGCCCACCAAAAGGAAAATGAGAGCGATCGCACGGCCCAAGTAACCCGTGGCCCAGTCGTGAACGAGGTCGTAGAGGTCTTGGAATTCCGTGCCGGTTGTGCCGGCAAAAGCCGTTGAGGAAGCCAGTCCTAAACCAACAAAGAGGGGGAGGGATTTCTTCATTTTTAACCTTTCTTGTTTTTCTTAATCTTTTATGTCGGAGATGTTGATTGGCACCCGCCGACAGGGATGAAATCGTGCATGAAAGACTGTGTATAGGGGTAGAGAGGAGAATCCCTGGCCCGGTTGGTTAAAAATTGAGCAAATATGCGCTAAAAAGTATCTAAGAAAGGTGTTTGTCCAAATTGTCTTTTATAAACGATGGAAAAATGACAAAGAGAAGGTGTCAAGCGAGTAAAGAATGGTTGATTTTTATCAAAAAATAGTTCAAGGTTAGCGTTGTTTTGAAATATTTAGTTTTCTTAGGTTTGAGCGCAAGAGATGTATAAAACTTATTTCGATTGGCTTTTTTTGCATATCAATCTTTTGTTTTGTAGTATTGCCACGATTCCCAAATCTAGTTTTTGTAAAAACTTATGCTAATTCCCCCCCCCCACTCTTGACACGGCACAGATTGAACAATCTGTAAACCAACCTGCTAAGAGAATTAATTATCAATTTAGGTTGTTATACGCTATAGCTATCGTTTTTGTAGTTATGGGGCACTCAGGGAATGGTGGAATTAATATTTTTTTTGATTGGTTTACCCCATATGCCTTCCATTTGGGGATATTCGCTTTCGGATCCGGATATTTTTACAAGTCTTCAGAGTCAAACAACCAATGCAGCTACTTTAAAAGAAAGATAAACCATTTAATGGTTCCCTTTTTTCTATGCAACATTTTTTATGGTTTTCTGGTTTTATGCTCTAAGCAGTTTGGCATATTTATAGGTGGTGATTTTACTTTAAATAATTTATTGATAGCTCCGCTTTATCATGGACATCAATTTGTATACAACCTTGCAACTTGGTTTGTTGTTCCGTTATTTGTCCTTGTTATCGTTAATAATTTGCTTTTCAAGTGTTTTTCCTTTGTTTCGCAAAAACGTGAGATCATTTTATTTGTAATCTATTTAATTTTTGGGGTGTTATCTATTAAATTATCTAGAATGGGATACAACACTGATTGGTACTTGTTGGTCGTCAGGACAATGTTTTTAATGCCAATGTTTGGTTTGGGGTTGCTATATAAGAAATATCATTTTCTAGATTCAGTTAATACCTGGTTATATCTTTTTGTTGTTATGCTTTTACAGTATCCGCTCTTAGTTTATTACGGTGGCACAATGGGTAATAACATAGCTTGGATGACGGATTTTAAAGGTGGAATGTTGTTGCCATTTTGTTTGGAATTCCTTGGTATTTTGTTCTGGTTAAGGATTGCTAAGGTATTGGAACCGATTGCTAAAAATAGTTACTTTATTAACGAAATTGGCTCACATACTTTTGAAATCATGACGCATCATTTATTGGCTATGTTTTTGGTTAAAAGTGTGATCGCTTTTGTAGCCGTTTTTGTGACGATTAATTTTAATTTTTACGAATTTACTCATAATATCTGGTACTACTACTGTCCCAAGGGAATTTGGCAAAGTCATTTCTTTTACACAATCGCCGGTGTAACTCTTCCTCTTCTGTATGTATTGATGAAGAAAAAATTAATAAATGCATTTCCTTTAAATTTCTCGTAATCGAAAGGTTATTATTTCATCCCTTGTGGATACAATAGACGTTATTGTATTATCGAAAATGAATTTGTACTGATTGACACCTGGTGCATATCATCTTATACACCAGGTCTATACTAGGTAAACTAAATATAGATATTTAACGAAATACTAGGAAAAAAATTCAAATGAAATGTTACTTTGCTATTAATGCACCGAAAGATGAAGACGTATATAACGATTTGTTAGAAGCTGCAGTAAAAACTGCTAGGTCCAATACATCGTTACAACTTGTTGCCCTTTATGATGGACTAGCGAATAGTCGTTCTATACAAATACTTCAGAAAAATAATGTTGAAATTATTTGGCATCGTTTTTCAAGATATGAAAAATTAAAGGAGCTTTATCCAGTAACTTGGATGCGAGAAAATCTAAATGTAGTTGTTCCGTATTCCAAGCTAGCAGGAACGTTTATGCGTTTGGATATCCCGTTTATAGAGGAGCATGATGACTTTGTTCTCTACACTGATGTAGATGTACTATTTGAAAAAAATTTTGATATTGAAGATCTTCCATTACCTAGATATTTAGCTGCTGCACCTGAATTTGAAAAAGACTACAGAAAAATGACTTACTTTAATGCAGGCATTCTGATGCTGAATATCAAAGGGATGAGAAAAAAATGTTCTGATATTTTTTCTTTGATGGATAATGGCCAACGTAATGCGACAGGTTTATATGATCAAGGATACTTAAATCAGGTATGTTTTGACGATGCAGATTTATTGCCATTAGAATTTAATTGGAAACCTTATTGGGGTGTTAACGATCAAGCAAAGATCGTTCACTTTCACGGAATTAAACCGAATTCCGACTATAAGCATTCTGGATTTGGAGCTTCTGCAGATACTGTGATGTGGACTTTAAACGGTCATGAAGCAGACCTTGCAGGATATATGTACTATTATTCCAAGTATTTCAGAATTCTGGGTGTTGATGCAGATAAGTGGCTATCAGAATTTTTACACTCATATCTTCAATCTTTATTAAAAACAACTAATCAACCTATTTCATCTGAGAAAACCGTTGTTACATATTCTCAGGTTAAACGAGATCTCAGGTTTTTTATCAGACGAAAGATAAAAGAATATATAGGTGTTTAATATTCCATTGTTTAGAAAAAATGCAAGATTATCCTCTATCAGTAATTGTTGCTTCTTTTAATTATGAAGTTTATATCAAGAAAACATTGGCCTCGTTGTTGGCACAAACTAACGACAATTTTGAAATAGTTGTTATTGATGATGGCTCGAGAGACAATAGTTTGTCTGTTATTGAGAGCTTTAAAGAAAAAGCCCCGACAAGAGTAAAACTTTTATATCACAAAAATCACAGTAATTTAGGTCTTCCTATTAGTATTAGCTATGCTCTGAGTCATTGTGTTGGTAAATATATTGCATTTTGTGAGTCAGATGACTTTTGGGAGGAAAATCATGTTGAAAAACTTATGACTTTTTTGTCTGGGAACCCTCAAGCATCATTTGTCGTTAATAAAACAGAGGTTATAAATTATTCTAAAAATTTTGCCTATGAAGATTTTGTATATGGAAGCAGTGTGTTTTTGGAAAATAATTCTGGCTCAATTATTGCACCTCAAATGTTGAGTTCTAATATGATTCCTACATTCAGTTCTGTATGCGTTACGAAAAAGATTTTGTCAGCGTGTGATTTTAATCCGTATTATCCACAATACCTGGATTATTGGTTATGGAGACAAATACTGCTAACAACCCCAATTTATTATCTATCAGACGTAATCACTTATTGGAGAAAACATAATAAAAGTTACAACGAAACAGCAAATGTAAAGGATATAAGTAAATTTCTTCAAGCCTCCAATAAAGTGTTAAAAGAGCGGAACCCTAGAGTTTTTTACTACTATATTTTGAGACAGAAGTTTTTAAATTTACTTAAGCCTTTTAAGTTTTAATCACAAAAGCTCCTAAAGATTAATTTGGTTGTATGAACTACAGTTGGAGTTCTGTCTAAAGAGAATGATCAAAAAACGATTACTTGATACTTGGAGAATTGCCTCTTACGTCATTATGTATTTGATTCTACAGAACTTTATTTATCTATATGCAAGCTGTAGGAGCTCTTTAAAACTTTTATAGCTAAGAAGTATCAATAAGGCCCTCGAAATAGTCTCATATAATGCCATGGCGAGGCAGAGGATGCTACGAACGTTTATAACATAAAAGTATTAAACGTCGCAGATATTCTCTAATTTTCCTTCTTATGAAAAGTTTGGCAGCTATCTTGAATTGCGCATAAGTAACGATTCTTTCATCGGTTGTGTTTTGTGCAAATAAACTTGTTTTAGGAGGATAACTTTTGAATAAGAGGTTGTCGATATAGACAGAAGCGTATTTATCAGGGATTACCCAACCAAAGTAATAACCAGAATTTTGTGAAAAAAGACAATACATGCGCTCCAGTGCGTGGAGAATGGTTCCGTCTATTTTTAAAGGTTCTTGTGGAAAATCAGTTATACACCAATGTTTTTTCAGGAAGCTATTTAAAGCCCCTTTCCTTACCCAAAACATTGTTCCTACAGGAAATAATGTATCTTTGTCTAAAGGGATAGTTAAATTTAATGATTTATATAATTCACTGATTTTCTTTTCATTTAAATTAAAGTTACAACTCTGCGGCCCATCCCATGGTCCGAAAATTGGCCAAGGGGGCGTCAATAGTCCTAACTGAGGGTTGTTTTCAAAAGTTTCAACAATTCTAAGAACGTAGTCTGAATTACAAATTAATGACTCGAAACAATGTTTTTGAAAAGTTCTACCATAGATTTCATACTCTAAATGTGAACATTTTTTATCATGCAACAAACAAATATAATCATACGTTTCAAAAACATCCCTGCAAATGACGAAAAAAGCAGCCTCATTTCTACCTCTGTTAGGATGTTCCCTGCATTGTAACTTCTTAAACTTAGACTTTAATTTTTCAGTGTATCTATCTAAAAGATTAGTTTTAGGACTTACTATGAAAATTGACATTTCCTCAGGTAGTCTGAGTAAATACGATGTTACCTCTTCGACAAGATCATCAAAATAAACGAAGACAACAGCAGCAGCCTTAGAAATTGTGCAAGTCTTCTTTCGGGGGGACTTTTCTGAAGAGAGAACAAAGTTATTTTTTATTAGTCCATTCCAAGCTGAATATGGGAACGAAGTTATAAGGTCATCAAAGATTAAACTTTCCTCATATTTTGAATTTTTGCGGATAAATTCCAAACAAGCTTCTGGTTCGTCAGCGTATGAACACGCAAGGAAGTAATTTCTCTCAGTAGTAAAAAGTTTTCTTTTAACAAATGGCGAACCTAATTGAAGCGAGTAATTGGCATAATGGCGCGAAATATCGGGAGAAATCTTTTCATGAAGAGATAGTGGTATAAGGGTCTCCCAAGAAAAACCTTGACTAGTCAAGAACTGAGTAAGTTGAATTTCTCCAAACGTAATGGCTTCTTCTCTATTTTTGGGTACAGGGAGTTCGTTCCAAAATTTTTTAAATGGATTTGAAAGAAAACACTTTTTACGAAAAACAACAAAATAAGATTGAATGTGTGACGGAATTAATTTTGTATTTGCATGAGCGGTTATTCCCCAAAAGTCACAATCAGATTTTGCCATCCTGTTAAAGACATCTGATAATGAGTAAAGGGGGCCGTAAGTAGAAGAGTTACAAATTACTAACTCGTCGCATTTTTCTAAATCTGCGCCAAGAATTTCTATTCCATATTTGTATCCCAAAAAATCATACCCAACATTGTCCCTCTGAAAAATCTCCACACCTTTTTTGGTAAGCTTATCCCGAGCGATTTGATTAAATTTTCCATTAACTATAACTAAAACACGGGCGCAGGACTTACGTAATTCATCAATATAATAATCGGCAAACTCTCTCAGTTCGCCTTGTTGATCCCAATAGATATAAATGGCGTAACGAATTTGGTTCATCACAAAGTCTCTGTCAATCTAATCTGTTAACACGCTTTTGAGGTATAAACCATAATTTGTTTTCAAGTACGGTTGAATCCTTTTAAGTAATTGATCTTTGTTAATCCAGGAGTTTTGAAAGGCGACTTCATCCGGGCTACCTAACAAAAGACCTTGACGATTTTGAATTGTAGAGATGTAAGCAGAGGCCGCTAAAAGACTATCGTGTGTTCCTGTATCAAGCCATGTATAGCCTTTTTGGAGAATTCTAACTGTCAATTCTCCCTTTTTTAAGTACGCATCGTTAACAGAAGTAATTTCAAGTTCACCCCGCAGGCTAGGTTTGATTTCTTTAGCAATATCACAGACTTGATTATCATAAAAATAAAGCCCTGTAACAGCGTAAGATGATTTCGGCTTAATAGGCTTTTCTTCGATAGATAATGCCTTGAAATTTTTATCAAATTCAACAACTCCGTACCGTTCGGGGTCGTGAACTTGATAAGCGAAAACGGTCGCCCCGTTTGTTCTACTACTAGCTTCTCTGAGTACTTGCCCCAGGTAGGCGCCATGGAAGATATTGTCACCCAAAATTAAGGCAGAAGGATCATTACCGATAAAGTCTTTACCTAAAATGAAGGCTTGAGCAAGTCCATCAGGCGATGGCTGAACACAGTACTGAATATTCATGCCCCATTGAGAGCCATCCTGAAGTAACTCTTCAAAACGACCGATATCTCTGGGCGTACTAATAACTAATACATCGCGAATTTGTGCGCGCATTAACGTTGTTAATGGGTAGTAGATCATCGGTTTGTCGTAGACCGGCAAAAGTTGCTTGCTGACAGTAAGTGTCAGAGGATATAAGCGAGTGCCGGAACCGCCAGCTAATATGATGCCTTTACGAGTCATGATAAAAGTCCTAAAACTAAAGGGCTAAAATTTCGTTCAAAACTCTTTTTGAATAATGTCTCCAATCTTTAATTGAATTCGGAGGCATCATAGAAATGAGTTTGGAATTGTCTAATCTTGAATTCAGAGGCCGTCGTGCGGGTGTTGGGTATTCTGCTGATGATAAAGCTTTTACTTTCTTTACCATTAATCCGTGATCTTCCATATTTGCAAAGATATCACATGCGAATTCATACCAAGATGTTTCACCGGACGGGACTAAATTCACAATCTCAGGGCGTTCAATTTTGTGATGCAGAGCAAGCCAAGTGGACACGTCCGCAATGAACTCCGCCGATGTTGGAGCACCAATTTGATCGCTTACAATCCCTAATTCTTCACGGGACTTTCCTAAGCGGATCATGGTTTTCATAAAGTTTTTACCATGTACACCATAGACCCAACTTGTTCTAAAAATGTATGCCTTACATCCACTTTCCAGAATGGCTTTTTCACCAGCTGCTTTTGAAAGGCCGTAGAAGTTGATTGGAGCAATGCGGTCACTTTCCGTCCAAGGCTTTTGCCCTTCGCCATTAAATACATAGTCTGTACTGAAATGAACTAACAGAGCTCCTAACTCCTTAGCAGCCATTGCCATTGCCGAAACAGCCTCAGCATTAACCAAGTAAGCACTCTTTTGATGCGATTCTGCTGCGTCGACAGCCGTATAAGCAGCTGCGTTGAAAATAATCTCGGGCTTTTCTGCTTTAATACGTGCAGTCAGCGCATTAATATCACTCAAATCCCCGTCTTGATCATTTCTGCCTAAAAAGACAACATCACCCACTAAACCGAGAGATCGTTGTAATTCCCAGCCAACTTGACCGTTTTTTCCAAAAACAAGAATTTTGCTCATTTTTACCACTGCCCACCGTATTGTTTGGCTGTCCAGTCTCTATAGGCGCCGCTTTTGACTCTTTCTATCCAGGCTTGGTTTCCCAGATACCATTCGATGGTCTTACGGATTCCTGTTTCAAAGTTTTCAGCAGGCTTCCAGCCTAACTCTGTTGTAATTTTGGTCGGATCAATAGCATATCGACGATCATGACCGGGACGGTCCTTAACAAAGGTAATTAAATCAGCATACGGACCATCTTTATGGGGCACTAGTTCGTCTAAAATTTGGCAAATCGTTTTAACAATAGTGATATTGTTACGCTCATTGTGTCCGCCTACATTGTAGGTTTCACCCAAACGGCCTTTTTCCAGAACACAACGAATGGCAGAACAGTGGTCCTTCACGTAAAGCCAATCGCGAATATTTAATCCGTCGCCGTAAATCGGTAACGGCTTTCTTGCCAATGCATTTGAAATAATGAGCGGAATAAGTTTTTCCGGAAATTGGTAGGGGCCGTAGTTGTTAGAACAATTGGTTGTTAACACCGGAAACCCGTATGTATGAAACCATGCTCGAACCGCATGATCACTGGACGCTTTTGAGGCTGAATAAGGAGAGTTTGGACGATAAGGGGTCTCCTCTGTAAAGGGGGCATCATCAAACCCTAGAGTGCCGTAGACTTCATCCGTACTGACATGGAGAAAACGAAAGTCTTTTTTCTCATTTTCGTCTAGCAGATCGTCATAGTAAGCTTTAGCACATTCAAGCAAGTTTAACGTGCCCATGACATTCGTTTGGAAGAAAAGATCTGGGCCGAAAATTGAGCGATCCACATGGCTTTCCGCTGCAAAATGAACAACGGCTCGGGGACGATATTTAGAGAAAAGTTCACTAACCAAATTTTTATCGCAGATATCTCCATGGATGAAGATATGACGCTTATCATTTTGCAGAGAAACCAAATTTTCCAGATTGCCTGCATATGTCAAAGCATCTAAATTAAGCACAGGTTCATCATTGACTTTAAGCCAATCTAAAACAAAATTTGAACCGATAAAACCTGCTCCACCTGTAACCAAGATCATAATGAACCTCAATTATTTATATTCTAAATTCTTCCAATAACTGCGCCGATTTTCAGCGCAAGATTAAAAAGGAAACCGTTACGTTTTGCTCCGGACTTTAGTAAAGAAATTAGACCGGTAAAACCTTTCTCTTCCTTGGCTTTTTTTAACAACAATAAACGACTCTGATTCTCAGGAGTTAATTTAGTGATGTTTTTGCAGAGATAATATACGTTTTTATCATTAAAAGCCTGAAATTGCCCATCTAAGAATTTGAGAAACCTACTAAATAACCCTATGAAAGAACGATTTGAACCAACAACATTTTTACCATGTTGTCTATAAAGCAAAGATGGACGAGAATCATAGAAAACCTTCCCTCCAACCCCGGTAATAATCAAATACAACCACCAGTCGTGGGAGGGTACTTCAATAACTCCACCAAAATCCTCAAGTAATTTTTTTGCTGCGCGATTTATCACCATTGTATTGCCGCCAGCTATGGATTGGACCAGAGCATTACTAAAGGATGGCGACAATTTCATCAATGGAGAGTATGTTGCTGGAGTTGTCGGAAGTGCGAATTGATCTACAATCTCTGTTCTAGAACAATACAGGGCAGGGACGTTGTCCGGCACACTTTCTAGGAACTGAACTGCATTTTCAAGTTTATCGTTGTTCCAAATGTCGTCTTGGTCAGAAAAAGCAAAAAATTTTGAGCCGCTATTGCAGTTGCATGCCAGACTTAAGAAATTTGCAACGAATCCGGATCTAGGGCCATTTGAAACAACAACAGAATGCCCACTTTCTCCAGAAAAGGCACGCAAAATCTCAAGGGTTTCATCTGTTGATCCATCATCTGATACCCAGAGTTCCCAATCTTGATATGTTTGGCGATTGAAAGAGTTCAACTGTTCTTTCAAAAATTTTTCGCCGTTATACGTCGCCATTAAGATGGTTAGATCAGACACAACGTATCCTTGCCGAAACTATTCAAAAGTTATTGCATCCTTAAAATAGGGGGCTAATGCATCCTTTTCTGATAAGCAAGGCTGCCTTTCCATAGGCCAAACAATGCCAATTGTTGGGTCGTCCCATCTAATTGAGCCTTCACATTCCTTGTGCCAATACTCATTGGTTTTGTAACAAACTTCAGCGAAATCTGTTAAGGCAACAAAGCCGTGAGCAAAACCTTCAGGGATCCACAGTTGACGTTTATTTTCTGCGCTGAGTTCGAAGCCCACCCATTGTCCATAGGTTGGGGAGGACTTACGAATATCAACGGCAACATCGAAAATTGATCCCAAAACGCAACGAACTAACTTTGCTTGAGGATGCGGAGGCAACTGAAAATGAAGGCCTCGTACGACGCCTCTCTTGCTTCTGGAGTGATTGTCCTGAATAAAATTAACCGGCTTAACTAATGAGTCAAAATCACGTTGGTTCCAAGATTCCATGAAAAAACCGCGTTCATCACCGAACACACGAGGCTCGATAAGTTTCACAGAATCAAGCTTGGTATCTATAACAGTAATGGGCATAATCACTCCTAATTAACTATTACGCGTATTTTAAAATTTTCTCTAGTTTTAAACCAGTTAATATTCAGTAAATCGGTGGCATGACGGGTAAACACCTAGAAAGGCAAATGGCTGACCATACATTCCACAGTAAGAAGCGTTGGGTTCATTGTTTTTAAAAACAGAATTAGCGTTCGGAATTTCCTCTCCTAAAATATTGCGAATTGACTCTGAAAATTCAAGATGAGTAAAAGCGTTCGTATTTGGGTTTTCTCTCACTAACTGAATGAGCGCTGGGTTTTTGGCCATGATTATAAATGGAACGGTATATTCTTTATCAGAAATATTAGTCCCGGTGTTGCAGTGCGTAGCTCTGGCATTTAGCTCTTGCCCATGGTCAGATGTGTAAAAGACAATTGAATTTTTCCCTATGATTTTGTGTAACTTCTCTATGTAATTAACGCAATTCATTTGGATCGACTTTTTGTAGTTTAGTGCGTTGTTGGCTGTGACACAGTTAGGAGCAATAGTCTGTTCGTAAGGGAAATGGGCTCCTAACTTATTAACGAAAATAAAGTTTCGCTTACCGTTAGTTAAGATTTTTTGAATAATGTCAAGCGATAGCCTATCCCTTTCAAACATTGGAGCCGCAACATTAGGAATAGAATTATTAATATGAGTCAGTTCTTTTTCATCAATGTAGTTCCTGATAGTCCTATCTTTAAGAACACCTTGATTGTCTATATAACTGGTATAAAAGCCTTGTCTTTGGGCGATGGTAAATAGACTATCAACTTCTTTAATTTCAAGTGAATCGTTTTTTGAACGTTCCCAATAACCCTTGCGAATGATGTAATTCGAAGTGGCTGAGCAGTTGCCTCCACTGTAGCTAAGACCGAAATTTACGATCGTAGGCTGATTATTTTTAAATTCTTGACTAAAACGGGAATATTCAACAGATTCATCAACGACGACAATAACATTTTCAACATCATCTCGAATATCAGCCAATAGCGGAGTAGGAACTGTCTGAATAGTCTGAATTGGTGTCAGTTCAGAATTAATTTTGACCATTAAAGAACCAAAACCATAAGAGAATCCCTTTGGAAAACCAATGAGTGCCGGAGCACCTCTATTGACAAGGATAAAAACGTAGAAAAATATAAGGCATAGAAAAGAAGAAAAGAAAAATAATGTACTTGCCTTTTGAGAAAATTTGTAATTCAAATTGAGGGAGCTGATTATGACCAAAGGTAAAAATAAAATAGCTGTCTTAGATATCACTGTAAAAATAATATCTTTAAATTGAGTCAGTGCATCCGATATATTGGCAACGGAAGCATTTAACATCGCAATATTAGAAATATCGGCAGGCCGTCCGTAGATTTGATGAGCTATTGCATCGACACAAAATAAAATCCAGAAGAAAATTAATAGTATTGTCCCAAATGGTCTTTTAATATTTGTTAGAGTAAAAAGCGTCACGACGGCCAATGCATACTCAGTTATAAATACCAAACGTCTGAAATGTTCTGCAATACCTAAATGACCTTGGGTGTTTAAACCTATTGCATTAAAGCGTTCTATTAAATACAGGTTATCCCCCCCCCCAGAGAAATAAGGTTAAGGATAATAAGAAAATGATCGTTTGAGCTAGGGCTTTTGTATTAAACATAAATTGAGAACTATTCTGTGATTGACCGATGAGTTTAACACTAAAAGGTAGAACGGAGATTTATTAGAAGCTATTCCAATTGGCGCAAAATTCCAAGAAACCAAGTTTCCTTTGATTAAATTATTGACAGGCCGACTATCCAGACTTTTTGAGTAATTTTGTAATGAAAAGGCTTTTTGTTGTTCCTAATTTTTGCATTCCTAAATCTTGATCTTTGTTAGATTCGATTTTTAATGCTTTAGTTTTACGGTTATTTGTAATAACAAGTCAATAATTGATGAATACAGACAAGCACCGCAATAAAATCCAACAAGATAAAAAATGGATTAATCCAAACCGGAGCAAGGCACATCACGCACATGACTTCAATAAGGATAAAAAAGAGCGTCAAGGCGATTCGAAAACGAAGAGAACTTGAGGGAAGAAACTTCGCATGGTGAACTTCTCTTGCGCAAAGCGCGTCCACTGCTACGACAAAGATTAAGGGACTTAAGAGAAGCGCTAAAAAGCAAGTCACCAAGAATCGCCCAATTGCCAGAACAATAAGCGCAAACATCGCTTTTGGGTAAGGCTCCTGAGCAACACGATTGACTGCAGCTTCTATTTCATGATCCACCATGCCGACAGGGTGCCTTAAAGTGGATTCTGTACCAGATGGAATTGGGGAATGAGTTAATAAGGATTGAATGTGAAGAAGTCCCTGATCAACGGTTTCCACCAAATCAAACCCTAAGTACTGTGTCTGCCAGATTCTTTCTTGGTTAATTAAGTCAAAAATCACGTCGTGATTTTTCTCAGCCGGCCACCAAAGAAGAGATACGCCAATTGCTGCAATGAGAGTGAGCCAAAGAAAACGAGTCATGAATTAGTTTCCTTTTTCTTTAACAAGAATGGGACAACGGGTTTTATAGACGTAACCGGCTGAAACCTGAACAATGGCTTCGCAATTAGGGAGTTTTCCTAAAAATTCCGGAGGGAATATCGGTTCTAATTCAGTATTCATTTGACGGGTAAGGCTAGAGTGATAGTTCGGTGACAAATTATCAGAAGCTCGGTTATTGATGGATAAAGTTTGATTGGCGATATAGGTTTTGCCTAAGGTTTCCACAACAAATCTTTGCGTCATTTGATCTTTGGTACGTAAAGCGATCAAGTTATTGAGATTACCCAGCACGACATGAGCAGCTTCAACGCTCCCCATTCGGTGAGCAAGGTCTGCAATTGTTTGCATGGCGCATGTGGTTTGAATGCCGGATTCCGCGCCTTTATTAAGAATTTCAATTAAAGGGACATTGATGACGTTGGAGATTTCATCAATAAATAGACTGATGCGTCTGGAATTGAGAGCAGAAAGTCCAAGGTTGTATCTTCGACCGGCAATATTGGCTAAATCCGCCAGCCAAATGCCCGCAAGTGTTGAGGCTACGGTGGGATTAGGCATTGAATCCAAACCGATATAAAGAACGTGACCACCGCAGATCACTTTTTCAAGATTCATGACGGGGCGAGTATCATGCGGATCGGTGAGTGTCGGAGAAAGACTGTCCGCTAATTTCCCGGTTGTAAGCATGGAAAGAATTGGCAAAAGAGAAGCCGTGATTTTGGAATAGTGTTCACGGTTATGACGAAAGACTTCAATGAGACCATCAATAGCAGGGTCAGGTGCAATTTGGTGTAACTCGGTTTCATAAAGAGCGACAAGCACCATAAGTCTTTCTGAGACAGTAGGCATCGGGGGACGACCGGCTTTTTCCTTGAGATCAAAGTAGCATTTTTGCCAATCGGGTGTTGCATATTCTCTCGCATGCCTTTCCAAAAGGGGTTCTAAGAGATCGTAAATGCCCAGTCTGACATATTTAGCAATTAAAGGAAGGGTAGGACGGATTTCTAATGCAATTAAACCTTGAGCGATGGCGTTTACCGCCATCCAGGCAAAGTTGGCGAAGTTCTCGTCCATATTGGGAGGAAACGCCTGGCGAATGCGAGAAGCAATTTCCGTGGCATTCGTAAAACTGTGCATGGGGTCCAGGCGCACACTGGTATCGGGGAATGCTGGATGAAAGGTGAGAGGATCGTCTCTGCCGGACGCTCGGCAGGCATTCAAAATATTGTCTTTTAAGCGTGAGGAGTGTTTGGGGTCAATGACGATAACCACGTCACCTCGGGCAATCGCTTGGGCGACCAGATGACTTAAATAAACGCCTTTACCAGCCTGCGTCGTTCCGCAAAGGCATAATCCGCCTTCAAAGTTTTTTAAGGGACGAAAAAGGGATTTATCCGTGTCGCTTACGCCATGAATGATTGGAAGCCCTGCGGCTTCTTCGGGTAAAGCTTGGTTGGGGAGCAAAAGACGGCAAAGCCAAGAGGGAAGTTGGAGCTTTGTCCAATCGAGTTTCATGAGTTCATATAGCCTTTGAGAGTGCTCCGGCCACCAGCGAAACCCAAAGCCCAGCCATAAATCATCAGAGTGTCCTTTCATGATTTTGGCAAGTTCCTTAAAAGTCATGAAGGTGACTTTTGAGCCGGATAAGGATGCTCTGGCGGTTAAAACTTTTAATGTTTCATAGGTTCGTTTGATTAAAAAGGTGGCCGATAGTGTCCAAAGGACAGAACACCAGGAAAGTGGCAGGCGATTGGCAAAATAAACCCAAGTCACCCAGCCGAAAGCGCACATCCAAGCAACGACTGCTACAGCTTCATAAGCAGGACGCCAACACTCATAACGATCAAATGTTTGAGAGGTTTTTTGAGCATCACTCATGGGAAGCCTCCTCATCAAAATCCAAGCTCAATTGATCTTCTTGAGAGGTCAAGTTGTTTTTAAAGTGAAAACGGGGATTGGGTTTGCGTTTATGGATGTACTCAAAGAGATCTTTGAAAGCAAGCTTAATGTTATGAAGACTTCCTTCAATCATTTCAGGTTTTAAGATAATTCCGCGCTGATTGATGCCTTGGTGATCGGCGTGTGTGCCCCATAAGGGTTCGTTGCGATCGGTTTGATAAATAAGATTGGAAGTGAGTAAACCTGTGACAAGCCTTTCAAAAGAGGCCTCTTTTGCAAAGTTTGAAAGTGTATTTGTGATGAAAAGGCCTTCATCCAATAACACTTCTGAAGCAAGTGATGGATTCTCAGTGAGGTGATTAAGGTAAGCGCTGAGAGCCTCTTCTAATTCCTGTTGTTCAATGGACTCTGATAAATGCCAAATTAGCGTTTTTTGATTTTGAATAGAAGAGGGAAGCTTATTAGTGAATGCTAGGTTCGACGCTTCGAGTACATCTCGCGTCAATTGAGAAAGCGCCAGAGTCTGATCAAGATTGAGTTCTGTTTCAAAGTCACGTTTAATTGTTTTGGCGTGCAGAACTGTTCCGCTTGTAAAGAAGTAAGCGTCAGAAAGCTTAATAGCTTCCCGAGGCTTCGCATTGGGTGTCACAGCGATGAGACAAGTGGGGTTCCCTTTTTTAGAAGGTAAGGTTATTCCGCTCGATAACAGGCATCCAGCCCAGAGATCTGGATCGGTTGGGAGATCTGTCAAGCCGAAGTGCTTCATGTCATCAATCAAAATAGGACACACATCGGGCCAGAAAAGAAACAGGCCATCGGCGCCTTTGCGCAAAGGACTGTCTTTGGCGTTAATCGGCCAGTCGTTCAAAATCCGTGTTCGTAGGATTCGAATGAGTGTTTCTTGCCAACCCTCTGGTGCCAAGAGTTCCCCAAGTTTTTGTCCCATGCGCTCGCGCTCCAAGAGGCAGGCACGATAAACACCAAGGTCTCGTGCTTTAACGACAGAGGATGGGAGATTTTCAATATCGTTATCCGTGGTGAGACACTTCATCAGTTCAACAAGCGGAAGCTTGCCTGCTTGTGCTAACCAAGAAAGAGTCTTGGGAACAAGAATGTGCCGGGCTAAGAAGAGTCGTTGGTTTTGTCGAATTTGTGATATGGGATCTGGTTGCGTATTCCAACGGAGTTCCAATTCGAGATTGGGGTTGTTTTGAAGTTTGTCGTTTAACCATTCGATGTAGGGCTGACCCAAAGGATCAAAAGCTAAATTTGAAACATGATTGGATTCACTAAGGTTAAAGAAGGGATTGTTCTGTTCTTTCGTTTTTCGAACAATTTGCAATTTACCGATAAAAACATCCAAGAAGGCACAAAGACCGGCCAGAGCACAGGCGGCTTTGAGTCGTCCCTGAAGAAGGTGCTGCGCCATGATGTTCTTTTCTAATTGGACGGAGCTTTCCATCACTTCAATGGCGTAGGTGGCAGCGGAGACGCTGGCTTTGAAAAGGCCGTTGGCTTCAGAAAAGATCCCGTTAGGCGAATAGGGTAAGTGCCCGCAGCAAATGGCTAATTGTCTCAAACACGGAAGCACATAGTCATCCCAACTTTCTGAGTCAGAATAAGCAAGCTTTAACCGTTTGATGAGTGCTTCATTTTGGTTGAATAACTCTTCAGATGTCACAGGCTGAAGAAAATAATTTAGATGCGGTCCGGCCTTGATTTTTAGTTTCAGAGTGAAGAAAGAAATCATGCGTACTGTCCCTCGAAATAGTTGTGAAGGACGGTTTTTAGGCAGGATTTTTCCAAAATAGCCTGATTGATCGCTTCTAAAAGCCTTTTGTGCTCTAAATCCAAACAGTCCGGAATCGGGAATGTTCCCATTTCTCGAATGGTCGGAATTTTTGAGAGTGTTCGGAAATCAAAGAGGTCTCTGAAATTCTCCGGGAAATGTTCCAGTGAAGAAATTTGAAAATTTTCTCCGTATACAGGAAGTTTGCCGTGCGCGGTCAGCCAATGATAAAGGTTGAGGGCCAGATGACATTCTTCACTTTTGTTGGCAAGAACGGTTGGAGCATGATCAAACACGTGAATGGTGTTCAGATAGGACTCAATGGGTGTATGACCAAGGTAGAGTTGCAAATCAAAATAGCAGACAGCCACAAACAAGACGAAGCGGTCAAAACTGTGACGCTCAAGATGTCTTTTCTGGACTTTGGTTTTCGTTAAAAAGAGTCCGTTTTCAATAAGAGCATCTCTCAGTTTTTTAGTGTGGTCTAAGCTTAAACCTGATAAGGCCGCGACGATTGCGTGCGGTAATTTTGTTTGAATGAGCCTTTCAATAGGGGACTTCAGGCGGTTAGAGATGGCATCGGGGGGGCACATATAGCCCCATCTGTCAAGTGATAAATGCGTAACCAATAAAAACCCTGGCACCGGTTCACGGCAG
>CALXQR010000009.1 GCA_944390675.1 uncultured Burkholderiaceae bacterium
AGCTCGTTTCGAGCTGACGAGTTTGAGAATTATAAGACTCAAATTCGTCTTGTCAAGCGCTTTCGAAAATATTTTTTTATTCTCTTTTTTCGCTTGACTGCTTGTGCGTTCGCTCAAGCAGGGTGTGGAATCTTACGCTGAGGTTTTTCCACTGTCAAGGCTCTTGAAGAAATATTTTTCAGACCACAAGATCTGGATTTTTATTTCCGCAAAAGCAACGGATTGCGCATTTTAACCCGCTTTCAACACTTGTCAAGTCTTTTCTGAAAATATACTTTTGAGGTTATCCAACCATAAAAACTCGGGGGCTTGCGCCCCCGTGTCATTTCGGATGATTTTTCGCCGATTAATTCAGCTCTTTGAGTAAAGCATCAATACCGGCCTTTGCATCCATCACCAACCCATAATCGGCAACCTCAAAAATCGGTGCTTCCGGATCATTGTTGATGGCTACAACAACCTTAGCATCTTTGATGCCGGCGATATGCTGCATGGCGCCCGAAATACCGATCGCGATGTAGAGATCCGGCGCAATGATTTTGCCGGTTTGACCTACCTGCCAATCATTGGGGCACAATCCCATATCAACAACCGCACGTGTTGCGCCAATCGCCGCACCCAAGCGGTCAGCCAATTGAGCAAGTTTTTTAAAACCTTCTTCGTCTTCAAGACCTCGGCCGCCAGCGACAACAATGCGCGCGCTTTGTAAAGCAGGACGATCGGTTTTCACCGCTTCAAAACTTACTTTGCGGGTCTTCATGGTTTCAGGCATGCCCTGATACATCACGACCTCAGCCGATCCTGTTTTTTCACACGGATCAAATGCCGTCGCACGAACACTTGCAACCACAACGGGTTCTGCGTCTTTGAGCGTGACATCAATGCTGCCTGCAAAAATCGGACGCACAAACGTATGCGCATCCACCACCGCCGTCACATCGGACAAAGGCGCCACATCAAGCAAAGCGGCCACTCGCGGCATGACGCTTTTGCCGATGGAACTCGCTTCAAAAAACACATGACTGTAGCCATGCTCTTTCACAAGCGCCACCACCGCTTTGGAAAGCGATTCCGACAGAATATTTTCACCGCTGTCGGGATTGACAAAAACTTTCTCAACGCCGGCAAAAGTTTTTGCCTCGTCGCAAGCCGCCTGAGCCTGCCCCAAAAGGAACATGTCGGCAACGCCCGCAGCTTTCACAGCGGCATTCACAAGCGATGCGGCTGTCTGTTTGATACCGTTGGCGTTAACTTCACCAATCACTAAAGCTCGCATTGACTTCTCCTCTTAGAGCACCTTGGCTTCCGTCTGAAGCTTATTGAGCAATTCAGAGACGGAACTCAAAATCTGACCATTCTTTTCTTTTTTCGGCATCGCGTAGCTGATCGGATGCAGGCGCGGCTCGAGATCTACTCCCAAAGCAGCCGCTTCAATCGTCTCTACGGGTTTCTTCTTTGCTTTCATCATGTTGGGCAGCGTCACATAGCGCGGCTCAGCCAAACGAAGATCCGCTGTCACCACTGCCGGCAGCTTCACCGCCACCGTCTGCACGCCGCCGTCGACTTCACGGGTCACCATCGCTTCGCTGCCGCCAGCAATTTCAAGCTTGGAGGCAAAGCTCGCCTGGGGAATGTCGCACATCGTCGCCAACATCTGACCGACTTGATTGGCGTCATTGTCAATCGCCTGCTTACCGACGATCACCAAATCCGGCGTTTCCTTTTCCACGATTTTCTGCAAAATCTTGGCTACCTGAAGCGGCTGAATCAAAGCGTCGCTCAAAACGTGAATACCACGATCGGCACCCATCGCCATTGCCACACGAAGCGTATCCAAACTCTTTTGTCCGCCAATCGTTACAGCGACCACTTCGTCAGCAACACCTTTTTCCTTAAGCTGAACCGCGCATTCGGTGGCGATTTCATCAAAAGGATTAATCGACATCTTCACCGAATCAGTATCCGGCTTACCCTCTTCGTTTAAACGCACTTTCACGTTGTAATCAACAACACGTTTAACTGCTACCAAGACTTTCATAAAAACTCATTCCTTCGCCTGCCGGAGAGCAAGCTAAGATTATTTCAGACTGGCTCATTATATCGAGCCAAAATTAGAATTCGTCATCATCACGCCGATCATCGGTCAACCGTTCAGTCCAACCGGCGCTCGCATAGGCCGCCTTGAGAATGTCCGTACCGGTTTCTGCAAAAGCCGCCGGATCCGAAAGTGTTCTTCTGTAAAACCGAGCGCCCGCCAATCCTTGAAGCAGCCCAATCATTGCTTTGGCTGTCGCCCGAGGAACATGACTGTCTTTTGGCGTTTCGCGCTCCAGATACTGCGTCATGATTTCTATTAATTCTTCACGAGTGGCAACCGGATGCATGTCACCAAAAAGTCTTGCATCCACATCGCTTAAAATCCATGGCGTTTTGTACGCCGCGCGTCCTACCATCACGCCGTCCACTTTCTCGAGCATCTGCTCGGCCAATTCCAGCGTGTCGATTTGACCGTTAATCACAATGGTGGCTTGCGGGAAATCTTTTTTAAGCGCAAAAGCTAGCTCACGTTTCAAAGGAGGCACTTCGCGATTTTCTTTTGGGCTTAAACCTTTTAACCAAGCGTTTCTCGTGTGAACAATAAAAGTTCTGACACCGGCCTCAAAAAGTGTTCCGACAAAATCACGGACAAAGCCATAGTCTTCGATCTTATCAATACCAATTCGGTGCTTGACCGTCACATCGATATCCACGGCATCCAGCATCGCTTTGCAGCAATCGGCCACTAAAGTCGGCTCAGCCATTAAGCAAGCGCCAAATGAGCCGCGCTGCACCCGTTCACTCGGGCAGCCGCAATTCAGATTAACCTCATCGTAGCCCCAGTCTTGGGCAATTTTTGCACATGTCGCAAGATCCTTCGGATCGCTGCCGCCTAACTGCAAAGCCACGGGATGCTCTTCTTTATTGAAATCAAGATGGCGAGCTTTATCACCGAAAATGATCGCACCCGTTGTCACCATTTCCGTATAGAGCCTCGCATGGTGTGAGAGCTGCCGATGGAAATAACGGCAGTGCCGATCCGTCCAGTCCAGCATCGGTGCCACACAAAAGCGCCAAGGATTGTATTGAGTCATGATTTCGAAAAAGGCCACTCTCATCTTGCGACAGGAGTGGCCCGGCAGTAAGTTCAAAAAGAATTAACGGTTTTGCACAAAGTCACGCAGTCTTTCAGCGAAGTCCGGGCTGCGAAGCTTACGGATCGCCGCGCTTTCAATTTGGCGAACACGTTCACGGGTAAGACCCATCGAACGGCCCACTTCTTCGAGCGTATGGTCATGGCTTGTGCCAATGCCGTAGCGAAGACGAAGCACCGTCGCTTCACGATCGGTCAAGCGATCCAGCGACTTCTTGATTTCCTCTTCCATCGCCGTCACCATAAAGCGGCGCTGCGGATCCTGATCTTCGTCACCGCGGACAAAGTCAAGCTTGGTGGCATCTTCATCGTCACCGATCGGTGCGTCAATCGATTCCACTCCGCGCATGGCTTGGATAAGCAGCTGCACCTTCGGTAACGGCACGCCGGACAATTCGGCCAATTCGTTATCCGAGGGCTGCTTGCCGTGCTCTTGCAGATATTTCTGCTTGATGCGGCGAATCTTGTTGTAAGACTCGGTCATGTGAACCGGAATACGAATCGTGTTGCCGTAGTCAGCCACGGCACGCGTGACCGCTTGACGGACCCACCACGTCGCATAGGTGGAGAACTTGTAGCCGCGGCGGTATTCAAACTTATCTACCGCCTTCATCAAGCCCAAGTTGCCTTCCTGAATCAAGTCAGGCATCGCCAAACCACGATTGACATAACCCTTGGCAATGGAAATCACCAAACGAAGGTTGGCTTCGATCATCTTAGCCTTTGCCTTCGACAGGCTTGCCTGAGCAACCGTCATGCTGCGGTGAAGATCACGCTGCTCAGCAATAGGCAAGCTCGCGTCATCTTGCAAACCAATCAAACGGGCCTGAAGTTCTTCGAAAACACCGCGCTGATTTTCCAAAGCCTGAGACCAGGATTCGTTGGCAGCCACTTCATCGTTGAGCCATTGACGATCACAGCACCGTTCGTTAAAGCCCTTAACGAAACGTTCTTGCGGCATGTGAGCCTTATTGACCATCACGTCACGCATCGCATACATCGTATCGGTGACCTTTGCCATGTGATCGGCCAAGATGTCGGCCAAGTGCGTCACGGTCTTCACAGAGAAACGAACGATGGAAAGCTCATCGGCAATGTTCTGACGGGCGCGTTCAAATTCTTTTCTCTTTGCGGCATCGCCGAAATTTTGGCGCATCTTTTCGAGATAGCCGCTCAAGCGATCAAACATTTCAAGCGCGCGCTCTTTCATTTCATTGAGCTGCTCAACCGTCATAGCGGCCGCGCCGATATCGGTGTTCAAATCACCGCTGTCGTCTTGAATTTCTTCGCCGGCCACATCGGTAAAGCCGTCAATGACGTTATCAATCGTTTCCGTACCTTCGCGGACCTTTTGAGCCAAATTCAAAAGCTCTTGAATGGAAAGCGGCGACATTAGCACCACTTGAACCAAACGGGCGCGATGCTGTTCGATGCTCTTGGCGACTTCAATTTCACCTTCACGGGTCAAAAGCTTGTGGCTGCCGACACCGCGCAAATAGGCTCTTAACGGATCCTTCGATAAGCCTGCGCTTTCTTCGGGCGTCAAAATCGTGGCCGCATCTTCTTCATCGATGTCGTCATCGACCGTTGCCTGCTGTTCAGCAAGCATCGCCACCGTGTCTTCATCGGGCGTATGGTCAAAAACCTGAACGCCGAAGCGAGCCAAACCTAATGTAATTTCGGCAAGCGCGTCTTCAGAACGAAGCGCACTTTCAGGCAGCAAGTCGTTGATTTCGGCAATCGTCACCCAACCGCGGGAACGACCGAAACGCACCAACTGGCGATAACCGTTTTCAGCACCCTCTTCGTGCTCATCGGATTGCGCCGGCTCAATAAACAGATCGTTTTTGCGACGAGAACTCTTTCGGCCTTCAGGCTTGACGGCGCTTTCAAAATCATCGTCATCAAAGCCATCCTCGGAGAACTCTTCGGCTTCTTCAATTTCTTGTTCGAGCTCTTCTTCGTTGAGCTCCTCTTGGGCATACTCCTCGCCTTCATCTTCCAGCGACAAAGTGCCCTTGAGTTTCAAATTCAACTTGTCTTTCGAATGCAACCATGCACTAAGAGCCTCATCATCGAGAAACTCTTTTTCCAAATCATCTTTGATAACCTTCATCGTTTTTGCAGACGACTTGGCTTTTTTTGCTGCTACTTTTTTGACAGTCGTTTTGGTCATAATCACGCACAATTGTTCAGTAATACCGCCAATCGGACAAACTCAATGCTTACGGATAGAAAAAGACAAAAACAAACGCGAAGTTTTCAATTGGGACAACAGCCCCTAAGCCGCGCCAGCCAATATCGTGCGCGCATAAAAATAAACTTCAGAATTTCGCGTTCTTAGCCTTTGACCCACGCAAGAGAGTTTTCTCCAACCAGCCGAATTCGCCCTTTTTCGGACAAATTCCAACCCAGTTGCATGCATCGTCGAAAAAGCATCGGACTTGCCCGACCTGATTTTCAACGAAGCCCACAAGTTATAATAGGCAGTCGGTTAATGGGGCTAAGATACAGAGACAGATTGAGCTCGTCGTTCGACGAAGGGGCCACCACACCACTGCAAAATTATTAAGATACACTAGAATAAAAAAGCCTGTGCAATTATTTACACAGGCTTTTTTGGTTATTTGATATAAATCAAAATTCCTTTGTGCCGTTATCCAAGAAGCCGCGAAGCTTATTGGCTCGACTCGGATGACGCAATTTCCTCAGAGCCTTTGCCTCAATTTGGCGAATGCGCTCACGGGTCACAACAAACTGCCGGCCCAACTCTTCGAGCGTGTGCTCGGTATTGGTGTCAATGCCATACCGAAGCATCAGCACCTTTGCTTCTCTCGGCGACAAAGAGGCCAAAACCTCATGGACCACTTCTTTCAGATTATCGGCCTCAGCTTTTTGCAGCGGACTTTCGGTCGCTTTATCTTCAATGAAGTCCACAAGATGAGAATCTTCCTCGTCACCTACCGGTGAATCGATGGAAATGGGTTCACGGCGAGCCCGCAAGATCGTTCTCACGCGCTGCTCTGACAATCCTACAACCTGAGCCAAATAGGCGCAGGTCGGCTCTCTGCCATACTCTTGTTGGTATTGACGGGAAATTCTCGTGATCTTATTAAGCGTCTCGACCATGTGCACCGGAATGCGGATCGTGCGCCCCTGATCGGCGAGCGCGCGCGTGATGGCCTGACGAATCCACCAAGTGGCATAGGTGGAAAATTTATACCCACGTCGATATTCAAACTTGTCCACCGCTTTCATTAAACCCAGATTGCCTTCCTGGATTAAATCCAAAAACTGCAGTCCGCGGTTTAAATAATGCTTGGCAATGGAAATCACCAAACGCAAATTCGCATTGATCATTTCCTGTTTGGCCTCGTGCACGTTTTTTTCCGCTTCGCACATCTTGGCGTAGAGCTCGCGCATGCGAGAGGCAGGCAAACGCACTTCGCTTACCAACTGCGCATAGTTTTTCTGCACTTGAAGGATGGATTCGAAATTTTTCTCAAGAGCAAGCGAGTAAGGCTTTGACTTTTTAAGTAATGCTCTCAGAGAAGCTTCAGAGAAATTATCCTCACGGAAAAGTCTCGTGAATTCAGACTTCGGCATCTCCACCACATCGACAAGCAGGCGTTTTGCATCTTGCTCTACGCGTTTGAAAACTTCAGCCTTGTCATGAAGCAAATCCGACAATGTGCGTACGGTGGAGGCCGTAAAGCGGACCCGCATGAGCTGCTCTTTGACTGCAAATTCCAACTGTTTGTACTCGTCACTGTCAACGGCAAGCGTCTGCATGCACTCGTAGTAGCCCTTGCAGGTATCTAAAATCTCAAGGGTTGTGTCTTTGAGCGCCTGAAGCTGCTCACTGCTCATTGCCGAGGCGCCGATAGCGACTTCCTGCACGTCGTCATCATCCTCTTCGTCATACTCCGGCATTTCATCTTCGGACTGTGACTCGCAAAGCTTATCCTGATCGGTGACGCCGTCAACAATTGCTTCCACGCTCACTTCATCTGCGCGCAACGTCTCGGCCATATCAATAAGAGCACCCAACGCAGAGGGACTTTCCGCAATGGCTTCCATCATTTCCTGGAACCCATCTTCAACGCGCCTTGAAATCGAAATTTCTTCCTCACGCGTCAGAAGCGGCACAGTTCCCATTTCACGCGTGTACATCGTCATGGGGTCCGAGGTTCTGGAAACATCGCTTTCGACCAGCGACAAGACATCTTCGTCATCCTGATCGTCTTCTTCCTGTACTAAAGACAAGGGCGAGTCGTTGAGCAGAATTTCATCTTCAGCGGGCGGCTCATCGAGCACCTGAATGCCGAGAAAGTGAAACGCGTGCTCAAGCTTGGCAATTGCCTCGTCTTCATCCTCAGCCTTTTCCGGCACCACTTCGGCCAGCTGACTGTACGTGACGTAACCGTCTTTTTTCGCCTGAACAATCAACGCGCGAAGCTTTTGGAGACGCAATTCGCTCGCGCCATCCTGATAAACCTTTTCCAGGGACTTTTTCAGTCTCTGTTTTTTGCGGCTGTTGTTGCTCGCCTCAGGCATGGAACCCAATACCGGCGCTTTTACTTTAAGAGGCTGATCAAAAAGAATATTGATAGTGGTCTCCGCCGAGCAGGCGGAATTGACTTGAAGAGATTCGCTTTTTGCCGTTTTTTTCTTACGGGTAGCCATACAAACACACTTTTCCTTTGCCTGAGAACATCTTCAGACAGGAAAAAAGAGCTAAGGGAGAATTCGCTTCACTTCTCCGATTTCCACAGGAGAAATGAATGTTCGCATTCGCTCATTGTTTTCCAACAACTCAACTGCAAACGATGGCTAATTATAGGGGGAGCAAAGGCTTTTTTGCTATAGAAAAATAGGCGTTTTCACCAAGAACTCAGCCACTCAAACGACTGTCCATGACAAAGTCAACAGCCTGAGAACTTTCATCGACTAACGAACGGTGAATATCCTGACGGCGCTTAAACAATCTTTCGAGGTATTGAGCGTCCACCGCGTCGCCCTGCTCCTCATGAGTCAGAAGCTCAGAAATACGCGCATCAAGCTGCGCTTTCTCTAATTTAAGAAAGGCGCACTTGACTTCATACTCCGCCACGCCTTCGGGCGTCTGAAGCACCTCTTCTTCAGAGGCAAGATCGGCCAAGCGCTCATAAATGGGTTCGTCCTGCACAAAGGACAAGAGGTACCCCGTTGTGAGTTTATCGGCATCAAAGCCCTCGCCCTTGGAATGATCCTGAGCCAAGTGCCAAAGCCTGACAATTGCCTCTTCCCAATCATCCACCGCATCAAGGAGCTCGTACTCAATTTGATCCGAATACTTTAAAAGCCATGCGGGATGCGCCACCAAACATTGCAGAAGGCGACGCTTAATGTTGGTAAATACCGGGCCCGTTGTCACCGGTCGAACCGGTCGTTTGTAGCGAGCGCCTTGGGCTGCATCGCGTCCGTAACCCGAAGTTTGAGCAGAAGCTTTTTTGGTTTGAGGAACATTTAAAAGCGTTACACCGCAAAGCGCGGCCAATTCCACCGGATCCATGCGGACTGCGGCGGAAAATTCCTGCACAAGAAGCTGACGCAGCGCCTGCGCATTCATTCTCTGTAAAAGGGGCTTTGCGATCGCCACCGCCTGTGCTCTTTCTTCGGCTGTGCGCAAACCCTGTCCGTTTGAGACCTCTCGGACAATATCCATGACGAAAAATTTCGATAACGGGAACGATGCGCGAAGCTGCGCTTCAAAAGCTTCCGGCCCTTGACCCTTAATGAGACTGTCGGGGTCTTCGTCCTGCGGGAGAAGCACAAAGTGCGCCGTCTGCGTATCGGTGATAATCGACAGCGTAGACTCCATGGCGCGGCGCGCGGCTTTAAAGCCGGCAGCATCACCGTCAAAAGAAAAATAGACGTGATCGGAGAGCTGGAAAAGTTTTTTCACGTGCTCGGGCGTAATGGACGTGCCGAGCGCAGCCACCGTTTCCAAAAATCCGCCTTGGGACATTTGGATAACGTCCATATAACCTTCACAGACAATCGCGCGGCCCTTTTTATGAATAGCGTCACGCGCTTCATAAAGACCGTAGAGTTCCTGACTTTTGTGATAGACGGGTGTTTCGGGCGAATTGAGATATTTCGGCTCTTCACCGGGCACCATTGTGCGGGCGCCAAAACCGATCACCTGTCCGCGCGGATTGCGGATGGGATACATGATTCGGCTGCGGAAGCGGTCGTAACGGTGCCCGTCTTTGGCAATCACAAGACCCGACTCTTCAAGTTTCGGATCATCGTAGGCTTTATCTTTGAAGATGGCTTCAAGACCTTGCCAGCCGTCGGGCGAGAGCCCCAGATGAAACTTATTGGCGGTTTCTTCCGTGATGCCGCGGCCTTTTAAATATTCAATGGCGTGGCGATCGTGAAAAAGCGTCTGATGATAAAAATCAGCCGCCTGAGCCAAATAATCGGTAAGCGTTTTTGCCTTGGCTTGCCGGGCTTTTGCCATACGATCTTCGGGCACTTCCATGCCGAGATCGTCAGCGAGTTCCTTAATCGCTTCAGGGAAACTCAAGCCTTTGAACTTCATCAAAAAGGTAATCGCCGTTCCATGCTCGCCGCACCCGAAGCATTTAAAGAACTGCTTGCTGGGATTGACTGCGAAAGAAGGCGTTTTTTCTTTGTGAAACGGGCAGCATGCCATCCAGTTGCTGCCCTTGTGCTGCAGCTTCACATAGCGGCCGATCACCTGCACGATGTCGGTGCGCGACAAAACCTCTTCAATAAAGCTCTCAGGAATCATTGATGGCGCTTGGCTCTTAGGCCATGAGTTTTTGTTTAATCAAAGCAGACACTTTACCCAAATCGGCGCGTCCGGTGAGTTTGGGCTTCACAGCGCCCATCACTTTACCCATCGCGGCCATGCCGGTGGCGCCGATCGCGGCGATCGCTTCGTCGATAATCTGAGCGATTTCCTCATCGGTGAGGGGTTTGGGCAAATAGGCGGACAAGACATTAATTTCAGCTTGTTCTTTATCAGCCAAATCCTGACGATTGGCAGCCGTGTATTGTTCGATGGAGTCATGACGCTGCTTCACGAGCTTAGCGACAACCGCCAAGATATCAGCATCGGTGCACTGGATGCGTTCGTCAACTTCTTTTTGCTTAATAGCGGCCATCAATAAGCGGATCGCACCCAAGCGATCCATTTCATGGGCCTTCATCGCGGCCTTCATATCAGCCATGATCTGTTCTTTAATCGTCATCGTGCATTTCCTTTTTCGAAAAAAAACGCGTGCATACACTCCAAGGTCAGAGCTTTGCACGCGTGATTTCGGCTTTAAGCACAAAGCTCAAGCCCTGACGGTTCATGCGCTAATTTGAACCGCCATCCGTAATACGGTCCGAAATTAGTAGAGCTTCTTCGGCAACATTTGGCTGCGCAAGCGCTTGTAGTGACGCTTGATGGCAGCAGCCTTCTTGCGCTTACGTTCGGCCGTGGGCTTTTCATAGAACTCACGAGCACGCAATTCGGTCAAAAGACCGCTCTTTTCAATGGTACGCTTGAAACGGCGAAGAGCGGTTTCAAACGGTTCGTTTTCTTTAACACGAATAGTGGGCATCAGGCACCTTACCTGTCAATAAAAAATGTTGCGGTAATGTTTTACCGATCTGATCAGTGCGCATGACTCCGTCCCGGACATCATCGCACGACCTCCGAAAGTTGCATATTTTCGCATAAAATACGGATAAAAGGAAATAGTCCTGAACTTTTTTTATTATTTTTCTTCAAGAATCAATCTAACTAATTGATTCTTTTGATTTTTATGCTCATTCTTGGTTTAGAGTCCTCTTGCGACGAAACGGGTGTCGCGCTGATTGACAGCGAAAAAGGGCTGCTTGCTCACGCAGTCCATACTCAAATTGATATGCATCGCTTATATGGCGGTGTCGTTCCCGAACTGGCAAGCCGAGATCATATTCGCCGCGTTATTCCGCTCATTGAGCAGGTGCTCGAAGAGGTCGGCAAAACCAAAGAAGAGCTCGATGCCATCGCGGTGACTCAAGGGCCCGGTTTAGCCGGCGCACTTCTTGTCGGCGTGAGCGTCGCTCATGCGTTGGCTTTTGCGCTTGACATTCCCGTTATCGGCATCCATCACATGGAAGGGCATTTGCTTGCCAATCTTTTGGCCGATCCCGCTCCGCAATTCCCCTTTATCGCGCTCTTGGTCTCCGGCGGCCACACGCAGATCATGAAGGTTAACCGTTTCGGAGACTATGAGCTCTTGGGCGATACGCTCGATGATGCCGTGGGTGAGGCGTTTGATAAAACCGCTCAGCTTCTCGGCATGTGCTACCCCGGCGGCCCCGCGGTGAGCGCCTTGGCTGAAAAAGGTGTCTCTGGCGCCATTGAGCTGCCTCGCCCCATGCTTCATTCACCTAATTTAGATATGAGTTTTTCGGGACTTAAAACCGCTGTTTTAACAGCTGTTAAAAACGCCGAAAATCCCAACGATGAAACATTCCGCGCCAATCTTGCGCGAGCCTTTGTGGATTCAGTGGTGGATGTGCTTGCCGCAAAAGCGGTCAAAGCCATGAAGCAGCAAAAGATGAAGACACTGGTAGTCGCTGGCGGCGTAAGCGCCAATAAGCAGCTTCGAAACCGCTTGGTTTATGAAATGCGCAAGCGCGGCATGCAGGTCTTTTTCCCGCCCATCAAACTCTGCACGGACAATGGTGCGATGATCGCCACCGCAGGTCTTGAACGCATGCGGCACATGTCAGAAGATGACATCAACAAGCATTTCAAGAACTTAAAGTTCGGGGTTAAGCCGCGCTGGCGGCTCAAGGAAGCCGCCGCAGACATCATCAGTTAAAGTTTTTGAGCGCACGGGTCAGCACTCGAACCGCCGCTAAGAAGTCTTCCATACGCATGGCTTCCCGCCAATTGTGCGAACCGTTTTGGTTAGCCACAAAAATCATCGCCATAGGAATACCTTGCTGGGCCACGTCGCCCGCGTCATGGCCGGCGCCCGAAGCCATATGGATGACAGGAACGGCTTCCTGGGCCGCGGCTTGCTCGAGTTTCTCAACAAGCGAAGGATTACTAAGCGAAGGTTCGATATAAAAGGCTTCGTCAAATTCAAACTTCACTCCGAACGTTTTTGCCACTTTCGCGGCTTCTTCTTTAAAGCATCGATAAAAGGCTTGGCGCGTCTCTACGGACAATGTTCGAATGTCCAAACTGAACGTCACCTCCCCTGCAATAATATTGAAGCTTTGCGAAGCCGGCGTATTAACGACACCGTTTGTGTAGACGAGATCCTCTCCGGCTTTCAGTCTTTCAATCCAATGCGAACGCATCGCACTGAAAAGTTCGGCCACGGCAGCTACCGCGTCATGCCGAAATTCAAAATCGATCGCGCCGGAGTGTGCCGTCTCTCCAACACAGCGAATCGAGCGATGGAAAACGTTGCCTCGAATGCCTGTCACCAAACCAACTTTTGCTTGGTCGGACAATTCAAGTTTCGGACCTTGCTCGATGTGCAACTCAAAGTACGCCGCGACATCCTTAGCATATAAGTAGGCTTTACCCTGCACTAATGCCTGCGGATCAATGCCGCAGTCCTGCATGGACTCTCCCAAAAGTTTGCACTCAGGACGGTAGCGTCTTTGGAGGTCTTCAGCTTTAAGCGTTCCTAAAATTGCACGCGATCCTATTAAACCTTGCTCTTCACAGCGAAAAGCCACCACATTCAAATCCTGCTGCAGCTGCCTCTGAGATTCTTGAATATCTTTCGCGGCACACAATCCCGCAACAATACCCGCCAGACCATCAAAATTACCGCCCTCCGGAACACTGTCGGCGTGGCTTGCCACCATAATGCCTGGCAAGTTCGGATTCTTTCCTCTCAGCGTCATCCAAAGATTGCCGGCCACATCATAGCGGCAGGCAAGGCCTAAGTTTCGCGCCGTTGATTCCAAATACCGAAGCACTTCGGTTTCTTTTTCCGTGTAGCCTAAGCGCGTTACACCTAACGCAGACTTAGACATCTCGCGCACATCAGAGAAAATCTTCTGAGCAAATTCCTGCACCGTCATCTCAGCTCCTCTGAAAAACACAATTGCCGTCGCAGATGAGAATTCGGCAAAACTCAATTCAGACTATTTATTAATCCGCGTTCGCGCAATCAACCGGCTGCGCACCCAATTCCGTAACAAGCACCTGGGGATCAATTTTCACGATAAAACCGCGTCTGCCGCCGTTAATATAAATTTGCGGCAAGTCCAAAATGGTTTTTTGAACATAGACAGGCATCTTTTTACGAGTGCCAAAGGGAGACGTACCACCCACCTGATAGCCGCTGTTGCGCTGAGCTTGCTCAGGTTTACAAGGTGCGATGTGTTTGACACCCACCTGCCGCGCAAGATTTTTCGTGCTCACCTCGCAGTCGCCATGCATCAGAATCACCAAAGGCTTGGCATGCTCATCTTCCATGATGAGTGTTTTAACCACTGTGTGATGATCCAATCCAAAGGCTTGGGCCACAACGGCCGTGCCGCCGTGCTCAATATATTCGTATGAAAGCGGTTCAAACGCAACCTTGTGCTGCTTGAGCCAATCTGTGGCCGGTGTCGCGCTTTGATGTTTATCTTTTGCCATGCTGATCCTTGCTCCTATTACAGTCCCGAGGGAAGCGGGAAAGAAATTCTGTCGGGCACGCCCGGCATCGTTTCCACCGTCGCACCGTGCGTTTTTTGAAGATATTCAACGACGCCCTGAACCAAATGCTCCGGAGCCGAAGCGCCCGCTGTAATACCCACTTTTTCAATTCCATCAAACCACGTCGGTTCAATATCATCAACGCTGTCGATTAAAAAAGCTCTTACGCCCTCACGCTGTGCCTTATCCCTCAGGCGGCGCGAATTGGAACTCGTGCTTGAACCGATCACTAAAACCAAATCCACAAGCGCAGCTAATTTCTTCACTGCTTCCTGACGGCTCTGCGTGGCGTAGCAAATATCCGCAGAAGATAATGATCTGATCGCAGGGAAACGCTTTCTGAGTCTTGCAATCACTTCCTTTGTTTCGTCCGTGGAGAGCGTTGTCTGCGTCACAAACCCGACTTTTGACGGATCGGGAACAACGAGCGCGTCGACTTCCTCGTCAGTGCAAACCCGATAGATGTTGTCCTTCACCTGCCCCATCGTGCCTTCCACTTCCGCATGCCCCTTGTGGCCGATGACAATCACTGAAAGCCCTTCTGCATGCATTTTGACAACTTCACGGTGCACCTTCATCACCAAGGGGCACGTCGCATCAAAAATTTTCAAGTCACGCGTTGCCGCGTAATCTTTCACGCTTTGCGGCACACCGTGCGCCGACAAAATTGCCGTGGCGCCATCGGGCACTTCACTTAAATGGTCAATAAAAATCGCGCCCTTTTCTTTGAGCTCATTGACCACTGTTTTGTTATGCACAATTTCGTGGCGCACATAAATCGGACGCCCATGGACAGCGAGCGCACGCTCAACAATAGCAATCGCGCGATTGACACCCGCGCAAAATCCTCGAGGCTGAGCTAATAAAACCTGCATACGCATTTCCTTCTGAGATTATTTCGACAGTCTACATTTTTTTAGCGATGACTATCGAAACTGAGCAAACTTTGCTCTGCTTTTAGGCAAACAAAGAAAAAAAGTTGAGGTTAAGATTTCAGAGTTATTTCGTTTGCAGTTAATTAAACAGAATCTCCGATTTTTATGCGTCAGACCCAATCCATTCTCGGTCAGCATTTCAGCATCGCGGGACAGTTGAAGTTCACGTCGCCGCGAATGCTCATGTCGCTCTTTATCATGAGCTACATGGTGGCCGACGGTGTGTTGATCAGCCGCTACATGGGAACCGTGGCGCTCGCCTCGCTAAACATGATTTTCCCGCTCGCCATTTTCCTGGGTGCGGTGGGCATCATGCTGTCTGCAGGGGGCGGCTCTGTCGTTTCCCGCCGCATGGGCGCGGGCGATGCCGCAGGCGCCGACACCTTGGTTTACGCAGAGTTTTTCTTTGGCCTCGTGGTTGGCGTTGTCGGCATTTTGCTTCTGGATCCCTTGCTTAGTTTTCTCAATGTGAACGATGAGCAATACGCTTACGCCTATGAGTACCAAATTGTCTGGCTGGCCTTCATGCCTTTTTTCCTTTTGAGCGTGCTCTCTCAAACATTTTTCACAGTCGCTGGATTCCCGAAATTAGGCCTTGCGGTCTCTATCGCTTCCGGCCTCACGAATGTTGTGCTTGATATCGTCTTCATGGGTCCACTGGGCTGGGGCATGTATGGCGGCGCGCTTGCCACCGTCATTTCCTGGATCGTGGCGGCAGCTGCGGGCGCGCTATTTTTCTGCCGCGCTCAAGCCCCCATCAAAATCATTCGCACCCGCCCCGATTGGGATGCCTTAAAAGGCGCCTGCCGAAGCGGCTTTTCAGAAATGGTTGGGAGTCTCTCTTCAGCCGTCACACTCTATTTATTTAATGCCGCATTTATGCATTGGCTGGGTGTCGACGGCGTGGCCGCGCTCACCATCGCCTCCTATTCCACCTATGTCTTTAACTCCATCTTCTATGGTTTTTGCGAAGCCACGGGTCCCATTTTGGGCTACAAGTATGGGGAGCAAAATTGGAACGAATTGGCAAGCGTCTTTAAAAACAGCTTAATCATTATGGTGATATTCTCTTTGGGCGCATATGGTTTGTCGCTGATTTTCGCCGCGCCCGTGCTCGGCTTTTTCACGCCAGACGATTCTCCTGTATTTGAATTGGTTCTTGCCAATTTCGGCTACTTTGCGCTCTCGCTGCTGCTTCTTTGCCCCAATATGTTCGCCGCCTATCTCTTTACAGCAATGGGCGACGGCAAACGAGCCGCCATCGTTTCTTTCTGCCGAACATTTTTGTTTACCGTTCTAGCGATTGAATGTCTGCCGCTTCTAATCGGCGAATTGGGGCTTTGGCTCTCGGTGCCGCTTGCCGAAGCCATGACCTTTGTGCTGAGCGCAGTTTTAATCGTCCGCAACAGACGCCGCTACGGTTACGACGGTTACCCCGCTTTAGTGATCAATCGAGACTAAACCACCACATCTTGACAACTGAACAAGTTTGTTATTCTCAATTTGCTTAACGGGGGACCGATGCGTATAATGCACCTCACCGTTGACCCACCGAGGTGAGAAGTTTTGCTTCGGGCGGGTTGTTTTTGTTTTAATTTTTTGACTGGAGTTAGCGATGGCACGAGTGTGTCAAGTCACCGGCAAAGCGCCGATGGTCGGCCACCGCGTCTCTCACGCAAACAACAAAACCAAGCGTCGCTTCATGCCCAATCTTCAATATCGTCGTTTCTGGGTTGAAAGCGAAAACCGCTGGGTCCGTTTGCGTCTGACGGCGGCAGGTCTTCGTACGGTCGATAAGCTCGGTATTGATGCGGTCTTAGCGGACCTCCGCGCCCGCGGCGAAATCTAATAGGAGTTCACCATGGCAAAGGGTAACCGTGAAAAGATCAAGTTAGAGTCGACCGCTGGTACGGGTCACTTCTATACGACGACCAAAAACAAGCGTACAAGCACGGGCAAGATGGAAATTTCCAAGTATGACCCGGTTGCTCGTAAGCATGTGGTTTATAAGGAAACGAAGCTCAAGTAATTTGAGCGTCGTACCGACCAAAAGCCCGATTCGTCGGGCTTTTTTCATGTCTGCATTCTACCGGCGTACAATCGCCTACCATCGTTTCTGTTTTTCTGAAAGGGTTTTGACGTGGAAGGGCTACTGAAGGTTCTGGGGTTTGTCTTCTTCATTTTTGTGGGCTACTTTCTCAAACGCACCCACATTCTCAAAGAAGACACCGTGCACGCTCTCTCAGGCCTTCTGCTCTACGTCACTCTCCCCTGCCTTATTCTTGTTTGCTTAAACGGACTGCACATTGAAGCGAGCTATTTTTGGCTCATCGGCCTAGGGCTTCTCACAAACTTCTTCATGATCGGCGTGGCCTACCTGATCACACGCAAAAACCCTCAAAACCGTCTTTTTGACATGCTCAATCTCTCCGGTTTTAACGTCGGAACGTTTGTGATGCCGTTTTTGCAGACTTTTGTCACGCCGGTGGGCTTTTTATCCATCTGCCTTTTTGATATCGGCAACTCTATCATGTGCACGGGCACCACATACGCCATCGCCTCGGGCACGGGCACCGGCATGACGCTCGTGAAAACGATCCTTAAACGCATGTTCAGCTCCGGCCCCATTTGCTCTTACTTTGTAATGCTGACGCTCGCTTTTTTGGAGTTTACTTTCCCGGCCACGCTGGTTGAATGGGCAACGATTGGCGCCAATGCCAATGCGTTTTTAGCCATGATTTTGTTGGGTCAGAGCATTCGCTTCGCGATGCCCGCCGAGCAACTCAAGGAACTTTTAAGACTTTTGGCTATCCGCCTTTTGGGCTCTTTGGTGATGTCGCTTGCGATGTATTATCTGCTGCCGTTTCCGGACGAAATCCGCAAGATTTTAGCGCTCATCGCTTGGGCGCCGGTTCCAGTAGTGGGATTGATCTTCTGCATTAAGGCCAAGTGCAAACCTTCGATGGCGGCCAACCTGAATTCGCTTTCCGTGGCTTGCAGTGTCGTTATCGTTTCAACGCTTCTAACGATTCTGTAAGTCAAAGTCTTTTGGCAGGCAGCGCGGGCGTGTTTTCAAAACAATGATCCACGTCACGCCGACCATCACGCCGCAAAAGAGCAAAACGAGGTCATACTTCCAGGCGCTGCCCATCACAAGCGGCACCCAAAGCGCAGCGCAAATCGCAAAAGACGATGTTTGGAAAAACTGCTGAATGCTTGCGGCCATGCCTCTGTTTTGCGGGAAATAGTCCAAGTTGTAAACCGTCAGAATCGGTCGCACAACGCTCATCGCCGTACTGTAAATGATCACCGCAAAAAGACAGAACGGATAGGGCACGTGCCAGAAATAATTGAGCGCCACACCTAAGATGCCGGCAACGAGCATCAGTACGATCTGCATTTTCATCGTGCGTTCTTCACCGAATTTCGCCGTAATCTTGGTGCAAAAGATGGAGCCTGTCACAGAAAAGCCGATGAGCGGAATCATCAGGTAACCGAAATCCGTCACCCCCATTCCCATAATGTTTTCCACATAGTCGGGAGCTCCGGCGGAAAAGAGAATGGAGCCCATGAACACAAAACCGCTGCAGATGACGCCTGCTGTAAAAGCGACATTTTTCATTGAAGCGGCGTATTGCGTCACCAAAGGCACAAACTGAAATGGCGTTCTAAGCGACTTGGGATGCGTTTCCTTTAATAAAAAGAAGGTAATGATCGCCATGGAGGTTGCAAAGGCCGACAGAAAATAAAAGACACTTCGCCAACCGAAAAGCGAGACAAGCCAGCCGCCGATAATCGGGGCGAAAGCAGGAGCTAATGCGAAAATCACAGCGATCAGACTTGTGAGTTCCTGAGCCTGACGGCCGCTGAAAAGGTCTCGTGTGACCGCCATCGCAAGCACCGTGCCGGTACTTGCAAAAAGCCCCATGAGAATGCGGCCGATAAGAAAAGTTTCGTAGCCTGGGCTAAAAGCGCAGATAGCACATGAAAGCGCATAGCAAAGCAGACCGCCCATCATCACGGTGCGTCTGCCGAGACTATCGGATATCGCACCGACAAAAAGTGACGAGAGCGCAAAACAAAGAAGATAACTTGAAAGCGTCTGATAGGCGGCGACTTCGCTCACACCGAACTCTTCGGCAATCATCCCCAAACCCGGCATGTAGGTATTGGCCGACAGAGGCCCCACCATGGAGCACGTCGCCAACAAAAAAGCCAGAGATTTGGGTACGCTGAAAAGCATTTCCGAATTCGCCTTAAACGATAACGCCCGCTGCGACTATCGAGCGAGCGTTATTTATTTTAGTTTAAGCCGATTGTGCCTCAAGTGTTTTCTTAACAAGCACAGCACCGAAGAAACCGTCCGTTCCGCTTTGATGCGGCGCCATGACAAAGTAGGGTGCGTGCGCTTTAGCGCATTGCGGCAACTCCACTCCCTGTTTGGCTAAAACGTCCGTCGCATCCATGATTTCGTATTCGGGATGCTTGGCTAAAAACGCTTCCACCACGCCTTGGTTTTCTTCTTTGAGCAAAGAGCACGTGGCATAAACCAAACGGCCGCCCGCTTTCACCAACCGGCTCGCTGATTCGAGGACGTTTGCCTGAATCGCATTAATGCGGGCCAATTCCTCTTCACTCATGCGCCAGCGCAGATCGGGATTGCGGCGAAGCGTTCCCGTGCCGGAACACGGCGCATCGACCAACACGCGATCAAATTTGCCCGCCAAACGCTTCACGCGAACATCACGCTCGGTCTTAATCGCAACCGGATGAACGTTGCTCAGCCCCGCTCGTCTCATGCGAGGCGTCAGCCCCGAAAGTCTCTTTTCATTGACATCGAACGCGTAGAGTCGGCCGGTCGAGCGCATAAGCGCACCAAGCGCAAGCGTTTTGCCGCCCGCACCTGCGCAAAAGTCGCAAACCATTTCACCGCGCTTGGGCTGCACCAGGCGGGCAATGAGCTGACTGCCTTCATCCTGAACATCGATCTTGCCTTCGCGGTAAATCGGCCAGCTCGTGAGCCCAGGCTTTGTCATTAAACGAACACCGTCGGGCGAGAGCGGTGTTTCCAGGGCCTGCACACCGTGTTCAGCGAGCTCCTTGAGGACATCTTCGCGTTTAGCTTTGAGCAAATTCACGCGCAGATCAAGCGGCGCACCTTCTTTCATCGATTCGAAAAGCGCGGGTGCCTCATCTCCAAACTGGTTATTGAGGCGCTCATAGAGCCAATAAGGAAGCTCGGACTGCACAAAAGCGGTCGCTTTTTCGGGCTTGCTGCGCAGGATGTTATCCAATGGAGCAGCGTCGTTGCCCACTGTACGTTCATCAAGTGCATCTCGTCCATAAATGCGGGCCAACGCCACCATGGCGGTAAGCCTCGGCGCGCGAGCCGGCACAATGGGCTTCATTTGCCAGGAAATAGTCGAAAGATGCCTTAAAGTGAAAAAGATCGCCTCAGCAATGATGCTTCTGTCACGGGAACCCAATTTATGGTTGAGTCTGAAAAAGCGGCTCATCAGAACATCGGCCGGCCCGTCAAGCTTTAAAACGGTGGCAAGGGCCTTACCCAGTTCATCAACAATTAAACCCGTTACACGAGGGCCACCTGCGCGTTTTTGGCGATCGGAAAGTTCATGATGATCGGTAGCTCGCGCTCTTCGCTCATCTTTTGTCATCGCGCGACTTTCCTGAAGCTGACGGCTTCGCGCGGCGCGCTGCCGCTCCGTCAGGCGGCGAGGAGTACCCGCGGCCTGACGACGAGTTGTTTTTTTCTTTTCCAGCATGTTTTAAACCTGACCAAACAAAGTAAGTTCCAACGCCGTCGCATCATCCATCACCGCGCGCTCATTTTCATAGCGCACACGTCCTGTGACGCAAGCTTTCACCGAGCGGGCGTAAATCTGATGTTCATACCGAAGCACACGGTCGGCCAATCGATGCTCATCGTCGCTGGGCAAAACGGGAACCGCAGCCTGGGCAATAATCGCGCCGCCATCAAGCGCCGCCGTAACGAAATGCACCGTTGTGCCCGCCATGCGGACACCGGCATCAATCGCACGCTGATGAGTATCCAATCCTTTAAAGGAGGGTAAAAGCGCCGGGTGAATATTGAGAATCTTGCCTTCAAAACGATCCACGAATCCCGCGGTCAAAATACGCATGAAGCCTGCGAGCACAATGAGATCGGGACTGTATTGAGAAATCACTTCATAGAGTTTTTCTTCAAAAGCCTCGCGCGTCTCAAACGCTTTGTGATCAACACATAACGCATCGATCCCGTAGCCTTTGGCCAATTCCAACCCCTTGGCATCCGGGCGGTTGGAAATGACGGCAACGATCTTCGCACCGATTGTGTGTTCCCAGTCTTCACGCAGAGCGCACTCTTCAATAGCGACAAAGTTGCTCCCGCGGCCGGAAATTAAAACGACGATTTTTTTCATAATAAATCTCAACGTTGGACTATCAGAGAATTGTACCGATTGCGGACGCAGAAAAAGCTCCCAAATTAACGAATTTCCACTATTGAACGACTTCTGAATTATCAATACACTATCGGCGTCTTCGTATTCAAAAAATCCGAACTATGGATACTCTTCCGACGCTTTTAAACAAAGTCAAGCAATGTGCCTTGGCTGAAGATATTCCGGTGCTTTCCGATCTCCTTGCCATCGGTGAGGCTCCTCTTTCGGATTTAGTGCAGGCCGCCCATGAAGTAACAGCAGCCAAAGCAAGCTCGGTATTTAATTTTTGTACGGTCGTCAATGCCAAAAGCGGACGATGCACTGAAAATTGTCATTGGTGCGCTCAGTCCCTCCATTTCGAGGGACGGTGCGGCGTTTATCCGCTGCTTGATAGCGACAAAATCCTTCAGGCTGCATTGGCTGCGCAGAAAAACGGAGCAACGCGATTTTCTCTTGTCACCAGCGGAAGAAAACTCTCTCGTCGTGAAGTCAGAGAAGCCGCGGAAATCGTCAAAAAATTAAAATCTGAAACAACGCTTGAGATTTGCATCTCGGCCGGCCTTCTCACAAAAGAAGAGTTTGATCTTCTTGCTCAAGCCGGCGTTTGCCGCTGCCACTGCAATCTGGAAGCTTCGGAAAACTTTTTCCCGAAAGTGTGTACGTCGCACACCACCGCAGACAAACTCAAAACCATTCATGCCGCTCGCATGGCTGGTCTTGAAGTATGTTCAGGCGGCATCATCGGAATGGGAGAGAGCCGCCAAGACAGAATTGAATTGGCTTTGATGCTCAGGAAACTTGAGACTCCCTCCATCCCAATTAATATTCTCGAACCGATCAAAGGAACGCCGCTCGAGCACATGGAACCGATTTCTGAAGAAGAAATTATCCGCACTGTCGCGCTTTTTCGGTTGATTAATCCAAAGGCCTATCTGAGATTTGCGGGCGGCAGAAGAAGACTCTCGGAGGCGTCTACCCAAATGGCGCTCAAAGCCGGCATCAACAGCGCCATCGCCGGAGATATGCTCACGACAAAAGGTTCGGCAATTGAAAAAGACAAATTTTTAGTTCAAAAATGCGGCTATTTGCTTGAACCTCTCACGTAGCATTTAAACCGATTTCAAATCGACTGCCTATGCTTTTGCGCTATGGATGCGATAGCTTTTTAGGTTTGATCCGTCATTTGATTGAATTTTCCAATAGACTGAACAGATATATGAGCAAACAGGAAAAACCTCTGACCTATGTCCGATCGCAGAACATTTCTGAAGTCTGCCATGGCCGGCACCCTGCTGGTTGGGCTCGATAATATTGCAAAAGCCTCCGAAGGCAAACCTGCTGCCGAACAATGGATCAGCATCATTGACCTGGACCGTTGCAACGGCTGCACCGATCGGCCGGTTCCCGCTTGCGTATCAGCATGCAAACAAGAAAATCAAACTCGATTCCCCGAACCCATCAAACCGCTTCAGCCTTATTGGCCGCAAAAAAATTTTGAGGATTTCTCCAACGAGCGAGAAAGAACAGATCGGCTCACACCTTACAATTGGCTCTTTGTTGAAAAAATCCGCTTATCAGAAGAAGGCAGGACAGTTTTCGCTCCCAGACGCTGCATGCATTGTTTTGACGCGCCTTGCCGCAAAATCTGTCCTTTCGGCGCCATCGACCGTACCCGGCAAGGAGCGGTTCAGATTGACCCAGCCGTTTGTTTTGGCGGAGCAAAATGCCGGGATGTCTGTCCCTGGGGCATTCCGCAGCGTCAAGCAGGTGTTGGAATCTACTTGAACGTCGCGCCAACTTTTGCGGGTGGCGGCGTGATGTACAAGTGCGACTTTTGCGCCCATCGTCTGCAACAAAACGAAGTTCCAGCCTGCGCGCAAAGCTGTCCTCAAAAAGCCATGCTTTTCTTGCCGCTTGAAGACGCTTTAAAAAAAATCCGCTCCATTACCCAAAACCGTTACACATACGGCTTAAACGAAAACGGCGGAACCGCAACCTGGTACATATCCTCGGTCCCGTTTGAAAAACTCAGTGAGGCCATCAATAAAAGTGCCGTACGACCGGATTTTTCCCGTGTGAGCGCAAGGCTGCAGGAATCTTCCGGCTGGGCCAAAGCCGCGCTGGCCGCCCCTATTGCGGCAGCGGCTGCCGCTTATCTTGTCGCGCGGCGAAAAATGAAATTACCCAAAGATAAGGAGGGCCGCTAATGCGTGTGTATCGTCAATGCCTTCGCAACCGCTTGGTTCACTGGGGCATAGCGCTTTCCTGCTTCGGATTAATCGTCACCGGCATACTCCAGATGCCCGTCGCAAAACGCTATGGGTTGACACAAATTTTTCCGACGACGGCGGACTTTTTCGCCACGCTGTCTTGGCACTATGCCTTTGCCATTGTCTTTACCTTTTTGTGCGTCTTCCATTTAATCGTCCATGCGCTTGAAGGCGACTTCGATATCGTTCCGCGCAAGGGGGACTTCAAGGAAAGCGTCAAAATCATCAAAGCACTTTTGAGCGCAGGGAAAGAACCCCCCAGCGGGAAATACCTGCCTGAACAGCGCCTTGCTTGGGCCGGTTTTGTTCTTGCATTTGCGATTGTCATCATCACGGGACTCTTGAAGACTCTTAAAAATCTCTCCGGAATGGACTTCCCGGATCCTGCTCTTTTTTGGCTCGCGCAGCTGCATAACCTGGGCATGGCGCTTACCATTGTGCTCTTTTGCGGTCATATGGCGGCGTTTTTATTTAAACCGAATCGCTTTTTGCTGCCCGCTATGTTTTCGGGCTATGTGGACGCGGAATATGCCAAACATCGACACAGTCTTTGGAGACCGCAGGAGAAGAAAAATTAATTGGGGAAAACAGGTGCTTTCAACAACCTTTTTAGTCTTTTTTTCCTTCCAAACTAGTCCAAACTCCTCAAATCGGTAAGAGGTATTTTTGTTAAAATTTGGCGTTTATTTCAGTTTATTTGTGTTATGAAAGTATTTCGAGGGGTTCCTCAGTATCTCAAAAAAATGGACTGCGCAGTCGCTATCGGCAATTTTGATGGCGTGCATCGCGGACACCAGGCCTTGCTGCATGAGGTAGTGCAAGCCGCCGATCTTCGCGGCCTGCTGCCTTGCGCCGTCACTTTTGAGCCTCACCCGAAGGAAGTCTATCCGCATGGCCGTGAAGTGCTTGCCCGAGTCAACAACATTCGCGACAAAGTGCTCGACATCGGTGCCTGCGGCATTCAGCGCGTGATTTTCCTCAATTTCAATGAACGCTTAGCGCGCATGACACCGCGCGAATTCGCCCAAGAGGTGTTGGTTGACGGTCTGCACGCCCGCTGGGTCACCGTGGGTGAGGATTTCCACTTCGGCTACAAAGGTTTGGGAACCGTCGAGGATCTTAAAGCGCTCGGCAAAGAGTTGGGCTTTGAAGTGTGGGTTTCGCCCACCCTTTTTCATGGCACAGGACGCATTTCCAGCACGCGCTTAAGAAAAGCGCTGCAGGAAAACGATCTTTTCGAAGTCACGCAGCTGCTCGGGCATCACTACCACATCACGGGACGCGTCGTTCACGGTCAAGAATTGGGCCGCACGTTGGGTTTCCCCACGATCAACATGGATTGCATTCCGGTTGACAAAAATGGCGAACCGGCTGTTAAAGGCGTCTACGCTGTATTTGTCCATGGTCTTGCGCCATATCCGCTGGGCGGTGTGGCCACCATTACCTGCCGACCGACAGTGACTGAAGGACAACCCAAAAAGTACCTCCTTGAGACGCATATTTTTGACTATCACACCGAGTGCTACGGAAAAATTGTCCGGGTGGAATTTTTGGATAAGCTGCGCGATGATAAAAAGTTCGCCAACTTGGAAGAATTAAAAGCAGCCATCAATGCCGATGCGCAAAAAGCGCGCGCATTGGTGGGGCTGGCGCGCTCCGACACGGAGCTCACCGAAACGTACGGTTAGTGCGAAGCCGGTAAAAAGTTCGCACGCTTTTGTGTTTAACAACCTTGAAGAGTCCGAGGGGACCAAGGAGACATCATGGCAAAAACTACTGAAGATCAAGCACAGAAATATCCGCTTAATCTGCCGGATACACCCTTCCCGATGCGCGGCAATTTGCCCGCTCGTGAACCGGCCTGGATTAAAGAATGGCTCGAGAAGGATATTTACGGTGCGATTCGCAACGCTAAAAAAGGCCGCAAGCACTTCATTTTGCACGACGGTCCTCCGTACGCCAACGGTGATTTGCACTTAGGCCATGGTGTCAACAAGGTTTTGAAAGACATCATTTTGAAGTCCCGCACATTGATGGGCTATGACACGCCTTACGTGCCCGGCTGGGACTGCCACGGCATGCCGATTGAAATTCAAATCGAAAAGCTCTACGGCAAAAACCTGCCGATCGTGGAGCTGCAGGCCAAGGCTCGTCAATACGCGCATGAACAAGTTGCCCGCCAAATGACAGGTTTCCAACGTCTGGGCGTTTTGGGCGACTGGAACGATCCCTATCTCACGCTTCGCTTTGACACGGAAGCCGCTCAAATCCGCGTTTTGGCTAAGCTCATGGAAAAAGGCTATGTTTACCGCGGCCTCAAGCCCGTAAACTGGTGCTTTGACTGCCAATCCGCTTTGGCAGAAGCCGAAGTCGAATACAAAGACATCAAGGGTCCGATCATTGACGTCGCTTTCCCGTTGGCTGAAGAAGATAAGACCAAGGTTGAAGGCATCTACGGTCATACGCTTGATAAACCGACTTTCACGGTGATTTGGACGACGACACCTTGGACGATTCCCGCCAACCAAGCCTTGAACATGCACCCCGAACTCGACTATGCGTTAGTCGATTGCGGCGATCGTTATCTCATTTTGTGCGAAAAACTCGTTGAAGACTGCCTCAAGCGCTATGAAATGCAAGGCAAGGTGGTCGCGACAGCGAAGGGCGAAGCTTTTGAATTGGTGCGCTTCATGCACCCGCTGTCTCAAATGGACGCGGGCTACAAGCGCTTCAGCCCGGTTGAATTAGCCGACTACGTTGACTCCACGGCCGGCACCGGCATCGTTCACTCGGCGCCCGCCTACGGTGTGGATGACTTCTACACCTGCAAGAAATACGGCATGCACAATGACGACATTCTCAATCCGGTGCAGGGCAACGGTGTTTATGCCGATGACCTTCCCCTTTTCGGCGGCTTGCATATCTGGAAAGCTCAACCGGTCATTGTTGAAAAACTCAAAGAGTCCGGCAACCTTTTGCACTACGGCACGCAGGTTCACAGCTACATGCACTGCTGGCGCCATAAGACGCCCTTGATCTATCGCGCAACCAGCCAATGGTTTATCCGCATGGATAAGAGCAACGACGACACGCGTCCTGCGATCGGCACCGAGCAGCCCAAGAGCCTGCGCGAAGCCGCGCTTGAAGCGGTGGATGCCACGAAGTTCTATCCGAGCTGGGGCTACAACCGCCTGCACGCCATGATCGCCAACCGCCCCGACTGGTGTATTTCCCGCCAGCGCAACTGGGGTGTGCCGCTTCCCTTCTTCACCCACAAGGTGACGGGCAAACTTCACCCGCGCACGCTTGAAATCATGGAAGAAGTCGCCAAGCGCGTTGAAAAAGGCGGCATCGAAACCTGGACACAGGCCAAAGCCGAAGATTTCATGAGCGCTGAAGAAGCCCAACAGTATGACAAGACCACCGACATTTTGGACGTGTGGTTTGACTCGGGCTCCACGCACGCCACAGTGGTTCGCGGCTCTCACAAAGATAAGCTCGACTTCCCGATCGATCTGTACCTCGAAGGCAGTGACCAACACCGCGGTTGGTTCCACTCCTCGCTTCTGATCGGCGTGATGCTTGATGGCCGCGCTCCGTATAACGCCCTCTTAACTCACGGCTTTACCGTTGACGAACAGGGCCGCAAGATGAGTAAGAGCTTGGGCAACACGGTTCAATTGATGGACGCCACGAAGACCTATGGCGCGGAAATCCTGCGCTTGTGGGTAGCTTCCACCGATTATTCCGGCGAATTAAGTTTCGGCAAGACCATCGTCAAGCACGTCACCGACTCCTATCGCCGCATCCGCAACACGCTGCGCTTCCTCTTGGCGAATACGAGCGACTTTGACATCAACAAGGATGCCGTGAAGTTTGAAGACATGATTGAGCTTGACCGTTGGGCAATCGCTCGCGTGGCTGAGCTGCAAAAAGAAGTCATCGAGCTTTACAACAACAATGACTTCCACCCGATCGTGGCGAAACTTCAATCCTTCGCCAGTGACGATTTGGGCAGCTTCTATCTCGACATTCTTAAGGACCGTCTCTACACGACGGCCACCACGGGACTGCCGCGCCGCTCCGCTCAAACAGCTCTTTGGTACATCACGGCCGCTTACCTGCGCCTGATGGCTCCGATCCTGTCGTTTACGGCCGAAGAAGCCTACGCGATCTTTGAACCGGGCAAGTCGGTTTCGATCTTCACGGAAGAATTCTTCCAGGTGCCTGAAATGGCCGATGCGCAAAAGCTTCTTGCCAAGTGGGAACACATTCGCAAGATCCGCACAGACGTGCAAAAAGAAATTGAAAACTTGCGCACTGAAGGCAAGGTGGGCTCGAGCCTGCAAGCCGAAGTGGATATCACCGCAGAGGGTGAAGATTACGAAGCACTTGCGAGCCTGGGTGACGAATTGCGCTTTGTGATGATCACTAGCCGCGCTGACTTGCATCAAGGTACCTACGGCATTAAAGTCGTGCAGTCTGAAGCGCCCAAATGCGTCCGCTGCTGGCATTACACTGCCACCGTTGGCACGGTTGCTGACCATCCGACGCTTTGCGCCCGTTGTGCAGAAAACCTCTTCGGTACCGGTGAAACACGCCGCTTTGTGTAAAGGTCGACATCAATGACTGAAGCCCGCAACTCTTCCGCCCAAGCGCTTATGCCTTGGGCGGGCGTTGCGGCCGTCGTTTTCCTCGTGGATTTTGCTACGAAATTTTATTTTGAAAGCAACTTCTACTTAGGCGAAAGTCGGCCCGTGACTTCTTTTTTCAATTTAGTGTTAGCGCATAACACGGGCGCGGCCTTTTCCTTTTTAGCTGGTCACAGCGGCTGGCAGATGTATCTTTTTGCCGCGATCGCTTTGGCCGCAGTTTTCATCTGCGCCCGTTTGATCATCCGCCATGCCTCCGAACGGTTCTTTTGTCTTTCGCTGGCTCTCATCATGGGCGGAGCCATCGGCAATCTCTTTGACCGTATAATTTACGGTTATGTAATTGATTTCTTAGATTTTTATTACGGCTATTGGCACTGGCCCGCTTTTAATATCGCCGACATGGCCATTGTTGGCGGGGCTGGCTTGCTGATTCTCGACAGTTTTTCGGGCCGTTCTTCCGATTAGGACGAAAAAGCGATGTTGACAGGTAAAAAAATTGTCTTGGCGGTCACCGGTTCAATTGCCGCCTACAAAAGCTGTGAACTTCTCAGACTTCTGATCAAACGGGGCGCGGAAGTTCGCGTAATCATGACAGAGGCCGCCCAACGCTTTGTCACGCCGTTAACGTTTGAAGCGCTTGGCGCCCAAACGGTTTACACAGGCGACTGGGATCAACACCAAAGTGCCATTCCGCATATCGACGCCACAAAAGACGCATCGCTTTTGCTCGTGGCCCCCGCCACAGCCAATATTCTTGCCAAAGCGGCACAAGGCATGGCCGATGATATTTTGAGCGCGGCTATTCTTGCCGCACGGTGCCCCGTGGCCTATGCCCCGGCAATGAACACCTACATGTGGCACAACCAAGCCACTCAGCGCAACGTCACGCAGCTCACGCAAGACGGAGCACTATTTCTTGGTCCGGCCTCTGGCGAGCAAGCCTGCGGCGACATCGGAAGCGGTCGCATGTTAGAACCCGAAGAAATTCTTGAAGCGCTCAAAGGCGCTTTCTCGCCTCGTCTTTTAGACAGATGCCGCGTGCTTATCACCGCCGGGCCCACCTATGAGCCCATTGACCCGGTGCGCGGCATCACGAATCGCTCTTCTGGCAAACAAGGCTATGCCATTGCCAAGGCGGCTGCTTTAGCCGGTGCCGAAGTCACTCTCGTGAGCGGTCCGACGAACCTAAAAACGCCCGCGGGCGTTCGCCGCATCGATGTCACCACCGCGCAAGAAATGTATGACACCGTCATGCGAGAAGTTTCTCAGCACGAAATTTTTATCAGTGTGGCTGCTGTTGCTGACTGGCGAGTGGCCAACTCAAGCGAGCATAAACTTAAAAAAGAATTCTCCGGCGCGCCGGAAATTATCTTTGAAGAAAATCCGGACATTCTCGCAAGCGTCGCCGCCTTGGAAAACGCCCCCTACTGTGTGGGCTTTGCGGCCGAAACAGATAATTTGATTGATAACGCCCGCGCCAAACTTTACCGCAAGCACGTGCCGCTTATCGTGGCCAATTTGGTAAGCGACGCGATGAATCAGGACACAAACACCGTGGTATTTGTCGAACGCGACGCTGCCACTCCTTTAACTAAAGCGACCAAAGAGCACGTTGCTCAGGAGTTAATCGCTAAAATCGCCCAAGAGGTGAACTGATGCGCAAAAAACGCTTTGATCCCTCTTACTTAGAACCCAAAGACGGAGACTTCGCCGGTTTCGTTGAAAAACTTAACCAAAAAAGCGTCGCGGAGCTCAAAGCGCTTCAGGTCAACGAAGAGCTGATGCGTGAACAGGTCAATGAAGAGCTCAATGGCGCGGCCTCAGGCGTCTGGAGCGCGCCGATTCCGGATGTGACGCCAAGTGACATAAAGGCCTCCTCCCCCATGCACCGCGACACGGTCATCAGTCAGCCTGAGGACGCATTCAAAGTGCAGGTTCCGCCCGGCGCAACAAATCGCCCTGTGCCCAATCGCTCTGCATCTTCCAGCTTGAGCACCGGCAGCTCGGTATTTTTAATTTTTATCGGCTTTGCGCTCTTTTTCTATGGGGGCATGTCCGGCAATGAAGATTTCGTCATGAGCGGATTCTTCTTTGTGTTCCTCAGTATCGTTTTCAACATTATCAGGCAAAAGCGCCAACGCAGGAGATAGTCCCATCATGCAAGTTGATGTCAAAATTTTAGATCCCCGAGTCAAAGAAAAAATGCCTTCGTACGCCACCGAAGGCTCTGCCGGCTTAGACCTCAGGGCAATGCTTGATGAGCCGCTCACGCTCAATCCCGGTGAAACCAAACTGATTAAAACGGGTCTGGCAATTCACCTGGCCGATCCGGGCTACGCCGCGCTCATCTTGCCGAGATCCGGTCTGGGGCATAAGCACGGCATCGTTTTGGGCAACCTCGTCGGCTTAATCGACTCCGACTACCAAGGCGAACTCATGGTTTCCACTTGGAACCGCGGCACGACCCCCTTTACGATTGAACCGATGGAACGAATCGCTCAATTGGTCATTGTGCCGGTGGTGCAGATGCAAATGAATATCGTGGATGATTTTGAAGCCTCTGACCGCGGCGCGGGCGGCTTCGGCTCTACCGGCAAAGCCTAATCCAATCTCGCACATCAAAAAGCTCAAAGCACAAACTTTGGGCTTTTTTTACTCAGAAAAGATTACATATTTCTTATATTCGGGAAATTTTCAGAAGAAATCGAAAAAAAAATTCTTCCAACCCCTTGCAATAAGCCTATGATGGAAGAGAAAGCAGACAAAATAGAATTCCCTCTAGTTTGCCTATGCTTTCCGGATAAAGGAAGTTGTATGAACTCCGGTACTGTTAAATGGTTCTCGGATGCCAAAGGTTACGGATTCATCATCCCCGACGGTCAAGATCGTGAAGTGTTTGTTCATTTCCGCTCTATTGAAATGCCCGGTCGCAAGACCTTGCAAACCAACCAGCGGGTTGAGTTTGAATTCGAAGAATCCGAACGCGGACTGCACGCCACACGCGTGATCCCCATGCCTGTTAAGACCGACGCTGCAAGCTAGAGGACTGCCTGTGTCAGAGACCAGCTCAAAGTCTGTGCTCAAAACTGCGCGACAAGTAACTTCTCGTTGTTCGCGCAGTTTTTGTTTATCCACGTTTCTCATTTTGACAGCCGCTGCCGCCCAGGCGGAAACAATCTTTGTAAACCAAACCCCCGTATCCGTTAGTTTTGCCGTCAGCCCCCAAGAACAACAAAAAGGCCTGCAAGGGGTGAGCGCTTTAGGGCAAAATCAGGGCATGCTTTTTGTCTTTAAACCCGCGCGCTCCATTTGCATGTGGATGAAGGACGTGCCGATTAATTTGGATGTGGGATTTTTTAGCGAAAAGGGCACCCTTTTTGCGATTCGCCGCATGAAAGCGCAAACCGAAACCAACCATTGTTCATATCGTCAGGCGGCTTGGGCGCTCGAAGTCAACGCCGGGTGGTTTGAGAAAAACAAATTAACCGAAGGCGCGAAACTGCATTTTGAAAAAGGCCTCGAAGATTAGCTTCGAGGCCCGGCGTTCTTACTTGGCGTTGTAGTAGTTCTTCGCCACAAATTCCCAATCGATCAAATGATCAAAGATCGCGTTCAAGTAATTCGGACGAGAATTGCGATAGTCGATGTAGTAGGCGTGTTCCCAAACATCAACCACCATGAGGGGCGAATTGTCGCTTGCCAATTGCGTACCGGCATTTGAGGTATTCACGATTTCGAGCGTCTTTTGCGGCGTAAGCACAAGCCACGTCCAGCCGGATCCGAAGTTTGCCGCGGCGCTTGCGCAGAACTTCTCACGGAACGCTTCAAAAGAACCCCACTGCTCTTCAATCTTTCTCATCAATTCACCCTGCGGCTTTTGTCCGCCTTTGGGAGAAAGGCACATCCAGAAGAAAGAGTGATTCCAAGCTTGAGCAGCATTGTTGAAGACAGCTTGGTTCGTGCCATCGCTTGCCAAAACGATTTCTTCAAGCGACATAACTTCAAAAGGCGTGCCTTTGATCGCGTTGTTTAAGTTCGTGACATAAGTTTGATGATGTTTGCCATAGTGATATTGCATGGTTTCTTCAGACATCGCCGGAGCCAACGCATTCATCGGATAGGGCAACATGGGTAATTGAATTGTCATTTATCTCTCCTATTGGAGCAGAGATGTTTTCTCTGCTTAGATTAAAAAATTTGTAGGCCATCAGCGCTTTTGAACCGCCACCTGAGCTTGTCCATCGTGCCAATGAATATCAAGCACATCACCCTCTTTAACATCTCGAGTGCTTTTAACAAAGGTGCCGTCGGAAGCCGTCACGTAACTGTAGCCTTTTTTCAAAATCGCTTCTGGGCTCAGTTCCGTGATTAAATCCATTATCGATTGCCGCTGCTCCTCGCAACGGCTCAAATTTTGCCACATCAAAAGAGGCAGCTGCGCCTCAGTGCGCTCAAGCCTATCACGCTCGGCAGCTAGTTTTGCTGTTGGACAGATCAGTGAAGATCGCAGATGCCAAACCGCCTGAGCTTTGAGCTGCCAGTGCGCGTGCATCTGCGTTTCAAGCGCACGTTTGAAAAGTTCAAGGCGCTCGGCAGACCGTTTTAAATTCTGGATAGGATCGGGCATCTCCCGAACCAAAGAGTCCAACCTTTGGGAGTGTTCCATCCACAGACGATTCCAAGCGTAGCGCATTTCTCCTACTGCTTGAACCAATTCCTGCGAAAGCACCTGAATATTTTCGGTCACATGCTCGGCCGCGGCCGTGGGTGTCGCAGCGCGGAAATCTGCCACCCAATCGGCAATCGTGACGTCACTTTCGTGCCCGACGCCAACGACAACCGGTTTTGTTAAAGAGGCGATCGTACGGGCCACTTTCTCATCGTTAAAAGCCCAAAGATCCTGCAGCGAGCCTCCGCCTCTTACGAGCATGATAACTTGCGTCTCTTTACTTTCATCGGCACGCAAAAGTGCGGAAATAATCTCCGAGGGCGCCTCTTCACCCTGCACGGACGCTTCATAAACACAAACTTTTGCGTAAGGTGCGCGGCGCTTAAGCGTTGTGAGCACGTCTCTTAAAGCGGCCGCCTGAAGGCTCGTCACCACGGCGATATTGGTGTAAATGCGATCGAGCGGCTTTTTGCGCGAAGAGTCAAAAAGGCCTTCGTTTTGAAGCTTTTCCTTTAAGCGCAAAAATTGTTCATAAAGGGCACCAAGACCTGCCTGACGCATGCCGTCAACCACCATTTGGTATGAACCTCGGGCTCGGTAAATGCTAACCTGTCCGTGCACTTCCAAATGATCGCCCGTTTTCGGAACAAAACCCACCCTTCGGTTGCTGCCCGCGAACATCGCGCAGGAGAGCTCTCCGCCCGCATCTTTAAGCGTGAAATACCAGTGGCCGGAGGCTGCGCGCGTAAAGCCTCGCACTTCGCCTGCGACCCAAAGCGGCGGGAAATTGACCTGCAGACATTGAGAGACCCGGTCATTGAGTTCCGAGACACTTAAAACAGCCGGCTGCGAAGCGGTGAAATCTTGCTCAAAAAACATGTTTAACGATGAAAAATTTTCAAAAAATTTTAACGAATTTGTTTTGCAAATTCTCAGCCGCTCGCTTAATGTTGGTGCGGATTTTTAGAAAGCGAAATCATGATCTTTTGCGAATTACAAGAAAACCATCTTGATCTCTTAAAAAAGTATTTGCCTGCCTATGCCAATGGTGATTGCGATTTAAGCATCGTGTCGCTATTGAGCCGCGGCATGGCCTCTCAATTTCATTTTGCTGAATTTAAAGACACGCACTTAATTCTTGAGCGAAAGCTAGACGATCAAACGGTCTTTATGATGCCTATTGGCCAAAGCACAGCCCCTCAGGCTCTTTTTGAGGAGCTTGCGGCTCTCGCTAAAGAAAACCATTATCCGTTAAGATTTTTCGGACTTATTGACACTGACCAGTCAGTATTAGCGCAAGCCTATCCAGAAAGAGAATTAATCGTAGAAAACAATCCCGACCGTTGGGACTACGTCTACGCCTGCTCGGATTTTGTGCGCCTTGAAGGATCACACTTTCACAGCAAACGAAATTTTGTCAAACGCTTTTATAAAGCTTGTCCTGATGCACAGTTTGTAGTGTATTCAAACGAGCTCCTTGAACCCTGTCTGAATTTCTTAGATGAATGGTACGCAGGCCGAGAAATGACTGACAGTTTGCGCTTAGAGCGCGACTGTATTGAAAAAGTGCTTAAAAATTGGGACCACCTTCCGGTTTACGGCGGCGTTTTGCACGACAATGGACGCCTCTTAGGGCTGACCTATGGCGCAAGAAGCGCGCCCGATGTGCTGGCTGTGCATGTTGAAAAAGCCACGCGAAGCGTACCGGGCGCCTATCCTGCGCTTTCGCAGGCTTTTGCTCAAAGCCTGCCGCTTTGCATTGAATACCTCAACCGAGAAGAAGATCTGGGCATTGCCGGCCTTCGCAAAGCCAAACAAGATTGGCACCCGATCGCTCAGTTGAAAAAAGGCATTATTGAAGTACACTAAAAGAGCCTGAGAAAAGGAGGAAATATGAAAGCACTGTCCAGAAGAAGCGCTTTGGCCGCGGGCCTTGCTTCATTTGCCGCACTCGGTCTCTCGAACGCTCAAGCCGCACCAGCCTCCGTCCCCGTGATCTGGGATGGAAAGAAAATGTTTGAATCGTTTGAAAAAGAGGCGACTGGCATTTCTTCCCAAGGCCCCGCGGGACGTCCCAAAGCCTATTTGGCTTTTGACACGCAATGCCGAGACTGCTGGCAGCTGCACTGCAAGCTTGAGCCTTTCATGGATAAGATCGAGTTCGTTTTCTGTCCGATCTCTTTCATGAACATTCATTCGGAACCTCAAGCGACAACGATCCTCATTGACAAAGATCCGCTTGCGAAACTTGAGGAGCATTTCACGCACTTCACCGATCTAGATTTTCGCGGCATTCGCTACGGCCTGGTCGAAAAACTGCCGGTAGAAATCCGCGACAAAGTCTGGACCAACACCAAGCTGCATCGCAGAGCGGGCTGCCGCGCCGTTCCTTACGGTGTGTTTAAAAATTCCAAAGGTGAATTTCTCCCCTTTGACGAGCGATTGACGGTCGAAGAACTCAGACAATTATTTGAGCTTTGAGAATGGAAACGTTCTCCATTATGGCGCTTTCAGCATTGCCCCATATTTGCTAACATTGATGAGTTAGCTTTTATAAGGCAGGTAGAAAAAAATCTATGTTTTCTGACAGTTCCGACCCTGCGGGGCGAGAGTCGTTCATTCAGATCAACGGAGTAAGCCATGCGAGCCACCTTTGAATCGTGGCTGCATCGCCAGTGGACCAAACGAGGTCTGTTGGCTTGGGCCTTGTCTCCCCTTTCCCTTATCTTTTTGTGTGTCGCGCGAAACCGCCGATTAAAAACCCAGCCGCACCGTTTGCCGGTGCCGGTAGTGGTGGTCGGCAACATCTATGTGGGCGGCACTGGAAAAACACCGGTCACCATCGCACTTGTTAAAGAACTCATTAAGCGTGGCTATCGCCCGGGCGTGGTCTCCCGCGGTTTCGGCCGCAAGGATGATGCCGCTCAAATGGTTCTCGCTGACAGCCCCGCCGATATTGTGGGCGACGAGCCTTTGCTGATCGCGCGTCAAACCAATGTGCCTGTGGCTGTCGCGCGCGACCGTGTCGCGGCTGCGCTCCTACTATTGGATAAGCACCCCGAATGCAACCTCATCATCTCGGACGATGGCCTGCAGCACTATGCGCTTGCCCGTGATGTGGAACTCGCCGTGGTGGGTGCTCGCGGCTTAGGCAACGGGTGGGTGCTTCCCGCCGGTCCCTTGCGTGAACCGCCTTCCCGCCTTAATGAGGTGGACGCGATTGTGCTAAACGCCACCGAAGACAGCTTCGATAGCCGCACGCCCCGCTTTGCCGCAACTGCTACGCTCGGACGCGCAAAATCTTTGGACGGCACGCGTTCAATGACGCTCGATGAAATCGCCGCCCTTGGCAAACCCGTTCTTGCCGCCGCGGGCATCGCCGCGCCGGGACGCTTTTTTGCCATGCTTCGCGCCCACGACATCGAAGGTCCGGAAATGGAATTGGGCGATCACTACGCCTTTGACACCAATCCGTTTAAGGACCGCAAGGAAGAATTCATCCTCATTACGGGCAAAGACGCGGTCAAATGCCGCCAACGCTCTGACATGGCCAACGACCCCCGCATTTACACTGTGGAATACCTCGTGGACATCGACCCGTACCTCGTGGATTTAATTGAAAATAAACTCAAAGAGAAGGCTTGAGAAAAATGGCTCTTGATCCCCGATTGACCGCCACGCTCGTTTGCCCGCTTTGCAAGGGCGCGATCGTGTGGGACGCGGAAAAGTCCGTTCTGGTTTGCCCGCGCTGCAAACTGGCTTTTGAAGTAAAGGACAACATTCCGAACATGATTGTTGAAGAGGCTCAGAAACTCACGGATGAAGAGGCCGAAGAGTACGCCAAGCGTCTGTCTATTGTCAGAGGTGCGTGAAAATGACCGCTTTCTACGCCATTATTCCTTCCAGAATGAAGTCAACACGCCTGCCGGAAAAGCCGCTTAAAGACATCGCAGGCCGCCCCATGGTGGTGCGTGTGGCCGAACGCGCTCAAGCCTCAGGCGCAGCCGACGTCATTGTGGCCACCGATCACGAAGATATTGTTCGCGCATGCGAAGCTTTCGGCATTAAAGTGGTTCTTACTTCACCCGATTGTCCGACAGGCACCGACCGTTTAGCAGAAACCGTCACCAAACTGGGCCTTGATGACGAAGCCATCGTTGTCAATGTGCAAGGTGACGAGCCCTTGATTCCGACGGAAGTGGTGCGTGATGTCGCTGAGCTCTTAGCTTCGCACCCGGAATGCGAAATGGCCACTGCCGCTCACCCTATCGACAGCATTGAGGAATTTTTAAATCCCAATGTCGTCAAAGTCGTTCGCGATGCTCAGGGCAACGCCATCACCTTTAGCCGCGCGCCGATTCCCTGGCCGCGCGATGCGTTCCGTGAAGACAAGACCAAACTGCCCGAGGGGCTGGAACCCCTGCGCCACATCGGCCTTTATGCCTATCGGGTGAAATTTTTGAAGCGCTACCCCACTTGGGAGCAGGCGCCTGTGGAAAAATGGGAAAGTCTTGAGCAGCTGCGTGCGCTCTACTACGGAGTGAAAATCGCCGTAGCGGTTCTGCCCGGAGCACTGCCCGCGGGCGTGGATACGCAGGAAGATTTGGATCGCGTGCGCGAAGTGTACGCAAAAGGTGCTCTCTAAAGCGCAATTATGTTCTTTCGGACTGACAATTCCCCGAGAGAATGTCTACAATGAATTTAAAGTGTGACTCAAATCCCTTGAGTCATCGGACTACATTAGGAGTGATTATGCGTTTAATTTTGATTGGACCTCCGGGTGCCGGCAAGGGCACGCAAGCTGCCTTCATCAAGGAAAAATTCGGCATTCCCCAAATTTCCACCGGTGACATGCTTCGCGCCGCCGTCAAGGCCGGTACCCCGCTCGGTTTGGCCGCTAAGGAAGTCATGGACAAGGGCCAATTAGTCTCCGATGACATCATTATTGGATTGGTGAAGGAACGCCTCACGCAGCCTGACTGCGCCAACGGTTTCCTCTTTGACGGTTTCCCGCGCACGATTCCGCAGGCTGAAGCCTTGCAGGCCGCGGGCATCCCGATTGACTTTGTGCTCGAAATCTCCGTGCCTGACGAAGAAATCGTCACCCGCATGAGCGGCCGTCGTGTGGATCCGGTCTCCGGCCGCACGTATCACATCAAATACAATCCGCCCAAGGTTGAAGGCAAGGATGACATCACGGGCGACCCGTTGATTCAACGCGATGACGACAAGGAAGAAGTCGTTTTGAAGCGCCTCAGTGTCTATCACGCTCAAACCGAAGCGCTCGTGAAGTTCTACGGCGACTTGGCCGCCTCGGGCGACGCTTCTGCTCCGAAGTATCGCAGCATCAGCGGCTTGGGTACGATTGAAGAAATCAAAAACCGTGTTTTTGAAGCATTGAAATAATCTCAATCTTCGTTAGCACAAAGGGCAGTTGTCTTTCGACGAACTGCCCTTTCTTTTTAGCGGACAATATCAGACTAATTAATCGGATGAATAAAGCGAAGCGTTTCAACCATCGGACGCTTTTTCCATTCCGCATCCGTCACCAAACAGTACCAATCGTAAAGCGGTGAGTTTTCCTTAGAAATGAGCGTATTGCTCGGATCAACCACCAATGCGTCAAAGGCGCCGCTTAACGTCGTGGTTTGCGGAGAAACCAATAAGCTCCAGTGTTCGTCGTATTTACGATCATCTTTGAGTTTGCCGACGTAGCCGACTTCAGCCAAACGTTCCAAAATAGCGCCTGCGGCTTCCGGATAAGAGTCCACCGCCTTGCAGAGCTCATGAATAGAAACCGAGGGCTGACCTTTTTCCTGCGCGAGCATTAATTCGTGCAGCAGCGCCACACCGGTGATAAAGTCATTGCCCGTTTTATTCATGTCGCTGTAGCGGCCGCTTGTGAGCATCGGGATCGTTGCGGCGATGGCCGCGCCCGAAAGCACCAAAAGCCATGAGAGGTAAATCCACAGCAGCACCACGGGAATCAACACAAAGGAGCCGTAAATGGTCGTAAGCGGCCCCGTGCTCAAGTAGTAACTGAAGCCCCACTTGATCGCCACACCGACCACGGTCACGAGCGCCCCGCCCACAAACGCGTCAACCCACTTGACTTTGCAGTTGGGCACATAAACGTAAAGCGCGGCGTACATGAGAGACTGCACCAAAAGCTGCAGCCCCACCAAACTCCATCCGGGCAAAAGCCCTTCCACACCGATTTCAGCCTGCGTGAGCACATTGGTGAGAACCAGACTAAAACCCACCGCGACAGGCCCCAAGGTTAAAAGCGCCCAGTAAATGAGCACGCGCTGCATGGCAGGACGCATTTGGCGAACGTGGAAAATGCGATTAAGCGTGGTATCAACCGTGTTAATCAACATCAAGGAGGTAATGGTCAAACCGGCCAAACCAAAAATGGTGAGTCCGCGAGCGTGATCGGCAAAGGACTTCACGTAGCCGATAATTTGCTGACTGTAGACTTCCGGCAGCAAGCTAGAAAATAAGAGCTGCTCCATCTCCGCGCGGCTCGCTTCAAAAGCAGGGAACACGGCAAAGCTCACCAGAATCACTGCAAGGAGCGGCACGAGTGAAAGCACCGTGGTCAAAGTCAGAGAAGAGGCCACCTGATTGAGCTGCGTTTCCTGAATACGTGTGAACACAAATTCAGCCAACTCTTTGACAATTTCCTTAAATGGCCGCTGCTTGTAATGACTGAGGTGAAGATCCCAATCCATGATCAAAAGACGTTATCGAAACACTTTTTGATAATAACAAAAAACTTCTGCCGGCAAAATTCATCCGTAATGAACCTTGCCGGCTCCAGTTTGAGCTTTAAGCCTTCTGCTCGCCTTCAAGATTGGCGTCTTCAGCCGGCAATTGCGGCTTTTCGGGCTTGGGGCCAGGCTCCAAAACCGCCATGCTTTCAACGTGAGCGGTATGCGGGAACATGTTCATGACGCCTGCGGCGCGAATATGCCATCCGCCTTCATGGTGCAAAATCGCGCAATCTCTGGCAAGTGTCGCAGGATTACAGGACACATAAACCACGCGAGGCGGACGCTTATCCGTTGCGGCAAGCGTACGGGCCAATTCAAGCGCGCCTTCTCTCGGCGGATCGATCAGCACACGGTCAATACCGCCCATTTCATTCCAAAGCGAATCCCAATCCTCTGTCGACCAAGTAAAGAGATTGCGGGCCACAAAACGCGTTTTATCCGCCAAACCATTATCCGCGGCGCCCGCTTGTGCGCGCTCGACCAACTGATCACTGCCTTCGATGCCCACCACACGCGAAGCGCGCACAGCCAGCGGAAGCGTAAAGTTACCCAATCCGCAGAAAAAGTCCGCGACTTTATGTTCCGGCTTCACATCCAGAAGATGAATCGCGCGCGAGACCATCGTTTCGTTTAATCGGTGATTGACCTGCGTGAAATCCGTCGGTCTGAATGCGATATGCACACCGAATTCCGGCAGTTCAAGCTTAAGCGCATTGATGTCGCTCGGGTGCATCGGATAGCAAGAGTCCGGGCCCTTGGGCTGAAGCCAGACGCTCACGCCGTGCTCAAGCGAAAATGCTTCAAAAGCGGCCATGTCAGAGTCTGTCGGCGGCTCAAGCACACGGAAAACCAAAGCAATCGCACCGTTGCCGCCCATCGCCACTTCAATTTGAGGCAGACGCTGACGAATGGAAAGACTTTCAACCAGGCGGCGCATCGGCACCAAAAGGTCGCTTACCGCAGCAGGCAGAATTTTGCACTCGGTCATGTCAGCCACGTAGCTTGAGGAGCGCTCATGAAAGCCCACCAGCACGCCGCCCTTTTTCTCCACATCGCGCACGGTCAAACGTGCACGGTGGCGATAACCCCAAAACGGTCCGAAAATCGGCGCCAAAATCGTCTCAGGTTTTACTTTGCCAATGTGCCAAAGCGCATCCATCAGCACACGCTGCTTGATGGCAACCTGCGCATTGGGTTCCAAGTGCTGCATCGCGCAGCCGCCGCAGCAGCCGGGCTCCAACCCAAAATGCTTACAGGCAGGCTTCACACGCAAGGAGGACTCTTTTTCAATACTGACCGTACGGCCGCATTCGTAACTGTTTTTATTGCGAAAACGCTCATAGGTCACGGTCTCGCCGGGCAGCGCTCCTTCCACGAACACCACTTTGCCGTCGCGGTGCGCAACACCGCGTCCGTCTTGATCCAACGATTCGATATCGACCGTAAATTTCTCTAAAACCTTAGGGGCTCTTGCCATTGGAAATATCCCTCACTGATTGAAAGCGCCCGTCTGAAGGCCAAGTCTGCACCTTCGGGCGGGCGACGAAATAAAAAATTGTTCAGTTAAAGCCGTGCCGTTATTGCGGCAGGTATTCAACAGGGTTCACCGGACGATCATTGTGGCGAACCTCAAATAAAAGGTTCACGCTATCGGTATCGCTGTTGCCCATCTTAGCAATGACTTGGCCAGCCGCGACGTTGTCGCCGCGCTTAACGAGCAATTCGCTGTTGTGACCGTAAACCGTCACAGCGCCCGGACCGTGGGTAATGATGATCAATTTGCCGTAACCGGAAACATTATCACCAGTGTAAAGCACGCGGCCTGCGGCTGCGGCCTTCACATCCGCTCCCATGGTACCGGCAATTTCAATACCCTTGCTGTTTTCGTCACTAAATTGCTTCAAAATCTGTCCGCGAGCAACCGGCCATTGCAAGCTGGTTTGACCCAACATCTTTTGATTGGCTGCAGCGGGCGCAGCAGGCGTCAGAGACACCGTGTTGCTGCCTTGAGTGGTCTCCGTAGCCGCACCCGTTCCGATCGTCACTTCGGTGCTCGAGAGTTGAGCGTCAGCCGCGGCAAGTTCCGTCACAGGCTGCGTGCGCGCAGAGGTTAAACGAAGCACAGTGCCCGGCGACAAAAGCGTCGGATCAGTGATGCCATTGGCTTGAGCGAGTTCTGTCGGATTGCAGCCATTGCGAGTGGCGATGCTGTAGAGCGTATCGCCCGGTTGAACCGTATAAGAGTCACCCGTGTAAGAGACCACGGGAGAAGTGGTTGCTTGCGAAGCGGTGCTGTCGCCGCCCGTGCGGTTGTAAATCGGCGCACCCACATCCTGCAATGCGCAGCCGGCCAAAACGCCGCCTGCCATCATGGCAATAACCAAAGCACGAAATTTCATATCCAAACCTCAAAATAACGCGCAAACGCGTAAACAAAAAAATTATTCCTCAGTGTTAAGCCACTGGTCGACCGAACGCACGGCCGAGTAATTCGTCATGTCCACCTGAAGCGGCGTAACGGACACTGCGTTGTGTTCAACCGCCCAAAAGTCCGTCCCTTCGGCACGATCCCGGGGCTTGCCGGCCGCTCCCACCCAATAAATAGGAAAGCCTCTGGGGCTCACCTCTTTTATGACGCTTTCTGCATGATGACGGCGTCCCAATCGTGTCGCAACAACTCCTTGAATTTGCGCCAGGGGCAAATTAGGAATGTTGACATTGAGCAGCTGCGGCTCACCTTGTTTTTTGCGCTCTAAAAAGCGCTCCACAATGCGTTGAGCCACAAGAGCAGCATCATCCAAATAAGCCCAACCGCGTTCAATTTGAGAAAACGCAATTGAGTCAATGCCAAAAAGATACCCTTCAATGGCCGCGGCCACGGTGCCCGAATACATGGTGTCTTCACCCATATTCTGTCCGCAGTTGATGCCCGAGACCACTAAATCGGGAAGCTCGTCGAGCAATCCCGTGAGCGCCAAGTGCACACTGTCGCTCGGCGTGCCATTGATTGCGAAAATATCCGGTTCAACTTCCTGCACTTGCAGCGGCCGGGTGAGCGTTAACGCATTGCTTGCCCCGCTTTGATTAAATTCCGGCGCCACAATTGTCACGTGACCGAAACGGCTCATCGCTCGGGCAAGTGCCCGAATGCCGCGGGCCGAATACCCGTCATCGTTAGAAATTAAAATTCGCATCAAAAATCCTGTCCGCGCGGCAAAAAATATCAATTTAAAAAGCCGCGCCAATTCTCAGAATCATATCGCATAAGCAATTGTTTTGCGACTGAAATTTTGTTAGAAAAGTTGAGAAAAGCCAAGCGCTAAAGCGCTATAGCGCAACGCCTTGCCAACAAAAATAAAAATCAAACTTTTGAGCCAACCGATACGAAGCCAACCTGCGGCTACAGGGAGCGCATCCCCCACCACTGGAAGCCAGGCAAAAAGAAGCGCCCACACTCCCCAGCGCTCAAACCATTCAATGGCGCAACCGGAGACTTTTTTCGGGAAAAGACGGCCGATGACATAACTTGTCATAGAACCTAAAGTATTGCCGACGGTGGCAACACTCAGCGCTAAAACCAACTCTTCGGGCCAGTGGTGAATCAGGGCAAGGAGCACCGCTTCGCTGCCGCCAGGAAAAAGCGTGGCGGAAACGAAAGCTGAGGTAAACAGCCCGATGAGCGCTTCGTTTAAGGTCAAGTCCACCGACAAAGGCCCCGCTAGAATTCAAACGAATAAAGCACGTCGAGCGCCTGATCCACACCCGAGGCAGCTTCCACATATAAGCGCGGAATCACACGGTAGCGCAGCGTGAGTGTTGCAAGCGAATCAAATAAACCAACCGCGTACTTCACCTTCAGCCCCGGGAGGATATAACCGCTCACAGCAACCTTGGAGCTGTCACCCACGCCTTCGGTGTCTACACCCAAGCCGCTGATACCTACGGCGTCACCTAAACTTTCAATGGCGCGGCTGCCCTGACTCAAACCCAAATTAATCAAAGCAGAGGTGATCATCGTGTTGTCGTCTTCGCCAGCCGGATCCAACCCCTCGCCTCTCATGAGGTAACTCAACGACTCGGTCTGATTCTTTTCCGGTTCCGTGAAAATCGTCACCTCAGGCATATCAGCCTGTCCGGTCACACGGATGCCTGCGACCACATCATCGGCCGTTTTTTCTGGATTGCGGATAGCTTCCAAATTGATGAGCGGATTGTCTGCGGAACCCGCAAACATGAATTCGCCGCGGCGCACGATCAAATCCTGACCATAAGCCTTAAATTGTCCTCGCGGCACATTGACCTGGCCGGTCAAGCCCAATTTCCCGTTGTTTTGAACAACGTGAAGCTTGCCCGTCAATCGGGCTTTGAGCCCCATGGCGTCAACGCGAACATCGTCGCCAATATTAATAAACAAGTTACTGTCTATGGGGATAGGATCGGATTGGTCATCCTTTTTGGGTCTTGGGCGATCCAAGCGCACGACATCGTCACTCACGTCAACCGCAGAGGGCGGCACATCGTACACTTTGACTCTCGCCCAAGGCAGGTCAATAAGCCCCCTTAACGAAATCTTTTCTGCACTTGCTTCGCACTGCACATCAGTCGACAAGTCCAACTCCACCGAAGGCGGCATCGTCACACGCATCTTCACGCCCTTAGCAGCAATACGAGTATGGCCTTCAGCGAGCGTCTTCCAATCGGCATCACCTTTGAGCGTCAAACCGCCTTTAGGCGTTTTCAATTCACCCGCCAGGGTGCTCTTATTGCCGTTAAACGCAAGCTCAAAGTTACTCGGCTGCATTTCAAACGGCATCTTGGTACTGTCGATGCGCAAATTGCGGATACCGGTCGAACCATAAAGCAGCGGCTCAGTCAACGTGCCGCCCAACCTCAAGTCGCCATAGACCATGCCTTGAGCGTTTTCTCCGGGAGCCAAAAGCGAATCCACCAACGCGGCAGAGAGATTTTCAATCTTGACCTTGCCCTCAAGCGCACGGGTTTTCATCGGATCGAGGATCGAAACATCACCTGAGAGCTTGCCATTTTTTGTGAGTTGAATCTTCCAGCCGGCATTGAATTTTTCGCCGTCGTGAGACAGGCCCACATTAACGGCATCAAATCCCAATAAAAAGTCGCTTTGCTCAAGCATGTAGCGGGTACGAAGATTTTTACCCGAAAGCGTGAATTGTCCTGTCGGCAAGCCTTCAAACCCTTCGGGCACTTTAAGCTCAGCATCGGCCTGAAGAATGCCTGTTGCCTCAAACTGTCCAGGCACGTAACGCTTGAAAAAGCCTAAATCAAATTTCTCCAACGCCAGTTTGATATCCAAGGCTTTCTTTTGAAGCAGATCTACATTGAGGTCTTTACTCAAGCACATCTTGGCATTGGGATGAAGCAGACAGAAGTGTCCAACTTCAAGCAAAAGCGTCTTTGTATCAAAGGCCAGTGGCATCGGTTTTTCCATTGACACCGGACCGTACTGTGTCTGAATATTCAGACTCTTCAGCGCCCCTTTCCAAGCGTCAAAGGAGTCGTTGAGCGCGCCGCCCATGACTGCTTTCATCTGCAGGGGTTTAGACTGCATCGCCATTTTCAGTTCATGCGACTTTTGTGAGCCGTCCAGCACCGCGCTGAAGCGATCAATAAAAAATCCCGGCAACGAGATGCCGTTAACAGAAAGCTTTGCGCCGCCCGTGGCATTTTTTTCCGCACTCATCGCACCGGAAAGTGTGACCTGATCCACTGACAGGCCTGCTGTCGAAAGGCTTCTGATCGTCAAATCAGCATTAATAAGCGGCATGAGCACAGGTCCTTGAAGACCAAGCCTTCCATGAGCGCTGCCTTGAACCACAGAAACAAGTTGCGAGAAATCTTTTGCATTGAGCTGAATGCCTAAATCCAAATTAGGCACCGCGGCGTGTAAACGCACATCACCATTCACATTCACTTGGTTGTCACCGAGCATTAGCGCGATATCGGACAAATGCACCAATTTTCCACTTTGACGTGTATTTACTGCGCCCTGCAGACTAAGAGGATAGGCCTGCCAAAAACCGTTTAAGCGCAAAGACGGCACATCAATGCCTTCGGCTGTCCAGTGAAAGGCCGTGTCAAACTTCTTAATTTCGAGCGCCATTTCATCCAAGTCAGCCACAACATCTGCAAGGCGTATCGAATGAATGTGCACGGGAATGGACGTCTGAAGATTGATGCCTTCAGACTGTTCTTGCTCGGACTGTTGCGGCTCTTCAGCTACAGGCGTCACTTGAGCCAATTGAGCGCTATCAACGGTAACGAGACTCTTTTCAAGATAAAAATCATCAAAAACCACTTGACCTGACAAAAGTTCGCCAAAGTTCAGGTGCCAGCCGAAATCGCCCTTAAAGCGGGCTCCGGGCTGTTTCCACTCCACATCGCGAGCATCCAAACGCAAGACGCTGCCATTAAATGTTCCCGCTGTGAGCTGCGGCAAATAGCTTTTGGCCTGCCCCACTAAGAAATTCAAACCCGGATTAGTTGTCAGCAAAAAGTCTGCGGCCGCGACCGCAATCACGATCAAGCCGATCAAGGCCAGTAATGTAATTTTGACGATTCTCATAATTCAGGCCCCAATCCGATGTAAAACTGCACACCGCTTTCACTGGGATCGCCCACCGGAGTGGCGATATCCAATTTGATCGGTCCCAAGGGAGAGTTCCAGCGAACGCCAACGCCGACACCTTTTTTCAGGTCTTGATCATCGAAATCATGCACGGCCTGGCCGATATCGAAAAACACCGCGCCCCACCAATCACCGGTCACACGGTATTGATATTCAACGCTCGCTGTGATGAGTTTTTCAGCACCGGTCAAATCGCCGTTTTCATCTTCAGGCGAAATCGACTCGTACTTATAACCGCGAACACTTCTGTCGCCGCCCGCGAAGAATCTTAAGTCCGGCGGCACCTTATCAAAATCATTCGTTTCAATCCAACCGATGTGTGAGCGAAGCACGATACGGTGCCGATTGGCAAACGCCTTCACAAGCGCATGCTGCGCTTCTAGCACTACAAAGTCCACATCCGAGCCCCACATCGTGTTGGACCAATCCAAGGTGTAGCGCTGAGAAAAACCCCAGGTGGGCATCAGCCCGCCAACTGTTGTTGTTTTGGAAAAAGACACGCCGGGGTAGATTAGCATCGTGCGATCACTCATTTCGCCCTGATCGAAGTCATCCATTGACCAGCGCAAATGCACGTCACGCTGCCAACCCTCGTAAGGCGCCCAATGCCGCGAAACCATCGCGGAAACAGAGTTAGATTTCGTATCGTTTAAATCCTCTGTTTTCACACCGCCCTGAACAAGCCAATATTTTTCCAATGCGCTTTCTTCGAGCGGAATTTTGTAGCTTATGTCCGCGAGCTGTTCAAGCGCGGAAAGCTCCGTGCTGGCTTCCAGACTATGGCCTGAATCGTTCATCCAAGGTTTGCGCCATGTAACCGATGCCCGAGGCCCTACGTCAGTGGAGTAGCCTAAGCCTGTTTCAACTACATTTTCTTTTTTCGGAGTGACGTGAGCGTAAACGGGAAGTGTCTTATCGGCACTTGCCCGGCCCTTGAAAATATCCGGTGAGACCACCACGGAGTTGAACCACCCGGTGGCTGAAAGTCTGCGATTGAGTTCCGAAATATCGTCTGAGGTATAAGGCTCGCCTTCTTTAAAGGGAAGGAGATTCACCAAAATCGGCTCTCGGATCTGGCTGCCGGAAAACTTAATGTCACCGAAGCGATAGCGTGTTTTTGAGTCGTAATCAAACGTCCAAAACGCTTGATTTTTTACAGCGTCCACGCCTAATTCCTTTGTGACAAAATCGCCGTCAAAATAGCCGTGACGAATCGCCGTGCGTTCAATGGATGCTTTAAAACTTTCGTACTCGCCGTGATTGAGCTGTGTGCCCTTTTTAGGAAGTTTCTTTCTGAGCTCAGTGAAAACCTCATCATCCTTGCCCTCACCTTCAACTAAAAAGGACGCTCCTGCAATACGGGCGGGCGCGCCTAAATGAATCTTAGCGACCAAAGTAGCAGGGGCTTTGGCTTTTGGTTCCTTCCAGTTATATTGAATGGTGGTTTGGTAATAACCAAGCGCTTGCACTGCGCGGCGAATTGCTCGGTCAACCTGGGCCCTATAGGTTTGACGAACTTCTGTGACGCTGTTTTCTTTTACAGGCATCAGCATGACGTTGACATTGTCAAGCACCTTGCCATCAATACCTTCGACCTTTACATCGAAAGCCAAAGCACCCTGAGAACATACGCCCAGCAACATGCCTGTCAATGTCAATGTTTTTAAAGCTCGCATTTCAGATTTCTATGCACAAGAAACAGAAGTGATTTTAATTTATTGAGACTTTCTTTGTTATTGACTCAATTAATTGGAAAGTTTTTGAGATTAGAATTTCGCTCATCTCTATGGAGTCAATCATGGAAGTCAAAACTCTCAAAGGCGTAACGCTCGCATCCATTGCTGGCATTTGCTGGGGCTCTATGGGCGTGGCCGCTCAATACCTCATGGCCAACTGCCAGTTCACAGTGCTTGACCTGACTTCCATTCGTCTGTTGGGCGCGGGCATTTTGCTTGTACTGCTTGACATTTTCTGGAACCGAACCCGTCACGTTAAAGCGGTTTTTCAAAAAGAAAACTTAAAAGATATTTTGATTTACGGCTTTGCGCTTTTGTGTTCCCAATCGACGTTCTTCATGTCAATTTCAAGTTCAAACGCGGCCACGGCCACCATCATGGTGCTCACCTCGCCGCTTTTTATCATCGCTTATCTGGCCGTCGCACACCATCGACGAATCAAAGTACTTGAAATGATTTGCCTCGTGCTTGCAATAATCGGCGTCGTTTTAATTATCACAAAAGGCAATTGGGATACGATGGATTTTTCGGTCGCAGGCGTTGCCTGGGGGCTTTTGTCTGCCATGCTTGGTGCTGTCGGCACGATTCAGCCGGGGCGTGTTGTCAGAAAGCTCTCCGTCTTTCCGGTCATCGGCTGGGCAATGACTTTCAGCGGCGCGGCGGCCTGCTTGTATAACAATCCGCTTGAGACCAATGTGATTTGGAGCACCATGGGCATTATCTGCTACCTGCATATCGTGCTTTGCGGCACCATTGTGTCTTTCTGCTGTTTTCTTAAAAGCATGGAATTTATCGCGCCCCCGATTGCCTCAATGCTCACTTGCTTTGAACCGCTCTCGGCAGTTGTGCTCTCTGTTATTTTGTTGGGAGCAAGTTTTGGATTTACCGAGGCGCTAGGCGCCGTTTGCATTCTGATGACGGTATTTCTACTTGCGCGATCCAAGTCCGGGAAATAGGCAACAAAAAAGCAACCCGAAGGCTGCTTTCAAGATGGATGGCGTCCCCACGGGGATTCGAACCCCGGTACCGACCGTGAAAGGGTCGTGTCCTAGGCCTCTAGACGATGGAGACACTTTTTAAACTTTTCTTGGTGGAGGTAAGCGGATTCGAACCGCTGACCCCTTGCATGCCATGCAAGTGCTCTACCAACTGAGCTATACCCCCGACAGAGAAAACGCATTTTATAGAGCCCTTGCAAAAATTGCAAGAGCCCATGCAAAGAAAAAATTTTCCTCCTAAAGCGTTCCCATGTAGGTGATGATCACCGCGTTGATCAAGTCAATCAAGAAGGCGCCCACCAAGCTCACGATAAGCCACGCTCTGGCGTTGGAGCCGTATTTTTCAGACAGCGCTTGCATAACGGCCAAACCGTTTGCGGTCGAGCCCATGGAAAAGCCCACGCCACCTACGCTCAGCATCACGGTATCGTAGTTCTTGCCGAAAAGCAGGAAGATGAAAAACCAGGAAAAGACCAAAACCAACACAGCCTGCGCAAGCAGAATCACCAGCATGGGGATCGCCAAATTAATCAATTCGGCCAACTTTAAACTGTTGACCGCCATGGTCACGAAAAGCACCAAACTGATGTCGGCGACGGCATTGAGTCCCACACCGTCTATACGAAGCGACTTCGTGCAGTCAATCGCATTTCTCACAACAGCAGCGACGATCATCGAACCGATGTAGGCAGGCAGCGTGATAAATTGCCCTAAAAAATCCGAAACAATACCGCCCAAAGCCATGCAGACCGCCACAACACCGCCCGCTTTCATGAGCTCATCGGTAAAGGAAGGTTTGCTGCCGGCTTGGCTGGCAACGATATCGGCTTGCAAATCTGAAGGCACATGCAAGGGCGGTTCGGGTTGCGGCACTTCTTGCGGCGTTTGAACTTTGTAGCGACGGATGAGCCATTCGCCAAAGGGGCCGCCCAAAATCAACGCCGCGGCCATGCCGAACGTGGCCGACGTGATCGCCACAGCGGTCGCCCCGGTAATCCCATAGGTTTGCTCAAAATAAGGACCGAAAGCGGCAGACGTTCCAAGACCGCCCATCATGGAGACAGCACCCGTCAAAATACCGTAGTGTTTATCAAGCCCCATGAAACTTGCAAGCGACATTCCCAAGACATTCTGCAAAACCGCCAAAACGGAAACCGCAACGAGAAAACCCACCAGGAGTTTGCCGCCTTGTTTGACCACCTTGACGCTTGCCATCATGCCGATCGTTGTGAAAAAGGCGAGCATTAAAAGCGTCTGCAGTGTGGAATCAAAGTGAACAATTAAAATTCCCGCGGCCTGCAATACGGAAAGAATAACGGCCAAGATCATACCGCCCACCACAGGGCTTGGCATGCTCAGACGATCAAGTACGCTGACTTTTGCTTTCACCCAAACGCCAAGGTAATACGTGATCACAGCAAGCGCCAGGCTTTGAATCATATTGACATTGAGAATCCATATACCGTCTTTTAGTACTAAGTCCATTGCGACCTCCAATGCAAACGCAATAGTTACGGTTTGACTTAAAACAATAGTCTGATTTGACTTAACAAAAAAGCTATTTTGTGAGAGGAAATGCTTAGACAAGCGGAAATTTGCAGACGAATTCCCCCAATCTCTGAGGCAAACGTCTTAGAGAAATAGGCAAAAACACACGACTCAGCGATTTTTCAAACTATCCTGAACTATATTGCAAAATATCTTACTTGCATGACTTTGATAGACGTGATCATTCCATGCAATAACGACTGTTTGAGTTGGTAAAACTCCCTCCAAACTCAAGAATCTGCATCTATTCCTTGCCTCATAAGGTCCAATCAATGTTTCTTGGCAAACGGCTGTACAAATTCCTGAAGCTACGAATTCCAATCGGGTTCCCAACTGCCTTACATCCATATTCAGTTCGTGGAAATTTCGCCCTATTACGTTAGATAAAAGAGCGGTTCGCTCATGGTGTAACACTGTCTGTAAAAGCGGCAATCTTGATAGTTTTTCAAAATTCGCATCCCGAAAACTCGGATAACACCCCTCTGAGTTATATCGCTCACCGACATCGGCAAAGTATTGTGTATCGGGTACAGCAAAAAGATAACGTTCTTTAAACAAAGGATAGGCATTTAAACCTTTTTTCAGCAAGTATTCAAAAAGTACTCCAACTTCTGCCATACCCGAGAGCAAGAGATTGGAAATTTCTTCAAGGTGATGCTCAAGAGTCAATTCAATGTAAACACCAGGGTATTGTTTGACAAACTCGCTAACTCCGGGAATAAGGATGGCATTTGTTCGCTCACCATTGCTAGCAATACGCAGCTTCCCCGTTCTTAAATTTGCATGATCGGAACAAAATTGCTCTGTTTCTTCCTCGATATTTCGAATCCGTCGACGACTGTCCAAGTAATACTGTCCCAGTTCCGTCAATCTAAAGGGCTTATGATGCCGATCGACAATGAGCCCTTTGCATTCCTTCTCAAGGCGCTGAACAACTTGAGATAAATACGGCTGAGTTACGCCGAGAGTCGCAGCGGCTTTACGAAAATTCCCTTCCTTTTCAATGGCAGACAATATTTCTAAAACATTAACCGACATTTCAAGCACCTAATTAGCAAATACTAATCAAATAGAAGTATTTCAATATTAGATTGTAATTTTAATTGCTAATAAACTGATAAAAATCCCAACAATGTCCTGATAGGAGAAAAAAATGAAACTAAAGACTTTTACTCTCGCCCTTACCCTCGCCATGGGTGCAGGATTAGCAGTTTCTACGCAAGCCGCGGAAGTCATCGAATTGTGGCCTAATGGCGCTCCTAACAAGAGCTCCATTACAGAAGCGGAAAAAACGGATGCTAAAGGAAATATTTTTAATGTAACGAAAGCCAGACTGGAAGTCTCTGTACCACAAAAACCGAATGGCAAAGCTGTCATTTTGATGCCGGGCGGCGGATACAGTAATTTGTCAATGGCAACCATTGAGGAAAGTTTTGTTCCCCTCTTCCAATCTGAAGGCTTTACCACATTTGTCTTGAAATACCGTCTCCCGAAAGGTAATCCTATTGTTCCCCTTTCAGATGCTAATAAGGCGGTTGCTACAGTACGCAGTCTTTTTGATAAATACAAACTACACACTGTCGGCGTAATGGGAGCCAGTGCCGGCGGTCACTTAGCCGCCATGTCCAGCGTTTCTTGCAAAGACAATACTTGCCCCGATTTTTCTGTTCTCATTTACCCAAACATCTCAATGATGCAGGAAGAAACTCAACCTAAGAGCTCCTGCCGAAATAACCTGATTGGATCGGATCGCTCTGTTCAATACGATACTACCTACTCTGCCTATAAGCATGTCGGTCTGTCGACACCTCCGGCTTTCCTAGCAGTTTCAGCACAAGACGAATTCGCCGGCAGTCTCGGATCTATGCTTTATGCCCGAGCCATGGTTGAGAATGCTCGTCCGGTTTCCCTACATGTTTATCCGACCGGTAACCACGGATGGCGAGCAGAAAAAAGCGAATCTTTCCCTGACGGAGATCATTTCAAAGAAGATCTCAAAATGTGGTTGAAGACAATTAAATAACGTCTCACTCAATAATGAGTCAATGAGGTCATCACTATGAAAAAAATTGCTGTTTTAACGACTGCTCTTTTATCTTTCTGCCTAGCGACCAGTGTTTACGCAGCTGAAAATTATTCTGTTAAACCGCTTGTTAAAGGATTGAAAAAATCCCCTGAAAGAGTTCTCCTAGTGGGAAATTCTTTCATGTACTACAACTGTGGTGTAACGAACTACATCAGCGGTCTGGCCAAAGACAAAAACAAGAAGCTCACATTAACGATGGCCACAATCGGCGGAGCTGGACTTGACTGGCATGATGTTAAAAGTTACCTGCGTCCCAATGGTCTTCGCAGCTACTCAACAACCGATGACGGCAGTAATAAACTGATTTTCCACAAATATCCGGGAGGAAAGGTGTTTGAAGCGGTTATCCTTCAGGATAATAGCCAAGGTCCCGTTCACCCCGAACTTAAAAAATTCTTTGAAAAATATGGAGCGATCCACAGTAAGGATATCCGCGCTACCGGAGCTGAGCCTATTTTCTTGATGACATGGGCTTATGCAGACAAACCGGAAATGACCAAACAACTAGCTGATGCAACCATCCGTGTTGCAAACGAAAATAAAGCACTGGTTATTCCTGTTGGTCTTGCGTTTGCTCAAGCCTTAAAGGAACGTCCCGAATTAAAGCTTACAATTGAAGACAACCGACATCCAACGGCAGCAGGCTCTTACCTTGAAGGAGCTGTCATTTTTGCTGCTTTAACACATGCATCACCAGAGGGAGCTCCGTACCTTGGAGGATGCGAAAAGCCTTTGGCTAAACAGGATGCTCAATTCTTGCAAACGATTGCTTGGAAAACAGTCAAAGAATTTTACGAGTGGGAATAGAGCTCTCTGATTCAGAACACCCATCATTTGAAAGCCGGATTAAATCCGGCTTTCATTTTCAGTGATCAAACAATAAAGCGATCTGCAACGGGCTGGCCGGGATCCACCACGATCGTGTTGATGCCGCGTTCTTTCACAAACGCCTCACCGTACTTCGTGCAAATCACCGTGCCGTTGGCACCGTGCACGCGGCCGTTCTTAAAGACCGTCTTGCCCTTAACGAACGTGGCCACCGCCTTTTGCTTATCCAGATCATAAATCGTGATATCGGCATCCGCGCCGACGCTCAAATGACCCTTGTTGGTCAGGCGCAGCATGCGTGCGGGGTTAAGAGAAGTCTTCGCAGCGAATTCAGGCAACGTCAAAATGCCAAGCTTCACAAGCGAGAGCCCTTGCTCAAGAATCACGTTGCGCGGGATGCAGCCGCCGTCGGTGGAGATTGCATCAACCACAAAGCTGCCGTCCGGGCGCTTGGCCTCGGCAAGCCACACACGAGGCAGCGGCGGATTGACGTTAAAGGAGCCGCCGACATCGGTGTTGTGCGACTTCCAAAGCTTCAGACCTTCTTCGCCCGTAACCAGGTCGGAATAACCGCCCGCGTCATACACGGCCCAAACCTTATTGGCCTTAAACGCCGCTTCAATGCCTTCGCGATCATCGCTAAAGCCGAAACGCTTCAAGCAGTTGCCCGTCACCTTGGACTGGACCTTGCCGTTTTCAAAGCAGGTCAGGCGCGTGCCGTTGCGCGGCGAGATGTAGCTTTCGCAATGGATGTGATCATTGGCCAGGAGCAAATCAATCGCTTCTTTTGTTTCTTCCAATTCAGGGCGAATGGCGCCGCGGCAGTAAGCGTTGATATGAGCCAAGTGCAGGAAGTTGCCCTGACTTAATTCGACGGCTTCACGCATGCCTTCGATGTTGGAGCCGTGTTCGCTCGTGCCCGCGTGCCAGGCAATATAAGCGCCGTGTTCCAAAGCAGTCTTAATCAACAAAGAAGACACGGCGGGCTTTAACGGATAGTGTCCGCCCAAAAGTTTCACACCCAAAGCGCCTTCTTTCATGGAGACGTCAATCAACGCATCCATTTCAGCCTTGCTCGGCTCATTGGTCTTAAACGTGAAGGGAGGAGAAGCAAACTGCAGAATCGCACAGTTGATACCCGCGCCATAGGTCGGAATATTTTTCAAAACATTATCCAAAGGACCGGCCATATCCAGGCACGTGGTGACGCCTGCCATCGCAAGCATCTTAAAGCCGAAGGGAGAGCCCCACATTTCGCCTAAATGCACGTGGCTGTCAACAATGCCGGCTTGCAGCACCATACCGGTGTAATCCTCAACCACGCGAGCTGAAGAACCGGGCAAATCCACGCCGATTTCGGCGATGCAGCCGTTTTCAATGGCGACGTCTCTCACCCCCTCAATGTGATTGAGAGGATCAACAACCGTGGCGCCTTTGAGCAGCAGATCCCACATAATGAACTCCTTTTGACTGAACGTTTTGACTTGGCGGGAAATTCCCGCCTAAACAATCTGAGTTTAGCGAGTTCGAAAGGAAAACTCATCCCCTTTAAGACTAATCAATAGTTTCAGGCAAAGACGAAAAACTCAGAAAAGTCCATTTGTCCATACACTTAGCCGGTATTTTTCAGGCATACTTTTCCCATCGGATTGCGGGCCCTGGATAACTTCAGAATCCATTGTCCACAGAAAGGCCGCAAACGGCTCTTTTTATAAATCAAAGGGCCGATGAGAGGGTTTGTTTTTTTCATTTTTCCCTTTTTGGAGTTTTGTATGAAGTCTGATATCGAAATCGCCCAAGAGGCGAAATTGATTCGCATTGATGAGCTCGCCCACAGCGCGGGTCTCTCAGACGAAGAATTTGAGCCCTACGGCCGAGACAAAGCGAAGGTTTCTTTGTCGCCTGAACGCAAGCCGCACGGCAAACTTATTTTGGTGACGGCCACTTCCGGCATGCCCGCCGGTTCTGGCAAAACCACCACCTCCATCGCGCTCACGCAAGGTCTTAAGCGCTTAGGCGAAAAGGCTGTGGTCGCGCTTCGCGAACCGTCTCTGGGACCGTGCTTCGGCATGAAGGGCGGTGCCGCCGGCGGCGGTTACTCTCAAGTGCTCCCGATGGAATCCATCAACCTGCACTTCACCGGTGACTTCCACGCCATCACAGCCGCCAACAACTTGTTGGCCGCCATGATCGACAACGCCCGCCATCAAGGCCAAGTCAATTTGAAGACCGTCATTTGGCGCCGCGTGCTCGACGTCAATGACCGCATGCTTCGCAACATTGTCACCGGTCTCGGCGGCCCGGCAAACGGCATTCCGACGGAAACCGGTTTTGACATCACGGTAGCCAGTGAATTGATGGCCGTGCTCTGCTTGGCAACCGACCTTGACGATCTGCGCGCCCGCATCGATCGTTTGGTGGTCGGCATCAAGCGCGACGGCACCGCTTTCACCTGCAAAGAATTGGGCGCTACGGGCGCTCTCATGGCGCTGCTTCTTGAAGCCATGAAGCCCAACCTCGTGCAAACGCTCGAAGGCAATCTTGCCTTTGTTCACGGCGGCCCCTTTGCCAACATCGCTCACGGCTGCAACTCTGTCGTTGCCACGAAGGCTGCCATGACCCTGGGTGACTGGGCCATCACGGAGGCCGGCTTCGGCAGTGATTTGGGTGCAGAAAAATTCATCAACATCAAGTGCCGCGCCGCCGGCCTCACGCCCTCGGCTGTCGTGCTTGTCACCTCCACCAAGGCGCTCAAGTGGCATGGTCTTGTGCCGCTGCCCGATATCGGCAAACCCAATGTGGAAGCTTTGAAGAAGGGCTTGTGCAACCTCGATGCGCATATCGACAATCTCAAACACTTCGGTCCTGAAATCGTGGTGAGCTTAAACCACTTCGCCACGGACACGGATGAAGAAATTGAAATCATCCGTCAGCGCTGCGCCGAAAAGGGCGTACGCTTTGCGGTCTGCGACGGCTTTATCAAGGGCGGCGAAGGCGCCATTGAATTGGCCCGCGCAGTGATGGAAGCCGCGGCCGGCGAACCCAAGCCTCTGAACTTCAGCTACGAAGCCGATGACGACGTGGTCACGAAGATTGAAAAGCTTGCTGTCAATGTTTACGGTGCCAAAGACATTGAATTGTCTGCCGCAGCGCAAAAAGACCTCAAGCAAATCCGTGAATTGGGTTTTGATAAGCTCCCGGTCTGTGTGGCAAAGACGCCTTACTCGCTCTCGCACGAACCCACGTGGCTTGGCGCTCCCAAGGGCTTCACACTGCCCGTTCAGCGTTTGATTCTGAACGCAGGCGCGGGCTTTGTCGTCGCCACCACTGGCGCCATCATGCGCATGCCGGGTCTGCCCAAGCAACCCGCTGCGCTACACATCGATGTAGTCAACGGCAAGATTGTCGGTCTGTCTTAATTTTGATGGACTCACTTTGAGCAAGGCGCCTTCGGGCGCTTTGCTTTTTGCTAGACTGTCGTTTGAGAATTTTTAACAACTAAAACATGTTTAAACCGCTTGAGAGCCCGGCCGCATCAGAGGCGTTCGGCCCGCTCACGTATCCGTATCATTACCGGCCGCATCCGCTTGTGATGGCGGCCCGTGATCATATACGCGCGCATCTGAATGAACATGCGCAAAATCAAGCCGGCCGCCTCGTCTCTGTTTTAGTTTGTCAGCTGCCCGACAACAGCATCGGCTACCTTGCCACCTGCGATCAATTTGATTCAACCGATCCTTTCTTTGAAAAAACATTCTGGCAGCAGCTGCCGGAAGAGAATCTGCACGCACTCGATACATCACGAATCGAGAAAGCTTTTGAAGAAAAACTTAAAGCGCAGGAAAAATACCTCGCTTTCAAAGAGGATGCTCAGGCGCGCCGCGCGCATCGCAAAGAACAGCGCGCAAGCGGCGTTTTCAACCGCGAAGCGCTCATTGCTTCGAGCCAATACGATTCAGGGCAGCTTGAGCGGCTAAAGCTCAAATACCTCTTAACCCTTCAGGAAGAAGAGGCCGCACGCTCTGACTTTCAGCACCGCACGCACGTTTTGGTTGAAAACGAATGGAAAAGACGCTTGGGTGCGGTAACCGTGCAAAATCAAAATACTCAAAAAACGCTGCTTGATCTGCTCGCAAGTTTTATCAATCGTGAAGCACTCCTGCGAGCTATTTTGCGAACGGCCCTGCCCAGTCTTTTAAATGAAGCCTTCCGCCAAAACGCAAAGCCCATTGCCATGGGGCAATTCTGGTGGGGACCGGTTGCCAGTTTTGATGCCCGCGCAGAGGATACTTTCTACGCCTTTGCCAAAGAGCGTCACGAAAAACTTCTTGAATTTTTCCTGCAGGGTTTAACGCTTGAGCGCAACGCCCTTGCCATTGATCGGTTTAAAAACTGGCACCCTGAAATCGTTTACGAAGATGACGATTTAGTTGCATTCAATAAACCGGCCGGCATGCTCTCGGTGCCGGGCAAACTCCCTGTGACAGATCTCTACTCTGTTGCCATGGCGCTTTACCCGAATGCGACAGGTCCTATGCTCTTGCACCGCTTGGATATGTCCACTTCCGGCATTGTGATTTTTGCTAAAAACAAAGACGCGCACAAAGCCATGCAGGTCGCTTTTTCCAGAGGCTTGGTGAGAAAACGCTACATTGCCGTTTTGGAAAAGGCACCCGTCAACGCAAACGGTGAAATCAATCTGCCGCTTTGCTTAAATCCCTACGAGCGACCGCGTCAGATGGTCGAGCCTACCTACGGCCGTGAAGCACATACGCTCTATAAACTCCTGAACGTTAATTCTGACGGGACGGCTCGCGTGGCGTTTTATCCGAAGACCGGGCGCACGCATCAGCTTCGGCTTCATGCCGCGCACATCGAGGGACTCAATGCCCCGATTGTGGGCGACGAACTCTACGGTCACGCCGCCGACAGGCTTTATTTGCACGCCGAGGCTCTGCGCTTTACGCACCCCTCCACCGGCGCTCTGATCACTATTGAGGCGCCCTGCCCCTTCTAAAGAAAGGCAAAAAATGCTCAATCTTTTCCTCTATCACCTTCAGCTTTGTTTGCCGCTTTTTTTATTGGTGATTGTCGGATGGGCGCTCATTAAAGCAAAACTTTTTGAGCAATCGGTCGTAAGAGCGCTCTCGGGCTTCACGTTTCGCTTTTTAATGCCCGCCATGCTCTTTTCTCTTATGAGCAAGCTCTCTGAGATGCCCCCCATGGACTGGCGCGTGCTCATCGCCTTTTTCGGCTCCTGCATCGTAATTTATTGTTTGGGGCGCACTGCGGGCCGCTTTTTTGGGTTGGACAACACCGGCAAAACCATTTTCGGTATGGCTGCGATTTTCGGCAACAACGTTCAACTCGGCGTGCCGATTCTTCAGGTGAGTCTTGGCAACGAAGCCATGCCCACCATCAGTCTGTTGATTATCTTCAGTGTGCTTTTGCTTTGGACCACGGCGATTGCAAGCGTTGAATTAGGAAAAACGGAAGGCACCAAGGATTGGGCCAAAATCGGCCGCTCACTTTTAAAAGTTTTCAAAAATCCAGTTGTTATCGGGATCATCACCGGCAGCGCCTGGGGTCTCACCGGATGGGAGCTGCCGCAGGTTGTTGACAAAACTTTGGGCTACGTTTCTTCTGCCACCACTCCCATTGCGCTCATTGTGGTCGGCATGGGGCTTGCTCAGCACAGTTTCTCTGCGGCCCTGCCCAGAGGACTCACCATTTCAACCTTAAAAATTGTCATCCATCCGATCATCGTTTATTGCATTGCTCGCTTAATCGGTTTGGATACCATCACGACAAACGCCTGCGTGCTCACGGCGGCTCTCCCCGTTGCCATTAACGTTTATTTGATGGCCTCGGAATTTCGCAGCGAAGAAGGCGCCGCGAGCAACGCAATTTTTGTCTCCACGATGCTCTCTGCGCTTTTAATTCCGCTGACCCTGACGCTTTTAGGCGTTAGCCTATAGGCATTTTTAAACATTCAAAAAAATAGCCTTCGTTGCTGATTTCTCAACAGCGAAGGCTTTGTCTTCTTCGATTACTCTGACTTAGGCAGTCATCTCCAGCTGAGCATGCGTGGGATGATCGGCAAACTGAATCTTGTAGAGATTGGCGTAAACACCGTTTTTCTGCAAAAGTTCCTTGTGCGTGCCGATTTCCACAATGCGGCCCTGCTTCATCACAACGATGCGATCGGCCCCTTCAATGGTTGAGAGGCGGTGCGCCACAACAAAGCTTGTACGGCCGACCATGAGTTCATCGAGCGAAGCCTGGATGTATTTTTCACTTTCGGTATCCAACGCACTTGTTGCTTCATCCAAAAGCAAAATCGGAGCGTTTTTCAAAAGCGCGCGTGCAATGGAAATTCTCTGACGCTGACCGCCCGAAAGCTTCGCGCCGCCCTCACCCACTCGAGTATTAAATCCTTCAGGAAGCGATTCAATAAAGGGCAGCAGATAGGCCGCTTCAGCCGCTTTGCGGATATCTTCATCGGTCACCTTGTCGCGAACACCGTAGGCGATATTGGCGGCGATCGTGTCATCGAAAAGCACCACGTCTTGGCTCACAAGCGAAATCTGCGAGCGCAGGCTCTTTAAGGTCAAATCTTTTTGACTGATGCCGTCAAAGAGAATGTCGCCGGAAGTCATCGTCCAGAAGCGCGGAATAAGATTAATAAGCGTCGTCTTACCGGAACCGGAAGAACCCACTAAAGCGATCATTTCACCGGGCTTCACATCAAGCGTAAAGTCTTCCACCGCGGGGGTCGATGCGCCATCGTAGGTGTGGCTCACATGACGGAAACTCACCGCGCCCGTTGCGCGTTCAATTGTCTTTGTGCCGGTGTCTTCTTCAGGCGGTTCATCAACCATCTTGAAAACACTTTCCGCAGCCGCCGACATGCGGGCCACCGAGCCGTTCAAGCTCGAGAGGTGGCGGATAGCAGGCATCATCAAAAGCATGGCAGACAAGTAAGTCGTGAATTCACCCATGGAAAGCTCGCCGCGCTGAGCCTGCGTTAAAGCGAAAACCACCACGACAGAAACACCGATCATGGTGACCAACTGCGTCAAAGGCGTGCCCAAAGACTTCACTGCCGACATGCGGACGGCGTAATTTTTGAGTTTTTCGTTGATCACGGAAAAACGTTTTTTCTCGTATTCGTAACCATCGTAGATCTTGACAACACGCTGACCTTCGTAGGCTTCCTGAAGCGCAACACTCATTTCACCCAAAGTGTTTTGAGAGCCCAGAGTCAAGCGCTTGACGGTCTTACTCACCCACTTGAGCACCATCGCCAAAAGAGGTGCCACAACCAGTGTCACCAACGTCAAAAGCCAGTTGTGATAAATCAGGATGCAGGCAAGCGAGATGATCTGAAGCGAGTCACGCACAAGCGTGGTGAGAATTTCAGCGGCCATGCCAAGGGCGCTCGAAGCTTCGTTCACAAACTTGGAAACGATGCGGCCTGACATGTAGCGCTGGTAGGTTTGTGAAGACCACTGAATGAGGTTGCCGAACATGAGCTTGCGGATTCTCACAAGCACTTGCTGACTCACTCGCTGCAGCAAGTAGTTGGAGAGAAACTGCGTGCCGCCGTGCAAAATGGAAATACCGATCAAACCCACCGGTGTCCACCAGACAATCGAGGGATTATGTTCGTAAAAGCCTAAGTCGGTTAATTTACCGAGGAGCAACGCGATTAAGGAGGAGCTAGCTGCGCCCAGCACCATACAGGCAATCGCCAAAGCGATTTCTTTTTTATGCTCGGGCAGATAGCTCATCAGACGCCGCACATACGGGTCATTGAAAATCGGCACACGATTGATCAGTTTCTTACTCATGAGTCGTTATCTTTGTTGATTCGCACACATTTTAACGGCTCGGGCGTTTGCTTGCCCCGCCAATTTTGTTAGCGTTTATAACACGTTTAGCCTGACGCTTTTTGGATTCGGTCACACCCTCATAGCCTTTGTCATAAACGTCTTTTCGAGCGGCAAATTTACGCCCGCCCTTATTGGCACCCATACCCGCACGGGCAGTGCTCCGTGACTGCGTTTTCGCTGTTTTTTGAGGCTCAGCTGCCGGGACAACACCAGCGCGGCTGCTGCCCTTTTTCAAGTCTTCAATCCAGCCCTTCACCCAATCGTCCGACAGGCGCATCTTGGCACCGCGCGGCAAATCTTTAGGCAAGAGCACCGCGCCGAAACGCACGCGGATCAAACGCGACACGGTCAACCCCACCGCTTCAAAAATACGGCGCACTTCACGGTTGCGTCCTTCAGCGAGCGTTACACGGTACCAGTGATTGGAAGAAACGCCGCCGATATCTTCGATGCGGCTAAATGCCGCCATGCCGTCTTCGAGCTTGATGCCTCGTGTGAGCTTTTGCTTATTTTCGTCGGTGAGTTCACCTTGCACGCGCACAGCGTATTCACGCTCAATTCGGTGACGCGGGTGCATGAGCATATTGGCCAACGCCCCGCTCGTTGTAAAAAGCAGCACCCCTTCGGTATTAAAGTCCAAACGCCCCACCGCGATCCAACGCTCACCGTTGAGTCTCGGCAAATGGTCAAAAACGGTCGGTCTGCCCTGAGGATCATCGGCAGAAACAATTTCACCTGCGGGCTTATGGTACAAAAGCACCTTCGGCACATCGGCGTCAACGACCGCGCGCTTGACTAAGCGTCCGCGAACTCGAATGCTGTCGTTTGCGCGCACCCGATCACCGACTTTGGCCACATCACCGTTGACGGTCACGGCACCTGTGGCAATCAAAGCTTCCATCTCACGGCGAGAACCCAAGCCAGCATCGGCGAGCACTTTCTGAAGTTTTTCACTTGCTCCGCTCGCAGCCAATGCGGCGACATCAGCCTCTTTTTGAACGTTTTCTGTCGTCGCGGCAGGCATCATCTTCTTTCGCGCCGGCGCACGGAAAGGCGTGCGTTTTTGCGCGGGTTTTGTCTGCATCTTTTTAACCGACCCCGTTTTCCTCGCCATTTTTCTCTCCCAATTTGAGCGGCTCAATCAGGCTTTCCAATTTCGCATGCTCTTCATCAATTGCCGCAAGCTGTGTGAGATCCTTCACTCTCGCGGGCATCTTTTCCTGCAGATTTTGACCTTCAAAGAGTTCGAAGGCTTCCGTCGATGGTTCTTCCTCAGGACCGATGCTCGGCAGATCCTGCAAAGAATTCAGCCCCAAATCAACTAAAAATTGACGCGTTGTCGCCAAAAGTTCCGGATGCCCCACCGTTTCTCTGCGGCCGATCACTTCAATCCAGTTGCGATCCATCAACGTCTTAATCGCATTGGGATTAACCGACACACCGCGGATTTTTTCAATATCACCGCGCGTGACAGGCTGCCGATAGGCAATCACCGCCAATGTTTCCATCACAGTGCGGCTGTATTTGGGCGCCTCTTCAGGGTGCAAGCGTTTTAACACCTCACGCATCTGCGACACAGACTGAAACCGCCACAATCCATCGCCCACCTCACGAAGTTCCAGCGCGCGGCCTGCCCAGTCCTCTCGGAGTTCCTCCAAAAGCTGCAGAACCTGCGCTTTGGTGAAGCGCTTGTCCAAACACTCCCGCAGTGAAGCCACAGAAAGAGGCACATCACTTGTGAGCAGCGCGCCTTCCAAAATCCATTTTGGGTTTTCCATGAGCGTCATTTGACATCCCCGTCCACGTAAAACCAACGGCCGTCTTCTTTGACAAAGCGGCTCTTTTCAACCTGCTTAAATGCTCGCCCGCTGATTTTTCCGCGGGCTATGAATTCCACAAAAGCCTCTTGCTCCCCGTCATCAAAAGACACGATCTCTAGTCCCAACCACTTGATGTTGTCATCAAGCGTAAGTTCTTTCGGTCTCGTCGTCTCGTGCCACGTCGACAAGAGGTAATCCGCGCGCTTTTTCACAAAAGCACTGTAGCGGCTTTTCATGAGCGAGAGCGCATCAAGCGGCACCGCCTCATCATCATGAAAACGCCCGCAACAGTCCTTGTAGTCGAGCTGACTACCGCAGGGACAGTATGCGGGCAGTTTCTTTTTCTTCATCGAACGCGATTATTCGTTTTTCTCACGTTCGGCGCGCGCATGACGGCGACGATCGATTTCGGTGAGGTAACGCTTTCTCAAACGAATCGTCTGCGGAGTGATTTCCACCAATTCGTCATCATTGATGAATTCCACTGCGCTTTCAAGCGTGAGCTGCACGGGCGGCACCAAGCGGATCGCTTCATCGGTGCCGGAGGCACGAATGTTGGTGAGCTGCTTGCCGCGAATCGGGTTAACAACGATGTCGTTGTCGCGCGAGTGAATGCCGATGATCATGCCTTCATAGAGTTTGTCGCCCGGTTTCACAAACATACGGCCGCGATCCTGAAGCTTCCACAATGCGTAAGCCACGGCTTCGCCGTTATCCTGACTGATCAGCACGCCGTTTCTGCGTTCGCCGACATCGCCTTCTTTGATCGGACCGTAGTCATCAAAAACGTGGCTCATGATGCCCGTGCCGCGGCACATCGTCATGAATTCGCTTTGGAAACCGATTAAGCCGCGAGCCGGAATACGGTACTCAAGACGCACACGGCCTTTGCCGTCAGGCTGCATATCCTGCAGGTCACCCTTGCGGCGGCCCAATTCTTCCATCACAGCGCCTTGGTGTTCTTCTTCCACGTCCACCGTGAGCACTTCGTACGGTTCCATCTTCTTGCCGTCGATTTCCTTGAGCAACACGCGCGGACGCGACACTGCCAATTCATAACCTTCGCGGCGCATGTTTTCAATCAAAATCGTCAAGTGCAATTCGCCGCGGCCGCACACTTCAAACACCGTTTCATCATCGGTGAGCTTCATGCGCATGGCCACATTGGACTTCAATTCGCGTTCCAGGCGTTCGCGAATTTGACGGCTCGTCACATACTTGCCTTCACGGCCGGCCAAGGGGCTCGTGTTCACTTGGAAGTTCATCGAAAGCGTCGGTTCATCGACCTTGAGCAGCGGGAGCGCTTCGGGCTTTTCAACATCGGTGAGCGTCGTGCCGATGGAAAGTTCTTCAATACCGTTAACCAACACGATATCGCCCGCTTCAGCGGAATCCACAAGCTTGCGATCCAACCCTTCGAACATCAAAATTTGATTGACTTTGACTTTCTTGGGAGTGTCTTCCGGGCCATTCATCATGCAGACTTCTTCGCCTGCGTGAATGCGTCCGCGATGCACACGGCCGATACCGATCTTGCCCACGTAGCTCGAGTAATCGAGCGAGCAGATTTGAAGCTGCAGAGGACCGTCCGGATCGTCATCACGCACAGGCACCTTTTCGATCACGGTGTCGAAAATGGCGCGCATATTGCCCACTTTCTTGAGCTCTTCGATGTTGTCGCTGTAGCCAGCAACACCTTCCAAAGCCGAGCAATAAATCACCGGGAAGTCCAACTGTTCTTCGGTGGCGCCCAACTTATCAAACAAGTCAAACGTTTGATTCAAAACCCAATCGGGGCGCGCGCCCGGGCGGTCAATCTTATTGATCACCACGATGGGCTTTAAGCCCAAGGCCAAAGCCTTGCGGGTCACAAAGCGCGTCTGAGGCATCGGGCCTTCAACCGCGTCAACCAAAAGAAGCACACCGTCGACCATAGAGAGCACGCGTTCGACTTCACCGCCGAAGTCAGCGTGCCCCGGGGTATCGATGATGTTGATGTGCGTGCCTTCGTATTCCACCGCGCAGTTTTTAGCCAAAATGGTAATGCCGCGTTCACGTTCCAAGTCACCGCTGTCCATCACGCGTTCTTGGACTTCTTGATTGGCACGGAAGGTGCCGGCTGCGCGCAAAAGCTTATCAACCAAGGTCGTCTTACCGTGGTCAACGTGCGCGATAATCGCGATATTGCGAATAGCACGAGTACTAGTCGTCATTTGTTGCCTCAATATCTTTCTTGTTGGCAATTAATCGTTCAGGTTCGAGCACACCGCGTTCGTTGACGCGGGCCGTTCCCACCATTTGTCCGTCAGGTCCGTAGACCCTCACCCGCGGCGAGCTTTGCAGCCCCAGCGCCAAGCGCTGACCATGGCAAAACCGCACGCGGTCACTTTCGCTTAAATGCACCGCAGGAAGCGTCTGCATCAACGCGTCCAACGGCTTTAAAGCTTCAAGACGCTCCCTATCCGTCATGGATTGCAGCGCCTGCAGCGTCACGCTCGAGTCAATCGTAAGCGTGCCCACCGCGATTCTTCTAAGACTTGTCAAGTGCGCACCGCACCCGAGCGCTTCACCGATATCTTCAGCGAGCACACGAATGTACGTGCCTTTTGAACAAGTCACTTCAACCGTTAAAAGCTCTTCTTCAAAGGAGAGCATTTCTAATTTTTCGATGCGCACCAAGCGAGCCTCTCGCTCAATGCTCACCCCTTCACGGGCTAAATCGTAAAGCGTTTTGCCGTCGCGCTTTAAAGCTGAAAACATGGGCGGAATCTGCTCAATTTCACCCCGAAAGCGCTCAAGCACCGCTTCAATTTTCGCCCGATCGACATTCACCGGACGCGTGGTGACAAAGTCCCCCTCCAAGTCGCCCGTTGTCGTCGTCTGACCAAGCTTAATGCCGGCCACGTAAGTTTTATCGGCATGCAAAAGATCTGCCGAAAATTTTGTAGCCTCTCCAAACGTGAGCGGCAGCAGGCCGCTGGCAAGCGGATCAAGCGTGCCCGTGTGGCCTGCTTTTTTCGCGTTAAAAAGACGCCTAGCCGTTTGAAGCGCCGCATTCGACGTCATGGCGTAGGGCTTATCTAAAAGCAGCACACCGTTGACATCGAGACCTTTTCTTTTCATTGATCGCCCTTGGTCTGTTTCATCGCCTCGGCGATCAGTCGATCCATTTCAAAGCCCTTTGCAACACTCGTATCGTGTTCAAAATGCAAGGTCGGCACTGTATGAATCGACAACAACTTAAAGAGATGATTGCGAAGCATCCCGGCGGCGGCATTCAAACCTTCGCGAGCTTGCTCAGGTTCTGCGCCGATCACCGTAAAGTAGACCTTCGCGTGTGCATAATCGGGGGTAATTTCACAGCCCGTAAGCGTCACCAACCCGACTCGCGGATCCCTGACTTCCTGCGGAATCAACCGCGCCAGGTCCTTTTGAATCTGATCGGCCACGCGTTGGGCGCGTCCCGGTTTTGCTGCTCTCATTTATCAAAAATCCTTTCTCTAACACGGGCAAGCGGATCGGTCAGGAAATCCGACCGACCGATTGCCGAATGTTTTTAAAGCGTACGGGCCACTTCCGTGACTTCAAAGATTTCGAGCTGATCGCCCACTTTGATGTCGTCGTAACCCTTAAGCGACAAACCGCATTCCAATCCGGCCTTCACTTCACGCACGTCGTCCTTGAAGTGGCGCAGGGAGTTCAGCTCACCCGTCCAAATCACAACGTTGTCGCGCAGCAAGCGAGCCGAAGCCGAGCGGCGAACCACACCTTCGAGCACCTTACAGCCGGCGATCATGCCGACCTTCGGCACACGGATGCATTGACGGATTTCAACCATGCCAAGCACCGTTTCGCGTTTTTCAGGCGCGAGCATCCCGCTCATAGCCGCCTTCACATCGTCAACGGCGTCATAAATGATGTTGTAGTAGCGGATGTCCACACCGTTGCTTTCGGCAAGTTTTCTCGCAGGCGCATCCGCACGGACGTTAAAGCCGATGATGACGGCCTTACTCGCCAACGCCAAGTTGACGTCGGTTTCAGAAACACCGCCCACCGCGGAGTGCACCACCTGCACACGAACTTCATCGGTAGAAAGCTTCGAGAGCGCGTGAACAATAGCTTCGGTCGAACCCTGCACGTCAGCCTTCACAATCAAGGCAAGCGTCTTCATTTCGCCGTTGTTCGCATCGGCAAAAATGTTTTCAAGTTTCGCAGCCTGCTGCTTGGCAAGCTTCACGTCACGGTATTTGCCTTGACGGAAAAGCGCGATTTCACGGGCCTTGCGTTCATCGGGCAAAACCATGATTTCATCGCCCGCCTGGGGCACGCCGGACAAACCTTGAATTTCAACCGGAATCGAAGGACCGGCTTCTGCCACGGCTTTACCGGTTTCATTGATCATTGCGCGAACACGGCCGAATTCAGCGCCTGCCAACACAATGTCTCCGCGATGCAGCGTGCCCGATTGAACCAAAATGGAGGCCACAGGACCGCGGCCCTTATCCAATCGGGATTCAATCACCAAGCCGCGTGCAAGGCCTTCCCTCGGAGCTTTCAAATCAAGCATTTCGGCTTGCAAAAGCACGTTTTCGAGCAAGTCATCGACACCTTGACCGGTCTTAGCAGAAACCGGGATAAAGGGCACATCGCCGCCCCAATCTTCAGGCATCACACCGTTTTGCACCAATTCCTGCTTAACGCGTTCGGGATTGGCTTCCGGCTTATCGATCTTGTTGATCGCCACCACCATCGGCACACCGGCCGCTTTCGAGTGAGCAATAGCTTCCTTCGTCTGAGGCATCACGCCGTCGTCGGCCGCCACCACCAAAATCACAATATCGGTGGCTTGCGCACCGCGGGCGCGCATTGCCGTAAAGGCTTCATGCCCCGGGGTATCGAGGAACGTCACGATGCCGCGAGGTGTCTTGACGTGATAAGCACCGATGTGCTGAGTGATGCCGCCAGCTTCACCGGCGGCCACTTTGGCGCGGCGAATGTAGTCGAGCAAACTCGTTTTACCGTGGTCAACGTGACCCATGATGGTAACCACCGGCGGACGCGGAAGGGCTTCTGCCGTGTTTTCCTGCATCATGTCGCCCAAAATGGCTTCCGGATCATCGGGTTTGGCGGCAATCGCGTGATGGCCCATTTCTTCGACCACAATCATCGCCGTGTCCTGATCGAGCATTTGGTTAATCGTCACCATCTGCCCCATCTTCATCAAAGCCTTAATCACTTCGGTGGCTTTCACAGCCATCTTGTGAGCAAGGTCGGCCACGCTGATCGTCTCCGGAACGCTCACTTCGCGCACCACGGGTTCAGTGTTCTGAACCGGTTGAGACTTCGGCTGCTCATGGCGGCGGTTGTTGCGGTTTTTACGGCTGCCGCGCCATTGTTCATTGCCATCATCTTCTTCATCGATGATGCGGGTGTTGCCCTTATTGCCGCCGCGAAGCTTCGAGCTCTTATCATCCCACTTGCCGCCACCGCCATGGCTGGCGCCGGCGTGTTTACCGCCCTTTTTCTTGGAATTTTGATCTTCGTCGCGGTCGCGATCGTTATTCTTGCTGCCCTTTTTCTTATCCTGAGACTTCTTCGCATCAGCCGTCTTATCACTCTTGGCTTTCATCACAGAGGGCTTGGGCTTATTCATCATCTCACGGATCGCACGGGCTTCTTCTTCGGCCTGACGGCGAGCTTCCTGACGACGCTTCAATTCTTCTTCAGAAGGCGCCGCTTTTTCAGCTTGAGGCGCAGTCTTTTTCACGCCGCCTTGCGTGCGCGGCTTATCGTTTTTGCGCACTTCAGGCTTAACGGCTGCAGGCTTCGTTTCCTTAGCGGGTTGCGCACGTTTTTCAGTGCGAACCTCAGGCTTTTCTTCCTTCTTTTCTTCGGCTTTCACTTCAGGCTCAGCCTTGCTTTCTTCAGCTTGCTTTTGCGCCTGAGCTGCTTTGGCTTCAGCCTCCGCGCGAGCCTTGGCTTCTGCCTGAGCTTTTTCAGCTTCGAGCTTTTTCTGCGCTTCAGCTTCTGCCGCTAAGCGCTTCTTTTCTTCTTCGGCTTTTTGCTGAGCCAACTGCGCTTTGGCTTCTTCGAGCGCGCGAGCGCGTTCAGCGGCCATTGCTTGTTCGCGAGCGCTCGTCGCAGCGGTGTTTTTCACCAAAACACGCTTTCTTCTGACTTCAACCTTCACCGTGTGCTGACCATCGGCTTGTTTAACGGTTGTCGTTTCTTTGCGGGTAAGCGTAATTTTCCGAGCCTTGGCTTGACGATCTTGGCGCAGAAAATCAATCAGCTTGCGTTGATCGGCAGGCGTGACAGAATCGTTTTCACCGCTTTTTTCGATACCTGCGCTTTTGAATTGACGAAGCAATTCATCCGAGGTCACCTTCATTTCCTTGGCCAACTCTAAAACGGTCGAACTTGCCATATTCTCTCCTTTCATGCTTTAAGGTTTTAAAGCACGTTTTAGTTGTTGAACCAGTGGGCGCGGGCGGCCAAAATCAATTTCGAAGCGCGTTCGCTATCGATACCGCTCATTTCCACAAGTTCGTCTACGGCTAATTCGGCCAAATCGTCACGGGTCTTGACACCGTGAGCAACAAGCACGTTAACCAAATCATTATCCATTCCGTCAAGCGCCACGAGTTCGGGTTCAGCCTGACGCAAATTCTCTTCACGTTCCAAATCCTGCATGAGGCACTTGGTACGGGCGCGTTCGCGCAAAACCTTCACCGTGTCTTCGTCAAAGGCTTCGATTTCGAGCAATTCGGATTCCGGCACATAAGCAACTTCTTCGATAGAGGAGAAGCCGTTTTCGATCAACACATCGGCCACTTCTTCATCGACATCGAGCTTTTGCATGAATTCCTGACGAATCTTGCTCGTTTCTTCATTGCGCTTGGCATCAGCTTCTTCGTTGGTCATGATATCGATCTTCCAACCGGTCAATTCAGAAGCCAAGCGAACGTTTTGTCCCGCGCGGCCGATGGCGATGGCGAGGTTTTCTTCATCAACCACCACTTCCATCGTGTGCGTGTCTTCCAACATCACCACGCCGGAAACCTTTGCCGGTTCCAAAGCGCTCACCACAAACTGGGCCGGTTCATCGTCCCAAACCACGATGTCAACGCGTTCGCCGCCCAATTCGTTGGAGACAGCGTTCACACGCGTGCCGCGCACGCCAATGCAGGTGCCGACCGGGTCAAGGCGAGCGTCCTTAGCTTGAACGGCAATCTTGGCGCGGCTGCCCGGATCACGGGCCGCACTCTTGATTTCCAAGAGGCCCTCTTCGATTTCAGGCACTTGAAGCGCAAAGAGTTCCTTAATGAATTCAGCGCTCGTGCGGGAGAGGAAAATTTGCTGACCCTTGCAGCTGCGGTCAACACGGCTCACATAAGCGCGCACACGGTCGCCCGGACGGAAAGATTCCTTCGGGAGCATTTCAGAGCGAGGCAGACGGGCTTCAACCTTGCCGATTTCGACAATCGCGTCACCCTTGTCCATGCGCTTGACTAAGCCGGAAACCACTTTTTCGTCTCGAGCCAGGAATTCCACGAGCATTTGTTCGCGTTCGGCATCGCGCAAGCGCTGCAAAATCACTTGCTTGGCGTCCTGAGCAAAGCGACGGCCGGAGCTGTTGACGTTTTGAACTTCCTTGCGGATGTAGTCGCCGACGTTGAGTTCCGGATACTCATCATGGATATCAGAGTACATTTCCTGACGATCCGGTTCCTGAAGACCTTGATCGTCGGCCACAACGAGCCAGCGGCGCCAGGCCTGATAGTCACCCGTTTCGCGATCGACATGCACTTCGATATCTGCGTCTTCGCCGGCAAAATTAGCCTTCTTCACTGCGGATGCAAGAGCCGTTTCCAGCACACCGAAGACGACCTCGCGGGGCACGTTTTTCTCCTGTGCCAGCACTTCAACCATTTCAAGCATTTCGCGGTTCATTTTTTACTTTCCTTTGAAATTTAATTCTGCAACTAAATGGGCACGATCGACCTGATCAATCGTGAAACTCACTGCGATGGGTTCGGCAGCTGCCGCTTTCTTACCCTTCTTTTGGGCGATGCGCTCACGGGCGGCCTGCGCCGGAGTCTTCGCCGGTTTTTCATCTGTAAACAAAAAATCGATCGTCGTACGGGACTCGTCATTGCGGACGGCCTGAATTCTGCCGTCCAACTTGCGGCGGCCAGCCTCGGGGAAACCTTCAGCCTTCAGAGGCTCAAAGAGCTCCACATGAACGAGCTTGCCGACAAAGCGTTCCCAGTCCTTCACGCGCTTTAACGGGCGCTCCACACCGGGCGAGGAAACTTCCAAACGCTCGTAGTCAACATTTTCAACGGTAAAAAGGTACGTGAGCTGATTGCTTACCTGTTCGCAATCATCCACTCCGACACCTTGAGGGCTATCCATCGTCACGCGCAGCAGGCCGCGGGGCAGGTGTTCCAAATCCACGAATTCGAATCCCATGCCTTCAACGGTTTTCTCTACCAGCGTCAACAAATCTGTCGATGTTTCAGTCATTGTTTAAATCGTTAGTTTGCCGAGAAGTTCCCAAAAAAAGATGGGCTCTAAGGCCCATCCATCCCCTTGGCGCAGAGCTTTGCGGACTCCGTCACCAAGGTTTTGCGTTTTATTATCAGCGATGATAAAAACGCTTGACGACCGATAAATAATAAAGGCACTTTGAAAAGTGCCTTTATTGTTTTTATCTGGCCATGGATTATACAGACTGAGTATAAAAAATCAATAACTTAGCCAACAATTTGGTGCAAAAAGAAAAGTTTTGGGAAATACAATCAGAAAGGGCTGTCGGTGGCGGAGAGAGAGGGATTCGAACCCTCGATACGAACGAGCCGTATACCGGATTTCGAGTCCGGCGCATTCGACCACTCTGCCATCTCTCCGCGCGGTGAGCTTATGATTTTAGCAAAAGTACTGCTCTTTTGCTTTCGCTCTCACCTGGCAATGTGGATAACTAAAATTTCCACTTGATTGTTCAATGGTTTTTGAATGTTGCGTTGACGCAACACGAATACAAAAGAAAAGGATTATTTGCAGGGGAAAACACTAAATGTGCCCAAATTCTTTTGAGGTTTCTCAAATTTTCTTTTTCTTTTGCAATAACATCATGATTAAAGGGCTATCCTGAGTCTATCTAAAACACTATTCTGTAGGAGTCTAGTCAAAATGGATCTTAAAGAAATTATCGAACGCAACAAACAAGCTCATCACCGCCTCGGCGTGATCACCAAGGAACTTCATGACACCTTGGCCGACGGTCATCACACCAGCTTACGTTTTTCCAAAGTCCAAGAAATGATGGAAGCTTCTTTCCAAATGTTGAAAGAATCTGACGTTTTGCACTCCTATATGGACGAAGAAATGAAGGCTGCTGAAGCCGCCAAGAAGGCCCCGGATAAGAAAGCTGCCGACAAGCCCGCTGCCAAGAAAGCTGAAGTGAAGAAAGCTCCGGCTAAGAAAGCTGCTGCTAAACCGGCCGCCAAGAAAGCTGAAGTGAAGAAGGCCCCGGCTAAGAAAGCTGCTGCTAAACCGGCCGCCAAGAAAGCTGAAGTGAAGAAGGCCCCGGCTAAGAAAGCTGCTGCTAAGCCCGCCGCCAAGAAAGCTGAAGTGAAGAAGGCCCCGGCTAAGAAAGCTGCTGCTAAGCCCGCCGCCAAGAAAGCTGAAGTGAAGAAGGCTCCTGCCAAGAAGGCTGCCGCTAAGCCCGCCGCCAAGAAGGCCCCGGCTAAGAAAGCTGCTAAGAAGTAATCTTCTTTACTAAGAAAAAAGGGAGTTCTTCGAACTCCCAAACAAAAACGGAGAATCAAATCGATTCTCCGTTTTTTATTGCCAGATGCTTTCCTTAGGCCTTGAAGTCACCCAACGGTTGAGCTTCAGGACGCAACACTTCCACTCCGCCCATGTACGGACGCAACACTTCAGGCACCGTCACGCTGCCATCGGCGTTTTGATAGTTTTCCAAAACAGCCACCAAGGTACGGCCAACGGCTAAACCGGAGCCATTGAGCGTATGCACGTACTGAATCTTGCCGTCCTTACCCTTGACGCGTGCACCCATGCGTCGGGCTTGGAACGCTTCGCAGTTCGAGCAGGAAGAAATTTCACGATAAGTGTTTTGTGCGGGCAGCCACACTTCCAAGTCAAAAGTCTTGGCCGCGCCAAAGCCCATGTCACCCGTGCAAAGCGTGATCACTCGATAGGGCAGCCCCAAACGCTGAAGAATCGTTTCAGCGTTATTCACCATTTCATCCAGATGCTTGTAGCTATCTTCCGGATTAACGATGCGAACCATTTCAACCTTGTCGAATTGGTGCTGACGGATCATACCGCGGGTGTCACGACCGTAGGAACCGGCTTCAGAACGGAAGCAGGGCGTATGAGCCGTAATCTTGATCGGGAGTTCATCGGCGCGAAGAAGTTTGCCGCTTACCATGTTGGTCAAGGAAACTTCCGCGGTCGGGATCAGGTACATGCGTTCGCCTTCACCCTCTTGACCGCCCTTCTTCGCAGCGAAAAGATCTTCTTCAAACTTCGGCAATTGACCGGTGCCGCGCATCGTTTCAGCCGAAACAATATAAGGCGTATAGCATTCAACATAGCCGTGATCACGGGTGTGCGTATCCAGCATGAATTGAGCTAACGCACGATGCAAACGGGCAACTTGACCGCGCATAAAGCAAAAACGTGCGCCGGACTCTTTCGCTGCCGTTTCAAAATCCATACCCAAGGGAGCGCCGACATCCACGTGATCCTTGATCGGGAAGTCAAACACGCGCGGCGTACCCCAGCGGCGGACTTCGGGATTATCACGTTCATCACGACCAACGGGCACGGATTCATGCGGCAAATTCGGCACGCTCATGAGCAACTCATTCAAATCGTTGCGGATCTGAGCCAAACGTTGTTCAAGCTCGGTGAGCTTTTCAGGAATAGCGGCAGCTTCGGCCATCAAATCAGCCGCATCACCGCCCGCTTTACGAGCCGCACCGATTTGCTTGGAGAGACTATTGCGCAAGGCTTGAAGGTCTTCGGTTTGTTTTTGAACCGCTTTACGATCATTTTCCAAAGCGTTGAATTCCTTCACAGGAAATTCAAAAGGACGAGTGGCAAGACGTGCCACAACGTCATCGAGTTGCTTACGCAATAAATTAATATCGAGCATTGTTTTTTCCTAGATTTCGATTACAGAGCAAGCTCTGAAAAAACGCATTCGGTAATTTTGGCCCGTTTAACGAATGAATGCAAGAAAAAAGATAGTCACAAACGATTATTTTTCTTTAGTTCGACCTTTACCTTGGGCAATAGCTTGTTGATTAAGGTGCTTTAAGCGTTCCAATTTTTCAGCAATCTTTATTTCGAGTCCGCGAGGTCTTGGGTAATACCACTTCATATTCTCAATGCCTTCGGGAAGATAAACTTCGCCGGCGGCAAACGCTCCGGGTTCATCATGCGCGTAGCGATAGCCATGAGAATAACCCAACTCGCTCATTAATTTTGTCGGCGCATTGCGCAAATAAAGCGGCACGGGACGCGTGAGATCTTTCTTTACAAAGCTTCGAACAGCGTTATAAGCAACTTCTATGGAGTTACTCTTTGGAGCCACTGCACAATACACAATGGCGTTGGCAATGGCCAGCTCCCCTTCAGGAGACCCTAAGCGTTCGTATGCGTTTGCTGCGTTTAATGCGATTTCTAAAGCTCTGGGATCAGCCAAACCGATATCTTCGGTTGCCATGCGGATCACGCGGCGACAAATATATAACGGATCGCAGCCGCCCACGAGCATCCGGGTCATCCAATAAAGTGCGGCATCAGGGTCGCTGCCCCGAACAGATTTATGCAACGCAGAAATTAAATCGTAGAAATTCTCTCCGCCCTTATCAAAGCGGCGCAAAGTTGAAGGCAGACTCTGGCGCAGTAAATCCGCGCCAACCTCTTTAATGCCTTTATCAAGAGCTATGTGACAAGCTAATTCAACAGCATTGAGAAAACGTCTGGCATCCCCATCAGCTAAATTAAAAAGGATGTCTTTAGCATCTGAAGTGAAGACCAGTCCGGGAGCCTCAAGAGCAATTGCGCGAGGTAAGAGAATTTCGAAGTCTTCCGCTTTCAGGCTCTCTAAGACATAGGTTGCTGAGCGCGAAAGCAAAGCGCTGTTGACTTCAAAGCTCGGGTTTTCGGTTGTTGCGCCAATAAAGACAAATAGTCCGCTTTCTACATGAGGCAAAAAGGCATCCTGCTGAGATTTTGAGAAACGGTGAACTTCGTCTACAAAAACCAATGTCGCCTCACCGGTTTGATCCATATGAAGCTGAGCGGCCTCAACTGCCTCGCGAATTTCCTTGACACCGCTTAAAACGGCGGAAATAGCAATAAAGGGCAGGTGAAAGGCTTGGGCCATTAGTCGCGCGAGCGTCGTTTTACCAACGCCAGGCGGCCCCCATAAAATCATCGAATGCGGTCTGCCCTCATCAAAGGCGACACGCAGCGGTTTGCCAGGGCCCAACAAGTGGCGCTGACCGACAACCTCATCGAGCGTCTTAGGGCGCAGGCGTTCGGCCAAAGGCTGCATTTGTAAGTTGACAGGATTGTGCTTGCGGGTGCTTTTTGTTTTAACAGGCGCCTGCTCGAGCAAATCCTCAAAAAGATCTTCACTCATAAAAGCAGAGTATAAACAAAAAGCCTCGAATCGCGAGATCCGAGGCTTTTTAAATGGAGGAGCCGGGCAATGTCCTACTTTCACTGGAAATACAACCAACTATCATCGGCGCTAAGGCGTTTCACTGTCCTGTTC
>CALXQR010000010.1 GCA_944390675.1 uncultured Burkholderiaceae bacterium
GGTGGGAGCGCAGAGACTCGAACTCTGGACCGACGGATTAAGAGTCCGCTGCTCTACCAACTGAGCTACGCTCCCAAACCTTCAACAAATTTTCGGATGGTGGTGGGTCGTGAGAGACTCGAACTCTCGACCAACGGATTAAAAGTCCGCTGCTCTACCGACTGAGCTAACGACCCGTTGCTCAAACGAGCGGGACAAGCCCACAGGTAACGCGTCCAACCGAGGGCGAAATAATGCCCTATAAATTTTTTTTTGTCAAATATAACCGCAATTAAGTTGAATCTGGTCAAAGTTGATATAGATCATAACTTGATACAGAAGTTAGGGTAAACGATAATATATTTGATCCAATAAAGTCTCGACAAATGATCTTTTATAGTGAATAATTCGTCTCATCAATAAAACAAATTGCCTGAAATTATTGCTCTTATATTAATTTGATACTTTTTTAAATAAATTGCATTAAAAAGTATTAAAAATTTGAACGATGGATTTTAGGCACACGATAACTGTTTGAGGAAACACAATGGCTGAAAAGAAAACGTTACCGCGAGTTGAAAGAGTTGAAGGCGAAGAACGAAAGAAGGCGTTAAGCGCTGCTTTGGCTCAAATTGAAAAACAATTTGGCAAGGGTTCGATCATGCGCATGGGTGACAAGGGTATGAGCGAAGATATTGACGTGGTCTCGACCGGTTCGTTGGGTTTGGACTTGGCCTTGGGCGTGGGCGGCTTGCCGCGCGGCCGCATCATCGAAATTTACGGACCGGAATCGTCCGGTAAGACCACGCTTGCGCTTCATGTGGTCGCTCAAATGCAAAAGACGGGCGGCACCTGTGCCTACATCGACGCAGAACACGCTCTTGATATTCAATACGCTCAGCACCTGGGTGTGAATCTGTCGGAACTTTTGATTTCTCAGCCCGATACCGGTGAACAAGCTCTGGAAATCTGTGACGCTTTGGTTCGCTCCGGTTCCGTTGATATGGTTGTGATTGACTCTGTGGCGGCTTTAACGCCTCAGGCTGAAATCGAAGGTGAGATGGGTGAGGCGCTGCCCGGTTTGCAAGCGCGTCTCATGAGCCAGGCTTTAAGAAAATTAACCTCGTCCATTAAGCGCACGAACACGCTTGTGGTCTTCATTAACCAAATTCGTATGAAGATCGGCGTGAGTTACGGCAACCCTGAAACGACGACGGGCGGCAATGCGTTGAAGTTCTACAGCTCTGTTCGTTTGGACATCCGCCGCGTGGGCGCCATTAAGAAGGGCGACGAGGTGATCGGCTCGGACACGAAGGTTAAAGTGGTGAAAAATAAAGTTGCGCCGCCTTTTAAGACCGCTCAATTTGACATCCTTTACGGCGACGGCATCTCGCACGAAGGTGAAGTCATTGATATGGCTGTTGAGCTCAATTTGATGCAAAAGTCCGGTGCCTGGTACAGCTACCAGGGCAATAAAGTGGGCCAGGGTCGTGATAACGCTCGCGAATACTTAAAGAGCAATCCTGAAGTGCTCGCGGAAATTGAAGATAAGATTCGCGAACTCAAGGGCGTCAAAGGGTTAAAGAAGAGTGCTTCTGAGCCGGTAGCAGAAGATGCCTGAAGAAACGCCGCGTAAAGCGAAGCGTCAAAGCCCGAGCCTGAAAGCTCGGGCTGTGCGTTATCTTTCTCGTCGCGAATACAGCCGTTTGGAGCTTGAGAAAAAGCTTCGTGCGTATCTCACAGAAGATGAGAGCGAGGACGATTTGACGGCGGTTTTAAACGATTTGGAGCAAAAAGGTTATCTATCGGATGAGCGTTTTGCTCAATCGCGCGCGCGGGTGCGAGCAGCTCGATATGGAAACGCGCGCGTAGCCTACGAGTTAAAAGCAAGCGGCGTGTCTTCGGAACTCATTGCTAACGCCATCGAAGAGCTTGAAGAAACGGAGGCCGAGCGCGCCAAAGCTCTATGGCAGAAACGCTTTGGTAAGCCTGCCGAAGACTATAAGGAGCGCGCTAAACAAATGCGATATTTGCTGGCTCGAGGTTTTTCGATGGAGGTTGCCCGACAGGTTGTTCGTGCGGATGATTTTGAGGATCTCTAAAACAAAAGGACCGATCAGGTCCTTTTGTTTTAGGCGTTTTGTCGTTTTTGAGCAGAAACCAATGTATTGTGCAGCAGCATGGCGATCGTCATCGGACCCACGCCGCCCGGTACAGGCGTAATCCAGCCGGCCACTTCTTGGACTTTTTCAGTATCAACGTCACCGCACAATTTCCCGTTTTCGTCCCGATTCATACCCACATCAATGACTACGGCGCCGGGTTTAACCATGTCGTCCGTGACGTATTTGGCGCGGCCGATCGCGGCAACAAGAATGTCCGCGTCAAGCGTGTAGTGTTTAAGGTTTGGCGTATGGCTGTGCGTCATTGTGACGGTGGCGTTTTCCTGCAGCATCAGCATGGCCAAGGGTTTGCCGACAATGTTTGAGCGACCCAAGATAACGGCGTGCTTGCCTTCAATCGGATAGTCAATTGCTTTGAGCAGTTCAATGATGCCCGCAGGCGTGCAGGGTTTAAAGCCGCCGCCGGTAGTGACTAATTTGCCGGTGTTGTAGATATGAAAACCATCAACGTCCTTGTTGGGGTCGATCGTTTCAAGAATCAGTCCAGCATGCATATGTTCGGGTAGCGGCAACTGAACAAGAATGCCGTCAACACACGGGTCGTTGTTGAGCGTATGGATCACATCCAACAGCGTTTCATCCGAGCAGGTTGCGGGCAGCCGATGCTCAATAGAGGTAATGCCCACTTCATTGCAGGCGCGGACTTTATTTCTTACGTAGACAGCGCTGGCGGGATTTTCACCCACCATGACAACCGCAAGTGCGGGCGCTCGGCGCAGCTTTTGCACGGCCTCTTTTGTTCGGGCCCGAATGGCCTGAGCGACAGCTTTTCCGTCAATAATTTGAGCAGTCATAGGATTCTCGGATAGATAGAGAAAAGTCCGCTTCAAAACAGCGGACCTTCTCTTCGGTAAAAAAACACTCTTAAATTTGTTTTGTTGCGCTCATCACCACGCGCATCAAATCGGCCACAGTACCGGAGTTGGTCTTATCCATGATGGAAGCGCGGTGAGCTTCAACAGTTTTGATGGAGATACCAAGATCGTCGGCGATTTGTTTATTCAGGCGTCCGGCGACAATGCGTTCGAGCACTTGCTGTTCACGAGGCGTGAGCTTCGAGAGCATCGCTTCATTGAGTGACTGGCGCTCATTTTTAACGCGCTGTTCACGGGCTTCAGACAAGAGTTTTGCGATAAGAGGCAAAAGCACTTCAAGCTTGACCGGTTTTTGCAGGAAGTCCGCCGCGCCTTTTTTCAAAGCGCTGACAGCCATCGGCACATCACCGTGACCGGTCAAAAACACGATTGGAATCGTTGCCTTGCGGGCGAGCAGATGGTCTTGAACTTCCGTGCCGGGCATGCCGGGCATGCGTTGGTCAAGCAGCAAAACAGCGATCGCGTTCGGGTCATACTTCGCGATGAACGCCTCACCGCTGTCGTAAGCTTCGACACGGTAGTCTTGGGACTCTAAAACTCTGCGCAACGAGTCGCGCACATCGGCGTCGTCGTCAACCAAATACACGGTTCCCAAGGGTTCTTTGCGGATATTGTCAAAATTGAATGCAGGAAAAGACATAATTTCAATGTAGGCAATAAGCCGTTAAATATCAACGATAAAAAATCATTTTAATCTGTTTGTTTTTTTTCGGAAGGCAGTGTCAATGTAAAAATTGTGCCTCGGCCGATATTATCAGAAATCGTTAACCGTCCATGATGCAGCTCAACAATTGTTCTGCAAATATTTAACCCCATTCCCATGCCGGAACTCTTCGTTGTGAAGAACGGGTCAAAAAGGTGCGCCTTGTGTTCGTCATCAATGCCGCAACCGTTGTCGGCCACTTCAAAAATGACGTGATGGTCAATGTCAGAATAAATAGTCAGAGAGACTTCCGGTTTTTGTCCCTCAATGCCGGCGCTCGCTTCAATGCCGTTTTTAATTAAATTGAGCAAGACCTGTTCAATCATGATTTCATCGCACCAAACCGTCGTGAGATCAGGGGCGACGTAGTATTGAATTTTTGCATTGTGACGTCGGGCTTGGATGCTCGCGAGTTCTTTGACTTCTTTAACCAAGTTCATGACCGGAATGGATTCCATTTTCGGTTCGCTTCGCTTGGTAAAGGAGCGAATTCGCTGAATAATGCCTGCGGCTCTTTGAGCTTGCGCTTCAATGCGGGAAACGGAGTAGAACATCTCATGCTCTTCGGGCACGCCGGCCTTCTTCATCATGCTGCCAACGATAAAGGCGTAGTTTGAAATGGCGGTGAGCGGCTGATTGAGTTCATGAGCAAGCGAGCTTGCCATTTCACCCATCGTGACTAAGCGCGAATTTTGTTCTGAACGCGCCTGTTGTTCTGCTAAAAGATTTTCGCTTTTTCGGCGTTCTGTAATATCGGAGAGAATCTGCAGACGCACCGCGGTTCGGTCTGTCCAAGTAATGATTCTTTCATGCAAGGCAAACCAGCGATCCATCTTTTCGATGTAAATGTCCGCGGAAATATCCGGGGCATCTTTTGCCTTATCTCCAAGCTGATTGATGAGTTCTTCATGAGCCTGCATATGACCCAGACTGTCATCTCCGAAAAGTGAGTCGTAGACGGAGTTGGAGAAAAGCAAAATATCGCTTTGAGGATCAACCACGCTGATGGCGTCCTGCATGGATTCAAGCACACGCGTGAATCGTTCGTGTGCGGCAGTCACTCTTTCCTGCGCTTGGCGGATTTCAGTGATATCTGAAATTGTCCAAAGCCAGCCCAGATGCGTGCCCTCCACAGTAATCATGGGCGAAATATGCAAAAAGGCATTAAAGGACGATCCGTCAGAGCGAATAGGACGGAATTCATAGCTGGCGGAATTAATTTGACCGCGTTTGATCGTCTCAAAAAGTTCCATCAAACGAAAGCCTGCGTCGCCTTGGGGCCAGTAGGAGTAAGGAGGCAGCTGGCCAAGCAGTTTTTCATGATCTTTGATGTCTAGGAGTTCTTCAAACGTTCGGTTGGTATAAACAATGCGCCCCTTTCGATCCGTCACTTGAAGACCGGACAATTGACTGTCAGCAATTGTTTTTCTTAACGCAGATTCGGCTCTGAGAGCGGTTTCGGTGCTGTTTTGCCGCCAGTTGAATCGAATCAAGCCCAAAAGCGCCACCACAAGGAAGATCCCCAAGGCACTGATCACCCAGAAAAGCGTGTTTTGAGTTAAAAGGCCTTGGGCGTAGCTTGAGACCTGCAGCTCAAAACTCGTGGGAAGAGGCGCCAAGTGCATCCGATGGGTGATGGATTGGCGTCTGGAGTCGGTGCTGGCAGCAACAATTGCTTTGTCGTTATAGAGCAAACTGATGCGGTAGGCGGAGTCTTGACGATTTTGGGTGGCATGCCGCAGCAGTGACCAGATCGATAAACGGGTAATTTGCAAATAACGCGTTTGCGCAATTTGCGCCGGTGAAACTAAGTCGATAAAAGGCGAGCCTTCAATCGGCAAAGAATAAGGCGCGGAAAAAGAGGAAGAACCGGTTCGTTTGGTGCGCAGGATTGCGCTTGCGGTTCCTTCTCTGTTATAGATGTCGCCGGCTTTGAAGGTAATATCACCGAAAGGCAGGGGCGAAGCAAAGGCGGCGACGACGCGATTGTTGCTGTCGATGTAGTTGATCTCAAGAATTTCTCTGCGGCTTTGCATGAGGTCGCGCGCCTGATGCTGCAGACGATCAATGCCTTGAGAGAAATTCAGGTTGACGGGCAGAGCGTTTTGCAGTTGGCTTAATCGGTCAAGATCGGAATTTAGTCGAACGGAAAAAGTCTCGGCCCATAATTCAGTCGTTTGGTGCAGCTGAGACAATTGTGATTTTTGATCTTCGCTTTGAATGACGCGGCCGATAAAGAGCAGACCGATGATGACGCAAATAAGCATGATCCACGTCATGATGACGCCGAACATGCTCTGTCCGCGAAATGCTTTGTCGCCTAGACTTTTAAATGTGTCGACGGCAAAAATTGGAGTCGCTCTTTCCACTGTCTGCAATCAGAAAAAATAGATAACACGAATGATAGCAGTCGCCAAAGAGGACGCAATGATTCCTTTAGTCTGACAGTGGCCTGTGTTGCTAAAATCCTCTTAGCGCTATTTTGATTGAAAGGTTGCGAAAAATGGATCAACAGGAACTGAAAAAAGCGGTCGGCCGTGCGGCTTTGCAATATGTTAAGTCCGGCGAAATTTTAGGTGTCGGCACTGGTTCGACAGTGAACTGCTTCATTGATGCTTTAAAAGAAAGCGGCATTTCAATTCCCGCTTGTGTCTCCAGCAGTGTTCGCTCCACAAAAAAACTCGAGCAATACGGATTTAAAGTGTTGGATCTCAACGAGGTTGAGCGGATCGGTGTCTATGTGGACGGTGCCGATGAGATTGATCCGCATTTTGCAATGATCAAGGGCGGCGGCGGAGCGCTGACGCGGGAAAAAATTGTTGCGATGGTCTCCGACCGTTTCGTTTGCATTGCCGATCAATCTAAAAAAGTGGATGTCTTGGGAAAATTCCCTTTGCCGATTGAAGTCATCCCGATGGCTGTCCGAGCGGTCAGCAGAGAGCTGGAAAAATTGGGCGGAAAGCCCGTTTTGCGTGATTTCACGACTGACAACGGCAATAAGATTTTGGATGTGCACGGACTTAAGATTGAAGATCCCGTGCAATGGGAGCAAAAGCTCAATCAAATTGTCGGCGTGGTGACGGTCGGTTTATTTGCCGCCCGCGGCGCGGATGTTTTGCTCTTGGGAACGGACGAAGGCGTTCAGACGTTGAAACCTTAAGAAAAAGGGCACCGGATTCGGTGCCCTCTTTTGGTTATTTCGGAGGCGTGTAGTTCGGAACGGCTTCGACTCCGTCGCCGAAGAGATGCTTTTGCATCTGTTTGAGCAGATGCTTCCTGGCCTCGGGATCCGCAAGGTTGAGTTGGTATTCGTTGACCATCATAGTCTGCAGACGAATCCATTCATTCCAGGCTTCCTTGGAGATGTTTTCATACACTTTCTGGCCGAGCGGACCGGGAAGGGGAGCGAAGTCAAGACCTTCGGCTTCTTTATTGAGTTTGAGACAATGGACCATGCGTGCCATATGAGAAGTCTCTCCTGTTAACGAATTAAACTGTCGTCTATTGTAAGAATTCGTTTGAACTTTGTCTTGGAAACGAAAAAAGATTGCGGAAAAAACTGTGAGCGGAAATAGTCTTCGAGATCAATTAAGCGGCTTGATGCAAGCCAGACAGAATGAGGCGCGCCGGCAGGCCGAGCTAGCCGAGCAGAAAAAAGAGCAGGAAAAACAAAAGCGTCTCGCGCAGCAAAAAGCCTCTTCTAAAGAACAGACTGAACCCAAAAAGGTCACGCATCCTCGTTTGCGTCCGATTCCCGGTTTGCCAGTTTCTCAGCGAGCCGATGAGATTGTTGAGGCGATTCGTAAAAACCGGGTCTTAATTTTGTGCGGTGAGACTGGTTCGGGCAAAACCACCCAATTACCGAAATTATGCGTGCTTGCGGGCCGCGGTCGAAAAGGCATGATTGCGCACACGCAGCCACGGCGCATTGCAGCGTCTTCAATCGCCAAGCGTTTGGCCGAAGAAACCGGTACGGAATTGGGGCAATGGGTGGGTTTCAAAATTCGCTTTACCGACCGCACGCAGCATGGCGCTCAGGTCAAACTCATGACCGATGGCATTCTTTTGGCCGAAACCCAGGGTGATCCGCTTCTGAAAGCCTATGACACCATCATTATTGATGAGGCGCATGAACGAAGCATCAATATTGATTTTTTGCTGGGCTACTTGAAAGGTCTACTTAAAAAGCGATCGGACTTAAAAGTGATCGTCACGTCAGCCACGATTGACAGCGAGCGCTTCGCAAAGCATTTTGCCGATGAAAAAGGACGCCCGGCGCCTGTTCTGACGGTTTCCGGCCGCACCTATCCGGTTGAGATTCGCTACCGTCCGATTGAAGATGAGGACGAAACCGACGATAAAAGCCTAATGAATGCGATTTCGGACGCTTGCGACGAGCTCACACGAGAAGGGCCGGGTGACATTCTTGTGTTTTTGCCGGGTGAGCGAGAAATCAGAGAAGCGGCCGAAGCGCTTGTGCGTTCTCAGCCGCCCACCACAGAGATTTTGCCCCTCTATGCAAGGCTTTCTGCCGCTGAGCAGGAAAAAGTTTTTAAAACGAGTGACAAGCGCCGCATTGTTCTTTCAACCAACGTGGCAGAAACTTCCATCACAGTGCCGGGCATCCATTATGTGGTCGACACCGGTTTGGCGCGCGTAAAACGCTATTCCTATCGAAACAAAGTCGATCAGCTGCTCATTGAGCCTGTCAGTCAAGCCTCCGCCAATCAACGCTCAGGCCGCTGCGGTCGTGTGGCCGACGGTATTTGTATCCGTCTTTACAGTGAAGAAGATTTTGCACGACGCAGCGCTTTTACCGATTCGGAAATTATGCGCACCAATTTGGCCGCGGCGATTTTACGAATGAAGTCGTTGAAATTGGGTGACGTCAGGGCTTTCCCCTTTGTTCAGGCACCGCCCAATCGCGCGATTGTGGACGGTATTTCTTTGCTCAAGGAATTAAACGCGCTTGATGATCGGGAACGTTTGACAGAAGTCGGCCGCGCTTTATCAAAGCTGCCGGTTGATCCCAAGGTGGCAAGAATGTTGCTGGCGGCAAAAGATAATGCGGCGCTTTCCGAAGTGCTGATTATCGCGAGTGCCCTTTCTGTTCAGGATCCCCGAGAGCGCCCGCTTGATCGGCAGGAAGCTGCGGATAACGTGCATCGATCCATGGCCGATGATAAAAGTGACTTCACCACTTTTGTAAAGCTTTGGCGCTATGTGCAAAATGCCATGGAGCACAAAGAAAGTAATCGAAAGCTTACGGAAGAATTCCGTCGGAAATTTCTCAGCCCCAGACGTCTCAGAGAATGGCGCGATGTATACCGGCAATTAAGGGAACTGACCGCAGAGCTTGGATGGAAACTTAATGAAAAAGAAGCCAATTATGAGCAGGTTCACACCTCATTGCTGACCGGCCTGTTAGGCAATTTAGGCTATAAGATGCCGGAAGCGGAACCTCGCGCAGCGCCGTTCTTAGGCGCTCGGGGCATTAAGTTTTTCATTTGGCCGGGTTCCCCTCGAGTGAAAAAATGTGGCCGCTGGATTATGGCGGCGGAGTTGGTGGAGACCTCGAAGCTTTTTGCCAGAACAGTGGCTGATGTGGATCCGCAGTGGATTGAGCGAGTCGGCGCTCACTTAATTAAAAAGAGCTATTCGGAGCCGCACTGGGAGAAAAAAGCCTCCGCTGTGATGGCGATGGAAAAGGGAACAGTCTACGGGCTGACGGTTTACAGTCAGCGGAAAGTGACCTATACGGATAAGGATCCGGCCCTTTGCCGTGAGCTTTTTATCCGTGAGGCGTTGGTAAATGGTGAATTTGAAACGGCAGCTCCATTTTTCAGACACAATCAGCAGCTTGTCCGCGAAATTCGCAATTTAGAGCACAAAGCTCGGCGTTTGGATGTGCTCGTTGACGATGAGCTCATTGTTCAGTTTTATGACGCCATACTGCCCGAAGAGGTCGTAAGCGGCGTGACGTTTGAGCAATGGAGGCGCAAGGCCGAAAAAGACAATCCCCGGTTGCTTTATTTGTCTAAAGACGAACTCATGCGCCATGAGGCAAGCGGCATCACAACGGAGTATTTCCCGAAAACGATGGAAATGAAGGGCGTGCAAATGCCGCTCACTTACCATTTTGAGCCCGGCAGCCCGAGAGACGGCGTTACGCTTGCGGTTCCGCTTTACGCGCTTAATTTAGTCGATGAGGTTCGAACACAATGGCTGGTGCCGGGGATGCTCAAAGAAAAGGTGCAGCTTCTGATAAAAAGCTTGCCCCAACGCTACAGACGCCATTGCGTGCCGCTCGCCGACTATGCCAAGGGATTTGCCCTAAGAGCGGCATCTGTGGCCGGAGAGAAACCCCTTTTGCAAGTGCTTTGCGATGACATTGAGTCGCAATGCTCTGTCAGACCCAAAGTGGAGGATTTTCGTCTGGAACAGCTACCCGCTCATCTGACAATGAATTTCAAAATTCTCGATGAGTATGGACGTCAAATTGATATGGGGCGCAACCTCGCCTCCCTGAAATCGGTATTGGGGCAGCAGGCGCAAAAATCTTTCCAAGAGGTTGCCTCTCAGGACGCAGAAATTTCTCAAGAGTGCGATCGGCCGATTACGGAATGGAATTTCGGAGAATTGCCGGAAATTATGGAGATCAAGCGCAAAGGACAGTCTCTGATCGGACACCCTGCGCTTGTGGATCATAACGACTGTTGTTCTATTGAGGTTTTTGATGATCCTCATGAAGCAGCCCGCCAACATAAAAAGGGCCTTTTGCGTCTTTTTAAACTGCAGCTGCGTGAACAGCTTCGCTATTTAGAAAAAAATCTGAAGACACTGCAGTCTGTGCAGATGCAGGCTTCTATGGTTGAACCTCTGTCAAAGGTCTTTGACAGCTTTGAGACGATGCGAGAAGCGGTTATTGATACGGCACTTACACAGTGCGCCATGATTGAGCCGCTGCCGGTCAACGCCGAAGAATTTGAAGTCAGACGCCAAGATGCCAAAGGCAAATTAAATTTGATTGCGCAAGAGATTTCTTCTTTATTGGCTCAAATCGTTGCCTTAACTGCGCAGGTTGTTAAAAAGCAAAAACTCTGCACTGACAAATGGGTTTCGGAAGATATCAATCACCAATTAAGCGGGCTCTTTTTTAAGGACTTTTTGCTTAAAATTGGCTATCTGCATTTGGCGCACTATCCCCGCTATTTAAATGCGATTTTGGTTCGATTGGAAAAAAGACGCGAGGATCCTGAGAAGGATGCTCAGAAGATGCGCGATGTGAACCGTTTTGTTACCCTTTACGAAAGAGAAATCGCCAATCGAAAAGGGGTGGCGGATAGTCGATTAGAAGAATTCCGATGGATGATCGAAGAACTGCGGGTATCGCTTTTTGCTCAGAAATTGCGTACGCCGATGCCGGTTAGTGTCAAACGGCTCGATAAAGTCTGGTCCTCCATGAAGTATTGATAGGGAGCGTTATGCAATCAGTGCCGATTCGTCCTGCATTTTGGAATATTCCGTTTTGGGCGGAAGTGGCCGTCTATGTGGCCGGACTTATTGCGGCTGTCATTTGTGTGATCGGCATTTGCCAATGTGTCAAGCTTTGGCGCGCAGGGCGCGATCAGACTTTGCCGCAAAATCGCAAAGAACGCTGGCTTGGCCTGTGGCGCGATGCCTTCCTGCACAGACGCTTACTTAAAACTCCGGGCGGCGTGATTCATTTCCTGATTTTCTGGGGCTTTGTTTTTCTCTTTTTAGGCACAGCGACCGCTGTGTTGGATTGGGACATTGGCCATTACGTCTTTGACGCCCGACTGCTTAAGGGCAATATTTATCTCGTCTACAAATTCATACTGGATGTGGCGGGCTTTTTCAGTTTGATTGCGCTAGCAGTGGCCGCTTGGCGACGCTTTGTGACAAAGGGCAAAAAGCTGGAGCGCTCATGGCGTTTTGCTTGGATTCTGACTTCCCTTGCGCTCATTATTTTCACGGGCTTTATTGTTGAAGGACTGCGCTTGGCGGCTCAGCAGCCCGAATGGGCTCCGTACTCACCGGTGGGCTATGCTTTCTCGCTCGTATTCTTGCAAATGTTTACGCCCGAGCAGTTGCAGGGGGCTCATTTCACCTGGTGGCTGGTGCACGGTGCGGGCGCGCTGATTTTTGTCGGCCTCATTCCCTTCACATTTTTTGGGCACATGTTTAAAACGCCTGTCAATATCTTTTGGCGCAAGCTTACCCCCAAGGGACAGCTGCAAAAAATTGAGGATATTGAAGAGCAGGAAACGTTTGGCGTGTCCGATTTCAATCAATTTACCTGGAAGCAGCGACTTGATTTTGATGCTTGCACGGAGTGCGGTCGCTGCTCTGAAGTTTGCCCAGCGCTTAAAGCCGGAGCCCCATTGGATCCTAAGGCGCTCGTGATGTCACTGAAAAGGCGCCTTCATCGTCCCAATGACAAGGAACTGGTGGGCGGCATTGTCAGCAAAGAAGCTCTTTGGAGCTGCACGACTTGCGGCGCCTGCGTGCAAGCCTGTCCTGCGCGATTGGATTTGCCTTCGACAATTATTGATATGCGGCGTCATATGGCGCTTGAGTTAGGGGAATTCCCGGCTGGTTTGACCAAAGCGCTTCAGAACACTCAAAATGTCGGCAACCCTTGGGGTATGGATCCGGCTTCACGCTTGGATTGGGCGAAGGGTTTAGACGTGCCCGTTGCTCAAGAAGGAAAGCCTGTGGAATTTTTGTATTGGGTAGGGTGCTCAGCCTCTTATGACCGTCGGGCTCAAAAAATTGCCCGTGCCATGGTGAAGATTCTTAAGGCTGCCGGCGTTTCTTTTGCGGTAATGAGAGAGGAACGCTGTCACGGAGATTTTGCACGTCGCAGCGGCGAAGAGTACACATTCCAACTTGCTGCGCAGGAAAATATTGAAAACCTGCACAAGTATCAGTTCAAACGCATTCTCGCGCACTGTCCGCATTGCTTTAATACGCTGAAAAACGAATACCCGCAATTTGAAGGCGGACAATTTGAAGTCATCAGCCATACTAAACTGATTCTTGAACTGATTGAGTCGGGACGAATTAAACCGGCGCTTAAGCAGCCTGAAAAAATTGTTTTCCATGATCCGTGCTACATGGCCCGGTACAACAACAGTGTGGGAACGCCCAGAAAGGTTTTGGATTCAATCAAAGGCATTACGCGTGTGGAAAGCCTTCAGCGCGGCAAGACTGCGATGTGCTGCGGCGCGGGCGGCGGCCAAATGTGGATGGAAAGTTCAACAAAGAAAATTAATTTCATTCGCTTGACAGATTTGCGCAAAGCCGCCTCCACAGTGGCTGTCGGCTGTCCGCACTGTCTGACGATGTTTGAAAGCGCCATGAGTGAAGACAAGGTGCTCTCGGGTATGGATATTATTGAATTGGCAGAACTTGTGGCTAAGGGTCTTGATGAGACCTCTGAAAAGCAAGACAGTCCAAAGAACTAAAAAGCCAATGCCCGAAAACTCGGGCATTGGAGTGTTAGTTTTCAGCAGTTTCTTTTTTGGTTCTGAATGAGCCTTTAACCATTTCAAATTTAAAGAAACGGCATTCCAAAGGCCCATTGAAAATCACAGTTTTTCGAGACTCGGAAAGTCGCATCTGAGAAGGCAGTTTGCGGTCGCTGGTGAGCATCCACGCTGTCCAGCCCGAGAATTGTTTTTTCAAGTTGTCGGCCACATTTTTCATCATGCTTGCCACCGTGGCGCTTTTCGGATTGGACTGCTCGCCGTAGGGGGGATTGGTTACGATGAGACCCTGCGGGGCAGTCGGGGCAACCACACGAGCGTCGCATTGATTAAAGCTTAAACGGCCGTCGTCAAGCAATGCTTGCAATCCCGCGCGCTGCGCATTGGCCTGCGCTTTAGAAACAACGATGGAAGAGATGTCGCTAGCGTGAATCTGCACTTTCGCATGCAGATTAATCTGCGCTTTGGCATCTTCTTTCATTTCGCGCCACTCATCCATGTCGAAGATTCGAAGATTTTCGAAAGCAAAACTGCGATTTAATCCCGGAGCGATGTGGCAGGCGATTTGAGCTGCTTCAATGGCAATCGTGCCGGAGCCGCAGAAGGGATCTAAAAGGGGCGTATCAGCTTTCCAATTGGCAAGTGCGAGAAGCCCCGCGGCCATATTTTCTTTTAACGGCGCCTCACCTTTTTCGATGCGCCAGCCGCGCTTAAAGAGCGGCTCGCCCGACAAATTAAGATAAAAAGTGCAGTAGCGTTCATCAATAAAGGCATGGATGCGCACATCAGGTTGCGCTTTTTCAATGCTGGGACGCTTGCCACAGCCTTCGCGGAAGCGGTCGCAGATGCCGTCTTTGATGCGAAGTGTCGTGAAATCAATACTCTCAAGCGGCGAGCGGTGCGCGGTGACGTCCACTCGGATTTTTGCGTCCACATCAAAAAAACGCTCCCAAGGCAGCGCGTGGGCCATGTCATAGATGTCATGGCTGTCGTAGTACTGACGCGTGGCGATGCGAAGAAGCACTCGGCTGGCGTAGCGGCTGTTTAAACAAACAGACATAGCCAATGACAAGGGGCCCTGAAAGAGCACGCCGCCAGCATTGACTTTAATGTTTTGGCCCCCAAGCGTTTGAAGTTCATTGGCAAGAATGGGTTCAAGCGTGCGCGGGCAAACGGCAAAAAAATGATAAGCGGGCATGAAATTATTTCCTTGTGGAAGCGTGAGCGAGGAAAACGCAAAGCGTTTTAAGCTCAGACCACACATCGTCTCGGTTTTCGACTGTCAGTCCCTTGGCTAAGCGGTCCAGATCCGCGCAGCGGGCGAGCATGTTGGCGATTTTAGCCGTCGAGCTGCGCTGCGCAAGGCGTCCTGCGAGCGCTCGAGTCGATGGCATGACGGGTGCCTGGCGGTTGATCGTGAGAGCCAGAGTGTCTCGGAGAAACGAAGATAAACGCATCAAAATAAGCGGCATCGGTTCGTCTTCGGCTTGCATGCCGCTGACAGTTCGAGAAGCTCTTGCGACATCGGCCTGTGCAATGGACTCCAATAAGTCTTCGACACTGTAGCGTGAGACATTCATCACGCAGTCTTCCACTTCTTTAACGGTGAGTTCGCGTCCGGGATATAACAGCTCAAGTTTCATGAGCTCTTGCTTGGCGGCCATGAGATTGCCTTCGGTTTGTTCGGCGAAGAAGCTAAGCGCGGCTTCCTGCATGCTCTGGCCCTGACGGCGCAGCCTTTCACGAATCCAGGCCGGATACTGAGCTCTTGCAATGGGCTGGCAGGAAATGACGTTTCCGCAGGCGGCAAGCGCTTTAAACCAAGCAGATTTTTGTGTGGAGTAATCCATCTGTGACAAATGTATCACCGTCACAGTGGAATCAATCTGGGGAACGAGCTGAACGAATTGCGCCAAAATCTTCGCGCCTTTTACACCGGGGCCGGAAGATAAAAAGCGAACCTCAATGATTTTTTTATCATCAAAAAGCGACACGGACGTGGCTGCGTCAATGAGTCCTGACCAGTCACTCACAGAACTGAAAGCCAAAACAACGCGTTCTGAATAGTTGAGCTCTTTGGCGGTGCTGCGAAGCGCATCGCCGGCTTCAAGCGCTAAAAGCGGCTCTTCGCCCACAATAATCCACAGAGGGGAAAGCGCGCCTTCGCTTTTTTCCCGCTCGAGAACTCGATTCAGATCGTCACTTTTAATATTCATCCGACTCAATGCCTTGAACAGTGGTCAAGCGGCTGAGAAGCTGCGAGATCAAATCCTGCTGCATTTCGTTATAAAGCACATTTTCTTCAGCGCTTCTGGACAGGTACTCGTCGTCGTTGTAGTACATGTTGCGAGAGGCAGTGAACGTTGTAGGCGGGAAGAATTCTTCTCCGTCAGGATTGATCAGACGGAAGGTCATGTTGAGGGTGAGCTCATACTCACGGGCTTCACCCTGCATGTTCAAGGAGACCACTTCGCGGTGGCGGCCCGATGAGAGCAATTCCAAAATGGCTTCAGCGCCTTCAGCTTCGGGCACAAGCGTAACGTTTGTGGAAGCTGCGATCATACGACGAATGTCTGCCGCCACTTTATTGTTAATCGGCATATTGACATAAAGCGTATTGAAGGGCAGCGTCACGTGTCCGCGAAGATGCCAGCCGCAACCGCCGGCCATCAAAGAAAAGGCTAGCGCTGAGAATAAAAAGGAGCGTCGGGCTAAAGCCATAATTAAATTTTCCCAAAAATGTATTTCAGCTAAAGTACAGGGGTCATTATAGGGGAAAAAAGTCCCGAAGCCTTCACGGACTTCGGGACTTGAGTGAATAGAAAACCGTGTCGTGAGCGCCGATTAAGCGGCCACGATATTCACAAGTTTCTTCGGTACAACGATGATCTTACGGATCGTCTTGCCGTCGGTGAATTTCTTCACGTTTTCGTTTTCAAGAGCGGCCTTTTCGATCCTCTCCTTGTCGGCCGTAGCCGGCACGGTGACGGAACCGCGAAGCTTACCGTTGACTTGAACAACAAGCGTCATGTCATCGGCTACCATGGCCTTTTCATCCACTTCGGGCCACGGAGCGTCCAAAATGGCGCCCATTTCCGTTTCATAACCCAGATCTTGCCAGAGCTGGGTGGTGATGTGCGGCGCAATCGGGTAGAGCGTGCGGATCAAAATACCGGCGCATTCCTTCAAGACCTGAGCGGTGGCTTCGCCTTCGGGGAGCTTGGCGCCTTCGAGCGCATTGAGCATCTTCATGGTAGCCGAGACCACCGTGTTGTACTGCATGCGGTCGATGTCAGACGTTGCCTGCTTGAGTGACTGATAAATTTCGCGGCGCAGGTTTTTGTGTTCCGGTGTGAGAGCAGAGACATCAACGGAGCCCGCTTGCGCAATCGTTTGCTGATGCTTGAAGCACCAGTTCCAGAGTCTGCGCAGGAAGCGATAGGTGCCTTCAGCGCCGGAATTACTCCAGGCAGCAGACTGATCAGGAGGACCGGCAAACATCACGAAGCTGCGGGCGGTATCGGCACCGAACTTATCAATGATGGTCTTGGGTTCAACCACATTGTTTTTGGATTTACTCATCTTTTCGACGCCGCCCATGGTGACGGGCAACCCATCATCCTTAGCGATCGCCTTAACGGGACGGGCTTTTTCGTCGTAGAAGATTTCAATTTCGTCAGGGTAGTACCAGCGCTTCTTGCCGTCGGGCATTTCACGATAGTAGCACTCAGCCGTGAGCATCCCTTGCGTGAAAAGACGCGTAAAGGGTTCGTCAAATTTCACCAGGCCCAAGTCACGCATGACCTTGGTCCAGAAACGTGCGTAGAGCAAGTGCAGCACGGCGTGTTCGATGCCGCCGATGTACTGATCCACCGGAGCCCAATAATCATTGCGTTCATCGACCATCGCGGTGTCGCAGTCGGGCGAGCAGTAGCGCATGAAGTACCAGGAGGAGTCCACGAAGGTATCCATCGTATCGGTTTCACGCGTGGCATCTGCCCCGCACTTCGGGCACTTGCACTTCAAGAACGATTCGCACTTGTTGAGCGGGTTGCCGGAGCCATCGGGCACGAGGTCTGTCGGCAAAACTACCGGCAGATCTTTTTCAGGAACAGGAACCGGACCGCAGTGCGGGCAGTTGATAATCGGAATCGGGGTGCCCCAATAACGTTGACGGCTGATGCCCCAGTCGCGGATGCGGAATTGGGTTTGTTTTTCACCCAAGCCCTTGGCGGCGAGCGCGTCGGCGATTTTATCAATACCGGCGTGGACATTAAGGCCGTTGAATTCACCGGAATTGACGAGTTCAGTGTTGTCGCTCTTATCGGCGTACCACTCTTCCCATGCATCCGTGGAATAGGTTTTGCCGGGCATGCCAACGACTTGTTTGATCGGCAAGCCATACTTCTTGGCAAATGCGAAGTCACGTTCGTCGTGTGCGGGGACGCCCATCACGGCGCCTTCGCCGTAGCTCATTAAGACATAGTTGCCGACCCAGACAGGCACTTCTTCGCCTGTGAGCGGATGACGGACGCAAAAGCCCGTCGGCACGCCTTCTTTTTCACGCGTGGCAAGATCGGCTTCGCTCACGCCGCCCTTGGCGCATTCTTTGATGAATTCGTCAACCTTGGCGTTGTCTTTAGCCAAGCGCTTGGCAAGCGGGTGTTCGGCGGCAATGGCCACGAATGTCACACCCATCAACGTGTCGGCGCGAGTGGTAAAGACTTGCAGTTTCTCTTCTTTGCCGTCAATGGTGTAGGGGAAGGTAATCTTCACACCGACAGACTTGCCGATCCAGTGTTCCTGCATGCTGCGCACTTGTTCCGGCCAGCCTTTGAGGATTTCCAAATCTTTCAAGAGTTCATCGGCGTATTGCGTGATGCCCAAGTAGTAGCCTGGGATTTCACGCTTTTCGACAACTGCGCCGGAACGCCAGCCGCGTCCGTCGACCACTTGTTCGTTGGCGAGCACCGTTTTATCAACCGGGTCCCAGTTAACGATCTGAGTTTTGCGATAGCAGATGCCCTTTTCCAACATTTTCAGGAACATCCACTGGTTCCAGCGATAGTATTCCGGCGTGCAGGTGGCAACTTCACGAGACCAGTCAAACGCGAGGCCAAGCGGCTGCATTTGATTTTTCATTTCAGCGATGTTGTCAAACGTCCACTTGGCGGGAGCGATGCCATGGTTAATGGCGGCGTTTTCCGCAGGAAGGCCGAAAGCGTCCCAACCCATCGGCGTCATCACGTTGTAGCCCTTCATGCGAAGGTAGCGGTACATCACGTCATTTAATGTGTAATTGCGGACGTGGCCCATATGCAGCTTGCCGCTCGGGTAAGGCAGCATGGACAAGACGTAGAACTTCGGTTTCTCTTTTCCGTTTTTGTCTTTGGCGTGCTCGTGAGCATGGTACGCATCGGCTTTTTTCCAGGCCGCCTGCACCTCAGCCTCAACGATTTGCGGAGAATAAGTTTCACGCATGGTGCTTTCCAATCACAGTTAATCGGTTAATAATTAAAGCGAATTTAGAAAGTATAACGGTTTTGGGAAACATTTTAGAAAGAACACATTAGGCGAAACGCCTTAGACACCGGGCGAAGACTCTCAAAAAAGAAAAATCCCGAATTGAAACAATTCGGGACTTTGTAAAGCAAAGATGCGTTTTAGTCGTCTTTGTTGTCTTGATACTCTTCGATATGAATGAGCGTATTGGCAATAATGGCGGTTAAGCCGCCCGTTGTGATGCCCGAAGAGAAGATGTTCTTTAAGGTTTCCGGGAATTGACTCAGAATTTCCGGAACCAATTCAACGCTCAAACCCAGCGAGAAGCTAAGCGCAATCACCAAAATGGCTTTACGGTCGATTCGTTGGCTGGCAATAATTCGCATGCCTGCGGCAGCCACTGTGCCGAACATCAATAATGTTGCACCGCCCAAGACAGGATCAGGCATCAGCGAGAAAATTAAACCGATGGCGGGGAAGAGTCCCAGCAAAACCAAGAAGCCCGCAATGAAGTAACCGACGTAGCGACTGGCTACGCCCGTCAATTGAATCATGCCGTTATTCTGCGCGAAAATGGAATTCGGGAAGGAATTAAAGACGCCCGCAACAAAAGAGTTGAAACCGTCGGCCAAAATGCCGCCTTGAGCGCGCTTCATAAAACTGTCGCCTCTGAAGGGCTGACCGGAAATCATCGAATTGGCGGTGACGTCACCATAGGCTTCAATAGCAGTAATCAAATAAACCAGGCCCAGACCGATTACCGCGCCCCAATCAAAGGAAACACCATATTTGAAAGGAATAGGGATGTTAAAACCTGCGTAACTCTTTACGGAAGAAAAATCCACCATTCCGCAAAACCAAGAGACGGCGTAGCCGATCGCCAAGCCGATCACGATCGAGCTCATACGCAAATAACGGTTGGAGCTGCGGTTAAAGAAGATGATGGAGCACAGCACCAGTGCGGCAATGCCTAAGTATTGGAAGCTGCCAAAGGTGCCGTTGGCTTTCGCGGCATAACCGCCCCCGCAGGCGATGATGCCGACTTTAATCAGACTCATGCCGATCAAGGTCACGACAATGCCGGAAACTAAGGGGGTGATGATGCGGCGGGTGTACTTCAAAATGCGGCTTACAAACATCTCAACTGTAGAGGCTAGCATTGTCGCGCCGAAGATAGCCGACAGGCCGCCAGTCATCCCGGCAGAAATGATCGGGCCGATAAAAGAGAAGCTCGTACCCTGGATACAAAGCAGACCGCATCCGATCGGTCCCACTGTGCGACACTGGATGAAAGTGGCAATCCCTGAGACCATGAGGGACATGGAAACAAGGTAGCCCGTCGTTTCCAAATCAAGCTGCAGGGCACCGGCGATAATCAAAGGCGGCGTGACAATGGCCACAAAGATCGCCAGCATGTGCTGCAGGGCAGCAAAAAGCGTTTCTTTCAAAGGCGGTCTGTCTTCCAGACCGTAAATTAATTCTGCGGATTTTGCAGAGTTTGCGTGCTCACTAAGATTGAGTTCGGCCACGTCCTTACCTTTAGCGGAGAGTGATTTTGTTGTTATCGAGGCTGTCGATGATGGCAAGCGACTCAACGTGAATGCCCATGCCTCTGAGCTCGTTGCCGCCCGCTTGGAATCCCTTTTCAATTAAAAAGCCCATACCAACTAATTCGGCCTTGGCCTGATGAACCAAGTCAAGGATGCCCTTGGCGGCATTGCCGTTGGCTAAGAAATCATCGATAAAGAGCACTTTGTCGCCGGGGCAAAGATAGTCTTTGCTCACGCAAACGTCGTAGGTGCGATTTTTGGTAAAAGAGAAAACCTTGGTGGCCAGCATGTTATCCATGGTGCTGGGGACCTTTTTCTTAGCAAAAACCACAGGTAATTCAAGCAGGTAACCCACCATGATGGCCGGAGCGATGCCGCTGGCTTCAATGGTGAGAATCTTGTTGATATCGGTGCTCGCGAAGCGGCGAACAAATTCGACAGCCATGGACTTCATCAAGATGGGATCCATTTGATGATTGATGAAATTGTCAACTTTAAGAATGCCGCCGTCGAGGCATTTACCGTCTCGAAGAATTCGCTCTTTGAGTGCTTGCATAAAATCTACGGTGCTATTGCGTTTCACCGTGGCAACGCGACACCGTCTCCTTGTCGTGTGAAATTATTCAATCAAGCTAAAAGAAAAGGTTCTTCTCTTCTGTCAGAGAAAAGAGATTGGGCAATTATACGGCTTGAAGGACATTTCGTTTTTTCGCTTCCCAAAAGATGTAGAAGGGCTGAAGAAAAATTCGGCATCCGAAATCGGATGCCGAGACTGGTGTTAAATCTTGTAGTAGCTGCCGTATTCGATCTGGCGCCAACCGAAAATGCCTAATAGGCAAGAGAATGCGACGGACTCCTGAGGCGTCATGCCGTCCGTTTCAACCATCTAGGAAAGACGACAACGGGTTCAAGTCCGCGTTTGAGCGCGGCGTCCGCAAAATACTGCCCGGCAGAAATGCCTTCAAGAACGACAACAACAGGACGAGACGGAGCAGACATAAGAAGTTTCCTGCAAAAGTAGATGCACAGAAAAATTGTCGCAAATACAGCAGAAAAATACTACGCATGGATAGTGCTTAGTCTCAGAAAAGTTGAAATATCCAAAATCTTTCAAGGATTCCAGAGAATTGAGCAATTGACGCATCGTGCATTTTTTTATAATTGACGCGTTTTTTGGAGAAATTTATGGCCATTTCCCGCCGAAAATATCTGTTGGCTGCCGCGGCATTCTCTGTGGCGGCACCCTTGCCTGTCAGCGTTTCGGCAGGGGAAGTTTTGACGGTTACGGATTTGGCGGGAAGAACGGTTTCGTTTGAAAAACGACCTCAACGCTTTGTTGTCGCCAATTACATTGCCAATTTTCTTTTTGTCGGCGGATCTCAAGCGCTGGCCAGCATTGTTGGTTTGACTGGTGACGGTTGGCAAAGTACCCGTTATGCTGAATACGTCCGCTTGACGGAAGCGTTCCCGAAATTAAAAAGCATCCCCAGTGTCGGCGGTTATCACGACGACATTCTCAATACAGAAAAAATTCTTGCGCTCAGACCGGATGTTGTTTTGGTTGGTCTCACGCAATATGCTCAAAACGCCTCAAGACTTGATTTGTTGTCTCGCGCCGGTATTCGTGTCGTTGTGTTGGACTATCATGCCATGACGGTCGAGAACCACGCGCGCAGCACGGAAATTCTGGGGCAGTTGCTTGGCAGAGAGGATGTTGCGGCACGGCAGATCAAGCGTTATCGTGACGTAGTTGACCTTCTTTCAGATAGAATCGGCAAACTTCCAAAAGAGAGCTTCAATCAAAAAATTTACGTCGAGTGCGGCAATCAGGGGGTTGCCGCTTACGGCAATTCTTATAACAGTACAGTGCTTTGGGGCGGCATTCTTGAACGACTTCGTGCAAACAATATTGCCGGGCAGATGCAGACACCTTATGCGTCTTTGTCTCGAGAGTTTGTACTTTCACAAAATCCGGACATTATTTTTATCGCGGGAAGCATCTGGCAAAATTCTGCGGAAAATGACCAAATGCGTATGGGACTGATGGTTAGCCGTGAAGAGGCTCTTCAACGGTTGGATGGCTTTAAGAAAAGAAGCCTCTGGGATAGGCTGAAAGCCGTTCAAAACCAACGCGTTTACGGTGTTGATCATGGAAGCCTGCGTTCCATGATGGACTATGCCTTTTCGATTTTTATGGCGCAAATGATCTATCCTGATGTCTTTAATGATTTGAACGCAGAAGCTGAAATCCAAGCGTTTTATAGAGAATATTTACCCGAAGTTAACGCCTCGGGCACCTTTGTCCTAAACCCCAGAGGTTAAAAAACGTGAGCTGCCACCTTCACTACAAACAAAGCAATCGTAAGCGTTCCCTGATTTTGGGGGCGGCTTTGGTTGTGCTCTTCTTGGCGGTGGCGCTTGATCTGTGCGTGGGTACGTCTGAAGTGAGTCTGAGAGGGCTGTTGAGCGCTTTTTCTGAGGGCCCCAATGCGCAAAGTATCGAAGGGGCTATTTTGTGGCAATTGCGTCTTCCCATGACGCTCACGGCAATGTTTGTGGGAACCTCTTTGGGGTTGGCCGGTCTTCAGATTCAAAACATTACGCAAAATCCACTGGCGAGCCCCTCAACTTTGGGCATTACGTCGGCAGCCAGTTTCGGTGCCGCCCTCTCTATTAGTTTAGGGTTAACGGCTTTAGGCCATCTTTGGATAGCTACAGCGGCCAATGCGTTGATTTTTGCGCTCGTCGTGTCATTTGCGATTTATTTTTTAAGTGTTAAGCGCAGCATGACGCCCGAAACCGTGATCCTCGCGGGCATTGTCGTTAATTTTTTCTTTCTTGCCCTGCAGCAAGTATTGATTTACCGTTCAAGCCCCGAAGTCGCGCAAATTATCAATGGCTGGACTTTCGGCAATTTAGAGCGTTCCTCTTGGCTTGCGGCCGGTTTGTCAATGATCCTGACAATGCTTTGCGCTTTATTTTTACTCAAACGCAGTTGGTCTCTCACCGCACTGACCTTGGGAGAAGAGCGTGCCATGAGTTTGGGCGTGCCGGTTAAGCGCCTTCGAGTAGAAACCTTTTTCCTATCAGCGCTTTTAATTTCCGGTGCTGTCGCTTTTGTCGGGATTATCAGTTTTGTCGGGTTGGTCGCTCCGCATATCGCAAAATTGCTTCTTGGGGAAGATCAGCGGTTCTTATTGCCCGGGACGCTTTTGTCCGGAGCGCTTTTGATGGTCTTAAGCTCTTTGGTTGCTAAGCTGCTTTCTACCGGGGCTGTGATGCCTGTCGGGATCATCACTTCTTTAGTCGGCGTGCCGTTTTTGCTGTTGCTACTTGTTCGCCATAGCGCAAGGAGGGCGGCATGATTTGTCTGACGCTGGATAAATTGGGTGTCGAGTACGGCAAAACGACGGTGCTGGATGGTATTTCCGCCAAGATTTCTGGCGAGCAGATCGTCAGCGTTATCGGTCACAATGGAAGCGGTAAAACAACGCTTTTAAAGGCGATTGCCGGACTAATCAAATATAGAGGAAGTGTCCGCTTGGATGAAAACGGACAAACACTGTCAAGCAGTCAAATGCGGTATGTGCCGCAGCTCTCACCCGTTCAATCCACTTTGACTGTGTTTGAGATGGTTCTGTTGGGCCTTGTCAACAATTTGACTTGGCGTGTGACACCGGAGATTTTCAATAAAGTCGATTCTGTACTTCACGCATTGGAAATTAATGAGTTATCGCATACTCCTGTCAATGAACTCTCTGGCGGTCAGCGGCAGTTGGTTTTCTTGGCGCAGGCCTTTGTTTCTGAACCCAAACTGTTGCTTCTTGATGAGCCGACAAGTGCCTTGGATTTAAGGCATCAACTCATCGTCATGAATGCGGTCAAAGAATATACAAAGCGAACAAAAGCTATCACGCTTGTCATCATGCATGATCTTTTAACAGCTGCTCGCTTTAGTCAGCAGATTCTTCTTTTGGAAAAGGGCAGGCTTTCGATTTTGGATGAGCCTGAACTTGTGCTGCAGGCGCAGCGTCTGGAAAAAATCTATAACGTCACCGTGAGCATTGAGAAAACGGCTTCCGATTTTCTCAATGTCGTCCCATTAAAACCGATTTGAACTTGAACAAGAACAAAAAGTTTCTTTTGAGAACTGGCGACTAATTAGTATTGCCCAGTTTTTAGCCGGTAAAAAGGTTAATTGCGAAATAAGAAAACGATAAATAAAATATACATTAATAATAAATGTGTATTTTTTATTGTTCATAAATGTCAAAATCAACTCGTTCAATTCTTCTGCCCAAAAAATTGGCCGAAAAGTTAAGGACTGTGGGTGAGCAAATTCGTCTGGCTCGACTGAGAAGAAATATTTCTCTAGAGCTTGTTGCAGAGCGAGCGCAGTGTTCTCGTATTACGGCAGCAAAAGTGGAAAAAGGCGACCCGACAGTATCCATGGGAACTTATTTACGCATTTTGTTTGCACTGCAGTTAGCAGACGATATTGAGATGATTGCTAAAAATGACCCGATCGGCAGGGATCTACAGGACCTGCACGAACGTAAAAGAGCATCAAGGCAAAAATAAAATTTATTTGAGCGCCGAAAATTAAAATCCTTTATCTTCATTGAAAATGAAAGCTGTTAAAAATTTTGAAGACACTCTCATCGAACAAATGAAAGATCCTGAATTTCAGGAAGAATTTTTAAGAACAAAGCAAGAGTTGGCTACTTTGGATAGAGTTATTCAAATTCGACGTAAGGCAGGCTTGTCTCAAGAAGCTGTGGCAAAGAGAATGGGAACCTCACAATCAGTCGTTGCGAGAATTGAGTCAGGTTTGCTCTCTGGCCGTTTACCATCGCTGGCTTCTTTGCAAAAGTATGCAAATGCAGTTGGTAAACAAGTTGAAATTCGTCTTTAAAACAAAAAATCTCAGAAGTCTTTCGACTGCTGAGACATTGAATTGGTTGCGGGGGCTGGATTTGAACCAACGACCTTCGGGTTATGAGCCCGACGAGCTACCAGACTGCTCCACCCCGCGATCATTTAACAGAGAACGCAATCTTATAGTATTGAGCTTTGTTTTGTCAAGTTCTCCCTTTAAATTCGTGTGTACGAGTCTTTGTTCCGTTGTTTTTGTGTCATTGGGTCTTAACGGCTGGTTGTAGTAGCTGAATTTGCATAATTCAAAAGACTTTGTTGTCTATAGAAGAAAATGCGCCAATAACAATTTGTTAAAGCTTTATTTTTGGACTTATCTATAATTTCCTGTTTTATTGAAAGAAATTACTAAAAAGGCGTTCGCGACAGCAAATAGTCATGCCGGCGGCAACTCTTTTAACTCATTTAAAAAATAAAGCCCGTTTGTGGCAAAGCAACGGATCGACCAAAATCAGTGTGGTTGTGAACTTGTTTTGTCTCGCTTTGGTGTGGGCTCTGGTGCCGCTTGAATCAAAGGCCGGTGTAGCTTACCGAGCCTCTTTCACTAAGCTTTATCCGCAAATTGATCCCGATGCGCCTAAAACACTGGATTGTGTGCGTTGGCTGATTCAAACTCTTTATCTAATCTGTTTTAAATCCACCGGCCCCAGCGGATGGCTATGCAATCTTTTCGGTTGGATTTGCCGAAAAATCACAGCAGCCTTCACAAAGTTGGGCAATTGGATTGCCTTTTACGGTGCCCGAGCGCTCGACGGAAATCATAAGAGTCTTGAAACCATCGACAGAACGGGCGAGACAATGTCGCGTCCTGTCAAACTGGCTCTTATTTGGATATTAGGAGGCTTGGCTGCCGCTTTGGCTATTTTGTGCATCACGCAGCCGTTTAATATCCAGGGGCAGGTGGTGTTCCTTTCTGTGATGCTACTTTCAGCATTGGTACTCAGAAAAATAAAAGCCCGAATCACCTTAATGCTGTTGTTCGTTATCTCAATGGTGGTTTCCGGGCGTTATCTTTGGTGGCGCTGCACTGCGACCTTAAATACAGATACGCCGATCGGCATTGTTTTGAGTTGCCTTTTGCTTGCCGCAGAACTCTACGCATTCGTTGTCATGGTGCTGGGGTACTTCCAAGTCTGTTGGGTGTTGGATCGCAAACCCTTCCCGATGCCGCAGGATCAAAATCTCTGGCCTCATGTCGATATCTTTATTCCGACCTATAACGAATCGCTCGACGTGGTCAAACCCACTGTATTTGCCGCGTTGAACCTGCAATGGCCTGCTGATAAGCTTCATGTGTATATCCTCGACGACGGCAGCCGTCCTTCCTTTGCCCAATTTGCCGAACAAGTTGGAGCGGGTTACATCAAACGCGAAGAACACAACCACGCCAAAGCGGGCAACATTAATCATGCGATGACAGTGACAAGCGGCGAGTTTGTCACAATTTTTGACTGCGACCACGTGCCCTCGTCAGATTTTCTCGTTAAAACGATGGGCTGGCTCATCAAAGATCCCAACATCGCTCTTGTGCAGACGCCGCATCACTTCTATTCACCGGATCCGTTTGAGAAAAATCTTCATTTGGATCGGACGATGCCGATTGAAAACTCGCTTTTCCATGATTTCATTCAAAAGGGCAATGACACGTGGAATGCGACGATGTTCTGCGGATCAAGCGCCGTGATGCGCAGAAAGGCGCTCGAAGAGGTGGGCGGTATCGCTGTTGAAACCGTAACGGAAGACGCCCACACATCGCTTAAGTTAAACCGCAAGGGCTGGTCTTCGGCGTTTATCGATTTGCCGTTGGCTTCAGGCTTATCCACAGAAACACTTGCCGCTCATATTGGGCAGCGTATTCGTTGGGCGCGCGGCATGATTCAAATCTTCCGTTTGGATAATCCGTTTTTTGGCAAGGGACTGACTCTGCCTCAGCGGCTTTGTTTCTTTAACGCCATGTTCCATTTTTTCCATGGCTTGCCGCGCTTGATTTTCCTTGTGGCGCCGCTTCCTTACATGTTTGCCAATGTTTACGTCATTTACGCAACGGCGGCAGCTATTTTTGCATACGTGCTCCCGCACATGATTCACTCGGCGCTCACCAATCAGATTTTGCAGAGAGGCTATCGTTATCCGTTCTTGAGCGGCGTGTATGAAACCGTTCTTTCTTGGTACATTTTGCTGCCGACAACCGTTGCTTTGATTTTCCCGCATAAAGGGAAATTCAATGTGACAGCTAAAGGCGGCACCATTGGTGAGAAGTATTTGGATTGGCCGGTCTCCAAACCCTATTTGATTCTGATTGCGCTCAACGTAGTCGGTCTTTTGATCGGTTTTTACAAAGCATTCTTCGATCCACAGCCGGAATACCTCACGCTGGCGATCAACATGGGGTGGATCGCATATAACCTGATGATTCTTGGCGCATCCATGGCCGTGGCCGTAGAGGAAGTGCAGACGCACCAGTTCCCGAGAATTCATTGCAAGATTGATGTAAACATTTGTGATGAAGATGACGTGAACCACAAAGCTCGAATGGTTCAGTATTCGCAGACCGAAGTCAGGTTGGAATTGTCGGGCTGTCAAAGAGTCTGGAAAAATGGCGAAGCCGTTCGTTTATCCATGGCTTATAAAGGCAAATACTACTGCTTTAAGACAACGGTGCTCTCGTGTGGCGAGCCCGATGTGTTGGAGCTGAGCCTTGTGTTTGACGACTACGAAAGCGAACGCGCGTTTAACCGTTGCACCTTCTCCAGAGAAGGGATGTGGGTGCCGGAGAAAACTAAAGTTGATGACCGTATGTGGAAGGGATTCTTTAAGCTCGGATCGCTTGCATGGTATGGGTACTGTTCCATGATTGAATTCCTGCCGGGTAAGTTACAAATTGTTCCCAAAGCGTTGAGTTGGTGCGCGACATTTATTCCGAGAAATCCTGCTCGTGCGCTAAACTCGGATAAGCTATAAAAGGTTGCAAAGAGAGCCCAAAGTGAAATTAAACAAACTAACCGCTGTCTTGATGAGCGCGGCGATGGCCGCTTGTGTGGTTCCTGTCGCTCAAAGTCAGGAGACTCCGAATGATGCATCAACGGTTGCCCCTGTGTGGCGCACTGATGTGACCGGTTCTTTTTTACAGAAAGATCCTTTATTGAAATTAGTGCCGGGCGGTCAGGCAAAAAATATTCGCCTCACCGGCATCAACAATACGCAGTATTTGGATTTCGGCGTGCGAGCCGATGAATTGGTTTCAGGGGCGACGTTGGATTTGGCCTTTACGGCATCTCCGGCCTTGATTCCTGTTCGCTCGCAAATCAATGTCTATCTCAATAGCCAGCTTCAGCAGTCTGTGCCGGTGGTTCAGGAAGCATTGGGTAAGCTCTATCGTACACAGGTGAAGCTCGATCCCAAACAAGTGAAGTCCACCAACCAGATCACTTTGGAATTTGTCGGACATTACCAAAACATTTGTGAAAGACCTTCTAGTGAGACACTTTGGGTTGATATAGACGCTAAAAGCGAACTGTCGCTGATTAAGCAAAAAATCAAAATTGCCAATGATTTGGCAAGATGGCCGGCTCCCTTTATCGATACTTTCACTAATAATGCTTCGGTCATTCCCTTTGTTTTTGCAAAGGCTCCGGATAGTGAAACCAAGCGCGCCGCCGCTATTTTGTCTTCTTTAGTGGGTAAATACACGCAATGGCGCGGTGCGGATTTCCCGGTTTACTACGATCGAATTCCGACCGAAGGGCATTTCTTTGTTTTTGCAACCAATTCCAATCGACCGGGTTTCTTGCGTGATTTGCCGACGGTCGAAGGCCCGCAGATCTTCATGATGGACGCGCCCGAAAGCCGCAGCGATAAGATGCTCGTGATTGCCGGCCGCGACGAAGCCGATTTGGTGGTGGCCGTGCAGGCGTTGGCTTCCGGTGAACATGTCCTGATTGGTGACAAACTGCCGATTAAGGATTTCAAACCGGCAGCAGACCGCCAAGCCTACGATGCGCCTAACTGGGTGCCGATTGATGAGACGATTGCGCTCTCACGCATTATGCAGTACCCCGGGCAGCTGACCTCTCGCGGTTATGCGCCTCCCGCTGTTCATCTGCCGATGAGTATCGCGCCTGACTTATACATGGTTGGCACGGGCGGTCTTGATGTGAATTTGAAGTACCGCTACACCAAGCCTGAAGGCGGAGATCAGGCGCAGCTTCGCATGCGAATCAACAATTACTTGGTGGATTCGGTGAATTTGTCGCAGCAGTCGAGCGTCGGCGAGCGAGAAATGCGCCTGCCGTCCTTTAACGGCCCGTTGGCGACGAGTCCCTCTGAAGCACTGGCGCTTGCAGCCCAAAACGACTTAAGTTTTGAAGTGGTTTATCGCCGTGAACTTTCCGAAGGTTCGCCCGATAACTGCAAGTCGGTTGTGCTGCTGCCGCATCAGATGGAAATTGATCCTGCTTCAACCATTACGTTAAACGGACTGTTCCACTATGCGGAAATGCCGAATTTGACGCTTTTCACGCAAAGCGCTTATCCCTATTCCATTTATGCGGACTTATCCCGCACGGTAGCGGTGATTCCTAAAGAGGCTTCCGCTGAAAAAGTCACGACGCTGCTCAATACAACGGCTCGCATTGCTTCGGTGACGGGCGCCGTGGCGACAAAGATTAAAGTGGTTGATCGTCCGAGCCAAGAGGCTTTAGACGGTCATGATATTTTGTTTATCGGTGAGATGCCCATTACGTTGCCTGACTTTAAGAAAGACAACGCCGAGCAGCTCCAAGAGGCTATTGCAGACAGCCTTCAGGGTGAAGAGATTTTGCAGTCCGAGGAAGTTCTCTTTAGTCCGGAAGGCGGCGTGGGAGCGATTGTGTCGCTTCAGTCGCCCTTTGATTCCGACCGCACGGTGGTCGCTTTGTTAAGCGAAGGACAGTCGGGCAGTTATCTGCTCAATCAGCATCTAAAGAGTCCGTCGTCGCTCACAACAGTAAGCGGCGCGGTGGCCATCATTAATGAGCAGTCTGTGATGGATTTTGCCGTGGGTGAGTCGTATCACATTGGTGACTTGCCGTGGTATCAGAAAATTTGGCAGACCATGAGTAATTATCCCCTGCTGCTTGTGTTGTGCGCGCTCATCTGCGCAGTGTTGGTCGGCACGGGCATCTTCTACTTCATGCGTTTGTGGGTCAGGGGGCGTGCACGATGAAAAAGCTGGTATTAGCGTTATCACTTGCTATGGGAATGATGAGCGCCGCGCAAGCCGACTGGCCGATGTGGCAGCAATTCAAAGCTGTCGGCATGGAAGACGGCAGAGTCGTTGACTACAGTGATGCCCGGGCAGTAACCACTTCCGAAGGTCAGTCTTACGCCATGTTTTTCGCATTGGTTGATAATGACCGCGAGACGTTCGAAGACATGCTGAAGTGGACAGAAAATAATCTGTCGTACGGAGACATCACAAAGAATTTTGCCGCCTGGCTCTGGGGTAAAGACGGCTCAGAATGGACGATTCTCGATACCAATAATGCTGTGGACTCCGATATGTGGATTGCCTACTGCTTATTGGAGGCGGGCAGACTTTGGGATCGACCGGATTACACAGAAAAAGGCCAGGCCATGCTCGAGCTGCTGAAAACGCAGGTGCGAGATATCGACAATTTGGGCAAAGTGCTTTTGCCGGGTCGAATCGGCTTTGAGCACGACGATCAGGTGAAGCTCAACCCCAGTTACTATCCGCTTTTCCTCTTAAAACGCTTTGCCCTGGAAGACCCGTATTGGCTGGATGTGTTTGAGGGGTCGGTTCGCGTGTTGGTCCGCAGCGCTCCTGCGGGAGCCTCGCCCGATTGGGCAACGTTTACCTCCAGAGGTGAACTCGTCAATGTTGACAATATTGACAACACCATTGGCAGCTACAATGCGATCCGCGTGTATTTGTGGGCCGGCATGATGTCGCCTAAAGATCCGGTTTATCGGGAATTAAAAGAGCATTTTGAGCCGATGATCGCCATTACCCGCGAGCTCAACATGCCGCCTGAAAAAATCGATGTCAATACTTTGAAAATCAATCAGCCGGCTTGGGATGGGTTCGGTGCTTGCCTGCTTGAACTGTTAGGCAAGGATAAATCCGCGGATTTGATTAGAACCATTTTGTCGAGCGCACCGATTGAAAAGGAAAATTATTATCGTAATGTGTTGACGCTTTTTGGTTTGGGCTTTGACGAAGGTTATTTTGCTTTTGATGAAGATGGCCGCGTTTATTTCCCTGGGAAAAAATAAGAAAACGAGAAAATGATGCAGATGAGCACAAAGGCAGATTCAGAAACTCTGGGGTTTATTAAAGGACTCGGTTTATGGAACGTGTATTTCATTTTGAAGTTCGCGCTCGCTCATTACGAGTACCTCACGCTGAATTTTCTCTATAACGGATTATTGCTCCTTTTTATTCTGCTGCCGTTAAAGAACCGTTTTTTGAGTGTTGCCCGCACAATTATTGCTTTGGTGGCAGCGGCGGCGTTAGCTTATTCAGAAAGTTGGCTGCCGGGCCCTGAAAGCATTATGAGCAATGCGCAAAACATCGCGGGTTTCTCCGCGATCTATGTGGCGCAGCTTGCTGTTGATTTCATTAATGTGAAGATGGTTCTCTGGGGCTTGGCGGTCATTCTCCTTTATGCCTTGCTCAAAAATTGGGTTCGCGTTTCTGTCTTCACAATCGGCTACTTCTTATTTTTGGCGATTCAGCCCTACTATGCGGCTTGGAAAGCACAGCCGGTTGTAACGCCCGCTGCCCAGGTTGCTCAAACAAACGCCGAGCAGCCCGCTCAGCAACCCGCCGAAGGCGCAGATTCCGGCGTGATTACCTCTGAGACAATTGATCGCTGGTACACGGCATTTATCAATTACGAAAAGGATCGCCGTGCCGAGTTGCCCCAAGGGCTTTCGGCCAATGACACGCCCTTTGATATCGTTTTGCTCAATATCTGTTCGCTCTCAAACGATGATTTGATTGCGTCCGATTTGATGAACCATCCGGTATTGAGCCAATTTAATGTGATTTTTGATCACTTCAATTCGGCGACATCCTATTCAGGTCCGGCTACACTCAGATTGCTTAACGCCGCGTGCGGTCAGCTCGATCACGATTCACTTTACGACGGCAGGCGCCCCGAGTGCGAGATCATGAATCGACTGGATCAGTTGGGTTATCGTCAGCATCTGTATCTTGACCATGCCGGTCGTTACGATAATTACCTTCAGACGCTTCGTGATAAGGCGGGTTTGATGGCGCCGCTTGAGAGCACCGGCAAATACCCGGTTCGCTACATGGCATTTGACGATGAAGAAATCGCCGATGATTTGGCTGTGTTGAGGGATTGGCACAAGAAGATCTCCAAGGACGATAGCTCGGCTCGTCATGTGACGCTCTTTAATTTCATCGCTTTGCATGACGGCAACCGCTTGCCGCGCCACAGTCGTTGGGAAGAATTCAAGCCCAGAGCGATCCGCTTCTTGAACGATCTGCAAACCTTTATGAACGAACTCGAACGTTCCGGCCGCAAAGTCATGCTCATTATTGTTCCGGAGCACGGCGCGGCTGTCCGAGGTGACCGTATTCAGGCTCCGCGTTTGCGCGATATTCCGAGTATGCGCATTACCGAAGTGCCGTTGATGGTGAAGTTCTTTGGCATTAAGGATTTGCCTAAGGAACCCATCCATGTGACGGGGCATACGAGCTACCTCGCCATGAGTACGCTCATTGGACGCGCTCTGTCGCAAAACTATTTTGGTGCTGACGGCGGAAGTGTTCCGCTTCAGGAATTGCTCCGTGATTTACCCGAAACCAACCCGGTTTCTGAAAACGGTCAGTCGGTTGTGCTCACCTATCGTGATAACGACTACATTCGCCAGAAGGGCGGTGAGTGGCGTCCCTATCCGAAGGAACGCTAAAGGGAAAAAGCATCATGAACGTCATTGATGCGCCAAAATATAAATACTGCCCGATGTGCGCAGGATCGCTCGTGGATAAAAAGCCCGACGGCGATACCCGTGCGCGGCAGGTGTGCGAGCGTTGCGGCTTTGTTCACTACATCAATCCCATTCCCGTAGTGGGTACTTTGCCTGTTTGCAACGATCGTGTGTTGCTTTGCCGTCGCGCAATTGAACCCAGAAAAGGCAAATGGACGCTTCCAGCCGGTTTTATGGAAGCGCATGAAACGCTTCTTGAAGGGGCGCTGCGCGAGACGTTTGAAGAAACCGGGGCGCATGCGCGAGGCGGTCGCCTGTTCACAGTCATTGACGTTCCTTACGCCAGTCAAATTCATTTTTTCTTTTTAGCAGAGCTGGATTCTTTGCCTGCTGCGCCAGGGCCGGAAACAATTGAGCAGCGATTTTTCCGTGAAGATGAAATCCCTTGGGATGAGATCAGTTTTACGACTGTGAAGACGACGCTTGAGCATTATTTCGCTGATAGGCGAGAGAACGCAGTGCGTCAACATCTTTACCGATTGGACGATTAGTTTGTTGTTTGGTGTCAGCACTTAGACGACACGCTGATCGGTTAGAATTGATTCGCCAGGCCCAATAGGAGAGACCATGCTGTATTCCACCGCCCGCAAGATTTTATTTTCCATGGATCCGGAAACGGCTCATTCGGTAATCATGTCTAATTTGGACTGGGCCGTTAATCTTGGATTGACCAAACTCGTTAGCCGCGATCCGGTTGAAGATCCGATTGAAGTGATGGGATTGCGATTCCCAAATGTCATCGGGTTGGCTGCGGGGATGGATAAAAACGGCGAACGTGTGAGTGCATTCGGCGGCTTGGGTTTCGGTCACGTTGAAGTCGGCACCATTACGCCGAAGGCGCAGCCGGGCAATCCCAAACCAAGACTTTTCAGAGTGATTCCAGCTGAAGGCGTGATCAACCGCATGGGTTTTAATAACCATGGGGCCGATGAAGTGTTGGAGCATTTGCGCAGCGCCGCCGCGTTCAGAAGCAGAGGCGGCATCTTGGGTATCAACATCGGGAAAAATGCGGTTACGCCGATTGAGCAAGCGGTGGATGACTACCTTATTTGCCTGCGAAAAGTCTACGAGCATACGGATTACGTTGCTATCAATATTTCTTCTCCCAATACCAAGAATCTGAGAGATCTGCAGGCCGATGAAGAGCTATCGCGATTGCTTCGAGCCCTGACGGATGAAAGAAAGCGCTTGAGTGATGACTGCGATGGCAAGTATGTGCCCATTGCACTCAAGATTGCACCGGACTTGCAAAACGATGAGATATTAAGAATTGCTGATCAATTGGTTAAATATGGCATTGATGGCATCATCGCGACCAACACCACGATTTCTCGCGAGGCAATTAAAGGTATGCCGCACTGTCGAGAAACGGGAGGTTTGTCCGGGCGTCCTTTGTTTGAACGCTCAACGGAAGTGGTGGATTTGTTGTATGGACATCTGAAAGAAACATTGCCCATTATTGCAAGCGGCGGTGTAATGAGCGCAGAAGATGCTGTTGAGAAGATGAAAGCCGGCGCCAAGCTTGTGCAATTATTTACCGGTTTTATTTATTACGGTCCGGTTTTAATTCCTGACTGTGTGGATGCGGTGGCGAAATGGCGCAAAACGCAGACAGGCGCCGTTGCTTCCCAGCGTCCGTGAGTTTTTTTCTCAAGGCTGCTCTTCATGCAGCCTTTTTTCGCAAATCGAAACAATTTCTGTTTGCATATGTGCTTCCATAGGCTACACTGATCTTATTGGTGAGACCATATCGAGAGGTGTGCCATGGTCCGAAAAGTATTATTAGCCATTGTTGGAGTGGTGATTGTCTGTGCCGGTGCCCTTTGGGCCGCGGCGACATATTTTCTTGATAACGCCACAATAGCCGAACAGCTCAAAAAAGAAGTTTCTGAGAGATTCAACCGAACATTGGTTTTCCAAGGAGAATTGGAGACCAACTTTTTCCCGAAAATTGAACTTGTGCTGCCTGCGACAACGTTATCGTTCGAAGGCAGTGAAAAGCCTCAATTTACTTTGAAGGGCGCTCGAATCGGTGTGGCTGTGATGCCGCTTATCACCGGCGACATTCGATTTGATGACGTTGTGATCGATGGTTTGCACGGTCAAGTCAATTTGTCTCGCGCGGCTCAAAAAGCGCACGCTTCTTCCTCTGTGAAGACTTCCGAGGAAAAACAAGTGCAAACAGCGCCTGTGAAGGAAGAGTCTTCAAGTCCTGCGTTTATTCGTAACCTTAATATCGCCAGTCTTGAAATTAAAAATTCCGGTTTAACCGTCTATGGACTTCAAGATCAAAAAATCTACGCGGTGGATTCATTGAACTTGAGAACCGGTCAGCTCGGTTTAAGCGGTACGACACCAGTGAAATTCAGCACGAATTTCTCTGAAAAAACGCAAGGGCTGAAAGGTCAGATTGCGCTGAATTCAACGGTGGAGTACGACTTAAAGGCTATTACGATGGGGCTTCAAAATCCCACCGTCACACTTACGGCGACACAGGACGAGCAGAATATCTCGGCTGAACTGAAGGCAAAAGCGCTCAAATACGTTAATCGGGATTTGCAGCTGCAGGATTTCTCTGGCACAGCGAAGGTTTCTGATATGAGTTTGAAGGCTTCGCTCAAGAGCGCTCAAACTAAAGGCATGCAGACGTGGGAAGTCGAAGGATTGGGATTTAATGCCACTGATTCCAAGGGGCTGAGTGTTGATTTGTCCGGAAGTTTTGTCGGAGAACTCGAGCAATTTAGCCTCCAGAGCAAAGCGCTGGGCGGTGATCTGAAAGCCCAGGTAGGGCGTGCTGCGATGCATGTTCCGTTTGAAGGGCAGGTTTCTTTGACACCCGGTGAACGTGTGGATTTGAGCTTAACAGGGAAACTCGATAATGCGGCCTGGAAGAGTGAGCTTGAACTGACGGGCTTTACAGTGCCGAATATTAATGGGTACGTAACGCTTGAATCATTGAATCTGGATAAGTGGCTGCAAACGGCGGGAGCTGCTGAGTCGAAAAAGACTGCTGCGGTGAATTTACTTTCTCCGATTCAGTCGGCCTATGCCGCTCAAGCTCAAAAGCTTGACGTACTGAATAAAGCCAATGGGCGATTTGGCATTCATGTGGACTCGATGACGTATCAAGCCCTGACTATTACGGGACTGGATACCACGATGACTTTGAATAACGGCAATCTTGCACTCACGAACATTCACGCCAATGTCTGCGAGGGAACGATTACGGGAACAGCGAAGGTTAATGTTGCCGAGAAATGGTCCCTTAATTTGAACGCCAAGGCTGTCAATACAGAGGCGCTGCTGAAGGCGCTGGGTGTCCAAAAGGCCAGACTTCATGGCAAGGCGACAGCATCGATTAATTTATCCGGTATCGGGCTCGAGGAAACGGCTCTGCTGAAGACAGTCAATGGACAAGTCTCACTTTCGGCAAATAACACAGTGCTGCAGGGACTGTCATTGGAAAAAGTGGGCAGCGCCGTCAAAGCCAAGCGCATAACCGGCCTTATCATGCGTGATGAAGATAAAACAGTGTTCTCTGTGTTGAGTGCAAACGCCGTTGTATCGAATGGTCTGCTCAATGTTCGCACGCTTGAAGGCAAGACCAATGTGGCCGAAGTCAAAGGCAACGCGCAGATCGGACTGATTGATCACACGTTGTCAGGGTTGGTGACAGCTCGCTTGGCAACAAGTGTTGACGGGCGGCGCGTCAGTGTGCCAATCCGTTTGGGCGGCACAATCCAGACGCCAACCTATGGCATTGACTTGGAGGCGGCATTAAAAGCGGGCGTCAAAGACGTGATTAAGGAAGCGGCGAAAGACCCCAAGAAACTCATCAAGGGACTTGAGAAGCTGTTTAAGCACTAAAAGAAAGCAGACAATTGAGATTTCGGGGGCGCAAGCCCCCGAGTTTTTATGGTTGGATAACCTCAAAAGCATATTTTCAGAAAAGACTTGACAAGTGTCGACAGCGGGTTAAAATGCGCAATCCGTTGCTTTTGCAGAAACGAAAATCCAGATCTTGTGGTCTGAAAAATATTTCTTCAAGAGCCTTGACAGTGGAAAAACCTCAGCGTATGATTCCACACCCTGCTTGAGCGAACGCACAAGCAGTCAAGCGAAAAAAGAAAATAAAAAATATTTTCGAAAAATGCTTGACAAGACGAATTTGAGTCTTATAATTCTCAAACTCGTCAGCTCGAAACGAGCTACGAACTGTTCTTTAAAAA
>CALXQR010000011.1 GCA_944390675.1 uncultured Burkholderiaceae bacterium
CAACCAAAATTGATTTTCGATATTTTGGACACCAAACCGCATGGTAAGCAGTTTGGTAGACACAATTTCGATCAAATGCTACTTCAAGCACAGTTTTACAAAATCACATGATATGGGTATTATACAGAAAAAATCGCCCCACTGGGGCCAGTACCAATTCCTCTCGCGATTAAAATCGCAAGTTTCCTTGGCACGATACTATGAAATACATCGACAGAACACTGGAAAAAGCCATCTTACGTGCGTCCGAGCGCTTCAAAGTCGTCATGGTGAGCGGTATGCGGCAAGTCGGGAAAAGCACCCTGCTTAAGCATCTCTCCGACCGCACTTGCGTCTCGCTCGATAGCATCAAAGCGCTTGATACTGCCAATCGGTCGAACAAGGTTTTCTTCGAACAATATCCCTCTCCCCTCCTCATTGAAGAGATTCAACGCGCACCCAACCTTTTTCTGCCAATTAAAGAACTCGTCGACACGTCCGATAAACGTGGGCTTGTTTGGCTTACTGGCTCTCAACGCTTTGAGTTAATGAAAAATACCTCCGAATCTTTAGCCGGTCGTGTGGTTAATTTTGAATTGTTGCCCTTTAGCCTTTATGAGCTAGAAGGCAAAGCTTTTGAGCAAAAACCCTATTTACCTTCAAACTCAATTAAAGAGCGCACTCTCAAAGGTATGACTGATGACGCTCTTTGGCACAGAATCTGGCAAGGCACTTGGCCTGATGTTGTCGATGACACACCCGAGAATCGAGACAATTTTTACAATGGTTTGCTTCAAACTTATTTAGAACGCGATGTCATCCAAACCGGCATAAACAAATTAAGAGACTTCCAAAGATTCCTAGCCATCTTAGCAACCCGAATCGGTCAGGAATTTCAAATCACTAAAATTGCCGCAGAAGTGGGAATATCGTTTACCACCGCTCGAGATTGGCTATCAATTGCGGAAAGCTCCGGCGTTATTTATCTTCTGCCGCCCTTTTTTGAAAATATCGGCAAGACCATTGTTAAAAAGCCCAAACTCTATTTCACGGATACTGGGTTGGCTGCTTGGCTTTGCGGCATTCCGTCATCTGATGCCCTTCAAAATTTCTACAACAAAGGCGCGTTTTTTGAAAACTTTGTCATTATTGAGATTCTGAAGAGTTGGCTTCACAACGGAAAACGTGCGAACTTCTTTTTCTATCGAGACTTCACTTTTCAGGAAGTTGATTTGCTGATTAAAGACGGCACGACTTACTACCCGATTGAAATTAAAGCCACTGCGCATCCGGAAGGCTCAATGGTTAAAGCGTTTGACACCATTAAAGGCGGTTCGTTCACCCGTGGCCCTGGCGCTTTAATTTGTTTAACGAATGAGAGCCGATTCATCCAAAAGGACGTCATCGCGCACTCAGTTTTTGATATCTGACCTGTTTTCGCCTCAAGATTTTTGAAGCCGCATCGGAAGAATCAAAATAAGGCCCAAAACAAAGAAAAGACCTGTGCACAAAAGCGCCAATCGCTGATCGTTATTGGTGGCCCAGGTGATCATCCCATAAGTCATGGGGCCGATGATGTTGGCGACCCATAGTGCCATGTTCCAAAATGAATAAAAAGCCGCTCGGTCTTTTGCGGGTGCCAACACACCGACCAAGGCGCGCCCTGCGGATTGGCTTGATCCCATGGCGATGCCCGCCAGGTTTGCCGCCACCCAGAATAACGCCTTCGTTTGAGCAAAGTAGGCGACCACCACCATCGCAATCCAGATGAAAAGCGTCACAATCAACGCGTTTTTGTGTCCGATACGGTCTTCCACATAACCGAACGCAAAAGCGCCGATCGCCGCGGTGATATTGACAAGAAGCACGAGCAAAATGGTTTCATCGGGCGTAAAACCCATCGCCTGATCGGCGTAAACCGCCGCAAGCGTCACCACAACGGCGATACCCCCTTGAAAGGAGAGGCCGCTCGCGACCAACCAAGCAAAATTTTTGTGCTTGGGCAAACTCTTAAAAGTGCTCCAAAGGCTCACCCAGGATTCTTCGGCAAGCGACCAAAAGGCGGCCTGCGTGCGAGGCGTTGCGCGTTCTTTAAGCCATAGCGCAAGAGGCAAAGCTGCCAGCAAAAAGACCGCTGCCGTGATGATCATCGTCCAAGGCACATAGTCTTCCGCACTCATGCCTTGTCCTTGCATCAGGGTGACCACCGCCAAGCTCAAGCCCAACGTTAAGAGACCGCCGCAGTAACCGAAGCTCCAACCCCAACCGGAGACTTTTCCCATTGAGCGGGGATCGGCAATTTCAGGCAAAAAGGCAGAATTAAGTGTCTCGCCCACGTTGTAAGCGAAGTTACTCACCACAACCATGATGATGGCAAGCCACACCGTGCCGCTTCCGGTGAAAGCAAGCCCCACGGTGCCTGCGATGCAAACAAGACTCATCAAGACAGTCCAAAACTTTTTGTTCGCTTTTAAATCGCTTGCCGCTCCGATCAAGGGCATAGCGACAATTGCCAAAATGTTGCTCGCCGCAATCACGCTTGTCCACAAAAGCGTCGCCCAAGAGGCATCTGCGCAGACAACACTCACAAAATAAGCATTAAAAACCGCCGTGAGCACGACGGTGGTGTAGCCGGAATTGGCAAAGTCAAACGCCGCCCAGGAAAGCGCCTCGCGCGCCGAGACGCCTTCTTTGAGATACTGAGCGGAAAATAGCGCCATGGTAAAGAGCCTTTATAGGTGGGCAAGTGTGCGGATATGGGCCACGACCGCGCGAGAAAGACTTCTGGGCTCATAGCCCCCTTCCAAGACGCTCACGATTTTCTCATCGCACACGTTTCGCGCAATATCATCAATGATACGGGTGATGTGCGCGTAATCCAGATCAGTGAAGTCAAGCCCAGACATCGTATCGGACATGTGCGCGTCAAACCCTGCGGAAATAAAAATGAGCTCGGGGCTAAATTCTCTAAGCTTTGGCTCCCAGTCCGAGCGGATGATTTCACAAGCGGCCTCTCCCCGATCACCCGCCTTTAAAACAGACTTATGCACATTGGCCTGTTCTGTGTCTTCAGATGGGTAAGGGAAAATGTCTTTTTCAAAAAGAGAGAAAAATTCAATGCCCGTCTCACCGCCCAAAATATCTTCCGTGCCATCTCCGTGGTGCGCGTCAATATCCAGCACCGCGATGCGTTTGAGTTTTAAAACATCACGCGCATAAAGCGCGGCAATGGCGACGTTATTAAAAATACAAAAGCCTTCCGCTTTAGCGTGATGCGCATGGTGTCCGGGCGGTCTCACACAACAAAAGGCGTTTGTGAGGCGACCGTCAGCAACTTGATCAACGGCTTCCAGCACACAGCCCGCGCTCTCAAGCGCTGCCTCCAGCGACTTTTCACTTACCACCGTATCTTCACTGATGTGAACAAGCTCCCCTTCGGTGTGAGGAATAAGCGAAATCACATGATCGACATACTCTTGATCGTGCGCGCGAAGCAGGTCCTCCTGACGCGCCTGACGATTCGTTTGAGTACGTTTAAAGGCGCCTTCAAGGCCTGAGGCAACCAAGCGTTCTTCAATGGCAGTAATGCGCTCGGGCGATTCGGGACTCATGGGACCGGTGAGATGGCGGTAGCACGATTCGTGAGTAAAAAGTCCGGTTGACACAATATTCCTTTGTTTTTCTTTTGATTTTAGCGACCCGAGGACTTAAATCGCAATTCCCACCCTCTCGCGATTGAACGCAACGATACTATAAAAGAGCTTGTGGTGTTGACTCATTCAAGCGAAGCAACGACGCGGAGTGAAGGATAACAAGCACCGATCCTGCATTGTGAACAAGTGCGCCGACAACCGGTCCCATCCAACCACCCATCGCCAAAATAATGGCGATGAAGTTGATGCTCATTGCCAATGTCAGGTTGATTTTGATGACAAGCATCATTTTCCGAGAAAGTTTGATGAGTGTGGGAATTTCTTCAATTCTGTCGCTAACCGTTACAATATCGGCCGCTTCAACGGCGATGCCGCTACCGATACCGCCCATGGCGATACCAACATGGGCTTGTTTCAGAGCGGGAGCATCGTTAATCCCGTCACCAACCATTAAGATCTTTTGACCGGTCTCTGAAGCATTTTTGATATAGGCTAGTTTAGTTTCCGGTAAACACTCAGAGACGACATTTTGAATACCTACTTCTTGAGCGACGTGATTAGCGGCTGTTTTTTTATCCCCGGTCAAGAGAACTGGCTCAATTTTCAACACACTCAGTTCGCTAATGACTTCTTTTGCATGCGGACGGATTTCGTCTTCCAAGCTAACAAAGCCGATTAACTTTTTATCTAAGTAAACGTATGCAATACTCCGCCCGCTTGCCGATGCTTCTTCCGCTAACTGAATGAGGGATTGAGTAGGAGCGTTGCTGAGATCGTCTTTATTGATTAACTTTAAATTACCGATTTCAATGATTCGGTTATGAATATTTGCTTTAATCCCCAGTCCTGGAAGCATTTTAAAGTTGTTCACAGGCAATAACTCTGTCGCACAGTAACGATCTTGATAGCTTTTTACAATGGCTTTACCTAAAGGATGTTCACTAAGTTTCTCAACGCTTGCCGCATAGGTAAAAACTTCTTTTTCACTGTAGCCTTCAGCCGCGACCGTGTTAACGACAACGGGATGACCTTCGGTAAGAGTCCCGGTTTTATCAAAGGCGGTCTTTTCCACGTCTGCCAATCGCTCCAAAGCATCTCCGGCACGAATCAAAAAGCCCTTACGGGTAGCATTTCCGATGGCGGCCATGACGGCCGTTGGTGTCGCGAGCACCAAAGCACAAGGGCAGAAAACAACTAAAATAGTCACCGCCCGAACAACTTCGTCAGTTACGTACCATGTCACTGCCGCCGAGGTCAGCGCAGCAACAACAACCCAAGTGGCCCAACGGTCAGCTAAACGGACAATTTTGGTTTTGTTTGCATCGGCACTTTGAACCAAAGCGATTAATCGATTAACGGAGCTTTCTTTGCCGACTTTGGTTGCCCTCATAGTAAAAGCACCGAATCGGTTAATAGTTCCACTCATGACGCCATCGCCGACAGTCTTGTCAACTGGCATTGACTCTCCGGTCATCACGGATTCGTCAATGGCTGTTGTCCCGTCAATGATGATGCCGTCTGTTGGCACCTTTTCTCCAGGTAAGACCTGCAGAAGATCATCTACTTGGACTTGGTCGGCAGGGATGTTGATCAGTTGACCGTTACGAAAAACTCGAGCCGTTTCAGGCGAAAGTTCAACCAGCTCTGCAATGCCGGCTCTCGCTTTTTCAACGGTTAGCTCTTCCAGCAAAGAGCCGATGGTCATAATCCAGGCAATTTCTCCTGCCGCAAAGGTTTCTCCGATGATGACGGAGGCGATAAGAGCCATGGAGACTAAAACGTCTGCCTTAATATCGAAACGAGTAAAAAGACCTTCGGCAGCTTCCCGTAGAATCGGCAATCCGCAAAGAATGATGCTGACCCAGGACGGATCAATCGGAAAAAAGGTCGGTGGTGCGAAGAAACTGAAAATTAAAGCAATTCCGGAAACAATCAGAAAAAAGACCGTCCGTTTGGCATTGGCATCAATCCATTGAGGAAGCGTTAGTGTCATTACTTTACCCCTCTACCTATACCCCTATAGGTAGTAAATCAAAGTCTAACGCTTTTTTTGCGTAACTGTCAAAGAGCCACTAAGAACCACTAAGATAAACGGGAGAAATGTTCTATCGCTTTGGCAAAATCCTTTATTGTTTTGTCCACGTCGCCGTGTTCAATGCCTTCGCGAACGCAATGATTGAGGTGACCTTCAAGAATAATTTGACCGACTTTGTGTAAAGCACTCTTAGCGGCGTTAATCTGCATGAGAATATCTTCGCAGGGGACATCCTCATCAACCATCCGATCAATTGCTTGAATTTGTCCGATAATTTTTTTTAAACGACGATGAAGGTTATCAGCATCCATACATTGACGCACAATAAAACTCCTGCAATGAAAAGTCAGGCTCCAGGATGAAGCGCATTCGGCCTTGTCATCATAATCGATTACTTTACCACGAGTTCCGTAAAGACTCCTTTATTTATCTTTTCACGCCTAAGCAACTCGAAAAGATAGGCCTTTTGATCTAAAATTCTGAGATCAGTTACTTTGTTTTTACCATTCTGTTTTATCCATGAAGCGTCTCCTCGACATTGTGCTTGTGCTGGCCTCGCTGCCTGTCGCTGTCCCTGTGGCGCTTATTATCGCGATAGCTATTAAGCTCGACTCTCCCGGTCCCATCATTTATTACTCAGAGCGAATCGGGAAAGACGGCAAACCCTTTACGATGCCGAAATTCCGTTCCATGGCTGTGGGCTCACCCATTGTCGAAGCGGAAAAATTTTCAACCGCCGATCATTACATCACTCGTGTAGGCGCTTTTATTCGTAAAACCAGTCTGGACGAAATTCCGCAATTTTGGTCGGTCTTGAAAGGCGACATGAGTCTTGTCGGCCCCCGCCCCCTTTTGCCAATTGAAACGCATGTGCTGGAACTGCGCCGCGCCTCAGGCGTCGACAAACTCATCCCCGGCATCTCCGGCTGGGCGCAAATCAACGGCCGCACCTGCATCAGCGGCGACGATAAAGCGGCACTCGATGAAGAATATCTCAAACGCCAGTCGCTTCTTTTTGATCTCAAAATCATCGCGCTCACCATTTTGAAAGTGGTCAAGCAAGACGATATCGTTCACTAAGAAACTCAAAAAAATCCTGATGACTGCCCACAAAAAAAAGGGAGATCGCACTGATCTCCCCTCTTGGTCATTAGCTTAAAGCTTACGCTTAGTCTTCTGCCTTTTTAGGAGCGGCTTTCGCGGCCAATGCCTGGGCTTCAAGTTTCGCGAGGTATTCCTCGGTCACGTCGCCTGTCACATATTCACCGTCAAAGCAGGAGCATTCAAACGCCTCAATCGACGGATTCATGTCATGGAGCGCCGCTTTGAGATCTTCCAAGCGTTGATAAATCACCGCATCGGCTTCCAAGAGCTTTGCGACTTCATCATCGGTCTTGCCATCGCCGCAAATGAGTTCGGCGCGCGTGGGCATGTCAATGCCATAGACATTGGGGAAGCAGACGCGCGGCGCAGCGCTTGCCACAAAGACTTTCTTAGCGCCCGCTTGCTTTGTCATCCGGACAATCTCACGCATCGTTGTGCCGCGCACGATCGAGTCGTCCACCAAAAGCACGTTCTTACCCTTAAATTCCACCGCCATAGCGTTCAACTTTTGACGAACGGTCTTTTTACGAATGGCCTGCCCCGGCATGATGAAGGTGCGGCCCACGTAACGGTTCTTGATGAAGCCTTCGCGATAAGGAAGTCTGAGTCTTTGAGCAAGCTGCTGCGTGGCAGGACGGGAGCTATCCGGAATCGGCATCACCACATCGATTTCATCAACGGGAATGCGGCGGGCCACTTCGTGGGCAAGGTATTCACCCAAACGCAACCGAGCGCCATAGACGGAAATTCCATCGATCACGCTATCGGGACGAGCAAGATAAACATACTCAAATGCGCAGGGCACCAAGCGCGGATTTTCTGCGCATTGGGCTTTGTGCATTTCGCCTTGCATATCCACCCACACCGCTTCACCCGGGGCCACATCAATGAAATCTTGATATTCCTGAGCTTCAAGTACGTCAGACTCAGAGGCGAAAATCACATCCCTGCCGCTTTCAGTTTCCTTCACACCATAGCAAAGCGGGCGGATGCCGTACGGATCGCGAAAGGCAAGCAAACCTTTGCCTGCAATCAGAGCGATGCAAGCGTAAGCACCGGTGACGCGCTTGTGCACACCGCGCACGGCTTCAAAAACGATTTCAGGCGAAATTTTGCAGTTTAACGTCAGGCGGGAGAGCTCATCGGCAAAGACGTTTAAGAGCACTTCGGAGTCGCTTGTCGTATTGATATGGCGTCGGCCTGAGTCGTAGAGCTCTTGCTTTAAGGCTTCGGCATTGGTGAGATTGCCGTTATGCACAAACATGATGCCGTAGGGGGCATTCACGTAAAAAGGCTGACTTTCTTCGTTACTGTCGGCGTTGCCCTGCGTGGGGTAGCGCACCTGACCCACACCGCAGTTACCCGACAAATCACGCATATTGCGGGTTCTGAACACGTCACGCACCAGGCCCATTGCCTTATGCATATGGAAGGTCAGTCCGTCGAGCGTAGCGATACCGGCAGCATCTTGGCCGCGGTGCTGCAAAAGCAGCAACGAGTCATAGAGCCGTTGGTTGACCGGCTCATGAGAGAATAAACCCACAATCCCACACATTTGTTAGCCTCTTAGAGAAAAGTTAATAACCGACAGCAACTCCGGCCTACTTGCGAAGCGACGCGATGGATTCCGGCATCATCGGCATCATCCAGTCGATCACATTTTCAGCCAAAGGAATACAAACGGAGTGGCGCCAAACTTGAGTGTTTGTGGCGCTGGTCATCCCCGCCAAAAACACCACCGCGCAAACAAAAACCACTCCGCGCAAAAAACCGAACACACTGCCAAGGACTCGGTCCTCGGCACTGATGCGGGCCACTTCAAGCATCTTGCGCAAAATCGTGCCCAAAAGGCCGATCGCAAACACACACAGCACGCAGATCAACACCGCGGCGATAATCGTGCGAATCGCAGGCCCCAAACTCTCCAGCGGAATATAGGCCGCCAACTCGGGCGAGAAGCGAATCGCAAACACAATGCCGATCACCCAGCCAACGATGGATAAAATTTCGCGCACGACGCCCCGCGTCACCCCCACAATGGTGGAGAGCGCCAACACAATCAATATTGCCCAATCAAGTTCATTCACTTGGTCTTATCCTCTCTTAACGATGCCCGCTCTCACGAAGCTTTTGCGCAATCGGATCCTGCTGACGGGTGGATTTAAGCAAATCCGCCAAAGGATCCTCGCTTTCTTTTTTCTTAGGAGCCGCGGCAGGCGTTTTAGCCTTTGCACTGGTCGTTTGCGAAGCCTTGGGAGCGGTCTTTGCCGCAGGCTTTGCCGTGGTCTTAGCAGGCGTCTTTACGGTTTGAGCGGGCTTTGTCTCAGCCTTAGGTGCCTCAACAGGTTTTACGGCTTGAGCGACAGGCTGCGACTTTTGATGCGCTTCCTGCGCCGCGCTCTTTAATGTTCTCACGGGCGCGATGCGGTTTAAATTGTCTTTTGCGGTTTCTTCAACCTGCACAGGCAAATGCGAAATCTTGCGGCTATCCAAGAATTTAGCCACCTGATCGGCCTCTTCTTTCGTCTTAAAAAGACCCAGACGCACGCGCCACAAAGTCGCGGACTTTTTCTGCGCTTTTAACGAATAGACGGGAATGCCCATGGCCTGATAACGAGCCATTTCACGCATGGCGCTCGCTTCGCTGCTTGTGGCAAGCACCTGAATGTATAAGGAGCCGTCGGTGCGGGGCGCGTATGACTGCGATGCGAGACTTTGCTCCAATTCCGGTGTCGGATGGGCCTCTGGGGCATCAGTCACCACATTGGGTTTTGACAAGTCACGAAGCGCGCTTTGATCGGCCGGAGGCGACGGACGAGGCCGCTCATTCACCGCCAACTCCATCTTGTAGAAGGGCTCTTTGGCAATCGGCGGAATCGCTGTTTGCGCATGACGGTCGCCTTCGATCGCAGGTTCTTCAAAGAAAATCGGAAGCACCGTCACAAGCGCCGCGACAAGCACAATCACCCCAACCACCCGATGACGAAAACGCGCTTTGAGCTTCTCGACATCGATTTCCTTATCGTCGGAAAGACGCGTGTACGTTTCCCCGCTTCCATCTTTGGAAGTGTTCCAAAACGCCTCTGTTTGGTTGGATTGATTGGATTCCTGCATTTATCAAACCAATGGAAGTGCCGCCGTAACGGTGACAAAAGACCCGAAAATTAGGATTTTATCAGTGATTGCCGCCTCACGCTTGGCGCGCTCAAAAGCATCCGCCACCCCGTCGCACACATGAATGTTTGCCTCTGTCACACCTGCTTCAAGCATCACGCGGCGAAGCTCCTCGGCGCTCGCACCGCGCGGTCCCGGCAGCCCCGTGATAAACCACTCATTGATCACAGGCGACATGATTTTCACCACATCGAGCATATCCTTATCGGCAAGCATCCCAAAAACTGCAATAACTTTACCTCGCGTTTTGAGCGCGCGGACATTTTGCGCCAAGACATTGGCCGCATGCGGATTGTGCCCCACATCCAAAATAACATCAGGATCGGTCTGCACCTTTTCAAAGCGCGCGGTCACGCGCACCGAGCGCAGTCCTTCGGCAATCTGTGCTTCAGAAACAGGAAGTTTCGAGAAAAGAGAGGTGATAATCGCTAAAACTCCCGCGGCGTTATCAATTTGATTGGCTCCGGCCAATGCGGGCACGGGTAACGTCCAAACCTGTCCTTGCATCTGAAAACGCATAAGCCCTTGGGGCAGCGCTTCAATCTCGAAATCTTTTCCTCTCAGAATTAAATCCGCACCCAGCGCCTGAGCATACTGCACAAGCTTTCTCGGGGGATTGGGATCCGCACAAACCGCAGGATGTCCTTTACGGTAAATATGGGCTTTTTCCCACCCGATCGCATCCCGCGTGTTGCCGAGATAGGCTTCGTGATCAATGCCGACGGTGGTCACAATGCTTGCCGTGGACTCTAACGCGTTAATCGCATCAAGTCTGCCGCCCAAACCGATTTCCAAAATCACGACGTCCGGACAGGCTTTTTGAAAGACACGCAAAATCGCCAACGCCGTAAATTCAAAGTAAGTGAGCGGCAAACCGTCGCGCACGCGCTCCACTTCTTTAAACGCCTCAACGAGCAACCCGTCCTCGACCTCTTTTCCATCAATGCAGGCTCTTTCATTGAAGCGAAGCATATGAGGCGAGGTGTGCATAGCGGTTTTGTAGCCCGCCGCGCGATAGATGGATTCAAGCATCGCGCAGGTGCTGCCCTTGCCGTTTGTTCCTGCAACGGTGATCACAGGGCAATCAAAAGCAATCTGTAAACGAGCGAGCATCGTTTTCATGCGGCCAAGCCCGAGCTCAATCACGTTTTCCGGGTGCCCCGCCAAAACATAATCGAGCCACTCGCCTAAAGTATCTTTCTGTTGAGACATTTCACTGTCCAAAAACGACGCGACCACGCCTGATCAGCGTGGTCCTTGATTGCGTCTGTTAAATTAAATACGAGCCAACTATTCGGCGTCGGTAATGCGCTTTCTCATGAGCATCGCCATAATTTCTGCGATATTAGCACGCATCTCACGGCGATCAACAATCATGTCAATCGCGCCCTTCTTCAACAAAAATTCCGAACGCTGAAAGCCCTCGGGCAATTTTTCACGCACCGTCTGTTCAATCACGCGCGGTCCGGCAAAACCGATTAACGCGCGAGGCTCTGCGATCACCACGTCGCCCATAAAGGCAAAACTTGCCGATACGCCGCCCATCGTGGGGTCGGTCAAAACCGAAATAAACGGTAATTTTTCACGGGAAAGACCGGCAATCGCAGCCGTCGTCTTTGCCATCTGCATTAAGGACAAAAGGCCCTCCTGCATACGGGCGCCGCCTGAAGAGGCAAAGCAGATGAAGGGGCACTTCATGCGCGTTGCTTCTGCCACACCGCGCACAAACCGTTCGCCCACAACCGAGCCCATGGAGCCGCCCATAAAATTAAATTCGAAAGCCGCCACCACAACAGGCAAACCGCGAAGGGTGCCGCGTTTGACAACCAAAGCGTCCGTTTCACCGGTTTTTTGCTGAGCTTGAGCCAGGCGAGCAGGATAAGGCTTGCTGTCGACAAACTTCAAGGGGTCAACAGGCTGCACTTCTTGAGTAATTTCCACCTGATTTTGCGCATCCAGGAAATTTTCCACGCGCTTTCTGGCCGAGATTCTCATGTGGTGGCCGCACTTCGGGCACACCATCAGCGAATCGCGCAGCTCTTCGGTATAAAGCACTTGCTCGCAGCTCGGGCACTTGGTCCACAGCCCCTCAGGAATCACGCTCTCTTTCTTTTCCGCACTTTCCGATTCCGACTTGTGAATACGAGGCAGCAAGCGATCAATCCAACTCATAAATTCTGTCCTTTAAGAATTCTCTTCTAAATGTACGATTTGGGATTTTATCAAAAACCAAGCACTCTACCGCACCCTAAATCAGGCTATTTTTGTCTCATCCGGATAGTCAAAAACACCTTCTGACCAGGCAGTTGGGCTATATAAAGGCAGGTCAGGAGCCGCCGGATACCTCACCCCTACGAGATAAAGGCCCGAAGCCGCAAAGGTGGGCGCAGCAAGGGTGCGGTCTTTGGCGTTAAAAACATCCTCAAACCAACTCACGCCCTCGCGGCCTGTGCCAACATAAACGAGGCTGCCGACAATGTTTCTGACCATATGATGCAAAAAAGCATTGGCGCGCAAACGAATACCGATTAAAGAACCCGCGCGTTTAATGCTCACTTCATGCATCGTTCTCACGGGGCTTTTAGCCTGGCATTCAGATGCTCTGAAACTTGTGAAGTCGTGCTCGCCTAAGAGACAACGAGACGCCTCAAACATCTTTTCTTCATCGCACGGCCTGAAAACCCAGCCCGCGCGAGCCTGCATCAAGGGCGAGCGAACCGGATGATTGTAGATCCAGTATTCGTAGATACGTTCGGTTGCGCTGAATCGCGCGGAGAAATCGTCGGGAACTTCTTTTGCCCAGCGCACCGCGACACCGGCAGGTAAAAATGTATTGACGCCACGAATCCAGGAGGAAAGCGGACGATTTACCGGCGCTTCAAAATCCACCACTTGGTGCGTGGCGTGCACACCGGTGTCGGTTCTACCCGCGCATACAGTCGAAATCGGCACTGTCGCAAACGCTTTCAGTGCCGATTCCAAAGTTCCCTGGACTGTCGGCATATCGGGCTGGACTTGCCAGCCGCAAAATGCCGAACCGTCATATTCAATGCCTAAGGCGATACGCATCAGGCGCGCTCATGCACTTGCTTCATGAGCATTTCGGCCTGTGCCTTGTCAGCGGCCGTACCCTTTTGAAGCACTTCCTGAAGAAGAACGATCGCTTCATTCTTGGCGCCGATCGAAATAAAGGAGCGGGCCATATCCAGCGAATCCTTCATGCTGTGATCATCCACGGCAGCAGGCTTTGCTTCAACCGAAGGGCTTTGAGCGGTCTCAACCTTCGCAGGCTCTTCATCAGAGACCAAATCAAAAATACTCGCTGTGGCTTCAGCGGCAGGTTCTTGAGCAGACTGGGCGGCCGTTTGAGCTGCTGCGGCAGCACCGGCAGCTGCAACAGGCGCGACCTTCGGTTCAACCTTAGCGGTTTCATTGATCGTTTGAACCGCAGGTTGAATGCGAGGCTCTTCGCGCACTACAGGTTCTTCACGAAGACCTGTTGATTTACCCTTATTCATCACGCGCTTAAAGGATTCAAAGTCAACGTAACGGCCTTGTTTGGTGCGCCAGTAAATAAAACCTGCGGCACCCAACATCAAAACAATCAACAAGTACCAGAACCAAGAGCTCGATTCTTCTTCAACCGGCGCTTCATCTTCGGCCATGATTTCAAGCGTGGGCATGGCTTCCTGCGCAGAAATCGGTTCTTCCGGAACGATCGTTTCAACGGGTTCGGTTACCTTATCGGGCATCGCGGTGTTAAGCGCGGCGTCTGAGGCCGGTGTTTGCACTTGAGGCGTTGCGGGCTCGGTCTTCGCGGGCTCAGCAGGCGCTGCTGCAGCAGGCGCCGTCACCGCGGGTGTCGTTTGCTCAGCGGGCTTTTCCTTCACGGTTTCAACGGGCGGCGGCAAGTGTTTTACAGGAGCCGTTTGGATAGAAGGCAGCGGTTTCTTGGGCTTCGACGCTTCCTGTTTAGCGGCTTTAATCGGCTGAGCTTTGCGGGCCACTTCATCAATATTGAGCCCTTTTTGGACAATTTCACGAGCCGCCTGCGCGTTAATCGATTCAACTAAGGAAGCCGAAGGAGCGGTCACCTGAGCGCCTGCTTTGAGCTGACGAACATTACCCGTAGGGAATGCTTCCGGATTTTGAATGGCCAAGGCCACCAAAACCTGATTGACGCTTGCATTGGGGAAACGCTTTTGGAAAAGCACACCCAAGGACCACGGCGTGTAACCCGCTTCAACAATCACGGGTTTACTTAAGTCGTAGTTTTTCGACTGCATGCGCTCCAGAGGCGTTTGATCAGCAGATGCGGCGGTTTGAGCCTTGGGCTGCGCAGCAGCTGTGGCTTTCTTTGCAGCCTGAGACTGCGTGCTCGAAGCGGTGCTTACGGGAGCGGCGGCCGTAACGGGCGCAGCTTTCATCGACACCACTTCAACCGGTTCAACGGTACCTGCGGCACCAACGTGAATATTGTATTGACGAACGCTCACGCGGCCGCCTTCATTTAATTCAACCAAAAGCGGGAAAGCACGTTCGGTAGCAGGGCGATTGCCCGAAATCCGCAGCGTCAAAGGAGACTTATTAATAAGCGCAAGGTTTAAGCCCTTGGCGCTTTGCGGCATCGTGATGCCATATTTAGCGTAGGTTTCAGCGGGAGCCAAACGGGCTGTCAACGATGTTCCTGCGGGAGAAACATCATGAACTAAAAAAGTGGCCTGAAAATTTTGACTGGCTTGGCTTGTAACCTGAAGCTGGCCGAGATAGGCGGCCTGGGCAGCCGATCCCACAGCAAGCATCATTGCCAATGCCAAGGTCTTTTTGGAAAAACTTCTCATCTTGAGCTCCCGACGCTCGTCCGGTCCTGTTTTATTCACTGATCCGACGGGCTTTTTTACAAACTTTTTGTGAAATGGTTCACGTATACTTAGCGCATTTTAGATTGATCTTATTCATTTTTGAAAATTTTTAACGTTTAGGAACCAAAAAATGTCCGTTGACAGACAATGGCTTATTGATGCGCTCTCGGATGCGCTTGAATCATTATCGGAAACCATTGAACGATTGGAAGATGAAAGACATGACGCCGAAGAGGTGATGCTTGACGACTTGGCCAATGTGTACGCCAAGCTCAATTTCGCGGTCAACACCGCTGAAACCGGGCCGTCCGCGATTGACACGACGGACCACGATGCTTTGATTCAGTGGCCCGAATGCATGCCTTTTGACCGAGAAGACCAGCTTTCCGATTAAATATCGTAACGGGGCTTGAGATGGCGCGGTCTTAAGCCCATGGCGATCATCAAACCAAAATAAACAGCGACGGCCGCCACAATATAGGTGAGAACAAGTCCTGCGCGCTTAACCCACTCGCTTTGCATGCCCGCCCAATCAACTCCGCTTTGCAAGAAAACGATCACCGCAGCCATCGCGGCTGTTGCCGCTAAAACACGAGCAAACCAACCGATCCAACCCGCTGCCGGCTGATATTGACCGCGGCGAACCAAAATCACCAAAAGCGTGAGCGCATTGATGCAGCTGCCTACCCCGACAGAAAGCGCCAACCCTGCGTGCGCAAAAACGGGCACAAACGCAATGTTGCAAAGCTGCACGCAAACAAGGCTCACTGCCGCCACTTTAACGGGCGTACGGATGTCTTTTCTAGCATAAAAAGCCGGTGCCAAAATCTTGATGGCAATAAGCCCCAAAAGACCAAAGGAATAGCCCATGACAGCAAGGCTTGTTTGGTGGACGTCAAACACCAAGAAGTTTTTACCCTGATAAAGAAAAGCCACCAAGGCTTCTGCCATCAAGCCCATCCCCACCGCAGCCGGTATGGCAAAAAGCACCACTAAGCGCAAACCGTGATCCAAGAGCGCGTTGTAGCGAACAAGGTCATTTTTGGCAAAAGCCGCTGAAAGACTGGGTAAAAGAACAGAGCCCAAGGCGACACCCAAAAGTGCTGTTGGAAATTCCATCAGGCGGTCCGCAAAGGAAAGCCATGTCACCGAACCCGTCCCCAATCGAGAGGCGATATTGGTATTGATTAAAAGCGAGAGCTGCGCCACACCCACACCGAAAAGCGCCGGGATCATGAGTTTCATCACTCGAATGACAAACGCGTCTTTTATCGCTTTAATGGGATTGACGGGACGAGGAAGAACGCCCAGCTTCATTAAAGAAGGAATTTGAATGCCCAATTGCAAGACGCCGCCCACGATCACAGCGGTAGCCAAGGCAAAAATCGGGCGCTCAAGATAAGGCGTCAATAACAGCGTAAAGGTGATGAAAGAGAGATTGAGCAAAACGGGCGTGAAGGCTGGAATCGCAAAATGCTTCCACGTATTGAGCACGCCTGCGCTCATTGCCACTAAGCTCATGAAAAAGATGTACGGGAACATCCAACGGGTGAGTTCAGTTGCCAAGTCAAAGTTTTGCGGATTTTCCGCCAAGCCCCCGGCGATAAGCCAAACCAGAGCGGGCGCAAGAATCACACCCACGAGACTCGTCAAAACCAAAATGCTGGCTAGAAGGCTGAAAACTTTATCGACAAAGCCCCTCACCTCATCGGGCGACTTATTGGCCTTCACGTCCGAGAGCATCGGAACGAACGCTTGCTGAAAAGCCCCCTCGGCAAAAAGGCGTCTTAACATATTAGGCAAGCGGAAAGCTACGTAAAAAGCGTCGGTTGCGGCGCTCGAACCAAAATAACGTGCGATAAGCATATCGCGCACGACACCTGTGATGCGCGATAAAAGGGTTAATGAAGAAACGGTGGCCGCTGCCTTAATTAAACTCATTGTTTTGACGATTACAAAAATATTCTTCGCATTGTATTCGATATTGAAGCGGGCGACATAAGAATTCTTTCTTTTTTGCTTGAGAGCTTTCAAACTTTTTGCTAAACTTGGGGACTTTTCCAAGGGAGTGTTCTTCGTGGACGCTTGGTTGCGCCCGAAAGAACCGTTTCAATCCGTTGGAATTGAATGTATTCACCAGCCGCTTCCGACTTAGTGCTGTAAGCGAATTTCAATGCTAAATGCCTTTGAAAGCGGCTGTAATTTAACAGCCGTAACTTTTTATATAAGGCAAGGAACTAACAATGGCTAATACCAATCAAGCTCGCAAGCGCGCTCGTCAAGCTGTTGCGCGCAACCAGCACCTTTCTGCTCAACGTTCTCAATACCGCACCGCCATCAAGGCCGTGCGCAAGTTGATCGTTGCCGGCGACAAGGCTGCCGCCACGGAATCTTTCGTGAAGGCTCAGAAGGTCATCGACATGATGGCCGGCAAGAAGGTTCTTCACAAGAACGCCGCTGCTCGTCATAAGAGCCGCTTGGCCGCCGCTATCAAAGCGATGGCTTAATAATTAAGCGCATTAAATGCACGAACGGGACAGGTTTTGAATCTGTCCCGTTTTTCTTTGCTCTAACTTCTGCCCTAACTATTTTTCAATCTCGTAGGGCCAGTCAATGATGCCGCCCATGTCGTAGACGTGGGTATAACCCATCGCCTGAAGTTTGAGCATGGCGTAGTGACTTCTGACGCCAGAACGGCAATAAATAATAATGGGGCGATCCAAGTCCTCTGGCAAGAGCGGATGTCTTACCCCAGCTTCAATATCATCGTTATCCAAAAGCACCGCTCCCGGAATATGCCCCATGGCATATTCATGCGCGTGGCGAACATCCAAAAGCAGCGCCTTCTTGCCCAATTCCTCAAGCAGTTTCTTGCCTTCTTGAGCAGTGATTGCCATCGCACTACTCCCCTTTAAATTTCACTTTCAAAACGCCCACACCCTGCACGCCGCCTTCGAGCACATCTCCCGGGTGAATCGTACCGATGCCGGCGGGCGTCCCCGTCATGATCAAGTCGCCCGGCTTTAATTCATAAAGCGTCGAAAGATAGCTGATAATTTCTGCCGTATTTAAAATCATCTCAGCGGTCGTCCCTTCCTGACGCTTTTCATTGTTGACATAAAGCCAAACTTTCATGGGTTCATTGTCCGGCGTACGGCTTGCGGGCTTCACGGCCGTCATGGGCGCTGATTCATCAAAAGCTTTCGCGGTTGCCCAAGGCTGACCCTTGGCGCCTGCTGCTCGCTGAAGGTCGCGGCGCGTCAAATCGAGACCTGCGGCATAACCCCAAACATAATCCATCGCCTCTTCAACCGGGATATTTTTGCCGGCCTTGCCGATTGCCACCACGAGTTCAATTTCGTGCTGAAGGTCTTCTGTTGCGCACGGAAAATCCAATTCCAAAGTCTTGTCCGCTGCCGCGTAAACCGCGGCATCTGCGGGCTTTAAGAAAATACTGGGCGGTGTTTTTTCGCCTAAAGCGGCGTTTACTGCCGCATAGTTTCGGGCAACACCGTAAATGCGGTGAATCGGAAAATACAGATTGGCTTCACCTTCAACAGGCAAGACGGGCATCGGCCCCGGAGCAAACAAAAAAGACATTTTCAAACCCTATAACGAAAAAGGGGATAGCCATTAAAACCATCCCCAGTGAATAAACCGTTTTTTATTTCACATCTTTGACCGGGCGCACCGGATTGGGCAAACCGCGAACCCAAAGATAGAACTGATAGATGTAGCCGCTCACTGCATAGCAACAGAAAACGATAAAGGCAGAAAGCGACGGATTGCTCGAAAAACCAATGAAAGCAATCGCAGCCACAAGCACCACCCAGAACGGAATCGTGCGGACAAAACCCATATTCTTGCCGCTAAAGAAGGGAGCGTTGGAAACCATTGTGACGCCTGCGTAAATGCAAAGCACTGCCGTGATGTGCGGCACGTAAGGCGTAATGGATTCATAGAGGTGCCCCGTCACGGCAAGCCAAACAAAGCCCATCACCAAAGCGGCGCCCGCAGGACTTGCCAGTCCTTGGAAAAAGCCCTTATCGATAAAACCGATATTGGCGTTAAAACGAGCAAGACGAACACCTGCGCCCGCGCAGAAAATAAAGGCAGCCGCCCAACCCAAGCCGCCGAAATCCTTGAGCGCAAATTCGTAAGCGATCAAAGCGGGGCAAACACCAAAAGCGGTCATGTCGGCGATGGAGTCAAACTGTTCGCCGAAACTGCTTTGTGTATGCGTCAGACGCGCCACACGACCGTCCATGCCATCCAAAAGCATTGAAAGGAAAATGGTCGCCGCGGCAACACCGAATTCACCGGCCATCGCTTGCGTCACACCCCAGAAAGCACAGATGAGCGAGCCCATCGTGAAGGAGTTCGGCAGAAGATAAATACTGCGAGCGCGAGCCTCTTGAATTCTCTCTTTAATGTTCGCGCGAGGAGAACGACGAATTTTTCTCATAATGATTCAGCCTTTTTGTGTTCGATCACTCTTACTGAGCCTTAGGATTTAACTTCGCCAAAATGGTTTCCGTGCCCAACACCTTCTCGCCGATCGTGACGCAAGGCGTGGCATCGGTGGGCAAATAGACGTCCAGACGGCTGCCGAAACGGATAAAGCCGTAACGTTCGCCCTTTTTCAATTGATCGCCCTTTTGCACGTAGCAAAGAATACGACGGGCAACGAGACCCGCGACCTGAACAACCGTAATGCGATTGCCGTCATTGACGCGAACGATCACTGCGTTTCGTTCATTTTCCGTGCTGGCTTTGTCAAGATCTGCGTTAAGGAACTTACCCGGATAGTATTGGACATCTTCAACCTTACCGTCAACCGGGAAGCGCTGACAGTGCACGTTGAAAATATTCATGAAGACGCTGATCAGAATCGCTTCTTCATTGGTAAAGGGATCAATAGTTTTTTCGACCTTAACCACCTGACCGTCAGCTGGCGACAAAACCGCCTCGGGCATCACGGGCACTGTACGGGGAGGATCTCTGAAAAATTGGGTGACGACAATGAACAGAATCCACAGGAGCGCGGCAACGAAACCGAAACCAGCCAGGGCTGTCCAAAAGAGCGCCAAAAGGAAAGTACCGCCGATAAATGGCCAACCTTCTCGGGCCAAAATGGGGTGAGGGTACTTTGGATTCATGAGTTAAATCTCCGAGTCTTTCTATTTAAACCGCCAATTGTACGCTATTGGCAAATTCTTTCCTTCGCCTGCCCATGTTAACCGCAATTTGATGGTTAATTCCACTTTCTAAAACACTGTAACAATTTTTGCATTAAGAAAATGGGCCCATAAGTTTCACCTTATAGACCCATTCGAGCAGGAAAAACTTGGTTTTAACGCTTAATCAAAACTTCAGCACTCACCGTTAAATTGAGTTCGCTTGTGCCGGCCTCCACGGAAGGCGAGGGAACCGCAGAGTCCATCATGGCTTTGGCGGGCGCGCGCATCATCAGATTAATCGGACGAGGCGTGGCAGAAGAATTAAAGCGAAGCGATTGCAGCTCGACTTTGCCCGCGTCGCTACCCACGGACTGCGCGATCCAAACGGCGCGCTGCGTTGCATCGGCCACTGCTAATTTATACAAAGATTCATCATACTTGGCGCGGGCCGCGTCCGAGACTTTGAAATTCAGACCGTTGAGCGCCAAAGTACCGTTTACCTTTTCAATCACCGCGGGCACCAATTGCACATCCGGCGCAATCACTTCCAACGATTGAGACACACGCCAGGCGACAATCTTCGGCGTTTCATTGCCCTTCACTTCACCATAAACCGGATAAGAATTCATCGACTGCGTTTGAAGTTTCAATGCGTCGCTTACTGTTTTAATTTGCGACAGGCCTTCATTCATCGCTTTAACTGCTTGGGAAGTCGCTTCTTTAAGGGTTTTGGCTTGCGCTGAAACCGACCAATTCATCTGAGCTTCATCATTGGGAACTGTAATAGAAGCAACGCCATTGACGTTAAGCGTCAAACCTTTTTCTGCCAGAGTGGTTCCATTCATGGAATCAGCGGCCATCGCGGCCGACATGGCCATCGTCAAAGCACCCGCCGCAGCAATCTGAGTCATTTTGTTCATCACTTTTTCTCCATTGAAATATAAATTTTGTTAGTTGTCATTGTACGGAGACAGATAAATTGAAATGTGACATATTTTTTTGTTATGTATCTCTTTATTTAATTTCAGCCACAATCTGCTTTAAATAAGGTTCGTAGTTTTTGTAAGGGTCCTCAGTCATGTGACCTTGGACCTCATTGACGTATTTTCCAGGAATCAAAATTTTTTCTTTGGCTCCCCTTCTGAACCATTCATATTCAATATCCAAGTGCCCTAAATCCAATGTTTGATAACCATTTTGTGTCAGCTCTAAGGTCAAAATTTTTGCTGTCGGTCCCAAACAAACAATAAATAAAACATCTTCAAAAGCTAATTGTTCTGCTTGACGTTTAATTTCGGGGTAGGAATCGTGAGCGTTTACTGCAGGTGCGATAATTCTTGAAACAGATTGTGCTCCTGCTAATAAATCATTACCTACCCCGAAGCGTGTCTGACTTCCTTCAATAATGACAATCTTTCTGCCAAAAAATATTTTCTTAAATTGTTCGAATACATAACTCGCCGAAGAGTTTTCTAATGTATCCATATACGGTCGAGAAATTTGTGTATCGCCGTAGACTTTGCGGTACAGATTTCTTTCAAACCAACTGTGCTGCTTTTTCAAATACTTGTACCAAAATAATTGGGATTTCGGATTTAATAAATGAAATTGATTTGCGTTGTTCAAATATATCGGGACACACACCATAAGACGATCAATGTCGACCTCTAGAACTCGTCTTAACTCCTCTTTCAATTTTGTTGAAGTTTTCTGAAATGCGGGGGGGCACATATAGCCCCATCTGTCAAGTGATAAATGCGTAACCAATAAAAACCCTGGCACCGGTTCACGGCAG
>CALXQR010000012.1 GCA_944390675.1 uncultured Burkholderiaceae bacterium
GCGCCATGCATGAGCGCGAAATGATCGAAGACAAAATCCCTTACGGAACGTACGGCACTCCCACGCATCACGCTTTCTACAAAGCGCTTATGACTTTGGAAGGCGACAAAGCCGCAGGCGCCTGGGCGTTTCCCTCGGGACTCGCAGCCTGCACCATCCCGCTTTTAGCGTTTTTAAAAGCAGGCGATCATGCTCTTTTCATCGATACGATTTATGGCCCAACGCGCGAATTCGCCGAAGAAATTTTGAGAAAAATGGGCGTGGAGGTGGAATTTTTCCCACCTGATGTCGCCGGTGCCATTCGAGAACGCTTCAAAGACAACACGGCGCTGGTGATGATGGAAACACCGGGCTCACACACCTTTGAAATGCCCAATGTTCCCGCCATCGCAAAGGCCTGTCGGGAAAAAGGCATTGTGAGTGTCATTGACAACACATGGGCAACCCCTCTTTTCTTCAAACCTCTTGATGTGGGTGTTGACGTGGTGATTCACGCCGCAACGAAGTACATCGGCGGGCATTCTGACCTCACCATGGGTGTGGTGATCTGTAACGCCAAGACCTGGCCCGCAGCCTACAGAACCTTTGTCCAAACTGGACAAACGACAAGTTGCGACGACATCTATCTGGCTTATCGCGGGCTGCACTCCATGGCCGTTCGTGTAAAAGCCGCCGCTCAAAGTACACAAAAGATTATTGATTGGCTGCTCAAGCGCCCGGAAGTTGAACGCGTACTTTGGCCCGCATTGCCCACCGATCCGTCTTATCCGATATGGAAACGAGATTTCAAAGGCGCAACTTCCCTTTTCGGTGTGGTCTTTAGGGAAAAGTATGCCGGCAAACTTGCCCCGATGATTGACGCTCTAAAGCTTTTCGGCAGGGGTTACTCTTGGGGTGGTTTTGAAAGTCTCTTGATTCAAAGCTACGGCACGCGAACCGAAAAGCCGATGCCCTTTGAAAGGATGATACGAATCGCCGTGGGCTTAGAAAACCCTGATGATTTAATTGAGGATTTAAAACAAGCCTTCGAAAAACTGCCTCGTTGAACTTGTGGTACAGAACAAGAGTATGCCTTTTAAGGTATATTTTGGTAAATTTCCATAACGTATTATGGAAATTTGGCCAAAATTCCATAATACAGTAGGGGAAATTTGAACCATTGCCCATAAAAATAATGGGCAGGTCCTCCCGGAACCTGCCCAATTTCAGTGATGTCTTTTCTTAACAGTTAGGCGATCTTGGAATAACCGCCCGCTCTGTCAGACTCTCTTAAATAGCGGTCAAACTGCATGGCAACCGCTCTGACAAAAATCTTACCTTTGGGGCTTACCACGATTTCATCGGGTGTCAATTCCACAAAACCCACCTTCTGGTAGTTTTGCAGCTTTCTGAGCTCATAGGCAAACGTTTCATCAAAGCGAATGCCGAAGCGGGACTCAATTTCGGACTTCACCACACGGAATTGACACATAATGGTCATAATGACCGCATGACGCAATTGGTCTTCGGCGCTTAACTTGTAGCCACGGTTGGTTGCCAAATGTCCTGCGCGAATCGCTTCATAGTAAGCGGGAAGTTCGCGGGGGTTGCAGGCATAGCAGTGATTGACGTTGCTGATCGCAGAAACCCCTAGGGCCACCATGTCGCAGTCCGGCCGCGTTGAATAACCTTGGAAGTTGCGCTGCAGCTTGCCTTGCTGCTGGGCGATCGCTAACTCATCGGTCACCTTTGCAAAGTGATCCATACCGATATAGCGATAGCCGTTTTGCGTCAGACGCGTGATTGCATCCATCATGATGTGCACTTTTTCAACCGTGCTTGGCAAATCCGCATCCAAAATTCTGCGCTGCGGCGGGAAATGGTGCGGCAAATGCGCATAGTGATAGAGCGCGATGCGATCCGGCGACAATTCAAGCACTTGATCAAGTGTCTTTTCAAACGTTTTTCTCGTCTGTTTGGGCAAGCCGTAGATCAAGTCCATGTTGATGGAATGAAAACCGGCTTCGCGAGCCGCCTGCATGGTTTCCCGAGTCATTTCAAAGGGCTGAATACGGTTGACCGCCTTTTGCACATCGGGATTGAAATCCTGCACGCCGCAGCTCATGCGATTTAAACCCACCTTGGCAAGCGTGCGGACTTTGTCCGGCGGGCAAGTTCTCGGATCAACCTCGATGGAAAACTCTCCGCCTTCTTCCAACGGGAAGCGGCTCGTGATCAATTCCATCACCCGCTCAATTTCCTCGTTATTTAAAAAGGTAGGAGAGCCACCGCCAAAATGCAGCTGGCTCACGGAAGTCTTCCCAGTGATCCGTTCTTTCACCAAAGCGATTTCTTGATCGAGCACATCCAAATATTCAGCACTTTTGCTGTGATCTCTCGTCACCTGCTTATTACAGCCGCAATAAAAGCAGACGTCATTACAAAACGGAATGTGCACATACAAACTCAAAGGCTTATCTTCACTTCGCGTCTTCAGTGCCTCTTCATAATCGGTCGCCGTGAAGTTTTTATTAAAACGGTCGGCCGTCGGATAAGAGGTGTAGCGGGGGGCCGGTACATCAAATTTTTGAAGCAAATCAACAGACGGCAATTCCACGCCGGTCAAATTCGGATCAGTCAACATGAGATTCTCTACAGTCCAGTAATTTGATTTAGGTTAAAGTTCTGTTATCATTCGACAAATAAATTTTTGACAAAAGTCAAAATCAAAACGATTCCAGCAACAACGCTTACATTGTGCACGGTAATTATTACCGCAAACTGAAAAACGCACGATCGCTGTTGCCACTTGGTTAAGATTAATTTTTAAGATCGACATTCATGACAAATCTGTCATCCAATATCAATGTTGTTCCCTCTCTCAGGGTAAGCTGCTCGCACTGCAACCTTCGCGAGCATTGTGTTCCGCTTGGCCTGTCTTTGCGCGACATCGACCGTCTTGAAGATTTAATCGCCTCACGCAAGCGTATTCATCGCGGAGAACCTCTTTTCAGAGCAGGCGATCGTTTTGAAGCGATATACGCCATTCGTTTAGGTTTCTTAAAGAGTTCCGTCATGAGTAGCGACGGGCGTGAACAAGTAACAAATTTCCATATGTCGGGCGAGCTTATCGGCTTGGACGGCATTGCCAACGAAGTGCATTCCTGTGACGTTATCGCATTGGAAGACACTGAAGTTTGCGTCATTCCTTATGAAAGAATTCTGGCTGCCTGCAGCGAAATTGAAGGCTATAACCTGCACTTCCAGAAAGTTCTTTCCCGCGAAATCGTTCGTCAGCATGGCCTGATGCTTCTGCTCGGTTCCATGCACGCCGAAGAACGATTGGCCGCTTTCCTTTTAAACCTCTCTCAACGATTTGAATCACGCGGCTACTCGCGCACAGAATTTGTTCTGCGCATGACGCGTGCTGAAATCGGCTCTTATTTAGGTCTGAAATTGGAGACGGTGAGCCGGGTGCTGTCCCGCTTCTCTCACGACAACTTAATCTCCGTCAATCAAAAACACGTTCACATTATTGACGCAGATGGTCTCCGAGCAATTGTTTCCGGTCAAAACCCGGAAACACTTGAGCAACCTTAAAAGAGGTTTTCATTGAACGTTTTCAAGCACTTAACCGCTATCTTCGCGGGGTTGAGCTGTGCCGCAGCTGTGGCCTCCACCGACTTCGTGGACTTATTGGGTGACGTTACCATCGAAGACGATGAGTTCGCGCGCTCGGTAGAGTTGCGTGAAGCGCAAAGAACACTCGTTAACCCGGATGACACAATTTGGGAAACCATCCGGCGCGGTTTTGGCATCGCGGATTTACCGAATTCAGTGGTTGACAAAGAGCTCAAGCTCTACACCCGTGCGCTCCCCTATACCCAGCAAATGGCTTTCAGAGCCCGAATGTATCTCTACTTTATTGTTTCTGAAACACAAAAAAGAGGGATGCCGACAGAGCTCGCGCTGCTGCCATTTGTAGAAAGCGCCTTTAAGCCCGAAGCACTCTCGCGCTCTAAAGCGGCGGGACTTTGGCAGTTTTTGCCCTCCACGGGTGACATTTTTGATTTAAGGCAGTCAAGCTGGCGAGACGATCGGCTTGATGTGGTTGAAAGCACCCGCGCGGCTTTGGACTATTTGCAGTACCTGCACAATCAATTCGAAGACTGGCATTTGGCGCTTGCCGCCTACAATTGGGGCGAAGGCAGCATCAGACGCGCGGTTGCCGCCAATAAAGCGAAGGGGCTGCCCACAGACTTCATGCACTTGCCGCTGCCCAATGAACCGGCGCGCTACGTACCGAAGCTTCTTGCCATCAAAAAACTGGTTGAGGATCCGGATCGTTACGGCTTAAAACTGCCGCCGATTGCCAATGAACCTTACTTTGTTCGTGTTAATAAGAATCGCGACCTTGATATTGAAACAGCAGCTCAATTGGCAGAAACGGATCTGCAGGAATTCCGACTCTTAAACCCGAGTTTTAACCGCCCCGTCGTCGTGGCGGCTCATCAGGGATCCATTTTGATTCCGGCAGCAAAGGCTGACACTTTTGTCTCCAATTTGATTAATTGGCAGTCAACCGGGAAACCTTTGTCCAACTGGACGACCTATAAGGTGAAAAAAGGCGACTCTCTCAAGGCCATTGCCAAACGCTACGGCATGACCGAAGATGAGCTCAGAGCCGCAAACAAAATTCCTAGAAATCGACGTGTGCAGATTGGCAGCACCATTTTGGTGAAAGATGCCCACGCCAAACGTGACATTGCCGTTGCGGAAGCCGATTCAACCATGCGCCTTGTGCCGCTTCCGACCACGCGGCGCATCACCTACCGGGTTCGCAATGGCGACACCCTTTCTTCGGTTGCTTCGCGTTTTGGCGTAAAAGCGGCCGATATCAAAAGGCAAAATAAATTAAAGAGCAACAGCCTTAAAATCGGTCAACGTCTGCGTTTGACCATAAAAGAAGTTCAACGCACCGGTCTTCGCAAAACGGCCTATCGCGTTAAAAGAGGCGACACACTTTATACGATTGCCAAGCGTCATCGCACAAGCGTGAGCGCAATCATGGATGAAAATAAGCTTCAATCCATGGACTTAAAGCCCGGGCAGCGGTTAGTCGTTCCGCACTAATGATTCGCCAAAAAACAACAGCTCCAATTTGATAGCTTAGCGCTTCTAAAAATTTTGCTTACTAAAACCATCACATTCAAAAGAAAAGACTACAATCTTCTTATTGATACTCATTCTTGTTCTCATTTTCAATAAGGAGATGAAAAATGACGGATACAACCAAGTATGGCCTCTTTTTCTTGGGTGGTGTTGTGGTTGGCGCCTTAGGCGCTGTTGCCATCACTCGTGGAAAGCTCGATGTTAAGCCGCTCGCAACGGACCTCCTGAGCACAGGCATTGACCTTCGCGACAAAGTAATGGCCGGTGTTGAAGGCGTCAAAGAAGATTTGGCGGATGTGATGGCTGAAGCACAGGTTAAATCACAAGAACGAAAGCTTGCAAAAGAAGCACAAGAAGCTCAAACAGAAATCCCCTGCTCTGAAACAGCTGTCGGAGAAACACAATCTCAGACAGCGGTTTAGAAACAGTGCCCTTGTGGAGACCTTTTGTTGGCAGGATCTGACAATGTTTTTTCGTAAGGTTCACGCGGTTGGTAATCGTTTGCGCTGGCAAACGAGCCAGGTCATTTCTTTGGCCAGTATGTCACTGGTTACTTCTGAAATAGGACGTATCGAGGGCGTCACAGGACTCGTAGCAAACCCCCGTACAGGATCAATTACTGTCACGGTATCCGACAGACCGACGATCGCTCGTTTGGAGGCCTATTTTGAGTGGCTTAAATCTCATCCGCCGATTCTGCGGCATCAAACGCAGGCTACGGCTCAGGCACTTGAGAAAACAAATCGACAGATTCAGCGTTCTCGTTTGGCTCCTGGCGCCGTTCAAGCACTGGTAAAAGCCTCTGACCGACTCATGAGCGGGATGCCCCTCATCCAAGCAATCAATCGTATTTCTCGATTTTTTGTAAAAAGAACTTTTACATCGGAAAAACAAGAATCCGACTTGGACTTATCACCTTTGGCGCGTTACGTGTTTGTTCGACCGTTTTTACCTATTGTGGTCAATACGGTCAACGCCGTCCTCGGCAGTCTCCCAATAATCAGCGCAGGTCTGAAGTCCCTATTGCGAGGAAAGCTAAACGTAAGCGTCTTAGATGCTGCGGCACTTACCGTGTCCCTACTTCGCAGAGACTTTAAAACAGCGGGATTACTGATTGTTTTGTTGGGTTTAGGCGAAACATTGGAGTCCTATACACGGAAAAAGTCGCTCACAAGTCTTGCCGATCAATTGGCCATTAATGTTGATAGCGTTTGGATTTGCCACGCAGACGGCGAAATTCGGCAAAAACCTCTTTGCGAACTTCAAGAAGGCGAAGAAGTCGTTGTACATGCCGGCAGTGCGATTCCGGTTGACGGCGTCGTCACACGTGGTGAAGGTTCTGTCAACCAGTCCTCAATGACCGGCGAGCCTTTGCCCATTCACCGTTATCCTGGCGCCAGTGTTTTTGCAGGAACCGTTCTTGAAGATGGAGAGATAACCGTTCGAGCCACTCACATCGGCGACGGGACTCGATTAAGCCAGATTGTTCACTTCATTGAAGAAAGCGAAGTTGCCAAAGCAAGTATCCAAGGTAAAGCCGAACGATGGGCTGATCGAATCGTTCCCTTCAACTTCCTCCTAGCCGCTCTCGTTTATCTCTTTACCCGAGACTTCAACCGTATGGCCGGTGTTTTAATGGTTGATTTCAGCTGTGCGCTGCGGTTGGCAACTCCTTTAGCCATCCTGACAGCAATGAGAACGGGAAGTAAAGAAGGCGCTGTGATCAAGGGCGGTCGTTATTTAGAGTCTCTTTCTGAAATTGATACAGTGGTTTTTGACAAAACCGGCACTTTAACGGTCAGTTCGCCAAAATTATCTGATGTCGTGAGCCTCGATGAAAACTATTCCCATGAAGAACTTTTGCGTTTAGCCGCTTGTCTTGAAGAGCACTTCCCTCATCCTGTAGGACGGGCTATTGTTCGTGCAGCCGAACGTGAAGGACTTTGGCACGATAAAGAAGAAGAGCACGCCGAGGTTCGCTACATTGTTGCTCACGGTATTTGTTCTTCTGTCAATAACCGACGTATTGTTCTCGGCTCCCGCCATTTCATCGAAGAAGACGAACACGTTGACGTCAGCCCCTCTCAAGAAATATGCAAGCAATTAGCTCTAGAAGGCAAATCGATACTTTATATCGCAGTTGGCAATAAATTAGTCGGTGTGCTGGGGATTGAAGATCCGATTCGGCCGGAATCCAAAACAGTGATTGACAATTTGCATCGCTTAGGCATTAAAAGGATTTTGATGTTAACCGGTGACGATGCACGTACCGCAAAATCTGTTGCAAATTATTTGGGTATTGATGAATTTTATGCCGGCATTTTGCCAACGGATAAGGCCAATATTATTGAATCCCTCAAAGCACAAGGCGCCAAGGTGCTGATGGTAGGAGACGGCGTAAATGACAGCCCGGCGCTTTCGGCAAGCGATGTTGGCGTTACTCTGCGGGACGGGGCCGACATTGCTCAGGAAGTGGCCGATGTCGTTTTAACTCAAAATAGCCTCACACAATTGCCGCAAACCATAGAGCTAGGACGAGCAACGATGAAACGCATTCGTCAAAATTTTGGTACTTCGGTCGGTTTGAATTTTGCTTTCCTAGCCGCAGGACTGACCGGACGACTAACACCGGCTTTAGGAGCTTTGCTCCACAACGGAACAACTATCGGTGTTTGCTTAAATGCAATGCGTGATCCCAAAGCAAGCACCCTTAATAATTCCGGCGAAGATTTATCCGAAGTCTTTCGCACCGGTTTCCGTTATGTTTCTCAAATCCTCACCACACAGGAAGGAGTTCAGCGTGGACAATAAATTGGCCCAGTTTTCAAAAGCAATCCGATCGTCACTGCCCGGTCGTTTGCGCCTTCGCATGCCGCTTTTAAAGGGACTTGATGATCAAACGGCAGACTTGCTAACGACCTGGCTGAAAAGTCGGACACCCGGCATCAACGTTATTTTTAATCCGAGAGTCGGCAGCGCACTCATCACGTGGGATCCTGAGCGTGATTCGTTGGATATTGAATCCCTCATGAATGAAGCAACGGTTTATATGCAAATGACCCAAGCGTCCGGCTTTGCCGCTGCAAAAAATAATGAAAATGTCCCAATTAATAATGCTTTCATAAAAAAACGCTTCAAAAACCTAATGACTCTTAGCGAACAAGTGAGTAACAGTCTTTTGGATACGCTAAGTCCCTTTATTGCTCCGGATCTCAAACAAAAGGCAAGAAAGCGCCGTGTCACCCAAAACCGTCTGATGCTGGGCAGTCTTGCCGCCAGTATCGGAGTGTTGATCGGATCACAATCGAAAAGTCACATCATTTTTGGCATTGGCTTTCTTGCTCTTCTAAGCATTCATCTGTTGCAACACCGAAAGGTACTATAGGGAAAGTCAATATGCTTGAAAAACTTGGCCGAACTTTTCGTCGCATTGTTTTAATACTGATATTTGTTTTAGCTATCACATTGCTTGTTAGCGCTTTGTCAATTTTGCTGACGGTAATGACATTAGCTTTGCTGGCTCTGCTGACCGCTCTGATTGCCGCCCCGACAGAAACCAAGCGCTTTTTCAGTCAGACAGGACGTTATATTGATTCATGGATTCAAGCAATGGTGAAACTTGTTAAAGAAAGCGGTGAGTTGGTTAAAAGCGTTATGCGGCAAACCCAAGACAATCGAGCTTCAAAATCAGACAAACCTCATCCATAGAACCTGTCAATCTCAAAGACAGAAGCACCGCGCTGTTTTTGTGATTGAACACATGCCGTCCTGTTGCTATAACAGGATGGCACTTCAAAGTCAGCGACCATTTAGCTAGAATTCATGGGTTAGTTATCGTTTTATACAGTGAGGCTCAAATGGGTTTTCTCCAAGGCAAAAAGATCTTAATCACCGGGATTGTTTCCAACCGCTCTATCGCTTACGGCATTGCCAAATGCTGCCATCGTGAAGGCGCCGAACTCGCGTTCTCCTATGCAAACGAACGATTCAAAGACCGCGTGGCGGGCTTTGCCGCCGATTTCGGCAGCGACTTTGTTTTGCAGATGGACGTCTCCAATGACGAGCAAATCAACAATACCTTTGCTCAAATTAAAGAACGTTGGGGGGCCTTGGACGGTTTGGTCCATTCCATCGGCTTTGCTCCGCGCGAAGCAATTGCGGGTGATTTCTTAGAAGGCTGCACGCGTGATGCTTTCAAAGTTGCCATGGATATTTCTGCCTATTCCTTCCCCGCTATCGCACGCGCCGCATTACCCTTGATGGAAGGCCGCAACGGCTCGCTTTTAACATTGACCTATTTGGGCGGCGAACGCGTTGTGCCTAACTACAACACGATGGGCCTTTGCAAAGCTGCGCTTGAAGCCAGCACCCGCTACATCGCAAGTTCCGTGGGTCCCAAGGGCATTCGTGCAAATGCCATTTCCGCAGGCCCCATCAAGACCCTTGCCGCCTCGGGCATCCAGGGCTTCTCTAAGATGCTCCATCACATGGAAGCCAATGCGCCTTTGCGCCGCACGGTTACCATTGAGGAAGTCGGCAATGTCGCCGCTTTCTTGCTGTCGGATTTAGCGAGCGCCGTCACCGGTGAAATTGTCCACGTCGACGGAGGCTTCCACAGCGTTGCCATTGGTGCCGAAACGGAAGAGCAAGAGTAAATTTGCAAGACCATCGGCCGAAGATTCAGTCGGCCGATTATTATCAGGGCAAAAGTAAAGTGAAGTCGTTTAAAACCGCCGCGGTTTTTGCCAAGCGCACAGAGCCTATGGGTGAAGCATTAAAAAAGCTTTTATCCATTTTGAAGGCCCAAAATGTTGATTACCTTTTGGAGACAAGCACTGCCGAACATCTGCCCGGCAGCACCGGGGTAAGCCTTGAAGAGCTTGGCGAAAAAGCTGATGTCATCATCATGCTGGGCGGCGACGGCACCACGCTTGGCATCGCCCGTCGAATGGCCAAATTTAAGCTCCCTATCATTGCAATCAATGCCGGGCGTCTGGGCTTTATCACAGACTTTTCTCTTCAGGAAATGGAGCAAAACCTTCCGCCGCTTCTAAGAGGCGAGTATGAGGTTGATACCCGTGCTATGCTCCGTGTACGAGTCTATCGGCAAGGTACGATTGTTTTCGATGCGACAGCGGTCAACGACGCGGGCATCACTCACGGCCGTGCAGGCTCTATGGTCGAATTTAATGTCTGGGTTGACGGACATCCCATGGCCACTCAGCGCTCCGACGGCGTGATTGTTTCCTCTGCCACAGGTTCCACCGCTTATGCGATGGCCGCAGGCGGCCCGATCCTGCACCCGGCCTTAAACGCCATGGTGCTGGTTCCTGTTGCACCGCATGCGCTCACCAATCGACCGATTGTTCTGCCCGGTTCCAGCACGATTGATATCGGGCTCATTGAAGCCCGCGAAGCATCCGCGTACTGCGACATGCAGGATTTCTTCCCAATGCAAAAGGGGGACATTTTGCGAGTCAGAACGATGCCCGAAAGCTTCACAATTTTGCACCCGGTAGGTCACAATCATTACGACACGCTTCGCCGCAAGCTTTATTGGAACCTGATGCCTTCGGACAACGCTTCGCTTCCCATTAAGGATTAGCTCAGCACATGCTCACTCATCTCACGCTCAAAGACTTTGTCATTGTCAGGGAACTGTCCTTGGATTTAAACACAGGGCTCACCGTCTTAACAGGCGAAACCGGCGCAGGCAAGTCAATTTTGATTGATGCGATTCAGTTAATCCTCGGCGCTCGAGGAGATGCAGGAGTCGTTCGTGAGGGGGCAAAACAAGCCGATTTAACGGCGATTTTCGATATCTCTCAACCTGCTTTTGAAAAGCTCTGCGAAGCGGGTCTTGCCGATGAAGCCGAAGATTTGCTCGAAAAAACGGCCATCATCCGACGCGTTATTGATAAAACCGGACGCTCTCGCTCTTGGATCAATGGTGTCGCTGTCACGCTCGCGCAAGTCAAAGAAGTTGCTTCAGATCTTTTGGACATCCACGGTCAAAATGCACAACAGTCGTTGTTAAAACCCGCAGGACAGCTCGCTCTTTTAGACGGCTACGGCTTTTGCGCTTCTGAACTCACTCAGGTTAAAGATGCCTACTGCAAGTGGCAAGCAGCTCAAAAAGAGCTCTTGGAAGCCAAAGAAAACGCTAAAAAGCTAGCCGACGAAGCCGATCGTCTCACCTGGGTAAATGAAGAGCTCTCACAAATTAATCCTCAAAAGGGAGAATGGGAAGAACTCAACGCCGAGCACAAGCGCCTCGGAAATGCTCACGACATTTTGCAAGCGCTTGATTCTGCCTCTGAAGAGCTCTCTGACAATGACCAAAGCGCTCTCTCACTTATCGGCCGGAATGCAGAAAAACTGCAGAATTTAGCCCAATACGATGAAAAATTGGGTGAGATTGCCGATCAACTTGCCGAAGCACAGGCTATTGTTGAAGATGCTGTGCGCGAACTTGAGCGCTATGGCGATCGAACGGATTTAGATGAAAACCGTTTTGAAGAAGTTGATCAACGAGTCTCTCTTTACTTTAATGCGGCAAGAAAATTTCATACCCTGCCGGAAGCTCTTTTTGAAAAATTTGAAGAAACAAGCGCTCAGCTTGCTCTCCTGCAAAAAGGACTGGATCTTCAAGCATTGGAAGATAAGGAAAAGACTGCTCTTAACGAATACATGCTTGCCGCTAAAGCGCTTTCTGCAAAACGTCTGAGAGCCGCTAAGGAGCTTTCACGTGCAGTCACCGACTCTATGCAGATGCTCTCAATGGGGGGCGGCAAATTTGAAGTTCAATTAACACCCTGCGACCCGAGCGCAAGCGGTTTGGAAAGATGTGAATTTTTAGTGGCTGGCCACAGCGGTGTGGCACCCCGAGCACTCTCAAAAGTGGCCTCCGGCGGTGAACTCTCCCGCATCAGTCTGGCGATTTCTGTGATCACCTCCAAGCAAACTCCGGTTGACACGCTCATCTTTGATGAAGTCGATGCCGGTATCGGCGGCGCGGTGGCCGATGTCGTCGGCAAACTGCTCAAAAAATTAAGTCTTGAGCGACAAGTCATGTGCGTGACGCACTTGCCTCAAGTGGCCAGCTACGGGTTAACACACTTAAAGGTTGAAAAATCTCAAGACGGAGAAGCGACCGTGAGCCGTCTGTCGGTTCTGAACAAAACAGAACGCATTGAAGAACTCGCCCGCATGTTGGCAGGCTCTGATGTCACAAAGAAAGCCCGTGACAATGCGCAGGAACTCATCGAAAACGCCCGAGCCTATCAAGGCTAGGGCGTCGCAGGAAAAAGATTCAGTTTGTTATTTTGCTGCGTTTTTCTCTTGGCATTCTTTACAAATGCCGTAGAGACAAAGCGTGTGATGATCAAGCGTGTAGCCAAAGCGCGAGGCGATTTCCTGCTGTCTTCTTTCGATTTCAACATCCACAAACTCTTCAATCTTGCCGCATTGCAGGCAAACCAAGTGATCGTGATGCTCGGGTTCGCCCAATTCGTATGAGGCACTTTCCGAATCGAAATGATGACGACGTAAAAGACCGGCCACTTCAAACTGCGTAAGCACCCGGTAAACCGTCGCCAAGCCCACGTCTTCACCCTCTTCTCGAAGCAAACTAAACACTTCGTCAGCCGTTAAATGACGTTTTTCCGTTAACGCTGCTTTTTGAAAGAGAGCCAAAATACGCATGCGCGGCGCCGTGGCCTTTAAACCCAAATTTCTCAAATCACTGGAGTCGTATTTCAATTTCTTTACCTCGAACACCGCGAGAACTAAAAATCAGTTTTTAATCATAACACGTAGGACCCCTCAGACTGAAAAACAAACGTTTGACGAATCAAATATTTTTGCGCTCTTAAAACAAAGTTAATCGTTTACGCTTCAAAAAAAGTCCGTCGGACATAGGCGCAAGGCCTTTCATTAGTTTATTATTCAGGGATCAGAGATTAACGCACTGAAACGACGTGTCACTTATGTACAGAAAATGCTTGTTGACGGGCGCGCTGGCTTCTGCGCTCGCCCTGAGTGGTTGTGCCCAGATGGAGTCGCAATGGGACGCATTCAACGAATGGTTCCAACCCACAAAGGCCCTGACGTCCGTCATTAACCCTTATCGCCCGGACACCCATCAAGGAAATTTGATCACCAAAGAGATGATTGATCAGTTGCATTTAGGCATGACTCAAATGCAAGTTCAGTTCCTGCTTGGTGTGCCGCTTCTGCGTGACATGTTCCACCAAAATCGTTGGGATTATCTCTACTACGTGAATCCCCGTTTTGGTGATCCGGAAACGCGTCGTCTGACAGTTTATTTTGACGACACAGGAAGACTGAGCCGTTATGAATTCACCCCGATGCCTGATGAAACACAGGCCGACCAAATGATCTTGGGTGATAAAGAGGCTTTCAAAGCGGATAACTCTCAATTAACGGTTGTCGACCAGACCCAAAAGGCCATGGAAGACGTGGAACAAAACGCTCAATAATTCAAAATTCAAAGGAATACAAACATGCAAGAAAAGCTTGACCTTTTAGCCGATCGCATTCGCGCTCTCATTCAGGAAGTTAATGATTTGCGCGCGCAAAATGAACAATTGCAAGCTGTGATCACTCAAAAAGAAAATGAAGCAGGCTTGACCAAAGTCGAAACACAGGAAGCCATTGAACGATTGGATGCCTTGATTCGCTCCATCGAAAAGGCCCAACAGACGGTCTCCAATGACCAACCGATGAATTTCTAATTGAGCTGTTGAGACATCATGAATGCGCGTAAAACCTTAACACTGACCATCATGGGGCGTGACTATCGCCTTGCGGTGGCCCCGGAAGAGGAAGCGAATTTGCGCGCCTGCGCCGAGCAAGTGCAAAGCAAAATGCAGGAAATCCACCAACCGGGCAAGGTGTTTTCACCAGACTCGGTTGCTGTGCTCGCTGCGCTGCGCATCGCTTATGAAAATTTGATTCAACGGCAAGCGGTTGAAGAAATGAAGCGTGCGGTTGATGAAATGAATCGCTCCAAAGGTCAGCTTGATTCTTTGATCGCGCTTTGCGACAACACATTGGCAGAAAAATCAACGGAAACCGAAGCTCAACAATAGCGGCGGCATTCGTTAAAAAAATATCCGACGCCGCAGAATTTTTGCGGCGTTTTTCTTAACGGACGGTTTGTAAATGACTGATCATTTCCATCCCCTTACCGATGAAGACATCAATCAACTTGATGACTTGCTTGCCACGAGCAGCTGCGCGGACGACACGTTTGATGTCAGCATGCTCGATGGTTTTTTATCTGCAGTGGCGCTTTTAAATCCCCCTCTGACTGAAGAGTCAGAATGGTACCCCTACATTTTTAACGCCGAGGGCACCCCCTGTGAAGTGGATGAAGCCGAAACCGTTCATAAACTCATTACACAGCGCCTGCAGGAAATCCGTGCGTTCCAAGCCCAAAGACAGTTCTATAACCCGATCATCTTCCCACTTGAAGACGAAGAAGGAAACGCCGTCACGGGCGCTGAAGGGCTTGCCGCACTGGAACCCTGGGCTACCGGCTTTTACAACGCCTTGGCGCAATACAGCGACCGTGTCACGGTCAACGATGCCATTGAAGCACAGCTTTGCAGAATTCATCGCTTCTTAGAACTGGATGAAAGCGATGAAGACTATGAACAAAACCTTGCCATCCGCCGCGGAATCGAACAAGCGCATCCTGTACGCAACCTTGAAGAAGGCATGGTGGAAATGATGCAAGGCGTCATCGAAATCGCCAAACTGAATTGCCCCAACAAACCCATCAGTCGCAGCACGCCGAAGGTGGGAAGAAACGATCCCTGCCCGTGCGGCTCAGGGAAAAAATACAAGAACTGCTGTGGCAGAAACGCCTAGAGTTTTGTGGCTTTAATCAAACGGAGCTGATTTCTGGCGGGCTCCATCGTCTTTAAAAGACCGGAGTCTGCCGGAACGGGATTTCCCGTCATGAGCGCGGCGAGAATGTCTGCGCAAAGAACCGAAAAAGAAACGCCGCGAGAACCCAATCCGGTCAAAATCCAAAGTCCCTCTTCTTCCCAGAGGGATTTTTTTTGCATATCGGCTTTCGAGTAAAAAGCAGATTTCAGTCGATCTTCGTTATAAGCTTTCCCCAATATCGGCATTCGTCCGCTTGCCGATGCTCGAACGCCATAGTAGCCGCCGGTGACAACAACTTCGGGGGCTTTTAGATCAAGCGTTTCAAGCTTGGCCAAATTATCTTCATGCGCCCGTCTCTCTGTCCACGGTCCGGTTCTCTCAAGCTCATACGTGGCTCCCACTGCGCTATAGCCATCAGACATATGCGCCACATACCCCTCACCGCTTACCGGACATTTCAATTCATTTAAGTCCGTATCTCTGAGCAGCGTAATTCGTCCGGGCAAAGGTTCCAATCCCAGAGTATTCGTCCCCAACAAAGACTCGCTTCCCATCGCCGCGCAAATCACAACGTCGCTGGCTTCATCCACCACTTCACCGAAGATGCCGATCAGCTGCCATTTCTCACCCGATCGGATAAGTTTTTGCACTTCTGTGTTGCCTCTATAGGGAACGCCGCTTGCTTGAACCAAAGCACGACAGAATGCCCCGGCTCTCACCATGCCTGCCATTGGGAAAAAGTAACCGCCTCGGGCAAGTGTTAAGCCCGTTCGTTCCGAAGCCTCTTTTTTGCCCAACAGCTCCGCGTAATCTTTCGGTAATACAAACGGTAATTGAAGTTGCGAAGCCCTCTGCCAATCCTCATAAATCGAATCGTCGTGAGCCATTTGAAGGCAGCCTAACTGCTCAAACAAAGTTTGCCCCGTTATGTTTTCAAGCTCCAGAAGACGTGATCGGGTTCTTAGAAACCCTTCTCGAGAAAGTTTTGAGAGCGGATTGTCATCTCGGCTGTAGTGCGGGTGCAGTATCGCCCAACTTAGAGCACTGGCTGCCGCTCCGGGGACAACACCGGCGTCGACAATACGGACGGAACCCCCTTTTTTTGTCAGACTATAGGCCACATTCGCCCCGGCCAATCCCGCGCCGATCACAATCACATCACGGATTTTTCGGACCGTGTGTTTGGTCCTTTTAGCCATCATCGTGCCGCAAAGACGCTCACGCTTTTTGCCAAAGCCTTGTTTTTTCTGCAACTCAAAACCCGCCTGAGCCAATGCGCGTCTGACATCGCCTTTCGTGCACCATGTCGTAACCGTTGCGCCTTCTTTGGCGTAACGGGCAAGATTTCGAAGAAGCGCGCCCTCCCACATTTGAGGATTTTTATCGGGACCAAAACCGTCAAGAAAAAGTGCGTCGTAACTTAACAACAATTTTTTCGACAACTCTCGGCTGTCACCAAAAATCAGCGTTAAGCGAACTCGGCCTTCATCAAATTCCAGAACATGAAAACCGGGCAGACACGGTGGCCATTTTTCGGAAAGCTCGCAAGCCAAATCCTTCAATTCCGGCGCGCAAAATTCCAATACCTGGGAATCCGTAACGGGGAAGCACTCCAGCGCGACATATTCAAGCCGCTCGCTTTTATGAGGATCCTCTCGCCAGGATTTGAGCGTTGCCAGAAAATTAGTGCCTAAGCCGAAGCCATTTTCTAAGATGGTGAAGTTTTGTTTCCCAGCCCAACGACAGGCGATTTCGCCTTCGGAAAGAAACACTGCGCAAGCCTGCCCGTATGCCCCGCTTCGCGTTGCATAAATATCTCCGAACTGTGTTGAATATGGTTTGCCCTCTTCCAACGCCAGCTCTGCAGGCTTCACTGTCAATGCGGTCATTTTGTTACCAAACACCTTAAAGCAAAAACGGTACCGAAAAAACTTTTCCGATACCGTTGAGCCAATTAGTGCTTCAGGGGTTTGAAGCGTAAACGATGCGGTCTTGCGGCCTCTTCACCCAAACGCTTGCGCTTGTCGGCTTCGTACTCTGTGTAGTTGCCGTCAAAGAACACAACCTTGGAGTCGCCTTCAAAGGCCAAAATATGCGTTGCGATTCTGTCTAAGAACCAACGGTCGTGAGAGGTGACCATCGCGCAGCCTGCGAATTCCAGCAGAGCATCTTCGAGCGCTCGCAGCGTTTCAACGTCAAGGTCATTAGAAGGTTCGTCAAGCAACAAAACATTTCCGCCCGCCAAAAGTGTTTTAGCCAAATGCAAACGGCCTCTTTCACCGCCTGAGAGCGTACCGACCAACTTTTGCTGATCCCCGCCCTTGAAATTAAAACGACCTAAGTACGCTCTGGAGGGCATCTGGAATTTACCAACTTGCAGGATATCCTGACCGTCGCTTACAGCTTCCCAAGCGGTCTTATCGTTAGGGAGCGAATCGCGCATCTGATCAACAGCGCTGATTTTGACGGTTTGTCCGATCTCAATTTCACCGCTATCGGGCTTTTCTTTACCCAAGATCATCTTAAAGAGCGTGGATTTGCCGGCACCGTTAGGACCAATCACACCCACAATCGCTCCGGGCGGAATCTTAAAGCTCAGGTCGTCAATCAAAAGGCGATCGCCAAAGCCTTTGCTCACGTGCTTAAATTCGATCACATTGTTGCCCAAGCGCTCGGCAACCGGAATGAAAATTTCATTGGTTTCATTGCGAGCCTGATATTCGTAGCTGGACATTTCTTCAAATCGCGCCAAACGAGCTTTGCTCTTTGCTTGACGGCCCTTGGCGTTTTGGCGAACCCATTCGAGTTCGTGCTTAATCGCTTTCATACGAGCGTCTTCCTGACGCTTTTCAATTTCAAGACGTTTTTCTTTCTGATCCAACCAAGACGAGTAATTGCCCTTCCAAGGAATACCTTCGCCACGGTCCAATTCCAAAATCCATTCGGCGGCATTATCCAAGAAGTAGCGATCGTGCGTCACGGCCACCACCGTGCCGGGGAAACGGTGCAGGAACTGCTCGAGCCACTCCACGCTTTCGGCATCCAAGTGGTTCGTCGGTTCGTCCAAAAGGAGCATGTCGGGCTGCGACAAAAGCAAACGGCAAAGCGCCACTCGACGCTTTTCACCGCCGGAAAGGTGCTCAATCTTGGCTTCCCAAGGCGGCAGGCGCAACGCATCCGCTGCAATTTCCATCTGCGTTTCCGCATTGGTTCCGGCCGCATTAATAATTGCTTCCAACTTCGCCTGTTCAGCCGCTAAAGCGTCAAAATCCGCATCAGGTTCCGCATAGGCTGCATACACCTCTTCGAGGCGCTTTTGAGCGTTGAGCACTTCACCCAAACCTTCTTCCACAGCTTCACGCACCGTGTGATTCGGATCAAGCTTGGGCTCTTGAGGCAAATAACCGATTTTAATACCCGGCATCGGCAGGGCTTCGCCTTCAATATCGGTATCGACACCCGCCATAATTTTGAGAAGCGTGGATTTACCCGCGCCATTTAAACCGAGCACGCCGATTTTTGCACCCGGGAAAAACGACAGCGAAATATCTTTTAAGATTTGACGCTTGGGCGGAACAATTTTGCCCACGCGGTTCATCGTGAATACGTACTGTGCCATAGCGGTATCGATATCCTATTAAGACGAAAATAGGCAGCTCAGGGAGTTGCCTAAAGAAAAATTTAGTAAGAGCGTTTCTTTTTAGCGTGACGGCGCTTGCGCTTGCCGAAGTAGCCTTCAAAAACCCACTTGCGGCGCCAATGCTGCGCCTCTTCAAATAGAGCCTCACGCTCTGCGCCCATCGTTTCAGGCTGCCATTGCTTCCACTTCTTGTAAACGCCGCTCATATCCACCAATTCAATAATGCGGCGCCAAGAAGCAGGCATCCAAGCGGTGGTAAGCGAGGCCTGGAAATCAATAAGCAGCGGCGTGCCTTCAGGTGATACAAGCCAATTGCCCGTTCCACGCGTGTCCAAATGAACCACTCCGCGCTCATGGACTCGATTCAGAAGCGCTTCCATCTGTTCCAAAAACGTCGTGCTCACTTCAGCAGGATCTTTTTTACCCAAGGGCGATCCCGGTAAAAACGCGATTGCGATGGCATGACGGTCAATCACAAAGGAGTCACTAGCAACGCCTTCCACACCGATCAACTTTTGAAGGATTTTGAATTCATGACCCAATAAAAACGGCGCCAAAAATGTTCTCACCCACCAATTTCTCGGGGAAAAATCTTTGACCGTCCACTCCCGTCCCTGCCAAGTCACACAAGTCACTCGGGCATTGGCGGCTCGCCCGTCGCGCAATAAGCGCGAAGGCAACGAAGCCATTTCTTCTCGGGTAAATCCTTTAATTATCATCGGGCAGCCTGCCTATTAAGGCATTTGAATCTTGCTGGCAGCGGCGGCAAATCCTGCGTCACCCGGGGTAACGATTTTGCTCGCAGCCTCGCGGCGCATCTGTTCAAGCTTAGCGATCGTTTCCTGCACGCCAGCCTTTGCCGCTTCACCATAACCCTTCACGGCTTCTTCCAAAGTTTGCGCTTTGATTTCAAAAGAAATCGGCAGCGGCCCCATTTGGGTCATGATTTGCGTTTCACCCATGTAAACCACTTGGCGATTCATATCGCGCTCACCTGTCACCGTGATCGGCGTGAGCATGCGGATCGTTCCGATTTTACGATCCGTGATGATTTCTTCACGCACCAAAGCGGTCTCATCCATTTGAACATTCATTTGGTCCAAATCCGGCATTTTTCATCCTTTAAAAACAAACCTCGTGCCACCCGCTCTGACAGGTCGGGCACGAGGTTATTCGTGTTCGAAATAGCGGTACTTAATTGTACCGATTTTGGCCGATTTGTCGGATTAACGATAAACCATCACAGGCACTTTGCTGTGTGTGAGCACCTTCTGGGTTTCACTGCCCAAAAGCACCGCGGCCAAACCTTTGCGGCCATGGCTGGCCATAAAGATTAAGTCACAATCCAACTCACTGCAGACTTCCATGATGGCCTCAGAGGGCGAGAAACTCTTCTTGGAGCAAATCATCGCTTTGACACCGACTTTGTCAAAGCAGGCGCGGGCTTTTTCCAAGCGCTCTTTCGCTTGCTCTTTGACTCGTTGGTCGTACTGCTCAATGCTTTCAGGACGGTACTCACTCAAATTGGTGTAAGAATACGGTTCAATCACCGTCAACACATACACCTCAGCGCCCAGCGGCTTCGCAAAGGAAGCAGCGCCTTGTACAGCCATGTAAGACAGCTCACTGCCGTCAATCGGAACAAGAATTCTCTTATACATACACTCTCCAAGTACATCTATGCGTACTTTATTCTCACTTTTAGTGTAGGCGTTTTTTAATCAAAAAAGTTTGCGCTTTGTCATTGATGGAATCATTGAATAAGCGTTCAGTCGTTGTGTTTTGCCTTCTCAAGAAGATGAGCGACGCAAACTTGAGCCAAACGCATGCCAAAAGAGGCCGTGACAGCAACAAAAACACCAAAACCTTCACCCTCATCTTGGCTCGTTCTGACGGGCTCATCGCTATAAACTGCTCCAATGCCGAATGCTTTTGGTTTCTCACCGGCCGCTACTTTCGGAAATCCATACTCTCGTCTTAATTTATTTCGCATGGCCGCAATTAATGAGTCACCCCCTGCGAAAGCGACATCCGCATATTTGATTCTTGAAGCATCCACTTTGCCTCCGGCGCCGCCGCTGGTTAAAACAAATTCTGCTTTCTCATGACCGCGCGCAACGAGCAGCGTTTTTGCTGCAAGAGAATCAATGCAGTCAATGAGCACATCGCAAGAAGGAATCAATGTTTGGAAATTTTCCACACCAACAAACTCATCAATGACGTTGAGTTTTAACTGCGGATTGATTTTAAGAAGACGATCGGCAAGAACGTTCACCTTTTTTTGACCATAAGAGCCTTCAAGAGCCGGCAATTGTCGATTGGTGTTGCTTTCTTCAACGCTGTCACCGTCAATGATCGTGATTTGGCCGACTGCTGTTCTTGCAAGCGCTTCGGCTACCCAACTGCCGACACCGCCGACACCCACCACGGTCACGTGCGAAGCGGACAATGTTTCGAATCCTGACTTTCCAAAAAGACGGCTAATGCCGCCGAAACGTCTCTTATCTGCGG
>CALXQR010000013.1 GCA_944390675.1 uncultured Burkholderiaceae bacterium
AGCTCTCCATGCTGCCGTTCGACTTGCATGTGTAAAGCATGCCGCCAGCGTTCAATCTGAGCCAGGATCAAACTCTTAAGTTCAATCTCTGTTGCTGATATCTCTATCAGCGTCGCACTCATTCAGAATTAAAGAAGAAAATGTTTTCGTCTTTACTTCAAACTTGAGTACCCAGTTTTCAAAGTTTTCTAGAAGCCAAAGCTTCCTGGTCATCTTCGCTTCACCGGATACTCACGCTTATCGGTTCGTTAATCAATTTTTAAAGAACAGTTCGTAGCTCGTTTCGAGCTGACGAGTTTGAGAATTATAAGACTCAAATTCGTCTTGTCAAGCGCTTTCGAAAATATTTTTTATTTTCTTTTTCCGCTTGACTGCCGCTCTCTCAGCGACAAGAATGCGTATTATGCAGACCTTTTAGTCCCGTGTCAAATCTTTTTTCAAATATTTTTTCTTTTGTCTTTTCCAATCACTCGGTCTTCTCTATTATTTAGGTCCCTGCGATTTCAAAATCAGATCAAACAAAATGAAAAAGTCCATCTTATTCGCTTCGTTACTTATTGCATTTACCTCTTTAGCGACCGCAGCCCCTTCTGATACTGACAGAGTGAAAGTTTTAGTCAAGCAGAAGATGAACATTGAAGCCACCTCTGCGAGACGCCTCCCGATGGGTCTTTATGAGGTTGTAGCTGACCGCAATCTTTTGTACGTCGATAAAGATGTGAAATTTTTCTTTGCTGGACATATTTACGATATCACGGGACAAAAAGATCTAACGCAGGCTCGTTTAGATGACCTGTCCCGCATTGACATAAAAAACCTGCCACTTGAGCAAGCTATTAAGACAGTCAAAGGTGACGGCTCACGTAATCTCTATTTATTCGCAGATCCCTATTGCAGTTTCTGCCAGCGTCTCGAACATACTCTCGCAGATTTAGACAACGTCACCATTTACACGTTCATCACGCCTTTGATGAATTCCTCCGCGATGGTCAACCGCATTTTCTGCGCTCCTGATCCTGCCAAAGCTTGGGACGATTGGATGATCAATCAAAAAGAGCCGCCCGCGTTGCCAAAAGACTGCAAACCGACAACGGGTGATAAGAATTTGGTTCTCTTCAATCGTTTTGGACTCGAAGGCTTACCCACTATGTACTTTGACGACGGCTATCGTCTCGAAGGTGCGATGGGGCTAGAAGAAATTGAAAAGCGGTTAAATTCAGCTAAAAAATAACCTAATTAATACGGCTGCGCAGCAATGGCAGCCGTATTTTCTAAGTGCAAAAACCTAGGCATTCGAGGCGCGACTGCTGACTCCGTAATATACTGACAGCTATCTTTTGTTTCACCCAACTTCTGTTTCTCCCGATGGTTGAATTTGTAGAACTTTTCGTTGTTGGTATCGGTGTTGGCGCTTTTGGCGCCCTTGTCGGCATCGGAGGGGGCATGATTATGGTGCCTCTTTTTATGCTGACAATGATGGCACCAAATGGAAGCACCTTTGAAAATGTGCAGCAAGTAATCGGCACCAGTCTTTTTGGTGTTCTGCTTAACGCGCTTTCCGGGACTTGGGCATACATCCGCCAGCACAAGGTCATGTTCCGAGCGGCAGTTCCATTCGCACTGGCTACGGTCCCAGGCGCTTTTATGGGCAGCTACATCACGGATTACTTCACGGGCAACAGTTTTTCGCTTATTTTCGGTACCGCGCTGTGCATTCTTTCAATCATCATGTACAGCAAATCGCGATCCAAAAAAGCAATCGCTTCGACTCAAAACTTCTCAGTTGAAACAGCTCAGTTCAATGTTGCATTAGGCGTGACCCTATCCTTCATTGTTGGTTTTTTATCTTCGATTCTCGGCATCGGCGGCGGCGTCATTCACGTCCCAATGATGGTCTTTATTCTGGGGTTCCCCGCCCACATTGCCGTTGCCACCTCAACCTTTATTTTGATGGTGAGCTCCGCCGTTGGCGTAGTCAGTCACGCGTTCCTTGATCACATCGTTTGGGTTCCTGCGATCGCTGTCGGGTGCGGCGCGATGGTGGGCGCTCAAATCGGCGCATTGATTTCAAAGAAAAGCCGCCCGAGAATCATCATCATTTTGCTGTCTTGCGTGATGTTTCTCTTAGGCGGCCAATTTATTTACAAAGGCTTGTTCTAACGCACTGTTAAGAGCTTGGGGGATTCATTCCATTTGGAAGAAGTACCCAAGCTTTGACGCGACTATTTTGTCTTCCTGCGGCAAGTGCAGCCTCATCACCGCTGCCCCAATAAAAGTCAAAACGTATTGGCCCGCGAATGGCACCACCTGTATCTTGGGCCACCACTGCTCGAGTAAATTTCATATCGGGATTGGTTTGTTCAACATCAACCACTACGGGCCATCCCATTTGATAGAAGCGTCTATCCACAGCAACAGAACCTTTTTCCGTTAACGGGACACCTTGAGAACCGATCGGACCTTCGTTCGGATCTTGATCTTTGCGTTCAATGAAAAACACATAGCTTGGATTTTGATTGAGTACAGACTGCACTTTGCTAGGGTTACGCTTTGCCCAGGCTTGAATGCTTTGCATGGACAACTGATGACTCTTCAGATACCCTTGACGAACTAAGTAATTGCCGATTCCCCGATAGGGATGTCCATTGACATCACCATACCCGACTCGCATGTATGTTCCATCCGGCAAAACAATCCTGCCGGAACCTTGGACTTGTAAGAAGAAGGCCGCAACCGGATCCTCTACCCAAGCAATTGCGTATTGGTCGAGATTGCGCTTGGCAAGTTCAGCTCTGGAGTCATAGGGCACTAAACGATTACCTTTAAGCTGACCGCGAAGCCTCATTCCCTTTAACTTTGGATACACCTCATCCAGATCAACTGTAATCAGGTCCGCCGGCATAGTATGCAAGGGGTACACATACGGGGCTTTTTTTGTTCTGCTGCCGTAAAGAATCGGTTCGTAATAGCCCGTCATCTTCCCTGTATCAGACAGACTGACGTTGCCTTGAGCATCTGTATTTTGAGATAAGCTCTGATAGGGCGTGAAATTTTCTAAAAAGAACTCTTTTGCTTCGAAGGCTGTTGTTCTGCTTGCTTTAGCACACACATCTTCCCAGCCGGCTTGAGCAGACATTTTCCGACATGAAATTTTTAACGCTTCAAGTGCTGGCTCCCAGTTTTGATCGGGCATTGTTGGAAGAGCCGAAAAATCAACCTTTTTAAAAACAATCTGAGTTTTTTGAGGCTCTGTCGGTTTCTCCGGGGGCGTCGTCGTACAGGCTGCCAACAAGGCTGCAAGCAATGTGGCAGAGAAAATTCTAGAAAATTGCATGTGTAATCTCGAAAAAGTGATGGTCCATTGTACAAAATACCAATCGGTACTTCGTCTCTCAGTTACAATTGGACCATCTTTAACGTCTAAGTTGGATTCTTACCATGCCTTTTTTCAGCCGCCCCAAACCTTCTTCAAAATGTCGCATCGCACCTTCGATTTTATCGGCCGATTTCGCTCGTTTAGGCGAAGAAGTTAAGGATGTGGTCACCGCTGGCGCTGACTGGATTCACTTTGATGTAATGGACAATCACTATGTGCCCAATCTTACTGTGGGTCCCTTGGTTTGCGAAGCTATTCGCCCTCACGTACAGGTTCCTATTGATGTGCACCTCATGGTGGAACCCGTTGATAGCATCATCCCCATGTTTGCTAAAGCGGGCGCCAATATCATTACTTTCCACTGCGAGGCTACACGCCACATTGACCGTACGTTATCTTTGATACATGACTGTGGCTGTAAGGCAGGCTTGGTTTTTAACCCCTCGACTTCATTGAATTACCTTGAGTACGTTCTCGATAAAGTCGATGTCATTTTGCTCATGAGTGTCAATCCGGGCTTTGGCGGGCAATCCTTTATTCCATCAGTCATGAAGAAAATTGCCCTTGCCCACAATATCATTGATCAACACCGTCGAGCCACTGGACATGAAATTTTTCTAGAAGTCGACGGCGGTGTAAAGGTTGAAAATATCGGCGCGTTGGCAGCAGCTGGAGCCGATACGTTTGTCGCTGGTAGTGCAATTTTCGGCAAAAAGTCACCTACTGGTTACCGTCAAGTTATTGACGAAATGCGTCAAGCAATTGACCATGATATGGAAATGCTTCGTCGCAAAGAAGTCGAGGAGATGAATCGTAATCGTGGTTAAAGCTCTTTTATTCGATTTAGACGGAACACTGCTTGACTCCGTTGACGATTTAACGGTTGCAATCAACAACACATTGAGCGCTCGGTTTTTGCCTCAAATTAGCCGCGCTGATGTGGCGCTTTTTATTGGTAAAGGCGCAAAAGTCCTAGTTGAGCGTGCATTGAGAAAATCGATGCAACGGGAACCAGAGGCGAATTTTGTTGATGAAGTTTTGCCTGAATATCTGAAGCAAATGCAATTGGCCGAAGGTACCCGGACAAAAGTGTTGCCCTATGTACCAGATGCATTAAAACAGCTCTTTGAGGCGGGCTATAAGATGGCGGTGGTAACAAACAAACCCGCGGTCATTGCAAGAAAGCTTTTATCCCAATACAAACTGTTGGATTACTTTCAAACCGCTATTGGGGCCGGCGATGTCTCGTCGGTCAAACCGAATCCTGAAATGTTACTTTTAGCTGCAAAACGCATGGGAGTTGATATTCATGAGTGCGCAATGATTGGCGACTCTTTAAATGACTCTTTTGCAGGGAAAAATGCAGGAATTCAGGTTTTTTTATTGAAAACGGGGTATAACGAAGGTGTTGTTATCGATGAATGGGCACGAGTGAACGCCCCCGATGACATTGTCTTTGATACCATGAAGGAATTGTCCGAGTTTTTACTTGAAAATGAACGGAGAAAATAAAGTGAAAAAACTTCTCTTGCTCAGCTCTCTTCTGGCTTTGATGGTGCCCTGTGTTTCCAGCGCTCAGGATTCGATTGAACAGTGCTACAAATCCGCCACAACGACTAGCGCCGTGCGCGAGTGCTTGAAAAAGGAATTGCAGCAAACTCGTGATGAATATCGTGACACGCTCGACAAGCTCACTCAACAAGCAGGCGAACTTGATCGCGTAACGGGGCGAAACGTAACGTTGCCCGCGTTGGAAAAAGCCAACACGGCGTTTGATCGCTATGTCGCAGAACAATGCCGCTTTGAAGAACAGATGATGGGCGGCGGCTCTGGAGCCGGTGCAGCGAACTTAGCCTGCCAAATTAATTTGCTTCATGTTCGCATGGGTTCCATCGAGTCCCATCTGACTGGTCAATAAAGCGCAAAGGCTTCTTTTCCATGCTTTTGGATCAGTCCCATGTAAAAGAGGATTGGCGCTTAGCGTTATCTTCTTTTTTTCAATCGGATGTGGGCGGGCGTTTGTCTGATTTTCTCACTGAAAGACAAAAAGCTGGTGCGATTATCTATCCGCCAACGCCTTTTCGCGCATTAGAGTTAACCTCACTGCGGCAGACACGTGTGGTTATTGTCGGGCAAGATCCCTACCATGGTCCGGGACAAGCGCAAGGCTTAGCTTTCCACGTGGCTGCCGACTGCAAAATTCCACCAAGCCTAAAAAATATCCACAAAGAGCTCCAACGTGATTTATCCATTCTCCCGCCAGCTACGGGTGAACTTTTCGGATGGGCCAAGCAAGGCGTATTGCTTTTAAACGCAGTGCTCACTGTTGAAGATGGGAAACCTGCGAGTCATGCAAAAAAAGGTTGGGAAATTCTCACGGATGAACTTTTAAGAAGGGTCGCTCAAGACTCCACTCCTAAAGTTTTCATGCTCTGGGGCAATTACGCGCAATCAAAAGAGGACTTGATTCGAGAGCAAAATCCCTCGCATTTGATCCTCAAAGCCAATCACCCTTCACCTTTATCCGCACGGCGGCCACCGGTCCCATTTATTGGCTGCGGGCATTTTTCTAAAGCGAACGCTTGGTTGACAAAACAAGGACAGAAAATTATCAATTGGTCTGAATTTTCTGAAATTCCGTCCGATCAACAGATGAGTTTGTTTTGATTCGTCTTTTTTGATGATATTCCCGAAAAGTGATTCCAAATCTGCGACTATGGCTTTTGCTGACTGCTATAGGCTTGTCGCTACTTGCCGCCCTCGGGACTTTCACCCGTTAGATTAAGTACCATGCCAGGCACACAAATGAGGGCCGATTCGCTAAAAATTTGATCGGCCCAACTAATTATTGAAACTTAGCTAAATTATTTCTTTTCAGGCTTTTTGCCGAACCATTTTTCGTAAATCTTGTCATATTCCCCATTTTCTTTGATAGTCTTTAACCCCGTATTAATGATTTTATGCATCTTTTCGTTGCCCTTAGCCATGGCAAAACCATTTTGCTTATGGGTATAGAGGTGGGGGACTAAAACGATATCTTTTTCAGCTTTATGAGCGAGATAGAATTCCGTGACGATCTTATCGACTAAAACGGCTTCACAACCGCCCATTTTCAATTCCATAAAGGCTTCGCCTGTTTGGTCAAAGGCAACAAGCTTGGCATCTTTAATTTCCTTTGCGAGCAAAGCGCCAGTTGAACCAATTTGAGCACACACGCGTTTACCTTCCAGGTCATTCATGTGCTTATATTTATCAACATTTTTAGCATGAACCGCCATAATCAGACCGCCGACATCATAGTAAGGGTCAGAGAAGGTGACTTGTTTTTGCCGTTCAGGGGTTATTGTCATGCCGGCTGCCGCCACATCAATCATGTTGCTTTGCAGGGCCGGGATAATGCCTGCAAATTGCATATTTTGAATCTTGGCTTCATTGCCGGTTGCTTTGGCGATGGCTTTGATCAAATCAATATCAAAACCCACAATTTCGTTAGTCTGTGGGTCTTTGTATTCATATGGTGCGTAGCCCGCATCGGTTCCCACCAAAATAGTGGCAGCGTTTACACTGGTGGCCGCTAAGGCTGTCATGGCAATGGCTGCGAGAAACTTTTTCATTTTCTTTCCTCAAATGGTTCAATCGATTTCTCGCAGTTTACGCAAAACCTGTTTAATCTTTAATCATGTTAAAAAAACGATCTGAGAACAAAGGTCGACAAAATTAAAATCAACGAAACGATAAAAGAGTTTATTCAAATCAATAGGTTAGCCATCTAAGCAAAAAATATTAGAAATAATTTACCAGAATTGAGGGGTTTAAAATTTGAATTCATTCCGAAAGGCTTGGGCAGATTAGCAAAATTCTTAAATTAATTTATTAATCAAATAGATAGTTGATTTCGAATTCTTTTTGCCGACATTATTTGCGACAAAATCAACAATCTTTAAATTTGATGAATGTCAAATCAAACAAATCTTCTCATTATTTTCAAAAAGTGTTATTGGTGAACATCTGTTCAATTGAAGAAAATCCAAAAAAGTTTTAAATAGGGTTGCAAACCAATTTTTTTTTCTATAAAATGCGTAATCCTTACGGCGGCTGGGTAGCTCAGTTGGTAGAGCAGCGGATTGAAAATCCGCGTGTGGGCGGTTCGATCCCGTCCCCAGCCACCATAAATTGTCCCGTGTAGTTTTTCGCTACTCGGGATTTTTTATTTCTCGTTGCAGCACGACAAATTCATCACTTTTTCAATGATGTGATGCAATTCCTGTGCCAACTCCGAATCAGCCGCTTTATAAAAAACTTCCTTCCCTTCCCGTCTGGTTTGCACAAGTCCGCTGTACTTTAGAAGTCTTAAATGATGCGCCACTGCCGGACTGCTCATATTCATAAAAGCGGCGATATTAATGACACACTCTTCCGAGTGACACAACAGCAAAAAAATACGGCAACGAACCGGATCACTTAATTGTTTAAAAACACCGGCGACTTGTTCAAAATGAGCCGTTTGAGGCAATGAGCTGAAAGCGGCCTCCGAATGACCGTGATGATGAGGTAAAGAGATTTCTTGGCTCATAGTTAAACGATTACTTAATCTTGACATTATTCACTCGTAGGATTATATTTCCTTTTAACGATTAAGCGTTTGCTTAATTGATTAAAATTTCTACCTCAGGAGATCGTCATGAAAAAGACCTACAAAATTGAAGTCGACTGCGCCAACTGCGCTCGTTTAATGGAAGAAACAACCGCTAAAGTAAAGGGCGTTACCTCCGTCGTTGTCAATTTCATGACCCAAAAAATGATCGTTACTTTTGAAGAAGGTGCTGACGCTAAGGCTGTTATGCAAAATGTGCTCACCGCCTGCAAGAAAGTAGAACCCGATTGCGAAATTGAACTCTGATTTTTAATTTAAAGCATCATTTGCCCAATGATGCTTTTTAAAGCTCAAACAATTAAACGAATATTTAATTGTAATAGGTTTTCAAAGATGACCGCTAAACAAAAAAAGATGCTTATCCGCATCATTATCGCTTCTGTGCTTTTGGTCGCACTTGCCTTATCACCTATAACGGGATACCTGCGATTGGCCTTATTTTTGATTCCGTACTTCATTGTTGGCTATGACATTTTGCTCAAAGCCGCAAAAGGTATCGCGAACGGTCGCGTCTTTGATGAAAACCTTTTGATGACTGTGGCCACCTTAGGTGCCATTGCCATTGCGCTCTACGACAACACGGGCGACTACACAGAAGCGGTCGCCGTGATGCTTTTTTACCAAATCGGCGAATGGTTTCAGGCCTATGCAGTGGGTAAGAGCCGTAAAAATATCAGTGAATTGATGGATATCCGCCCGGATTACGCCAATATTGAACAAAATGGGCAGTTGGAAAAAGTCGATCCTGATGAAGTCGAAATTGGGAGCGTTATTGTTGTACAGCCCGGCGAAAAAGTGCCTATTGACGGCGTTGTACTCGAAGGCCAGTCCAGTTTGAACACCAGTGCGTTGACCGGTGAGAGTCTCCCCCGAAACGTTGAAGTGGGTGATGAAATCACGAGTGGCTGCATTAACTTATCAGGACTTCTGAAAATCCGCACTACTAAGCTATTCGGTGACTCGACCGTTTCTCAAATCCTTGAACTTGTCGAAAATGCGACTTCCCGTAAATCACGTTCCGAAGCCTTTATCACTCGCTTTGCACGTGTTTACACCCCGATCGTTTTTTTCAGCGCACTTGCGCTTGCCGTTATTCCGCCGCTTGTTCGTTTATTTGGATTGGGACTAGATGCACAATGGGATGATTGGATTTACCGCGCCCTTGTCTTCCTTGTCATCAGCTGCCCGTGCGCTTTAGTCATCAGTATTCCGCTAAGTTTCTTTGCGGGCATCGGCGGCGCCAGCAATCAAGGTATCTTGGTGAAGGGGTCCAATTATTTGGAAAATCTTTCTGAAACAAAAGTATTGGTTTTTGATAAAACTGGCACTTTGACAGAAGGCGTTTTTGAAGTTGTCGGAGTTCACCACAACAAAATAGAAGAAAAGAAACTGCTTGAATTTGCTGCTTTAGCCGAAAGCGCCTCCTCGCACCCGATTAGCAAGAGCTTACAAAAAGCCTACGGTTTACCTCTTAATAGAAACCGCGTGAAAGACATTCGGGAAATCAGCGGACAAGGCGTCATCGCCAAAGTTGACGACGTGGAAGTTGCCGCCGGCAATGAAAAACTCATGAAGAGTCTCAACGTGCAGGCCATTCCCTGCCACAGCGTCGGCACAATTGTTCATATCGCGATTAACGGAGAGTATAGCGGCCACATCGTTATCTCTGACCGTATTAAAGCTCACGCAAAAGAAGCCATCCGTCAAGTTAAGCTCGCAGGCATTCAAAAAACTGTCATGCTTTCCGGCGACAGCCGCAAGGTTGCAGAACATGTTGCCAAAGAGCTTGGCATCGATGAGGTTCGCAGTGAATTGATGCCCGCCGATAAGGTCCGCATTGTCGAAGAGCTTCTTGAACAAAATAAATCTCGCGGCAAACTTGCCTTCGTTGGCGATGGCATCAATGATGCACCGGCTTTGTCGCGCGCTGATCTCGGCATCGCCATGGGCGCGATGGGGTCAGATGCCGCCATTGAAGCTGCCGACGTTGTATTGATGGATGACGATCCGCTCAAGATCGCCAAAGGTATCAAAATTTCCCGCAAGTGCCTCGCCATCGTCAAAGAAAACATTTGGTTTGCAATCGGCATCAAGGTTGCCTGCCTTATTCTTGGCGCATTCGGCATCGCCAACATGTGGATGGCTATTTTCGCGGACGTCGGTGTCATGATTCTCGCTGTGTTAAATGCGATCCGCGCTCTCTTTGTTAAAAACCTTTAATCCTTGATCTTTGACAGAGGTTTGGGTTCTGCCCAAACCTCTCAGACTGTTGACAAAGTAAAAAATCAACAGTTTCCGAGGGGTCACTAGTTGGCCCCTTTCTTATTTCAGGGAAATCGACTTAAAGAAAAGCTTTAACGTATTGATTTCATTGATTATTTTATTGATAAAATGAATCATGCTGAAATCTCGTACTCCCCAATTCAAATTCCAAATGTGCCTTCTTGAGGATTTGGTTCCTCAAGATCACCTCCTTCGACTCGTTGATCGATACATTGATTTCGATTTCATTAAAGAGCTCACTTACCCTTTATATTGTCATGACAATGGCCGCCCGGCCATTGCCCCGATTGTTCTTTTCAAGATGCTCTTTGTTGGCTATATCTATGGCATTCGCAGCGAGCGACGTTTGGTCGAAGAATTCAATGTGAATCTGGCCTATCGCTGGTTCATCGGTTATGACCTTGATGATCCCATCCCCAATCACTCCACTTTCAGCCAAAATCGTCGTCGGCGATTTAATAAGCATGAAGAGTTGGAGCAACAGATTTTTGACCGTATTGTTGAGCAGGCTATCGAATACGGCTTGATTGATGGTCATTACCTTTACACCGATAGCACTCACATTAAAGCCAACGCCAATAAAAGAAAGTTCCAACCGGTCATTGTTAAAGACAAGCCGATGGAATACCTCAAAGAATTGCAAGACGATATTGATCAAAGACGAGAAGAAATTGGAAAAAAGCCTTTTGATCATGATGACGATGATCCTAACGGATCAACACCATCGTCCAAAGAACACGAGATCAAACAAAGCACAACTGATCCGGACTCCGGCTTTATGACGCGTGATGGTAAACCGCAAGGTTTCTTTTATTTGGATCACCGCAGTGGATAGAAGAAATAATCTGATTGTGGATTGCCATGTAACGGCGGGCAATATCAACGATGCTCGACCGTATCCGAATCGTTTGCAAAGAATTTGGGAGAGATTCGGTTTTAATACTTGGTGCGTTGGAGTGGATGCGGGCTATAAAACGGCCTATATCGCCAAGTTTTTGCAGGAGTGTGGAATTTACGGCGTGGCTGGCTATCGGCGTAAGCCACATCGAAATAAAGATTTGTTTTATCCCAGTGAATTTCAGTACGACAAACAGCACGATCTTTATATTTGTCCTGGCAACAAGGTATTGAAATTAACAACGATTGATCGGAATGGTTACGCCCACTACAAGGCCAAGTGTGGTACGTGTGAGCAATGTCCGTTAAAAGCTCGTTGCACTACCGCTCAATACAAGATGCTCAGTCGTCATATTTGGCAAGATTATGTGGATGAGTTAGACAGCCACCGATTAACTGCAATGGGTAAAAGGATTTATAAACGTCGAAAAGAAACGGTGGAAAGAAGTTTTGCCGACAGCAAAGAGATGCATGGATTGCGATATGCAAGGTATCGCGGTTTGCGAAAAGTGAGAGCTCAATGCTTGCTGACGGCAGCGTGTCAAAACATGAAAAAGATCGCATTGATCTTTCATAGACGAGACAAGTTGTTTGGACCGAGAGATCCGAATGACCCGAACGACAGGTTATTGGATTTAATTTTTAGGCTTTTACAAGCCTTACGGAATGGGCTTTGGAAGGTGATTTTCAGAAAAATAGAAATTTACTTAAATAAGAAAGGATGGAGCAATTACTGCCCAGCGACTTAATCCACTGAAAAGATTAACCAGGATTCAATGAAAAACCCGGGTTAGTCAACAGTCTGACTCCCGTCTGATTAAATCAGGCGGGAGTTTTTATTTTTTTAAGTCAAACGGCTTCTTCAGTTCTATACTGGAAGAGTCAGTTCTGAAGTTTGGGAGAAATGTAATGGCATATAACTTTGACAAACTTTATATCAATGGCCATTGGTGTGATTCGACGAGCGGGCAATTTATTGAGGTTGAAAATCCTGCAACGCTGAAGCATTTCGCAAAAGTCCCCGAAGGCAATGAAAAGGATATTGATTTGGCCGTGCGGGCCGCTCATGCGGCGTTTGAATCTTGGAGTCAAACTGAGCTATCCGAGCGCATCAGATTGATGAAAAAGATGCTTGAGATCTTTGAAAGCTACAAAGATCAGATCATTGACTTAGAAGTCAAAGAATTGGGGGCACCGGTAAGCTACTCCGTTCAATCGCATTGCGTCTACCAATTCACAAGAACACATTCCTACATTGAATGCGCCGCGGAGCTGCCGCTTGAGCAAAGTTTGGCTCAATCGACCGTGTATCGTGAACCGATCGGCGTCATTGCCTGCATTACTCCCTGGAACTACCCTTTGGGCCAAGTTGTGCAAAAAGTGGTTCCCGCCATTTTGATGGGCAACACCGTTGTTTTAAAACCCAGCCAACACACGCCGCTTACCGCCTATCTGCTTATTGATGCCTTTGACAGAGCGGGATTCCCCGCCGGTGTCATCAATTTAGTCACCGGCCGCGGAAGTGCCGTGGGCGATGCGTTGGCTTCTCACCCGCTTGTTGACATGGTCTCATTCACAGGCTCCACAAAAGTTGGCGCAAAACTTAGTCAACGAGCTCTCGAAAGCATCAAACGTGTCAGCCTCGAATTAGGCGGCAAATCGCCTTTTATTTGGCTTCCTGGAGCCGATTACGAAAAGGCTGTCGGCAAGCTCTTTGACTCAATCTTTCTCAATAGTGGTCAAACGTGCACCGCGTTATCCAGACTTCTTGTCCCTGAAGAAGATTTAGAGAAAATCAAAGCACTGTTGCTTAAACATGTGCCGGATTATGTTGTGGGCGATCCAACTGATCCAAAAACAAAAATTGGACCGGTTTCCTCCAAGGCGCAATTTGAAAAGATCTCTTCATACATCAAGTTGGGATTGGAAGAAGGCGCAAACCTGTTAACCGGCGAAATCCCCACTAGCTGCGCCAACGGCTACTACATTAAACCGACCATCTTCACCGAAGTGAAAAACTCCATGCGTATTGCTCGAGAAGAAATTTTCGGTCCGGTGCTTTGCGTGATTACTTATAAGACTGTGGAAGAGGCGATCGCCATTGCCAACGATACGCCCTATGGTTTGAATGCCGCTGTCTTCGGTGAAAAACAAAAGGCTATTGAAGTGGCCAAGCGCATCAAAGCGGGCAACGTCTATGTCAATGACGGACCGCGCGATGTTACGGCACCTTTTGGCGGCTACAAGCAAAGCGGAATCGGTCGTGAAGGCGGCTACGCGGGTCTGCTGGAATTTACGCAGCCCAAAGCGATTTTCGATCGCAGTACGTTCTAACTTAAGTTAGATTCTTCTGGCCTCGCTGTTCATCCGGCGAGGCTTTTTTTATTCCGGGAAAAAGTCTAAATTCTTTTCCTCTTTGGTAAACAGGCTCACCAACACGAAAGAGAAAATCGAAACCGCCAAGGCAGGCGCAACCGCATGCCAGCCGCCAAGATCAGGCTTCATCAAGCAAGCCCATGCATAGACACAGAGGCCACTGATAACGGAAACCCACGCGCCTTGAACGGTCGCCCTTCTCCAAAAAAGACCGCCAACAAGAGGGCACAGGAAGGCAATCTCAAGACCGCCAAAAGCAAACATATTGATCCACACAATAATATCCATCGGATCAATAGCAAGAATGAGCACCAGCAACCCAATCACCAATGTGCAGCATTTGGCGTAACGAGAGACTTCCTCTTCTTTATCCGGCATCGGACGGTAACGCCTCAACAATAAATCTTTAATAACAGCCGAAGAGGCCGCAATCAACAATGAACTCACCGTCGACATCGTGGCAGCAATAGGCGCAATCAACGTAACTCCGGCTACCCATGGATTCATGTGATGCGCGATCAGATAGGGAATCATCGCATCGGTGTTGCCTCCGAAAAGAGAGTCTTGCGGTAAAACACCTCGGGCCAAAAAGCCCAGCAGTGTCATCCCGATCATTAAAGCGCCGCACACAGCAGTGCTCACCACCATAGCCAAATGCAAGTCAGAAGTTTGACGATAAGCCATGCATCGGACAGCCGACTGCGGTAAGGCTACGGTTGCAAAACCCACCAAAATCCACGCGGAAAAAAGCAAAGTCCAAGGCAGTGCTCCGGCAGCGTTAGGACTAAAAAAAGCTTGCGCTTCTTGCGCGGAGGCCGATGCGCTGATTTTTTGCATTAAAAGCGTCATGCCGCCCGCACTTGAAATAATGTCAAAAGCGAGCGTCCCCATTCCCGCCAACATCAAAATAGCGCAAATCGTATCGGTGATGGCCACCGCGCGAAAACCGCCTGTTGTCGTATAGGCCACAACAACCAAACCAAAAATGGCAAGACCGGCCACATACGAAATATCGGCAGCCTGAGAAATTAATTGTGCACCGCCGATAAACTGACCGACCATCATGGCGATAAAGAAAAATAAAAGCGCGAGGGATAAGACGATTCCTAAAGCGGAACTTTTAAATCGTTCAGCCACAACATCAATGATCGTTATGGCACCAATTTTTCGACTCACCAGTGAAAGTTTCTTTCCCAACCCCCCTAAAACAAAAAAGCCGGTAATGATTTGCGGTGCTGCGAAAACAACCCAACCCAGACCGTAGCGCCACGCCAATCCGGGCCCTGAGACAAAGGAGCTCACCGAACCGTATGTCGCCACTAAAGTCATCGCCAGTACAAAACCTTTAAGCGCACGATCACCTAAAAAATAATTTTTCAGAAAATCGCCTTTTTTGACATTCGCATCGCTGCGACTCACAAAAAGCAGGAGTAAGAGGAACGCAATCAACGGGATAAAGATGATGAAGGAGGCTGCCATGCTAACGGTCCTCTTCATCCGGGAAGCGGAAATTCTTAAATCCGAATTTCACTAACAGCCAAACAACAATGACAGATAAAAAATAGCCGCCCACGCAAGCAAGCCAGAACCACAGAGGCAATCCCCAGAGGGCCATTTCAAAGTCGGTTGTAAAAAAGATGATCCCCCAGAAAAAAACACAAAGAAATACCGCCGCGATAAGCGTATACAACGCCTCTTTATGACTTCGTTTGACGGCTTCTTTGTAGTTGAGGGGTTCCATGGCGCAATCCTTTTACCGACGAGAGCCTGCCGCCTCAATAAAGAATTTAACCAGACGCAAATTTTCCGGATATTCCCGATAAATGCGTTCAGGATGCCATTGCACCGCCACTAAAAAATCAGCCTCATTGCTCTGAACCGCTTCAACAATCTGATCCGTGACGCTTTTAGCAATGACTCGAAGCCCAGGAGCCACACGATCGAGCGCTTGGTGATGGTAACTATTAACCGTCACAACACTTTGAGAATTGGCTCGCGATAAGAAGGATTCTCCCGAAATCTCCACTTGATGCATACTGGGTGAGCCTGGCGTCACATAGCGGTGTTCTGTCTTGGTGTCGACTTGAGCGGGAATATCTTCGATAAGCGTTCCACCCAAAGCGACATTGATCAATTGCAAACCGCGGCAAATGCCGAAAATAGGTCGGTGGGCTTTGCGCGCAGCATCAAACAGCTTAAACTCAACCGCGTCGCGGGTGAGCGCCGGTTTCTGGCAGTACTGCGGATATTTACAATCAAAGCGATCCGCGGCGACATCCTGGCCGCCCGTAAACAAAAAGCCGTCGCAGCGAGTGACAGCCTCGTGTACCGCTTCATCTGATGCGTTCAATGACAACACCATCGGCATGCCGCCGGCATCCCAAATGAGTTCCAAATAGTTTTGCCACATCCACCCACAGGACTTCTCATCATCCCAAAGGGAGGTCACACCAATCAATGGCCTCATAGGAAAACCTCAAAAAAACGGAAACAGCCGCCCTTCGGGCTTAAAACTTCAACCCGAAAGACGCCTATTTCCGACAGTATATTCAGTTTCGGACCGATTAGAGTTTCTTCGGCAACAAAGGCTCTTCGTCTTCAACACCCACCAAGCTTAAGGCAGCCAAAGTAATGAGCTGCGGGCCCAAATGAGTGTCAATCATTTCGAAGAATTCCTTAACATTGTGCGCATTTTCTGCGTGGCCGCCGGAACATAAGCAGGTAGACGGAATATCCATACTCATCGGAGCGTTAGCGTCTGTAGACGAGCGAACATATTGCGTCAATTCAATGCCCAAAACCTTTTGCGCACTGCGGGAAACCTGCAGCACCGGGCAGTCATGCGGACGAGTACCCGCGGGACGGTCACCAATGGCCGTCTTTGTCAATTTAAGGATACGTTCCGGATCGGCGATATCCCAAGAAGCATTTTCTTCAGCAACCGCTTCATCAAACTTGGAAAGAATTTCCTTTTCTAAGGCAAGCAGGCACTTGTTGTCAAAACTTCTCATGTCAATTTCGACTTCGCAGTGAGCGGCAATTGAATTAACCGTCGTACCGCCCTTGATCGTACCCACAGTCCACGTGGTCTTCGGATCCGCGGCCGGACGCAAATCCGCAAACTTTTGAATCGCACGAGCCATTGCATGGATGGCGCTCGGAGTCTTGCCGTATTCGGCAAAGCTGTGGCCGCCCAAACCGTCAATGCTCACACGCCAACGGTGAGAGCCGGTCGCGCCGTAGAGCACGCGGCCCACGTCGGTGGAGTCAACTGCAATGAAACCGTCGATCTTATTATTTTTCACTAAGTGCTTGGAGCCGCGAATGTCGCCGTTGCCTTCTTCACCAACCGTACCCACAAACCAAATATCGCCTTTGGTCTTGATATCGGCTTCTTCCAAACTTCTTAAAACTTGCAAAATAGCGCGCAAGCCAGAACAGTTATCGCCAATCCCCGGAGCGGAGTAACGGATACCTTCTTTTTTCACTGTCACATCCGTATCAATGGAGAAAACGGAATCCATATGGGCGCCCAAAACAAGAATCGGACCACCTTCCACCGTTCCCTTGCGCACGCCGATCACATTGCCGATTTCATCCATTCTCACATCGGTTAAGCCGTAATCCTTCATGCGTTGCATCACAGACTGCGCACGCTTTTCTTCCATGAAGGTCGGAGCCGGGATTTCGCACAATTCAACCTGTTCGTCCATTGCGCGCTGCACATCACGCTTGGCAATATCGAGCGCTTTTTGCACCTTTTCCATCTTGGCAACTTTTTGCACTTGAGCCAATACCGCTTCGCTTAATGCGGGAAGTTCTTTAGCCATATCTGTTTCTCCAAAAAAAATAAAATCCTCACCCCTAGGGGTGAACTCTGCCCCGTAGAGTAGACCAGTTAAGGTTATTGATTTTGGGTTATTTGACGTCGATATTCACTCGGCGTTA
>CALXQR010000014.1 GCA_944390675.1 uncultured Burkholderiaceae bacterium
CAACCAAAATTGATTTTCGATATTTTGGACACCAAACCGCATGGTAAGCAGTTTGGTAGACACAATTTCGATCAAATACTACTTCAAGCATAATTTTACAAAATCACATGATAGGGGTATTATACAAAAAAAATCGCCCCACTGGGGCGAGTACCAATTCCTCTCGCGATTAAAATCGCAAGTTTCCTTGGCACGATACTATGAATTTCGGTCGAAAGTCTGAGAAGGGCCCTCGGCAATGATGTGTAGAAACGCTTTAGTTATCCGAAGCTTCTTGGCTCTTAGTCAATTTCAAGGCTTGCAGTTGGTTTGATATTTTTAGGTCACATTTTACATAAACCAATTTTACGTAAAACTCATTTACGTAAATTAATTTTATGTTAATATTCGACTTAACTGAATGAATACTACAGAGAGAAAATCATGCGTTTTTACGGGCGAGAAGAAGAGCTTCAAGTACTGAAAAATTTTCTGTTGACGGTGCAAAAGAAAAAGATTTCTCAAATGGTCACTGTCATCGGACGACGTCGCGTCGGCAAAACCACCCTCATTCTGAAAGCTTTTGAAAAGGCTGAAATCCCCGTTTTTTACTTCTTTGTGGAGCGACAAAGTTCCAAAGAAGAAATCATCGCTTCTTGGCTTGACATGATCTGCCGGGCCTATCACATCGAATTTCCGCCTGCGTTAAACACAATTGCCGATGTGATCAGCTACCTGATGAGCCTGTCTGAGAAGCAGGAATGTGTCTGCATCATTGATGAATGCCAGGAGTTTAATGCGGTCTCGCCGCAGACTTGGTCACAGCTGCAAAAAGTTTGGGATTTGAAGAAGAATGAATCGCGAATGCTTCTGATCATGAGCGGATCCATCATCAGCGCCATGGAAGATATCTTCGGAAACAGAAGTCAGCCGCTCTATGGACGCCCTTCTTGTCAAATTTTGCTCGAACCCTTCACGCCGGCATTGATTAAAGAAATCATTAAAACAGAAAATCCCGCAGCGACAAATCGCGACTTGCTGATGGTCTACGCCATGACCGGAGGCGTTCCTAAATATATCGAATTGCTTTGTGACGCAGACTGCCTGACTGAAGAAAAAGCGCTTGACTATCTCTGCTCACTGCAAAGCGCTTGGTTCAGATCCGAAGGAGAAATTTATCTGGCCAATGAATTTAAAGCGCAGGCGCCTGTGTATCGACAAATTCTCCGCTCAATTGCCGATGGCGCGACTAAATGGAACGAGATTGAATCGCGCATAGACGACTCGGTTCAATTGTCACCTTATCTGTCTCGACTCGAAAAGTTTGGCATCATCCAAAAAGTTCGCCCCTTCCTTCAGGAAAAAGGTCGGAAAACCACCCAATACCGAATCACGGATCAGTATTTCCTTTTTTGGTTAACGTTTGTCACGCCTCTAATCGCTCAATCTTTGGCGCAGGCTCACGACTGGAAGAGACTTAAACAATATTGCCAAGAACGATTGGATAGGTTTCTTGGGAAAAGCCTCGAGCGCTGGTTTACCGCGTCAATCAGGCACTCGGGCCAATGGGAAGTTGTCGGCTCTTGGTGGGATAAAAAAGGGCTGCACGAAATTGATGTTGTTGCCATTAACAGCTCAAAACAAAAAATTTGCTTTAATGAAGTCAAGCTCAATACCAGAAAATACAGCGAAGCAAAACTAAAATTAAACGCAGAAGCATTTTTAGAAGACAATCCCAAATTGAAAGAATACAAACTCTCAATTAAAGGGCTGTCTCTTGAAAACGTGTAAGAAGGCTTACGCGATTTAAATTAAGAAACATAGCAAAAACAATCTTTTTCAAAAACTGAATCAACATGTTTTGTTTAACAAAAGATCCAAACGTTGAAATCAAAGATTTAAGACCTGAAGCTCTTAACAATCCTCAATTTGAAAGGCAAGTTTGCTTAAAGTTGGAACAGGCGGAAAAAGAGGCTGAATTAACAAAACAACGCTACTCCACTGACGATATCCTGGCAGCAGTGAAATCCGCCATCCAAAATTCGCACAATCTAACCGTGTGACTTGCGAATTCAAAGGAGCGACAGAATGCAATTAACTAATTCCGATCCTTTAGATTATTAAAAGACGAAGAGGATTTCAAGTTCGCTTTAAGAGTTGCATTTAAAGAAGATCCAGAAGACGGAAGTCTGGTAATCGCCACACTCGGTGATATTGCAAAAGCCAAAGGAATGACTCAGCTGGCCAAAGAAACAGGACTTTCTCGCGAAAGACTTTATCGTTCGTTATTGGGAAAAGCCCGGCCTGAGTTCGGAACGATTCTGAAAGTATCAAGAGCGCTCGGATTCAATATCGGTCCAATTTGATCCCCTCTGAGACACGCTTACATTTTGTTCGCATTTTGACGCATCAATCTCATTCAACCGTGCTAGTCTGAGAAGATAGACTCGTAAAGGACATCAACCATGAGCACGAAGAAAACAAAAACACAAAAAACCGTGAAAACTCCTTCTAAAAAAGCCGAACTCACGGAAGAAAAAATTGAAAATTACAGCAATGCGCTGCAAGCGACCTTAAAAGAAGAGTCGCCGGAAGAACAGGTTCGAATTCTGAAGCTGCTTTTAAAAGACGCTCAGACCCGCATCAAAATCGACACAGAAAATCCTGAAGACGAAGACGAGCTTGTCGTCGACTGGCAGACCGCGGAATTCCCCTACAAGCGCCGCATGAGCAATAAGCGCTACGAAAAAGAAAAACTTCCTCTGCAAGTAGAACTCTTAAAGCTTCAGAAGTGGGTAAAAGAAACGGGCCGCAAGATCATCATTATTTTTGAAGGGCGGGATGCAGCCGGCAAAGGCGGCACCATCCGCACCTTCATGGAACACTTAAATCCTCGCGGCGCGCGAGTCGTAGCACTGCCTAAACCCACTGAGGCCGAAAAAGGCCAATGGTACTTCCAGCGCTATGTGGCGCATCTTCCCACCCGAGGCGAGATGGTTTTGTTTGACCGCTCTTGGTATAACCGCGCGGGTGTCGAACGTGTAATGGGCTTTTGCACCGATGAGGAATATCTGGAATTCATGCGCCAGTGCCCGCAGTTTGAAGAAAACCTCATTCATTCGGACACAATCCTCATTAAATTCTGGCTCTCTGTGACGCAAGACGAGCAAAGAAAACGCTTTAAATCCCGCAAGATTGATCCGCTCAAACGCTGGAAGCTCTCCCCTATTGATGTCGCCTCTCTTAACAAATGGGATGACTACGGCAAGGCCGAAGAAGTGATGTTCTTTGCCACAAACACCACGGCAAGCCCCTGGATTGTGATTAAGAGCGACGATAAAAAGCGAGCCCGCTTAAACGCCATGCGCTATGTTCTCTCGCTCATTGATTACGACGAAAAAGACACCGATGCCATCGGTGCCGTGGATCCTTTGATTTTGTCGCGCGCTAATGTGAAGCCCGGCGTGACCAAAATGATCACGCAGGGCAAAAAGAGTAAGAAGAAAGATTGATTGTCTTTGATTGACATGACGCCCGAACATTGATTCGGGCGTTTCTCTCTGAAAGCAAAAAATGGGAAGTCAACCGAGCATTTGCAAACCCTGAAGACTTCCCTTTTCGTTAGGAACCGAAAACGTTACTACTGGCGAGCGATCTTGCGCTGAGCGCGCTGACGGATAAAGAGTGCCATCATATTGAGACCCAACACCATCAGCACCAAGAGACACGCTGTACCGTACTGCATCGGGCGCGTAGCGTCCACGTCAACGCTCGATGTTGCCAACACATAGATGTGATAAGGAAGACTCATCACCGGATCCAACACCGAGTCACCCATTTCCGGCGTATAGAAAACCGCAGCCGTGTACATGATGGCCGCCGTTTCGCCGGCCACACGCGAAAGCGCCAAGATATTCCCCGTCAAAATACCCGGCAACGCCGCAGGCAAAATAATCTTAAAAATCGTTTGCTTTTTATTGGCGCCCAGTGCCAAAGAGGCTTCACGCCAGGCTTGCGGCACTTGGTTTAACGCGGCTTCTGTTGTGTTAATCACAATCGGAAGAGCAAGCACTGCCAATGTGAGCACGCCAGAGAGCAAACTCACGCCAAAACCGCAGATCGTCACAAAGAAGGTCAAACCAAAGAGGCCGAAAATAACACTCGGCACACCTGAGAGGTTAGAAACCGACAGGCGAATGGCGCCCACCATGCGGCCCGATCCGCCGTATTCGGTCAAGTACACGGCAGTGCACACGCCTAAAGGCAGTGCGATTACCGTCGCACCGACAGCTAACCAGAAGGTACCGACAATGCAGGGCCAGACGCCGCCCGCGGTCATCATGTCGCGCGGCTGTTCAAAAACAAACTCCCAAGACAACGCGGGCAACGCGTTATCGAGCAAATAGAGCAAAATGGCGACGATCACGCCTGCGCTAAAGAGCGTTGACAAGCGCATCAGACCGACACCGATGTGTTGGTAGAGGTAGCGCCAAGCTGGATTACGTTCTACAGACATGTCTTACTCCAATTAATGCTTGCCGCCGATCTGGTACTTCTTCGTCAGATAGAAAGCCAGAGCGTTGAAAATAAAAGTCGTCACAAAAAGCACAAGGCCCGTTGCAAACAACGCATAGTAGTGCGTGGAGCCCACAGCAGCTTCTGCCATTTCCGCGGCAATGGATGCGGTCATCGGACGCAGCGGATCAAAGATGCTCTCGGGAATAATTGCGGCACCGCCCGCCACCATCAAGACCACCATCGTTTCACCCAAGGCGCGCGAAATACCCAACATAATAGCCGTGCCGATGCCGCCCAAAGCGTAGCGGAACTGCACCTTGTAGAGCGTTTCCCAGCGCGTGGCGCCCAACGCCAAAGAGGCCTCAGACAAAGCCACCGGCACATTTCTCAAAGCGTCTTCAGAAATGGAGCAGATAAAAGGAATGCACATGAGGCTTAACATCACCGAAGCGTTAAGCCAATTAAGACCGGAGTCAAGACCCATCGATTCCTGCAGCCACGGCGCCACAACCACCATGCCCAAGAAACCGACAATAACTGAAGGCAAAGCAGCGAGAAGCTCAATGGCGGGCTTCACAACACTGCGGACTTTCGGACTTGCAAAGTACGCCAAATAGGCTGCGGTGAGCAGCCCCATCGGGAGCGAAATCAATGTAGTGGTCGCCGCCACCGCAAGGCTTGCGGCTAAAAGCGCGCCGATTTCAAAATCGGGATTAGGTCCCGTCGGATACCACTCTGTACCCAACAAGAAGGTAAAGAGAGACACCTCATTAAAAATGGGCAGAGCTTGGGTGAGAAGAAAAACCAAAATGGCAGCGAGCGCCACGATTGAGAGCATGGCTATCGCTGCCAAAGACTTTTCAAACCCCTCGCCTCGTTTCAATAAAGACATAACGAATTCTCAAAGGGTTTGATTGTCAATTACTTCTTAGAGGGCAACGGCACGAAACCGACTTCCTTCACAGAGACCTGACCTTCGGCAGACAAAGCGTAGTCGATCAAAGTCTTCGTGTCACCCTTGGGTTGGCCGTTGGTGAAGAGGTAGAGGTCACGAGCCAAAGGCCACTTACGAGACAGCGCCGTATCAGCAGAAGCCGTCACACCGCCGATTTCCAAACCCTTGATGTCCTTGGTGATGTAGCCTAAACCGACATAGCCGATCGCATTCGGGTTCTTAGCAACTGTTTGGAGCACAGCACCGTTGGAAGCTTGCAAGAGGGCACGCTGTTGAACGCGTTCACCCTTCATCACGAGTTCTTCCCAAGTTTCAAACGTGCCGGAAGAAGAGTCGCGGCTCACAACCGTGATGCGGGCATCAGGACCGCCAACTTCTTTCCAATTGGTAATGCGGCCGGCGTAGATGTCGCGGATTTGCTGCAGGCTCAAATCCTTCACCGTGTTCTTCGGGTGAACGATCGGGACGATAGCGTCAATAGCCACCGTGAAGCGAACAGCCTCACCGCCGTTCTTCTTAACGCTTTCAACTTCAGCGGGCTTGATATCACGGCTGGCCATCGCCACATCCGTCGTCTTTTCAATCAAGGCCTTAATGCCGTGACCGGAACCACCGCCGGAGATCGACACTTGGATATCCTTGTGCTTAGCCATGAACGTTTCACTGATCTTTTGCATAGCGGGCAAAACCGTCGTGGAGCCATTGACCACAACCGTTCCGGCGCTAGCAGCCATAGAAGCCAAACCGACACAGCCGGCAACCAAAGCAGAAATCAAAGTACGTTTCATTTCAAGTTCCTTATAAAAAATATGGATCATATGTTGTCTGAACTTGTGCGGTATTTTGAAGCTGCGATATGACTGCGAAGTGACGAATTTATGAATTTTTCATGAACAAAAAGAAACCGCTCGAATTTTTCGAGCGGCACTCCCATACTAAGAACAATTAGATTTCAAATTAGGCAAAAAGCGTTGTGATAACCCAAATCCAAAACGGAATGGTGACGATGGCCGCAAGCGTATGCGCGGTGGTGATGCCCGCCACAAGAGGGGCGTTCCCTCTCATGCTTGCGGTCATCACATAGCAGGACTGAGCAGTCGGGAGTATTGCAAAAATCATGAGCGCGCCCATCGTGGGGCCTGAAAAACCAAAGACCAAACAAAAGAGCATCGCGACAAAAGGCACGGCCATTAAGCGCTCGAAGGTGTTGGCCGCCACAAGGGGAAATTCGGATTTCATATCGTCGAGCTTAAGGCCCGCTCCGATGCACAAAAGCCCCATCGCTAAAGAGGCGTTACCCAGCGACTTAAAGAACGTCATTGCCACGTCGGGCACATGAATTTGTCCGATATTGACAATAAGACCGAGCGTTGTCGCAATAATCAAAGGATTGGTGACGATGGCGCGAAGGGTCTTACTTAAAACACTGCCGCCAGTGGCGCTTCCCGTGGCATCGCGCTTTGCCACAGCGCTTGCGAGCGCAGCAACGGCGATGGAATTGCTGATCGGCACCCAAAAAGCAATCAAAAGCGACATCAGCGCCAAACCCTCTTGACCGTAGAGGCGGCTCACGAGCGCAAAGCCCACATAGGTGTTAAAGCGAAAACCACAATGGAAAGCTGAAGCGTGCGTAACATCGTCAGCCTTGATGATAAAGCGGATGAGGTAGCTTAAAACCACAGCGCAAAGCATGGCGGAAATAGCCACAGCTAAGAATTCTCCGGCCTCAGAAAGCGTCAGATTGGAAGTCGCAACAGAAGTAAATAACAGAGGCGGAAAGAGCACATAGAAGACGAGTTTTTCAGCGCCCTTCCAGAAGGTACCGTTAAAAACTGTCTTTTCAAACTGCCTGCGAAGCAAAAAACCGGCGAGAATCACCAGAAAGTCAGGCAAAATCAAAAGCACGCTGAGCATTGGTCTCTCTCCGACTTTTCAATACCTAATTTGTTAATTGTAGCCCACTAAGCCACGGGATCGATATCAACATGCTTAAAAGATACCGCATCAAAGAGGCCCAAATCCGTGATTCGCAGATAGGGAATCACAGCCAACGGCAAAAAGCCCAGCGTCATCACCGGATGCACTTTCGCGGGGATATTGAATTCACGATGCGCTGTTTCGATCAGATCTTTCTTGCGCCGTGCTGTTTCCACGGCTTTTTGATCAGTCATGAGCCCTGCGATTTCCAAAGGAAGGGATTTCAGAATTTCTCCGTCTCTGACAAGCACCACGCCGCCCGCCATCTTTTCGATCGCGCTGACGGCCGCCGCCATGTCTTCATCGTTGTCACCCACCACCACAATGTTGTGCGAATCGTGCGCGATGGTGCTTGCGATCGCGCCATTAAATACACAACCGTCCTTCCTATAGCCTTTGAGCAACCCGACACCCATGTTGCCTGTGGCATGGTGGCGCTCAATCACTGCGATCTTAAGAAGCCCCGGATTGTCCTTGCAGTCAATATGGCCTTGTGCGTCGGTTTTCACGTCGACAATCAAATGGTCATTGACCAGATCCCCTTCATGCAAGCCAATCACACGGGCCTTGCCGCTTTGCGTAACGAGACTAAAGTCTTTTGCCGTGACGGGTTTAATATGAACGGAATTTTGACTCACTGCTGCGCGAGACGCTTCGGGCTCCGCAGTGAGCATTACGCCCTCCTCTGCCACACACATTCCACTCACCCAAACAGCTTTGACGTTAAAGTCCGTAAGGTTGTCAAAAATGACCAGGTCCGCGTCACGCCCCGGTGTGATTGCACCTTTTTCTTTGAGCCCAAAGTGAAGTGCGGTGTTAATCGTTGCCATTCTGACTGCTTCAATCGGATCCACGCCGCAGGCGACTGAACGGCGAAGCACGTTATTGATATGGCCCTTTTCAATCACATCATCGGGCGAGGCGTCATCTGTGCAAAGGCAATAAAAACGGCTGTTTTTCTGCGTCACCGCACGGCTTAACGCTTCAACGTTTTGGCCTGCGGAGCCCTCGCGCATAAAAATCGCCATGCCGCGGCTCACACGCTCCTCGACCTCCTCGGGCGTGCTGCACTCATGATCGCTTGTGACGCCGCTTGCAGCATAAGCGGAAAGCTGGGCACCTGCCGTCAAAGGACTGTGGCCGTCGATGAGTTTGCCCGCTTTGAGCGTCATTGCCACTTTTTTGATTAAATCCTCGTCCTTGGCCAGAAGCCCCGGAACATTCATGAGCTCGGCCAACCCGAGCACTGCCGGATCATCAATCAAAGAAGCCAGATCCTCTGCCTTGAGCTCTGCACCCGAGGTTTCAAAAGGCGTGGCAGGCACACAGCTCGGAAGCATAAAACGCACGGTCATCTGTGCTTTTTTGGCCTCAGCCATCATATGGCGGATACCGTCCATCCCTAAGACGTTCGCAATCTCATGAGGATCGGCGATGATGGTTGTTGTGCCGAAAGGAACAATGAGTCTGGCAAACTGCACGGGCGAAAGCATCGAGGATTCAATATGCACGTGAGCATCAATGAAACCCGGCGCCACAAAAGCGCCTTTTAAATCAACGGTCTTTAAAGCATGCGCTTTGCAATTAACACCGGCATCAACAACTTTTCCGCTGTCAATAAAAATATCGGCTTTTTCAACAATTCGCCCCGCACAGACATCAACGAGTCTCGCGTTTTTAAGGTGCCACTCGCAGGGAACCTTACCCAGCGCGCAGTCGATCTGACGCTTAATGGATTCAATACACGTGCTTTGACTCATGCTCTTTGTCCCCTTAAATGCCTTCCAATTCGACAATGGTACCTTCTAAGAATCATTTTTGCTTTCACATGCAAAAGTCCCTCAGAATGGCGACATCTTTTCTACTACTAAAAAGCAAGAAAATAATCGTTTTTTGGTTCATGTTCAGAATCGCAGCCTTGCCTACCTGAAAGCAGTGCATACTTAGAAGTTCATCAGTCCACAAGGAAAGATTAGTTTTAGAGATTTGGTGGGAATAATGGCTCGAAGTACGCGGTGTTCTTCGAGCCAATTTGATTTCTGATTAGCGTTCAGCTTTCAGAACATAAGTGAGGAGAGCATAAAGCACGGCGCCGATGATCATCGCAGCAACCACGCCGATATTGGCTTGAGCAAAAACACTTGCTTTTGTTTCATCGCTCAGCAAAAAGCTCGTGATTCGGCCAATGTAAGGATCGCTTGAAGTGATCGTACCTAAACCGACAATCGTTGCGACGAGCAATGACAAACAGGCGCTCCAGCGCAAGCTCTTGCCGCCTTGATCGGGCGGCAGCGCCATGTTGACGTCCCACGACAAGCGTTTTTGACGCAAGAGGTCCACGATTTCAATCGCACCCCACGATCCCATAACGACAGAGATCGCCGCAAGGAACGAGGTGAACGTAGACAAGAACGAATCCGAAATGAACGTCAGGTAGAACGCGCCCAACGCAATAATGACCGCGTTGAGAATCGTGGTGGCCGCGCGGCTCATGGGCACACCCATCGCCATCAAAGCAAGACCAGAGCTATAGACACCTGTCATGCCCGCGGACATTAAAGAGGCCACGATCACAATGGAAAACGGCACAAAGAACCAGAAAGGCAAAATTCCCGTCAAAGCCGCAAGCGGCTCACGAGAGGCGCGATCCAAAAGTTCGGGGTTGCCGGCGCTCAACATCACGCCCAAAATCAAAAGAACAGACACCGGCAAGGCAATGCCGACCGTGGTCCAGAAAATAACGCCGCGGCCGGGTGTTTGTCGAGGCAGGTAACGGGAGTAGTCACCGCCGTAATTTAAGAATCCCAACCCCACCATCGTCATGGCAAGCACGATGCCGCCTAAGAAGGTTGCAAAGGAACCCGCGGGCGCATCGCCCAACGTTGCGAAATTAATTTGCGGGATAAAGAAAAAGAGGTACACCAAAGTCATCAAGCCTGTGACCCAAGCGATGACTTTTTCAATCTTCATGATGAACGCGTGACCGTAAACGGCACCGATCATCGTAAAGAAAAGTACAAAGGCAAAACTTACAAGCAGACAGGTCGTTGTGGCCGTGCCTTCGGGCGTGGCCATCACAGGAATGAGTTTTGCCACCAAGTCTGCAAACGTGGTCGAAGCCATGGAAAGCATCGTTACCTTCCAGCCCATATTAGCCACATAACCGAAAAAGGTCGGTACTTTGTTGCCGTGGTAACCGAAGGCTAAGCGAGACTGCACCAATGTCGGAAGACCCGTGCGGACACTGCCCACCGCCAAAATGCCCACCAGCGAGCAAGACAGGAAGTAACCCAAAACGCCCGCCGCCATGGCCTGCACAACGGAAAGGCCAAGACCGAAGACGTACATACCGCAGGTAATCCCGAAAATAGAAATATTCCAGGAAAACCAAATCGGGAAAAGATCGGCCGGTTTACCGTAGCGCTCACCGTCGGGCACAGGATTCACACCATTGGTTTCGATTTGAGAAATGTTTTTGTCGTTTGCCATGATTGAAAAGAATTAAAGAGAGTAATTTTCTAGTTCTTCGCGTGTGGGAGCGGTTGCTGCGCCTTCGTTTGCTGTGACGTGCGCGGCCACTGCGTTGGCGATAAGTGTGGCCTCTGCCATGCTCAATCCGCACATTAAACCGGCTAAAAGACCGCCCGTGTGCGCGTCGCCCGAGCCAATCGTATCTACGAGATTGATTTTGAAAGAAGGCACACGCTTAGCAGTCCATCCGGACGGTTTTTTCTCCGTGTAGACCGCTCCGTTGCCGCCATCGGTGACGACTGACGGATGGCCAGAACGAACGGACAAGGCAATCGCCGCATCAACAGCATTATGGGTACCTGTCATCCACATGGCTTCACTACAATTAACGGTATAAAGGCAACCCAACGCTTCAAAAGCTCTTAGGCGATCCTTCCCCATCTCTGTCACACGAGGACCTGGATCAAAAACGATTAAAGCGTGATTGGCTTTGCGATTCAGAACCGAGAGCAGCACCTCCCCGTTTTCGCCTTCAGCCTGGTAGCCTGAAACATAGATATAGTCGTATTGCGAGAGATCAAAGCGGTCAAACCATTGAGCTTTCATTTGACGCTCAAGGCCAAACATGGAAATAAATGTTCTCTCTCCGGTGTGATCGGCAATCGAAAGGCACCAGCCGTTGTCCCCTGCTCCGTGCTCACGGTAGACAGGAAGATTCCGACGCTTGAGTGTCTCCTCGACGAGATCGGCAAATTGTCCCTCACCCACGGGCATATAGGAATCAAAGGGAAGGCCCAGCTTCCAAAGAACATCGGACACATTAAAGGAGCAGCCGCCCACAACGGTTTTCTTAAATTTACCTTCGATATCGGCGCCCGCGTGCGGCATCTCGTGGACACTTAAAATCATATCCACAAAGGCCGAACCCAAAATAAAGACTTTTTTCTGTGGAGTTAAAGCGTTAACCAGTTCTTTAACGGCTCGCATACTCAGTCCTTATTAAACGCCGGGCGCGCTTCAATGATTTGATCAGCCAATTCCAAAAAATTAAGGTGATTTGTTTCTTCAAGCGTCTTTAACCACTCGGCTGGAATACTTTCAATACCGTTCATCGCGCCGCAAATCGCAACGGCCATCGCACCCATCGTGTCGGTATCGCCCCCCATGTTGGCGCACATAATGGCTGCCTTTTTCGCATCTTTGCAGAACCACGCAACCGCTAACGCCGCCGACACGGACTCGCTTGTCATCGTGCCCGTGCCGATCACGTCGTAGACCCAACGGGAATATTCTTCGGGATCGTGAATATTGCAGGCAGCATCCAACGCCAACTCAAAGCGGCGTTTAACCGAGGCCGCCCATGTGGGTTCGCCATAGGTTTTCGCGACATCAAAAATGGCTAAAACATCTTCGGCGGCTTCATCCCACGTGCGCCCTGCAATGCCGCTTGCAACCGCCTGAGCAACCATTGCGGCACCGGCAATCGCCACGTCGGTGCCGTGAGTGACTTTAGAGATCCCCGCAACGGTCTTCGCTAATAATTCGGGTTTATCGGCATCAATCAAGCAGCCCACAGGCGCAATACGCATGGCTGCGCCGTTGGTGAGCGCGGTTTTGAGGTACTGGCTCGGATCGCGTCCTTCGCTGTGCGCCAAAAGGCTCGCTTTGGAACTTGGCCCCAAAAGATTAATTTCAAAGCCATTCATCGAAATGACCCAATCAATCAAACGCTTGGCTAGTTCTTTGACGGGTGGCACAGTCTTGTAGTCCAAAAGGGCCTTCAGCACAACAAAGGCTTGCGCAGAATCATCCGTGTAGTGCGCAGCCTTAAAGTAACAGGCAACGATGTTATCTTGAGGGCCATCTAAAAACCTATCAATCCAGCCGAAGCGTTCACGTACTTTTTCACGAGGCCAGAGTTCTCCGGGCACGCCCAGTGCGTCGCCCAACACCATGCCGGCGATAGCACCGGCAATCTTATTACGGACAGGATTCGACATGACAAATCTTTTATCTAACGAACAAAACAGCCGAAATTTTACCCAAATGACTATCAAGTTCTGTCAACCGTTTAAAGTTTAGAAAATTTTTAAAGTACACTTTAAAAAATTATTAAAGTTGACTTTAATAAATTATTAAACTAAAGTTTCTTCTAACTCTAGAAAAACAATAGAACGGTCTTGTAAACAACTCTCGGCTAAAGCCGAAAGCTTTTATTTATCGTAATTGCAAAGCAATTCGACATTAGGCCGGTTTACA